>NZ_SSOJ01000139.1:177137-221281 GCF_029871205.1 Pseudomonas sp. BN417 | reverse complement strand
CAAGGCCGAAGGCCTGTACGACGGCGTCCTGCAGGCCCGCTGGCATGAGTTCAAGGACTAGGCTGCCGACATGATTTCAACCGCAGATTTCTCCAAACGACTGCTCGGTTACAACATCGTGGATTGCGAAGTGAGAAGAAGAGACTTCTTCTACTTTGTTGCGCGTGAAGACTACACGCAATGGACCGACTGGAAGGACAAAGGGGACCATCCAAGCGAGCGTTCCCTACACAAAAGAGTAATGTCTTTCGTACGCTCAAAAGAACCCACCCAACAGTGGGGGCATTGTGTCCTGAAAGGATTCTCGAGACTGAACTCAAGCGTGGCGTTCTTGCCGAAAGAGCAGCTTATTGTCGGTTCTCTGAGCGGACAGATATTCGTCCTCGGCGCGGGAGATAACGAAATCCAAGATGAAGTCAAGCCGGATCTGCGAGGCTCGCTAAGATGTCTCAGAACAATTGATGGCAGTGTCTATCTCGCTGGCAGCGGGAGAATAGTCGGAGTTCGAAGAGGAAAGAACGACTGGCAATGGCTTAGTCGCGATACGCCTTATGATAAAGAGAGCGAACTATATTCAGCAGGATTTGGCGCCATTGATGGATTTTTTCACGATGATATCTATTCCGCTGGTGGCGATGGGGATGTTTGGCATTACGATGGGAAATCATGTAGGCGCGTGGATTTTCCCAGCAACGTCACCAGTGAAGCCATGTGCTGCGGTGCGGACGGCCGGGTCTACATCAGCGGATACGAAGGCCTGACCTTCGTGGGCCGCGGGGACACCTGGAAGCCGATAAAGAAAAGGGAAGTCATTCCATTGGGCTTCAAGGACATGGTCTGGTACGAAGACCGCGTCTGGTGCACCAACGACAACGGCGTGTGGTGGATTATCAATGATGAGATAGTCCCCGCCGATCTTCCCGCGCTTGCCAAAGTTAGTTCCGGAAACCTGTCAGCCCGCGACGGCGTCCTGCTGCTGGCCGGCTTCTATGGCGCCGCGTATCTGGAAAATGGGCAATGGAACCAGATTTTCAGCTACAGCGAGATGGTCGACCGCTGCAAGGCCGAAGGCCTGTACGACGGCGTGCTACAAGCCCGCTGGCATGAGTTCAAGGACTGACACCGGAATATCCAAATGGCAGCACAGGGATGGAATAAATCATGATGGCACCGGAAGATTTCAGCAAAGAACTCTTGGGGTACAACATCGTTGATTGCGTAGTCAGGAGCAGGGATAAATTCTACTTTCTTGCCCGCGAAGACTATACGCAGTGGACGGACTGGGAGGATGTCGGGCGTTATCCAGATGATACTGCCTTAATACTTCGAGTCATATCGGACTTCAGCTTCAAACCAAAAGACTCCCAGTGGGGGCATGCAACTCTGACTGGATTTGATATTTCAGATGCCGCGGTGTCATTAAATCAAAAAGAGCAACTAGTTGTGAGCTCAATCAGTGGTCAGGTTTATGCCGTTGGAAGCGGTGAAGCAGGTATGGAAGATAATATCCTGAGTCAGACCCGAGGCGGTGTTTTTCGGCTAAAAACCATATCAGACACATTATACGCAGCAGGAGGAATGCGAACTTTTGGCTTCCGCGAACAGAAAAATAGATGGCATTGGCATAACAAAAATATTCCATTGACCGAGGTGGATAAATCCGGGAGGCCGGGTTTCAGGGATCTGGATGGATTTTCTAAAGATGACATATATGCCGTTGGTGGGTACGGTGATGTATGGAGCTTTAATGGAAACGCGTGGCGCCGAGTCGACTTTCCAAGCAATCTCTTCTTAGAGACAGTCTGCTGTGGTGCTGATGGCCGTGTTTATATCAGCGGCTATGAAGGCCATACCTTTGTGGGCCGAGGCGACACCTGGAAAAAGGTAAAGAGCAAGGAACTCATCAGTCTCGCGTTTAAAGATATGGTCTGGTACGAGGATCGCGTCTGGTGCACCAACGACTACGGCGTATGGTGGATTGTCGGCGACCAGTTGGTGAAGGCCAACATCCCTGCCTTTTCCCAAATCAGCGCGGGCCATCTCTCCACTCGCGATGGCGTCCTGCTGCTGGCCGGCTTCTATGGCGCCGCGTATCTGGAAAACGGCCAATGGCACCAGATTTTCAGCTACGGCGAAATGGTCGACCGCTGCAAGGCCGAAGGCCTGTACGACGGCGTCCTGCAGGCCCGCTGGCATGAGTTCAAGGACTGATGCCCGAGTACCTGTAACGCTCGCCAGCAGTGGCGAGCGTCATTTCACGACGAGTGACCCAACATGAAGTTCACCGCACAGCAGCAAAACGAGTTCGATACCCTCATCGGCCAAGCCGCCGAGGCCTGGCAGGACGGCCGGCATGGGCAGGCGCTGGAGCACCTGGAGGCGGCGCGCAATCGGCTGGTGTCGCTGAACATCCAGGACGATTACGACTGGTCGGGCTGGTACGACCTGAAGATGGAGGTCCTGATGGCGCAGGGCGCAGTCGAAGAGGCTGCGCAAACGGCGCGGCAGATGCTGGAGCACGTCGATCCCGAACCCAGCGACTTCTCCGAGGCGCACCACCGCATCATCCAAGACAGCCTGATAAGCGCGGCGCGCATCCTGGGCAAGCACCTGTTCGCCCAAGACCGGACCGAATACAACGAGGACGAATTGCGCCGCACCCTGGAGGCGGGCATCACCATGGCCTATCGCCAGGACCGCGAGGAAGCACTGCAAGAGCTACAACAGCTGCACACCAAAGCGTTCTCTGTCCCCTATCCGCTGCCCGACGATGACGAAGACGGGCAGGACGATGCGGATGATGAAGGCGACGAGCTTTGAAACCTCGCCTGTGGATGGCCATGCCGCCCTCCCTCACTGCCTATTGGGACGATTGAGCCATGCCTACGACCGCTACTACCCTGCTGCAACGTCCTGTCAATCACCACATCCTGAACCAGCATCTGGATGAGGCGGCATTTTGCTGGCTGCGCCGCCAAGACGCTCTGTGGCGTCCCAGCTATCGCTGCTCGCACCTGCAACGCCTGGACCAGCTGCTGGATGCGCACCTGGAAGGGCTGCGGGTCGCCGGCCCTGCGGCACTCCCCATCGCCATCGGCAACCTGCAGCGCTGGAAGACGCCCGACGAGGTGTTCGCCTGCACCTACACCCTGTTGCAGCAAGGCAACGGGGTGGATTGGTCTGCCTTGGAGCAGGTGCTTCAGGCTCATCCGGCTGCCGCCAAGGGGGCAGCGGCGGCCTTGATCTGGAGCGCGACACCCACCGCCGCGGACTGCCTGAAACGCTGGAGCGATTCGACCGCTGCGGCCCTACGCGCAACATCCGCATCGGCCTTCGCCGTGACCCATGCCGGTGATGGACCGAGTGTGCATTCCACCTGGTTGACGAAGACCCTGACGGATCCCTCCGCAGCCGTCCGCGCCCGGGCCCTGCGTTGCATCGGCGAGTGGCGCCTGCCGGCCCAGGCACCGTCCCTGCGGGCAGCACTCAAGGGCGACGAGCCCCAGTGTCGGTTCGAGAGCGCCTATGCCATGGCCTGGCTGGGCATGCCCGAAGCCGACGCCGCCTTGCTGGAAACGCTGCCGCTGATGCAGGGCAGCCGGCAGCGACGCGCACTGCTGCTGTTTGCCTTGACCGCACAGCCCGACGCATTCGAAGCCTGGATTCAACAGGCACAGGCCGACCCCGCGCAAAGCCGGGCACTCATCTGGTCTTTGGCATTTCGAGGCAGCGCCGTTGCACTGACGAAGCTGCTCGATTACGTGCACGTGCCCCAGTACGCCCAGCTATCGGGCTACGCCATCGCGCACATCACGGGGCTGGACATGGACGAGCAGGGACTATGGAACCCGGAGGATCAGCAGGCGGGGGACACCCCGCATTTCAGCGAAGACGATGGTCTTTTGATGCCTGATGTCGAGCGGCTGACCGACTGGGTGACGCGCTACATGGCCGGCATGCCGAGAAACGCTTACCTGCTGGCCGGCCAGGACATGCGCCCGGACAATGCGCGCCCCCTGCTGCTGGCAGGCTGGCTACCCCAATGCTGGCAGACTTCGGTTCTCCTCGATATGGCGGACCGCCGGCAACACGTTCTGTCTCAAGTGCCATCACCGCGACTCTGAGGCATCAATTCGGTAGGAGCACTTGCCTGCCAAGGTTGCGAGCGGTAGGTCCAACGGCATCTGCGCTCGCCACCTGGAATCGGATCAAGGAATGGGCATGGCTTCCGCCAAGGACTCACATATGGAAACCGAACATAAATTCTCCCCAATCGCTGACCGCTGCGGACACTCTGGTGGCATCGAGTCGCTGATGCTGGACGGCGTGCGCCAGTACTTTGGCTACGACCATGACAACAAGGTAATCCTGTCGTCTCTCTTCAAGGACCCTAACGACATGGCCACCTATGCCAGCCGCTACATGCTTCAGAAGGACGGCGAGGGCGACATTACCGCCTGGCGCGAACTGGCGGAGGACTCCGAGACTCGCTCCAGCCTCTGTACATCGCCTCTTGTGCTCAAAAGCACCGACCTGATCAAGATTGCCGCATCGCTACGCCTGGCTATCACCGCAGACCAGTGCGCATCGTTCTCGATCAACGAGCACGCCATCACGCTACTCCGAGCCGCGTGCGATGGTCCTCCGGACGGCCGGTTGGATGCGATGTTCATGCTGGCCACGGTAGTCACCGAGGAACTGACCGGCTGCTACGAGGGGGACGCAGTTCGTTGGGCAATGGATGTGGTTTACGACAGGCAACCATTCCCGTGGGGGATGGGGTTGACCTGCGCGCAGATAGCCCGAGCCCTCCAGCGCTATCTGAGTAGGCTGGCACGCATGGCTCCAGGCAACTGGCGGGAGGTGTTCAGCGCGTTAGTTGTGGCCGAAGACTCCGCGACGCTGGAGGCGTCCGGGCCGACTCCACAGCAGGTGACAGCGGTCTTGTCACCTCAGTGTCCGTTCCGGGTGATGCGCTATACGGAGATCAGTGACCAAGTCCCGGAAGATTCGGATGTTTACTGGCTGGAGCCGGACGAGGTCGAGACGGAAGAGAACCTTGTTCTCTATGTCGAAGGTGATCTTCACCTCGATCGCCTGAATCTGGACGACCCGCTTTCGCCTTGGCGGGAAGGCGACGATGGCGGAGCCCATCCGTGGTTCATCCTGGTCACTGGAAACGTCGTCATTGAACAGCATATCTGGAGCCTGGAAACCGATGGAGCCTGCGGCCTCATCGTCCTGGGCAACCTGACGGCGCGCAACGCCATGGTCGGGGGGCAGCAGGTCTTCGTCGGTGGCAACCTGGAAATCGCAGAGCTGTATTGGGGCGACTACAACCACGGCTGCATGCATGTTCGGGGTGACACCAAGGTTGCGCTGCTGATTCAAACCGACTACGACATGACCCTGCAGGGGAAGGTAACTTGCCTCAAGCGCATTGACGACCTGGACGCGTTCGACGGCGAAGAACTCAAGAGAATCATTGCGCCCGAGTGCGTGATTCAGGTTGAGCCCGAGCCGGCGGCCGCCTGGGAGCTGGACGCCAGCGCCATGCTGGATCTGTTGGAAGCAGGCCAATGCATAGTCTCGATGCAGGGGCTATCGGAGGTAGCGGCGCCGTTCAGCGTACCCTCGATTTTCTCCGACGCCACCATAAGTCCCGAGAACTTTCTGCGGCTGGGCGCTCCCGACCTGATGCCACTGGAGAAAGTTGAAACCTGGATGTACCAGTTCGACCGCGATGGCCTGCAATTGACGGTGTTGGTGTCACCGGCAGAAAAAGACGGGACGCAGGCCCGCAACATCATGATGGAGGATCTGGCCAACGGATCTGCAGTGTGCTTCTCCATGGTTCGGGAGCCGCTTCCCCGGACATGGAAGGAAGTGCTGTTCTTTCGTCCGCGGCAGTACGGCTGGGCCCTGCTCAAGGCCACTTGCGATGATTTCAAGGCCGATGAGCCCGAGTGGTGCGGCGTCGTCGGCGACACTTTCACTCCCACCTTCACCCAACTCATTCTGAAAGGTTGGTCGTTGCTGCTGGAGGGAGCATCGAGTCGCCATTGGGCCGCGGAGCAAATCACACCTGCCGAAGTCCGGACGCTGCTCGCGCTTCCCGTGGCGACACCTTATGACGACTACAACAGTGACGACCGGAACGGATTCTGGCTAGGAAGCCTGCATGCATCGTTCCGACACGAAAACAACGACGACCGCGAGATGCTCCCGACTTTCCGGCTTACCCGGGCGTATGTGGATAGCGATGGTGAAACGAAGTACGAGAACTTCTACTACGACGTCGAGTGCTGCATGGACGGCCAGGAGCGAGTTCGAATTCGTTACCTGGATGACCAGGACAGCGACGTCGGCTCAGTCCCGTTGGACTTGATTGGGAGCCAACGTCTCAACGATGCCATCCGCCTGTTCCGCAGGGGCGCGGCGCAACTTAAGGCTGCCAACGACGCCTTACTGGAAGGTACTCCTCCCCAACTGGCTACGGACGACGAGTTTGCGATGCAATACTGGCGGGAGCAGGGCTTCATTCTCATGGAACCCAAAGTGGATCAGGAGGCCTGCATGTGGCTGTCCGCCTCCGCTGGTGATGCACAGTATCAGAAGAACGACTACGAGCTTGCGCGCAATAGCTTTCTGGACGCGCTGAATGAGCCAGGCGGGATCGAGAATCCATTCGTGCATTACCGCCTGGGGCAGTGTCAGTGGAAGTTGGGCAATGAGGCTCTCGCGGTAGAGTCCTTACTGAAGGCGTACATGCTCGATGGTGAGGAAATCTTCATGGTGGAAGACGATGGAGCGTCTTTCCTGAAGATTCTGCAAGAGAGAAGCCTCATCGACTGAGGCACCCGGCCGGCGAGCTCGTGGCACCAGCCGTCGCCCGCCGGCTTCGGCGCGGTTGACCGCGCCTGGGCCACGCGCCTGATGCTGGCCAGCACCTACGACGACACCTGCTGCAAACCCTCAGCCCCCCGGAATAGCCAAGGACTTCGACTTCACCTACTGGAATGGCCTCTCGGCCGACCGGCAGGTGCCGTGTCTCTCGCCGGTAGGGGCCAGGTGAATTAGCGATTAACCTCGCTGCGCGCACGCAAGGTGGCGGAACGAGAAGAAACCTTCTAAAAAAGCGAAACCCAAGTTCAGATTTCGATAATCCAGGGACGCCATCCGCCCATGATGACCCTCCGCCAGATCCGCCATTTCATCGCCGTGGCCGAAACCGGCTCTATCTCCGCCGCCGCCCAGGCGGTGTTCATCTCCCAGTCGACCCTGACCCTGGCCATCCAGCAGCTGGAAGAGGAAATCGGCGTCAGCCTGTTCAACCGCCATGCCAAGGGCATGTCACTCACCCACCAGGGCCACCAGTTCCTGCGCCAGGCGCACCTGATCCTGGCCACGGTGGACAACGCCAAGCGCAGCCTGCAGCAGAGCACCGACCAGGTGGCCGGCAGCCTCACCATCGGCGTGACCAGCCTGGTGGCCGGTTACTACCTGGCCGACCTGATCACCCGCTTCCAGCGCGCCTACCCCAATGTGAAGACCCGCGTGGTGGAGGACGAACGCCCCTATATCGAGCACCTGCTGGTCAGCGGCGAGATCGACGTCGGCGTGCTCATCCTCTCCAACCTGGAAGACCGCCACGCCCTGCAGACCGAAGTGCTGACGCACTCGCCCCACCGCCTCTGGCTGCCGGCCCAGCACCCTTTGCTGGAACGCGACAGCATCGGCCTGGCGGACGTGGCCGGCGAACCGCTGATCCAGCTCAACGCCGACGAGATGGGCCTGCACACCCAGCGCATCTGGTCGCGCGCGGGGATGACGCCGCAGGTGACCCTGCGCACCGCCTCGGTGGAAGCGGTGCGCAGCCTGGTGGCGGCCGGACTCGGCCTGTCGATCCAGCCGGACATGACTTACCGCCCCTGGTCCCTGGAGGGCGACATCATCGAAGCCCGGCCCCTGGTGGACCTTGGCGAGCCGCTGGACGTGGGCCTGGCCTGGCGTCGCGGCACCGCGCGGCCGGCGCTGGTGGACCCCTTCCTCACCGTGGCGCGGGAACAGCCGAATAGCCGCAGGCCTTCGATTTAATCGAACGCTACTTTCAGTATTTAGAATTTGTCGACCTCAGGTCCGGCCTCTAGTCTCTCGTCCCCATAAGCAGAGGCATGCCGGCCCCACCCAGGAGCACCGGTATGACCGAAGAACAAAAAACCGAGAAGAAAAGAGCCAGCAAGATGACCGGCGCCGCCAGCACCCCCACCCTGCATACCGAACTGCTGATCGACGGCCAGCTCGTCATCGGCGAAGGGTTGGCCGAACCGATCATCAACCCCGCCAGCGGCGAAACCCTGGTGACCATCGCCGAAGCCTCCATCGAACAGATGGAAGCCGCAGTCGCCGCTGCCCACCGCGCCTTCGCCGGCTGGTCACGCACCACGCCCGCGCAACGCTCCGCCGCCCTGCTGGCCATCGCCGACGCCATCGAGAAACGCGCCGATCAGCTCTCCCGCCTGGAAGCCCTGAACTGCGGCAAGCCCCTGCACCTGGCGCGCCAGGACGACATTCCCGCTACCGCCGATGTGTTCCGCTTCTTCGCCGGTGCCGTGCGCTGCCAGCAAGGCCAACTGGCCGGCGAGTACATCCCCGGCCACACCAGCCTGGTGCGCCGCGACCCGGTGGGCGTAGTGGCTTCAATCGCGCCCTGGAACTACCCGCTGATGATGGCGGCGTGGAAGATCGCCCCGGCCCTGGCCGCCGGCAACACCCTGATCTTCAAGCCCTCGGAACATACTCCGCTATCGATCCTGGCCCTGGCGCCGGCCCTGGCGGAGATCCTCCCGCCTGGGGTGATCAACATCCTCTGCGGCGGCGGCGACAGCGTCGGCAGCCAGCTGGTGGGTCACCCGAAAGTGCGCATGGTCTCGCTCACCGGCGACATAGTCACCGGGCAGAAGATCCTGCAAAGCGCCGCCCGCACCCTGAAACGCACCCACCTGGAACTGGGCGGCAAGGCGCCGGTGATCGTCTGCAACGACGCCGACCTCGAAGCGGTGGTCCAGGGCGTGCGTACCCACGGCTACTACAACGCCGGGCAGGACTGCACCGCCGCCTGCCGCATCTACGCCCAGGCCGGCATCCACGACCGCCTGGTGAGCGAACTGGGGGATGCCGTGGCCAGCCTGCGCTTCGCCCGCAAGCGCGACCAGGACAACGAGATGCCGCCGCTGATCAGCTCGCGCCAGCGCGACCGCGTGGCCAGCTTCGTCGAACGCGCCCTCGGCCAGCCGCATATCGAGCGGGTCACCGGCGCCGCCGTGCACTCCGGCGCCGGTTACTACTACCAACCCACCCTGCTGGCCGGCTGCAAGCAGCAGGATGAGATCGTCCAGCGCGAGGTGTTCGGCCCGGTGGTCACCGTCACCCGCTTCGACGACCTGGCCCAGGCCGTGGACTGGGCCAACGACTCCGAGTACGGCCTGGCCTCTTCGGTCTGGACCCAGAACCTGGACAAGGCCATGCAGGTGGCCGCGCGCCTGCAGTACGGCTGCACCTGGATCAACACCCATTTCATGCTGGCCAGCGAGATGCCCCATGGCGGCCTCAAGCGCTCCGGCTACGGCAAGGACCTGTCCAGCGACTCGCTGCAGGACTACAGCGTGGTGCGCCACATCATGGCGCGCCACGGACAGACGCTTTAGCAAAACAACAACGGTTCGACCTGCTCCAACTGCCCCGACCAATAACAACTCGAGAGGGAACATCATGTCCGTGCGCAAAACCGCTCTGCTCAGCGCCATCGCCACCGCCGTCCTGGCCGGCACCAGCCTGCAGGCTGCCGAGGCCCTCAAGGAAGTCGGCAAGGGCGAAGGCCAGCTCGACATCATCGCCTGGCCCGGCTACATCGAGCGCGGCGAATCGGACAAGAACTACGACTGGGTCACCCAGTTCGAGCAGGACACCGGCTGCAAGGTCAACGTGAAGACCGCCGCCACCTCCGACGAGATGGTCAGCCTGATGACCAAGGGCGGCTACGACCTGGTCACCGCCTCCGGCGATGCCTCACTGCGCCTGATCTATGGCAAGCGCGTGCAGCCGATCAACCCGGACCTGATCCCCAACCTGAAGAACCTCGACCCGCGCCTGAAGGACGCCCCCTGGTTCACCGTGCAGGGCAAGCCGTACGGCACCCCCTACCAGTGGGGCCCGAACCTGCTGATGTACAACACCAAGGCCTTCAAGCAGGCGCCGGACAGCTGGAGCGCGGTGTTCGAGCCCCAGCAGCTGGCCGACGGCAAGGCCAACAAGGGCCGTGTGCAGGCCTACGACGGCCCCATCTACATCGCCGACGCCGCCCTCTACCTGAAGTCCGCCAAGCCGGAACTGGGCATCCAGGACCCCTACCAGCTGACCGAGGAGCAGTACGCCGCCGTACTCGACGTACTGCGCAAGCAGCACAGCCTGGTGCATCGCTACTGGCACGACGCGACCGTGCAGATGAGCGACTTCAAGAACGAAGGCGTGGCCGCTTCCAGCACCTGGGGCTACATGGCCAACACCCTTAAGGCCGAGGGCCAGCCGGTGGCCACGGTGTTCCCGAAGGAGGGGGTCACCGGCTGGGCCGACACCACCATGCTGCACGTGGACGCCAAGCACCCGAGCTGCGCCTACAAGTGGATGAGCTGGTCCCTGGAACCCAAGGTCCAGGGCGACCTGGCCGCCTGGTTCGGCTCCCTGCCCGCCGTCCCCGCCGGCTGCAAGGCCAGCGCCCTGCTCGGCGCCGAGGGCTGCGCCACCAACGGCTATGACCAGTTCGACAAGATCGCCTTCTGGAAAACCCCGCAGGCCGAGGGCGGCAAGTACGTGCCCTACAGCCGCTGGACCCAGGATTACATCGCGATCATGGGCGGAAGGTAATCCGCACCGATCTCTCCCCGAAAGTCACCCCTCGCCCTTCAGGGAGAGGGGCCGGGGGAGAGGGTAGTGCTGCTCCGCGCGGTGTTTCCCTCTCCCCAACCCTCTCCCGGAGGGAGAGGGGGCTACCTCCTGCCACATGAGATTCCCGCAGGGCCTCCAGTTGCGAGGCCCCACCCAGGTCACGTCTTTTTTCGCGTCACCGGAGCACCTCACCATGACACTTGCCGTCCAATTCACCCAGGTTTCCCGCCAGTTCGGCGAGGTCAAGGCCGTTGACCGGGTATCCATCGATATCAAGGACGGCGAGTTCTTCTCGATGCTCGGCCCTTCCGGCTCAGGCAAGACCACCTGCCTGCGCCTGATCGCCGGCTTCGAGCAACCCAGCTCGGGCTCAATCCGCATCCATGGCGAGGAGGCCGCCGGCCTGCCGCCCTACGAGCGCGATGTGAACACCGTGTTCCAGGACTACGCGCTGTTCCCGCACATGAACGTGCGCGACAACGTCGCCTACGGCCTCAAGGTCAAGGGCGTGGGCAAGGCAGAGCGCCACAACCGTGCCGAAGAAGCCTTGGGCATGGTCGCCCTGGCCGGCTACGGCGACAGAAAACCCGCACAACTCTCCGGCGGCCAGCGCCAGCGCGTGGCCCTGGCCCGTGCGCTGGTCAACCGCCCGCGCGTGCTGCTGCTGGACGAGCCCCTGGGCGCGCTCGACCTCAAGCTGCGCGAGCAGATGCAGAGCGAACTGAAGAAGCTGCAGCGCCAGCTCGGCATCACCTTCATCTTCGTCACCCACGACCAGGGCGAGGCGCTGTCCATGTCCGACCGCGTGGCGGTGTTCAACAAGGGCCGCATCGAGCAGGTGGACACCCCGCGCAACCTCTACATGAAGCCGGCCACGCCCTTCGTGGCCGAGTTCGTCGGCACCTCCAACGTGCTGCGCGGTGACCTCGCACGCCAGCTCACCGGCGCGGCGCAGCCCTTCTCCATCCGTCCAGAGCACATCCGCTTCGCCCAGGGCGAGGCGGCCAGCCACGAGGTGGAAATCAGCGGCCTGCTCCACGATATCCAGTACCAGGGAGCCGCCACTCGCTACGAGATCCGCCTGGACAACGGCCAGAACCTTTGCGTCAGCCTGGCCAACAACCAGTGGCAGGACGCCGCGCCGCTGCACCAGCAAGGCCAGGTGGTCACCGCCCGCTGGGCCCGCGATGCCATGGTCCAGCTCAGCGAGGGCCTGTGACATGGAACTGACCCTCAACGCCGAGCGGCCCCAGGCCGCCAACGGCCTGCTGCGGCGGCTGTCGAACCTGCTCTACCGCAAGCCGACCCTGTATCTCTCGCTGCTGCTGGTACCACCGCTGCTGTGGTTCGGCGCCATCTATCTGGGGTCGTTGCTGACCCTGCTCTGGCAGGGCTTCTACACCTTCGACGACTTCACCATGGCGGTGACGCCGGACCTGACCCTGGCCAACTTCGCCGCGCTGTTCCAGGCGGCCAACTTCGACATCATCCTGCGCACCCTGGGCATGGCGGTCGCCGTGTCCATCGCCAGCGCCGCCCTGGCCTTCCCCATCGCCTACTACATGGCGCGCTACACCACGGGCAAGACCAAGGCGTTCTTCTACATCGCGGTGATGATGCCCATGTGGGCCAGCTACATCGTCAAGGCCTACGCCTGGACCCTGCTGCTGGCCAAGGGCGGCGTAGTGATGTGGTTCGTCCAGATGCTGCATCTGCAGCCATTGCTGGAACTCTTGCTGGGCGTGCCTGGAGTGGGTGGCAACACCCTGTCGACTTCGCACCTTGGGCGCTTCCTGGTGTTCGTCTACATCTGGCTGCCGTTCATGATCCTGCCGATCCAGGCTTCCCTCGAACGCCTGCCGCCGTCACTGCTGCAGGCTTCGGCGGACCTTGGCGCACACCCGCGTCAGACCTTCATGCAGGTGATCCTGCCGCTGTCCATCCCAGGCATCGCCGCCGGCTCCATCTTCACCTTCAGCCTCACCCTCGGCGACTTCATCGTGCCGCAGCTGGTGGGCCCGCCCGGCTACTTCATCGGCAGCATGGTCTACGCCCAGCAGGGCGCCATCGGCAACATGCCCATGGCCGCCGCCTTCACCCTGGTGCCGATCGTGCTGATCGCCATCTACCTGTCCATCGTCAAACGTCTGGGGGCCTTCGATGCACTCTGAGCAAGCGACCTGGGGCCTGAAAGCCGCCGCCTGGGGCGGGCTGGCCTTCCTGCACATCCCGATCCTGATCATCTTCATGTACGCCTTCAACACCGAAGACGCGGCCTTCAGCTTCCCGCCGCAGGGCTTCACCCTGCACTGGTTCAGCGTCGCCTTCGGCCGCGCCGACGTGGTGGAAGCGATCAAGCTGTCGGCACAGGTGGCCGCACTCGCCACCCTGATCGCCCTGGTGCTCGGCACCCTGGCCGCGGCCGCGCTCTACCGCCGCGACTTCTTCGGCAAGGAAGGCATCTCGCTGATGCTGATCCTGCCCATCGCCCTGCCCGGCATCATCACCGGCATCGCCCTGCTCTCGGCGTTCAAGGGCTTAGGGATAGAGCCGGGGATGCTGACCATCGTCATCGGCCACGCCACCTTCTGCGTGGTGATCGTCCACAACAATGTGATCGCGCGTTTCCGCCGCACCTCCCACAGCCTCATCGAAGCCTCGATGGACCTGGGCGCCGACGGCTGGCAGACCTTCCGCCACATCATCCTGCCGAACCTCGGCTCGGCCCTGCTGGCGGGCGGCATGCTGGCCTTCGCGCTGTCCTTCGACGAGATCATCGTCACCACCTTCACCGCCGGCCATGAGCGCACGCTGCCGATCTGGCTGCTCAACCAGCTCAGCCGCCCGCGCGACGTCCCGGTGACCAACGTGGTCGCCATGCTGGTGATGCTGGTGACCATGCTGCCCATCCTCGGCGCCTACTACCTGACCAAGGGTGGCGAGGGCGTGGCGGGGAGCGGGAAGTAAAGACAGTTTCAGGCCGCCTCCCTCTCCCTCGCTTTTCTCCCCTCCCTTCTCCCTCCGGGAGAGGGGCCGGGGCGGGCCGCGATCGGAAGAGGGTAGTCCGAGCCGCACACAACAACCCTCACCCCAACCCCTCTCCCAGGGGGAGAGGGGCTAGACCGAACGAGGACCCACCCCATGCAAACCAAACTCCTGATCAACGGCCAGCTCATCGCCGGCGAAGGCCCGAGCCTTGCCGTGCTCAACCCGTCCCTGGGCACCGCCCTGGTGGAAATCGCCGAGGCCAGCCCGGCCCAGGTGGATGCCGCCGTGCAGGCCGCCGACGCCGCCTTCCCGGCCTGGTCGCAAACCCCGCCGAAAGAGCGCGCCACCCTGCTGCTCAAGCTCGCCGACAAGATAGACGCCCACGCCGAGGAACTCGCCCGCCTGGAATCGCAGAACTGTGGCAAGCCCTACGCCGCCGCGCTGAACGACGAGCTGCCGGCCATCGCCGACGTGTTCCGCTTCTTCGCCGGTGCCAGCCGCTGCATGAGCGGTTCCGCCGCCGGCGAGTACCTGCCCGGGCACACCTCGATGATCCGCCGCGACCCGGTCGGCGTGGTCGCCTCCATCGCACCGTGGAACTACCCGCTGATGATGGCCGCCTGGAAACTCGGCCCGGCCCTGGCCGCCGGCAACACCGTGGTGCTGAAACCCTCCGAGCAGACCCCGCTGACCGCCCTCAAGCTGGCCGAATTCATCAACGAGCTCTTCCCCGCCGGCGTGGTCAACCTGGTCTTCGGCCGCGGCCCGAGCGTCGGCGAACCGCTGACCACCCACCCGAAAGTGCGCATGGTCTCGCTGACCGGATCGGTGGCCACCGGCTCGCGGATCATCAAAGGCACCGCCGACAGCGTGAAACGCATGCACATGGAGCTGGGCGGCAAGGCCCCGGTGATCATCTTCGACGACGCCGACATCGACGCCGCCGTCGAGGGCATCCGCACCTTCGGCTTCTACAACGCCGGGCAGGACTGCACCGCTGCCTGCCGCATCTACGCGCAGCAGGGCATCTACGAGAAGTTCGTGGCCAAGCTCGGCGAAGCCGTCGGCAGCATCCGCACCGGCCTGCAGGACGACCCGGCCACCGAGCTCGGCCCGCTGATCACCGAGCAGCATCTTGAGCGTGTCGAAGGTTTCGTCCAGCGCGCCAGCGCCCTGCCGCACATCCAGGTGATCACCGGTGGTGCGCGCGTCGACGGCCCGGGTTTCTTCTTCCAGCCCACGGTGCTGGCCGGCGCCCGCCAGATTGATGAGATCGTCTGCCGCGAAGTGTTCGGCCCGGTGGTCTCGGTCACCGCCTTCGACGACGAGGAGCAGGTGCTGGCCTGGGCCAACGACTCCGACTACGGCCTGGCTTCCTCCCTCTGGACCGCTGATGTGGGCCGCGCCCACCGCCTGTCCGCGCGCCTTCAATACGGCTGCACCTGGGTCAACACTCATTTCATGCTGGTCAGCGAAATGCCCCACGGCGGGGTCAAGCACTCCGGCTATGGCAAGGACATGTCCATGTACGGCCTGGAGGACTACACCGCAGTGCGCCATGTGATGTTCAAGCACTGACCCAGGCTGACCTCGCTCCTTGTGGGGGCGACTTCAGTCGCTGAGCAGGCCGCCGGCCTGCCCTTGGGAGTCCCAGGGGGCAGCTACGCTGCCCATAGCGAATGAATTCGCCCCCACAAGGGCGGCAAGTCCGCCCACCAGCAGCACGCCCCACCACCAGGAGAAAAAGCAATGCGTAACACCTTGCGTACTTTCAGCTTCATCCTGCTTTGCGCCACGGCCGGCCTGGTCCAGGCAGCCGACGATGCCAAGGCCATAGTCGACGGCTACATGGCCGCCTGGAACGCCCACGACGTCGACAAGGCCGCCAGCTTCCTGGCCGAGGACGCGGTGTACTTCGACGCCACCGTCGGCACCCCGCAGCAGGGTCGGGCGGCCGCCCGCGACAATGTGATCAAGGTGTTCGTCACCGCCGTGCCGAACCTCACCTGGAAGATGACCAGCGAGCCCATCGTCAGTGCCGACGGCATCGCCTTCCAGTGGGAGTTCGCCGGCACCAACAGCGGCGCCTGGAGTGCCGAGACCCCGGCCACCAACAAGCCGTTGAAGTTCGAGGGAGTCAGTTTCGTCCGCGTGAAGAACGGCAAGATCACCTACCAGGGCGACTACTACGACGCCCTGGGCTTCAACAAGCAGCTCGGCTGGTAACGCCCTCTCCCCCGGCCCCTCTCCCTGAAGCGGAGAGGGGTGACTCGCGCCGGCTACTCCCCGTAGGGTGCGCTGCGCGCACCGCCATCTCCGCACGGTGTTCCGGTGCGCATGGCGCACCCTACGATCGGCTCCCCGCCGGCAGCAGGGCGACGGACTAGACCCCAGCCGCCTCCGCCAATCCCTTCTCCTTCAACCACTCCGGATTGAACAACCGCCCGGCATAAAGCCCACCCCGATCACAAAGCAGGGTCACGATCCGGTGCCCCGGCCCCAACTCGCGGGCCACCTGCACGGCGGCCGCCAGGTTGATGCCGGAGGAGCCGCCGACGAACAGCCCCTCCTCCCGCAGCAGGCGGTAGACCATGGCCACGCAGGCCGGGTCGTCCACCTGCACCGCGTCGTCTATCGGCGTTCCTTCGAGGTTGGCGGTGATCCGCGTGGTGCCGATGCCTTCGGTGATGGAACTGCCCTCGGCCAGCAGTTCGCCCGTCTTCACCCAGCTGTACAGCGCGCTGCCCATGGGATCGGCGAGGACGATGCGCACCTTGGGATCACGCTCCTTGAGGTAGCGCGCGACGCCGGCCAGGGTGCCGCCGGTGCCGGTGGCGCAGACGAAGGCATCCACGCGGCCGCCGGTCTCGGCCCAGATTTCCGGGCCGGTGGTCGCATAGTGGGCCTGGCGGTTGGCGGTGTTGTCGAACTGGTTGGCCCAGATGGCGCCCGGCAGTTCGTTGGCCAGCCGGCCGGCGATCTTCTGGTAGTTGTCCGGGTCCTTGTAGGGCTTGGGCGGTACCGGCCGCACCTCGGCACCCAGGGTGCGCAGCAGGTCCAGCTTTTCCGGGGACTGGTTGTCCGGGATCACGATGATGCAGCGGTAGCCTCGCGCCGCGCAGATATGCGCCAGGCCGATGCCGGTATTGCCGGCGGTGCCTTCGACCACTGTGCCGCCCGGCGCCAGGCGGCCCTGGCGCTCGGCGTCTTCGAGGATGAAGCGGGCGGCGCGGTCCTTGACCGAGCCGCCGGGGTTGAGGAATTCGGCCTTGGCCAGGATCTCGCAGCCGGTCTCGTCACAGAGCCGGCCGAGACGCAGTAGCGGCGTGTTGCCGACGCTGCCGATAAAACCGTCGCGGATCGCCATGCCGCACCTCCGGGAAGTCGCATGGGGACGAACAGTTTCAGTCTAGACCCCACCCACCTCTCACTCGCCGATGTCTTCGTTCCACAACTCCGGCCGGGCCGCGATGAAATCCTCCATCAGCTTCACGCACTCGGCGTCCTGCAGTACCTCCAGTTGCACGCCACGGGAGCGCAGCAGTTCTTCCTCGCCCAGGAAGGTACGGTTCTCGCCGATGACCACCCTGGGGATGCCGTAGAGCAGGATGGCGCCACTGCACATGGAGCAGGGCGAGAGCGTGGTGTAGAGCACCGCCTCGCGGTAGACGCTGGCCGGCTGGCGCCCGGCGTTCTCGAAGGCGTCCATCTCACCGTGCTTGATCGCGCTGCCCTCCTGGATGCGGCGGTTGTGGCCGCGGCCGATGATGCGGCCCTTGTGGACGATCACCGAGCCGATGGGAATTCCACCCTCGGCCAGGCCCTGGCGGGCTTCCTCGATCGCGGCTTGCATGAAGGGGTCCATGGTCGTTCCTTGTGTGAGTGGCCTGTGGTCCTGTTTACGTGACTGGATCGGACTTCGGCAAGGCTTGATCACCCTGCTTCGCCAGCCAGATCTTGTAGGCATTGATCCCCGCCCTGACCGAGCTGAACACCAGCGGCGGTTTCAGCTCGCCCAGCTGGCCGGAACGTTGTAGCAAGTCGTAGGAGGGGCCCAACAGGCGGGCGAAACCGAAGTGGACGCCCTGGGCCGCCAGGGTCTGCTGCACTTCACGCAGGGTGGCGAGGCCAGTGAGATCGAGATTGATCATGGTTTCGGCGTTGAGCAACACGGCGCGGGGATGGTCCACCTGTTCCACCAGGTGCAGCAGGCGCTGCTTGAAGTAATCGGCATTGAAGAACAGCAAGGGCGCGTCGAAGCGGTAGATCAGCAGGCCCGGCAAGGTGCTGGCCTGTGGATAACGGCCCAGCTCCACCTGCCCGTCCACGCCCTCCACCCAGCCCAGCACCGCATCGCTGGGCCGGTAGGTGAAGTACAGGAGGCGCAGCAGGGCCAGGGTGATGGCGACGAAGATGCCGGGCAGCACGCCGACGCCGAGCACGCCCACCGTGGTCAGCAGGCAGAGGCCGCATTCGAAGCGGCTGAGACGCCAGAAGGCCTTGAGCGCGCGCAAGTCGATCAGCCCCCAGCCCGCCAGCATCAGCACCGCCCCCAGGGCGGCGATGGGCACCCAGGCCAACGGGCCGTGGAGGAATACCAGCACCGCGACTATCACCAGGGCCACCACCACGCTGACCAGCTGGGTCTTGCCGCCCACCAGGTCGTTCACCGCCGTGCGCGAATCCGCGCCGCTGATGACGAAGGCCTGGGACACCCCGGCGCCGACGTTGGCCAGGCCCAGGGCAATGAACTCGTGGTTGGCGTCGATCGCATAGCCGTGGCGGGCGGCAAAGCTGCGCGCGGTGAGCATGGCGCTGCAGAAACTGACGATGGTGATGCCGGTGGCATCGCGCAGCAGGCCGAGCAGTTCCTGGTAGCTGGTGCGCGGCCAGCTCAGTTCCGGCAGGCCGGCCGGGACCGCGCCCAGCAATGCTACGCCGTGGCGGTCCAGTTGCAGCCAGGCGGCGGCCACGGAAGCCAGCACTATCGCCACCAGGGCCGTCGGCAGCCTCGGCCAGCGCCGCGGCAGCAGGATCATCAGCAACAGGGTAGCGGCACCCAGGGCCAGCGTCGGCAGGTGGGTGCTGGCCAGATTGCGGATCATCGCCAACAGGCCGGCGATGAAGCCGCTGGTTTCGCTCTGGTAACCCAGCAGCTTGCCCAGCTGGCCGGCCAGCAGGCTGAGGCCGATGCCGTTGAGGTAACCGACCAGGATCGGCCGCGACAGGAAGCTGGCGATGAAGCCGGCGCGGATGAAGCCGGCGAGGATCGACAGCAGGCCGACCATCACCGCGACGATCATCGACAGGTGGATCAGCCGCTGCGGATCGCCTGCAGCCAGTGGGGTGATGGCGGCGGCTACCATGGCGGCGGTGGCGGCATCGGGTCCGACCATGAGCTGCCGGGAGCCGCCGACCAGGGCGTATATGAGCATGGGCAGGATGCAGGCGTAGAGCCCGACCTGGGCCGGAAAACCGATGATCTGCGCATAGGCGATGGCGGTGGGAATCTGCACCGCGGCCACCGACAGGCCGGCAGTGAGGTCGGCGCGCAGCCAGTCGCGACGATACTGGAAATTGCTGGCGCGCTTGCGGAGCCGTTGAAGCGGTCGCATCGGATCGGTCCTTGAGAGGTTCGATCCTGAGAAGCTTATCAACGGCGCCGGGATTTACCCGGCGCCGCGGTCATTTTTGAGAATTATTGATCCTTCTCGCAGTTGATCATCCAGGGCACGCCGAACTGATCCATCAGCATGCCGAAGCGCGCGGCCCAGAAGGTCTTCTCCAGGGGCATCTGCACCTGGCCACCCTCAGCCAGGGCGTTGAACACCCGCTCGGCCTCGGCAATGCGGTCGACGTTGATCGAGATGCTGATGCCACTGATGCCCTCGAACGGCGCCTGGGGCGGGCAGTCCGAACCCATGATCACCTGGTCGCCCACCGCCAGGCGGGCATGCATGATCTTGTCGCGGAACTCCTCGGGCACCTCGTTACAGGCCGGGCTTTCGGCGAAGGTCAGGAAGGCTTCCAGGGTGCCGTTCAGCACCTTGGCGTAGAACTGGAAGGCCGGGCCGCATTGGCCATCGAAGGTGAGGTAGGGATCGATTTTCATGACTGTCTCCTGTCGTCGGGTTTCAGCGATCACTGCTGCTTGGCTTTCTCGAAGACGCGCTTTTCCTGCTCGCGCAGCTCGGGGGTGAACTCTTCGCCGAAGTCCTCGGCTTCGAACACCTGGCGGATTTCTATTTCCGACTCGGTCGGCATGGGGTTGGGGCAGCGCTTGACCCATTCGATGCACTCTTCCAGGGAGTTGACCTTGAACAGCCAGTAGCCGGCGATCAGCTCCTTGGTTTCGGCGAAAGGACCGTCGATAACACTGCGCTCCTTGCCCTTGAACACCACCCGCGCGCCTTTGGAGCTGGGGTGCAGGCCTTCGCCGGCAAGCAGCACGCCGGCGTTCACCAGCTCTTCGTTGTACTGGCCCATGGCCGCGAGCAGTTCGGTGCTGGGCATCTCGCCGGCTTCGGATTCCTTTGTGGCTTTGACTATCACCATGAAGCGCATTGTTGTTCTCCTGTCGGGTGGCATGAACGCCAGGCTGCGGTCCCTTGCGTGCCGGCTGTGCTTATTGGTCGAAAGGAAGAAGACGGAATCGACAGGCAGGTCGATTTTTTTGCGGATGTTAAGGGACTGGAACAGCGTAGACCCGGATGGGAAAGATGCGAGGGCGGGGTGACGGGTGAGCTGAAGGGAGGTTCTGCTGTGGGGGCGATTTCAATCGCAAAGCAGACCGCAGGTCTGCCTCGGGGCCTCGCAGGGGGCAGCTCCGCTGCCCTTAGCGAATGAATTCGCCCCCACAGGCGAAAAGCGGCTCAGCGAGGGGCTATGTGCGCCACCATCAGCTGCACGCTTTCCTGGCCACGGTACTCGTTGACGTCCAGCTTGTAGGCCAGCTCGGCCCAGCGCACGGTGGGATTGGGCCACTGTTCGCGGTCGATGTTGAAAGCAATGCCATCCAGCTGCAGGGAGCCGCATTCGCTTTTCAGCACCAGCTTGAGGTGGCGTTCGCCGACAAGCCGCTGCTGGACGATCTGGAACACGCCGTGGAACAGCGGCTCGGGGAAGTGCTGGCCCCAGGGACCGGCCAGGCGCAGGGCGCGAGCCAGCTCCAGGTGAAATTCCTGGATGCTCAGCTGGCCATCGGAAAGCAGGCGGCCGGTGAGGTCGTCCTCGCAGAGCTGGCGGCGGGTCTCGGCGTCGAAGGCGGCGGCGAAGGCGCCGAAGTTTTCCACAGGCAGGGACAGGCCGGCGGCCATGGCATGACCACCGAACTTGCTGATCAGCCCCGGATGGCGCGCGGCCACCGCGTCCAGCGCGTCGCGGATATGGAAGCCCGGCACCGAGCGCGCCGAGCCCTTGAGCAGGCCGTCGCCGGCATCGGCGAAGGCAATCGTCGGGCGGTGATAACGCTCCTTCAGGCGCGAGGCGAGGATGCCGATCACACCCTGGTGCCAATCCGGCTCGAACACGCAGAGGCCGAAGGGCATGTCCTCGATGGGCAAGTTCTTCAGCTGGGCCAAGGCCTCGCGCTGCATGCCCTGCTCGATGGCCTTGCGGTCCTGGTTGAGCTGGTCCAGCTGCACCGCCATGTCGCGGGCCAGGGCTTCGTCCTCGCAGAGCAGGCATTCGATGCCCAGGCTCATGTCGTCCAGGCGGCCGGCGGCGTTCAGGCGCGGGCCGAGGATGAAGCCGAGGTCGGTGGAGGTGATGCGCCCCGCCGGCCGTCCGGCAACTTCGAGGATCGCCTTGAGGCCAGGCCGGGCACGGCCGGCGCGGATGCGCGCCAGGCCCTGGTGGACCAGGATGCGGTTGTTGGCGTCCAGCGGCACCACGTCGGCGACGCTGCCCAGGGCAACCAGGTCGAGCAGCTCGCCCAGGTTGGGCTCCTTGAGACCGGCGCGGGCGAACCAGTCCAGCTCGCGCAGGCGCGCCCGCAGGGCCAGCAGCACGTAGAAAATGACGCCGACGCCGGCCATGGCCTTGCTGGGAAACTCGCAGCCCGGCTGGTTGGGGTTGACGATGGCGTCAGCCGCCGGGAGTTCGTGGCCCGGCAAGTGATGGTCGGTGACCAGTACCTTGAGCCCGGCGGCCTTGGCGGCGGCCACGCCTTCGACACTGGAGATGCCGTTGTCCACGGTCACCAGCAGGTCGGGTTGGCGCGTCAGGGCGACTGCGACGATTTCCGGGGTCAGGCCGTAGCCGTACTCGAAACGGTTAGGGACCAGGTAATCCACGTGGGCGGCGCCAAGCATTCGCAGGCCGAGCACGCCCACCGTGCTGGCGGTGGCGCCATCGGCGTCGAAGTCGCCGACATAGAGAATGCGCTGGCGCTGCTCCAGGGCCTCCACCAGCAGGGCCACGGCGGCATCGATGCCCTTGAGCATCTGGTAGGGGATCAGCCGCGCCAGGCTCTTGTCCAGTTCGGCCGCGGACTGCACGCCACGGGAGGCGTAGAGGCGGGTCAGCAGCGGCGGCAGGTCGCCCAGGTCAGGCAGGACATCGGGCAGGACGCGGTGTTCGATACGCATGGACGATCCAATCGTTGACTCGACTTCCCCTCTCCCTCCCGGGAAAGGGCCTTGGGCAAGGATCTGGGCCCTTGCCCGGAAATCCTCCGGATTTCCGCTCAGCGTTCCCCGGCCAGCCACTCCAGGGGAATTTCGTGCTGGCCGCGCTCATCGGTGATGAACAGCGAACCGTCGCTGATCATCACGCTCCAGCTGACCGAACGCGGCAGGTCGCGGGCCAGCTCTTCCAGGGCTTCCTGCTGCACCGCAACGACGTTGATGTTCTTCAGGCTGCGCACGCCGTCCAGCACCTTGGTCTGCCAGACCCGCAGGTTGCCGTAGGTCACCAGGCTGAAGCGTTCGGTACGGCGCGAGCACCAGGTGATGCGATCGGCATCCGGCTGGCCCACTTCGATCCAGTGCAGAACGCGGTCGTCCAGGCTCTTTTCCCACAGCGCCGGCTCGTCCACGTCCGACAGACCACGGCCGAAGGCCAGTTGCTCGTGGTACCAGAGGATGTAGGCGATCAGGCGCACGGCCAGGCGCTCCTCGGTTTCCGACGGGTGCTTGGCAACGGTGAAGCGCAGGTTCTCGTAGACGCTGCGATCGAGGTCGGTGAGGTTGAGTTCGACTTTGTAGGGGGTCGCTTGGAGGGCCATGGCGGGCTTCTTGATGATCAGCGGAGGGCGGCAAGTCTACCTTGAATCCACCGCCTTGGCTGGCCATCCGGCTATTCGGCGGGATATCGCTGGATGCGGTTGCGGCCCTTGTCCTTGGCGGCATAGAGCGCGTCGTCGGCCATGGAAAGCAGGCGGAACAGGTCGTAACCGGCTTCCTTCGAGCTGACAATGCCGATGCTGACGCTGAGTTCGCCCGGCTCCTGGAAAGGCAACTCGGCGAACTCGCGGCGGATACGTTCGGCCACCTGGGCGCCGGCCTCGTCGTCGGCATCGGCCAGCAGGCAGGCGAACTCCTCGCCGCCAATGCGGCCGAACACGTCCTGCTTGCGCATGCTGCCGACCGCGATGCGGCTGAAGGCCACCAGCGCCTCGTCGCCAGTGGCGTGGCCGTAGTTGTCGTTGAGGCGCTTGAAGTGGTCGAGGTCGCAGAGCAGCAGGGCCACGGGTTCGCCCCGGTGCTCGCAGCTTTCCAGCAGGTATTCGCCTGTCGTCATGAAGGCGCGGCGGTTGCCCACACCGGTGAGCGGGTCGCAGTAGGCGGCGGCGCGGAACTTCAGCTCGGCACGCTCCTTGACCATGGCCAGGGTGACGAAGGCAATGCCGATGGCGTAGAGCAGGGTCTCGAACACCAACAGGGAGAAGAAGCTGGTGCCCTGCCCGGCGCCAGCGACCGCCTGGTCGAAGGGCATGCCACGGTCGACCACTATGCGCACGCAGTAGAAGGCCGTGTGGAAGAGCGTCAGCACCAGGGCCGGCATATAGGCCACTTCCAGGCACTTGCGGCTGCGCCAGAGTTCGAAGGCACTGAGCCCGGCGTAGGTGACGGTCATCATCGAGCTGAGCACCACCCGCACCGTCAGTGACTCATAGAACGCCGGATTGAGGCAGAGCAGCACCCAGATCGCCGCGCCGGCGCAGATGCCCGGCAGATGCGGCTGGCGCCCGGCGAACACGCGCATGGCGGTCCAGTTCATCGCCCCGCAGAGCTGCAGTGCCACGTTGCCGATGACCAGGGGCACGAAGTCCATGCCGATGCCACGCAGGCTGCCGAGCACGGTGGCCAGCGCGCCGAGCAGCAGCATGGCGGACAGGTAGCCGAGGGTCGGCTCGCGGCGGCCACGTCGCCAGGCGTGGAGCATGAGGATGCCCACCAGGGCGAGGATGTAGATATCCACAAGCACCAGGGTGGGGATATTCAGTTGCATGTGCCCTCCTCCCGGTGCGGACCGGGCGACAAGTGGCAGGGCATTGCAGGTCGGGTTGGCATGGCGGTCGGCGCACGCGAATGAGAGTCCTGCAAGAACTTTAAGTCGGCCCGGAGGGGGGCGCCAGCGGCAATCCGGGCTGTTCGCTGCCGGCCCCACGGGGTAGAGTCGCCGCCATCGCCTGGCCCATGGAAATTCCGATGAACGCCTCAGCCAAACCCCTCGCCGGCCTCAAAGTGATCGAACTCGGCACCCTGATCGCCGGCCCCTTCGCCTCGCGCCTGTGCGCCGAATTCGGCGCCGAGGTGATCAAGATCGAGTCGCCCGACGGCGGCGACCCGCTGCGCAAGTGGCGCAAGCTTTACGAAGGCACCTCGCTCTGGTGGTTCGTGCAGGCGCGCAACAAGAAGTCCCTGACGCTGAACCTCAAGCATCCCGAGGGCCGGGACATCCTCAAGAAGCTGCTGAGCGAGGCGGACATCCTGATCGAGAACTTCCGCCCCGGCGTGTTGGAAAAGCTGGGCCTGGGCTGGGAGGTGATCCACGCCCTGAACCCGAAACTGGTGATGGTGCGGCTTTCCGGCTTCGGCCAGAGCGGCCCCTACAAGGACCAGCCGGGCTTCGGCGCCGTGGGCGAATCCATGGGTGGCCTGCGCTACATCACCGGCTTCGAGGATCGCCCGCCGGTGCGCACCGGCATCTCCATCGGCGACTCCATCGCCGCCCTCTGGGGCGTGATCGGCGCGTTGATGGCGCTGCGCCACCGGGAAGTCAACGGCGGCCAGGGCCAGGTGGTGGACGTGGCGCTCTACGAGGCGGTGTTCGCCATGATGGAAAGCATGGTCCCGGAGTTCGACGTGTTCGGTTTCATCCGCGAGCGCAGCGGCAACATCATGCCGGGTATCACGCCCTCTTCCATCCACACCGCCGCCGACGGCCGGCATGTGCAGATCGGCGCCAATGGCGATGCCATCTTCAAGCGCTTCATGCAGGCCATTGGCCGAGATGAGCTGGCCAATGACCCGACGCTTGCCAGCAACGACGGCCGCGACGCACGCCGCGACGAGCTCTACGGCGTGATCGACCGCTGGGTGGCGTCGCTGCCCCTGGAAGACGTGCTGGCGGTGCTGAACCGCGCCGAAGTGCCGGCCAGCCGCATCTTCTCCGCCGAGGACATGTTCAACGACCCGCAATTCCTCGCCCGCGAGATGTTCCTCCAGGCCAAGCTGCCGGATGGCAAGCCCTTCAAGATGCCGGGCATAGTGCCCAAGCTTTCCGAGACGCCCGGCTCCACCGAGTGGATAGGCCCGGAGTTGGGCGAACACAATGCCGAGGTGCTCGGGGCCCTGGGCTACAGCGCCGAGCAGGTGGCGGCGTTGAAGGCGGACGGGGCGATCTGAGCGAGCGTGGAGGTAGGCCAGTCAACTGTGGGGGCGAATTCATTCGCTAAGGGCAGCGCAGCTGCCCCCTGAGGACCCGAATGGCAGGCCTTCGGCCTGCTCAGCGAATGAATTCGCCCCCACAAGGTTTCCGCCCCACCCATGCAGCAATGAAAAAGGCCGGCACCTTTCGGGAGCCGGCCTTTTCGTTTCTGGCGCTATGGCTTAGAGCGGCTTGCCGCGGTTGCCATGCTGGCTGACGAAGGCCTGGATCTGCTTCAGGTCGTTCGGCAGCACGGTGCAGCGTTCCTCGCGTTGGAACAGGTCGGCGAGGTGCGGCGGCAGCGCCGGGGCCTGGCCGACGCCGGCCTTCTCCACGGCTTCCGGGAATTTCACCGGGTGGGCGGTGCCCAGGGTGACCATCGGGGTGGCCAGACTGCGGCGGCATTCGCGGGCGGCGCGGACGCCGATGGCGGTGTGCGGGTCGAGCAGCTCACCACACTCGTTGAACACCTCGGCGATGGTCTCGCAGGTGGCTTCGTCATCCACGGCCAGGGAGTCGAACAGCTTGCGCGCTTCGGTCCAGCGGTCTGCCTCGACGCTGAAGCCGCCGCCCTGCTTGAAGGTATCCATCAGGCTGGCGATGGCGGCACCGTTGCGGCCATGCAGGTCGAACAGCAGGCGCTCGAAGTTGGACGACACCATGATGTCCATGGACGGCGACAGGGTCGGGTGCAGGGTGTCCTTGACGTACTGGTTGCCGCTCATGAAGCGGTGCAGGATGTCGTTGCGGTTGGTAGCGACGATCAGCTGGCTGATCGGCAGGCCCATGTTGCGCGCCAGGTAGCCGGCGAAGATGTCGCCGAAGTTGCCGGTGGGCACCGAGAAGGCCACGGAACGGGCCGGGCCGCCGAGCTGGATGGCTGCATGGAAGTAGTAGACGATCTGGGCCATGATCCGCGCCCAGTTGATCGAGTTGACCGCCACCAGCCGGGTGCCCTTGAGGAAGCCCTGGTCGGCGAAGCTGGCCTTGACCATCTCCTGGCAGTCGTCGAAGTTGCCCTCGACCGCGATGTTGTGGATGTTGTCGCCGAGGATGGTGGTCATCTGCCGGCGCTGCACTTCGGACACGCGGTTGTGCGGGTGCAGGATGAAGATGTCGACGTTCTCGCAGCGGCGGCAGCCTTCGATGGCAGCCGAACCGGTGTCGCCGGAGGTGGCGCCCAGGATCACCACGCGCTCGCCGCGCTTGACCAGCACGTGGTCGAGCAGGCGGCCGAGCAGCTGCAGGGCGAAGTCCTTGAAGGCCAGGGTCGGGCCGTGGAACAGTTCCAGCACCCACTCGTTGCCGTTCAGCTGACGCAGCGGCGCCACGGCGTTGTGGTCGAAGGCGCCGTAGGTTTCTTCGAGGATCTTCTTGAAGGCGGCGTCATCGATGCTGCCGGCGACGAAGGGGCGCATCACGCGGAAGGCCAGCTCAAAGTAGGGCAGACCGGCCCAGGAGGCGATTTCTTCCTGGGTGAAGCGCGGCAGGTTTTCCGGTACGTAGAGGCCGCCGTCGCTGGCCAGGCCAGCCAGCAGCACGTCTTCGAAATTCAGGGCAGGTGCCTGGCCGCGGGTACTGATATAACGCATAGGTACAAACCTTCGGTTTGAGCTCCAAGCTTCAAGCTTCAAGCTGCAAGCGACGGGGACTTGCAGCTTGTGGCTTGCAGCTTGCAGCTGCGATTAGTTGAGTTGCTCGACGCGGATGCGCACTACGCTGCCTACCACGTCGTCCAGAGCTTCCAGCGCGGCGATGGCGTCGTTGACGCGCGCTTCGACGACCCGGTGGGTTACCAGGATCATCGGCACCAGGCCGTCGTGCTCTTCGACTTCTTTCTGCATGATCGATTCGATGTTGATGCCGCGTTCCGACAGGATGGTCGCGACCTGGGCCAGCACGCCCGGATGGTCCTTGGCCTGGATGCGCAGGTAATAGGCGCTCTCGCAGGCCTCGATCGGCAGGATCGGGTGGTCGGACAGGGAATCCGGCTGGAAGGCCAGGTGCGGCACATGGTTTTCCGGGTCGGTGGTCAGGGCACGGACCACGTCCACCACGTCGGCAACCACGGCGGAAGCGGTGGCTTCCATGCCGGCACCGGCGCCGTAGTAGAGGGTGCTGCCGGCGGCATCGCCGTTGACCATCACCGCGTTCATCACGCCGTTGACGTTGGCGATCAGGCGGTCGGCCGGGATCAGTGTGGGGTGCACACGCAGTTCGAAGCCGTGGTCGGTGCGGCGCGCCACGCCCAGATGCTTGATGCGGTAGCCCAGGGCCTCGGCGTAGTTGACGTCGGCGCTGGTCAGTTTCGAGATGCCCTCGGTGTAGGCCTTGTCGAACTGCAGCGGGATGCCGAAGGCGATGGACGCGAGGATGGTCAGCTTGTGGGCGGCGTCGATGCCTTCGACGTCGAAGGTCGGGTCGGCTTCGGCGTAGCCCAGGGCCTGGGCTTCCTTCAGCACGTCCTCGAAGGCACGGCCCTTCTCGCGCATTTCGGTGAGGATGAAGTTGCCGGTGCCGTTGATGATGCCGGCCAGCCAGTTGATGTGGTTGGCCGAGAGGCCTTCGCGGATCGCCTTGATCACCGGGATACCGCCGGCCACAGCGGCCTCGAAGGCGACCATGACGCCCTTCTCGCGGGCCTTGGCGAAGATCTCGTTGCCGTGCACGGCGATCAGCGCCTTGTTGGCGGTGACCACGTGCTTGCCGTTCTCGATGGCTTTGAGCACCAGCTCGCGGGCCTGGGTGTAGCCACCGATCAGTTCGATGACGATGTCGATTTCCGGGTTGTTGGCCACGTCGAAGATGTCGGCGGTGATGGGGGTGGCGCCGGTTTCACACTTCGGGTTGGGACGACGAGCAGCAATCTGGGCAACTTCGATTCCACGCCCGGCACGGCGGGCAATCTCCTCGGCGTTGCGTTTGAGTACGTTGAAGGTGCCGCCACCGACGGTCCCCAGGCCACAGATGCCTACTTTTACCGGCTTCACGCTGAACTCCCCATCATCACTGCGAATACGGCCGGGAGTGTCCCGGCCGAGGAAAAGAGCCGCACTTTACGAAGCGGCTGTTTATTGGTCAATCAAGCTGGATGCCCGGACTACTTGGCTTCGAGGGCAAGCTTGGCCAGCTGCGGCGCAGGCTGGTAACCCGGGATCATCTGGCCATTGCCGAGCACGATGGCCGGGGTGCCGTTGACGCCGATCAGCTGGCCCAGCTCGAACTGCTTGGCCACCGGGTTTTCACAGGTGGCGGCCGGCAGTTCCTCGCGGGACTTGGCCTTGTTCATGGCGGCCTGGCGGTCCTTGCTGCACCAGACGCTGACCAGGCTGTTATAGCCGTGGCTGCCGATACCCTGGCGCGGGAAGGCGACATAGCGCACTTCGATGCCGCGGCGGTTCAGCTCGGGCACTTCGCTGTGCAGCTTCTGGCAGTAGCCGCAGTCGGTGTCGGTGAACACCGTGATATGGGCCTTGGCCGGCTCCTTGGGCGAGAACACCACCATCTCGCTGGCGGGTATCGCGTTGATCTCCTTGGCGATGGAGCGGCTTTCGGCCTGCTCGGTGAGGTTCACCGGCTTGCCGTCCTTGACCTGGTAGAGATAGCCCTGCATCAGGTACTGGCCGTCGGCGCTGGTGTACAGCATGCGGCCGCCCTTGAGCTGGACCTGATAGACGCCGGTCATCGGGCTTTCGCCGATGGATTCGATGGGCAAGCCAAGCTCCAGGGCGGCAAGAGTCTTGCGGATGGCCTGGTCCGGGTCGTCGGCGAGGCTGATGGTGCTGGCCAGGCCGAGGGCCAGACCGGCGATAAGACGGGTCACGCGCATGGGTACTCCTGTCGAGCGGCGGACGTACGGGAATCGGCCAAGCCTACCACAGAAGGCTCCGGGCGCAGCGGCCGGATGCCCGACGGGAGCCGTCGGTGACTGGCTGGGCGTTCGCCGGGGCGACGCTGTGTAAAGGTCAGCTTTCTTATCGGCATCCCTGCCGCCGCTTTATCGCAGGAATCGCCCCCGGCCCGGCTCTCCATGGCCGGTCGTTCGCCGGGGCGACGCATGCGTCGCCTTTTCCGGCTCACCCTCTGGGATGATGGCGTGCGTGCAGCTCCTGCAGGCGCGCCTGGGCGATGTGGGTATAGATCTGGGTCGTGGAAAGGTCGCTGTGGCCGAGCAGCATCTGCACCACGCGCAGGTCGGCGCCATGGTTGAGCAGGTGGGTGGCGAAGGCGTGGCGCAGGGTGTGCGGCGACAGGGATCTGGCGATGCCAGCCACCTGGGCCTGGTGCTTGATCCGGTACCAGAAGGTCTGGCGGGTCATCTGCTCGCCGCGCAGGCTGGGGAAGAGCACATCGCTGGGCTTGCCATCGAGGAGGAAGGGCCGCGCTTCGCGCTGGTAACGCTCGATCCAGGCGATGGCTTCCTCACCCAGGGGTACCAGGCGCTCCTTGCTGCCCTTGCCGAACACCTTGAGCACGCCCTGGCGCAGGTTGACCTGCTCCAGGGTCAGGCCAACCAGTTCGCTGACTCGCAAGCCGCAGGCGTAGAGCACTTCGAGCATGGCGCGGTCGCGCAGGCCGATGGGGTCTTCCAGGTCGGGGGCTTCCAGCAGGGCTTCGACATCCGCTTCGGACAGTGACTTGGGCAGCGGCCGCCCCAGCTGTGGCAGGTCCACCTGCAGGGTGGGGTCTTCGGTTATCAGGTTCTCGCGCAGCAGGAAGCGGTAGAAGCCGCGCAGCCCGGAGAGGAAACGTGCCGTGGAGCGGGCCTGGTAGCCCTCGCCCAGGCGCCAGGCCAAGTGGTCGAGAATGAGATCGCGACCGGCCTTGTCCAGTTCCAGACCACGCTCATGGAGCCAGCCGTTGAAATGCGCGAGGTCGCTGCGGTAAGCCGAGCGGGTGTGGGCAGACAGGCCTTTCTCCAGCCACAGGGCGTCGAGGAAACGGTCGATCAGGGGATGGTCTAGCGCGGGCATGAGGGAATGCTTTTCAGTGACAAGGCGCTAGTCTTCCACAGCGCCCACTCCATTTCATCCCGGATGCGGCCAAGTCTCCGCCCCGCAAGCGACTCACCCCCTATCGGCAACGGACCGGCCCCTGGCTCGCCCGATCGAAACCGACGCGCAACCTGGTGTTACCACCGATCGCTTCCTGACCCCATCACGCTGACAGGCGGCGATGCCAACCTATCCTTGGTTGGGTGACAGGATCGGGCTGGCGGCGGATGATTTCATCCTGCCATCACCCACCGCCGGTACCCGACCATGGCCCACCAAATGAACTCCCGCCTGGGGCAGATCCTTGTCAGCAAGGGCCTGATTACCCCCCGGCAGCTGGATGCCGCGATCGAGATGCAGCTCACCAACAAGATGCGGCTGGGTGAAGTACTGGTAGCGCAAGGCCTGCTGACCCAGAAGCAACTGACCAAGGCCCTGAAGAAACAGAGCAACCTGCGTCTGGCGGCTACTCTCGTCGCCGCGCTGATGAGCCCCTTCCAGATGGCCAGCGCCGACATCCAGCGCCTGCAACCGCCCGCCAGCACCAGCCGCCAGGAAACACCGCACAACCTGCATCCGCTGACCGACCTGGAAATGAGCAATGTCAGCGCCCAGGGGCTGGATGATGTGCTGCAGGGCCTGTTCCTTCGGGCGGAAAATGGCGATGGCCCGGGGGCGCTCAAGCAATTGGCGAAGCTGGTGATGCCGGTGCTGGACAGCCTTGACGTCGAGACGGCCATGCAGGACGTGGTCTACGCCACCGACCGGATGACCTCGGTGGTCAACCCGGACGGCTCGGTGAATCTGCGCCTGCCCAGCTCCATCGGCGAATTGCGCTTCGAGAACATCCGCGTCGCCGGCGCCCCCCGGGACCAGAGCTTCGGCAGCCTGACGCTGAACAATATCGACCTGTCCCAGGCGTCGCTGAAGATCGCCCTGCGCTATTGATTCGCGTCCCGTGCCGACGCAAGGGCGATCCTGTCAGGCGAACCGCTTCCCTGACGGCAGTGCATGGCACTTCGCGGCCACCCACGGAATTCAGCCAGTTTGTCCGGTCCCTATCGCCACCACAGTGCGATGCCCCCTGAACACTGTCGATATCGCCTCGCCGCAATCGACCAGTTGGCAGTTCCGCCTGTCATGGGGGGGACACGCCAGCCAGCATGCCGCACCAGGAGTCGACCATGTCCCTGCAACTCTTCGCCCATCCCTTCTCTTCCTACTGCCAGAAAGTCCTGATCGCGCTGTACGAGAACGACCTGCCCTTCGAACTGCGCCTGTTGTCGCCTGAAAACCCGGCGACCGCTGCGGAATTCCAGCGCCTCTGGCCCCTGCAGAAGATGCCGCTGCTGCTGGATGGCGAGCGGCCTGTGATGGAGTCGAGCATCATTATCGAGTACCTGCAGCAGCACTATGCAGGGCCGGTGAAGCTGATCCCCGAGGCAGCGGAAGCGGCGCTGGAAGTGCGGATGCTGGATCGCTGCTTCGACCTGTACGTGATGACGCCGATGCAGAAGGCAGTGGGCGACAGGCTACGCCCGGAGGAACGGCGCGATGCCTTCGGTGTCGAGGAGGCGCGTGCCCTGCTGGAGCGCAGCTATGCCTGGCTGAACCAACGGCTCGCCGGCCGTACCTGGGCCGCGGGGGACAGCTTCAGCCTGGCGGACTGCGCCGCCGCGCCGGCGCTGTTCTATGCCGACTGGGTGCAGCCCATCGGCGCCCCCTTCAGCCACCTGCGGGCCTATCGGCAACGCCTGCTGCAGCGCCCTTCCTTCGCCCGCGCGGTGGAAGAAGCGCGGCCCTATCGGCCGCTATTCCCGCTGGGAGCGCCGGATAGGGATTGAACCGGCATCCCGCGGCTGGGAAACGCCTGGACCGCACGGATGAATTACGGACGGAAACGAAAAAGGCGCCCAATGGGCGCCACTTTCCAGTCATGCGGCGCTGGCGGCCTGGGGAAACTCCGGCAGGACCTGCACAGGGCGCTTGTCGTCATCGATGGCGACGAAGCTGAACAGGCCGCTGATGGCCTTCTCGCGGGTGGCGTTGTACATCTCCTCGACGAACACCTCGACCTCTACCTTGAGGCTGGTGTTGCCAACCTTCACCACGCGCCCCACCAACTCGACTATGGAGCCGGCCGGAATCGGGTGCTTGAAGTCGATGCGGTCGCTGGACACCGTCACCAGCGGCAGGCGGCAGAAGCGCGTGGCGGTGATGAAGGACACTTCGTCCATCCAGGCCAGGGCGGTGCCGCCGAACAGGGTGTTGTGATGGTTGGTGCTGGGCGGGAATACCGCCTTGGTCACCCGGCTTTCGGACAGCGCGGTCCGGCGGGCGATTTCTTGCTCTCTCGGGGTCATGCCACTACTACCTGAATCGACTCTATGTGGCTGCCTTTCTTGCGGCGACTCTTGTCGTTGTTGTGCGCTGCCGGATCGGGCAGGAACTCGGCACGCCAGCGGGGGCGTGCGGGCGCGGATCATCCTCCGCGCTGGCAAGAAAAAACCCGCCGAGGCGAACCTGGGCGGGTTTTTCCGGAAAGCTGAGCCGATTAGGCCAGCTTCTCCTTGATACGAGCTGCCTTGCCGGACAGGTCGCGGAGGTAGTACAGCTTGGCCTTGCGCACGTCGCCGCGGCGCTTGACGCTCAGGCTGTCGACCAGCGGGGAGTAGGTCTGGAAGGTACGCTCAACGCCTACGCCGTTGGAGATCTTGCGCACGGTGAAAGCGCTGTTCAGGCCGCGGTTACGCTTGGCGATGACCACACCTTCGAAGGCCTGCAGACGAGCACGGTCGCCTTCCTTCACTTTCACTTGAACGATTACGGTGTCGCCCGGGGCGAAAGCCGGAATCTCTTTGTTCATTTGTTCAGCTTCGATCTGCTGAATGATCTTGTTGGTCATCGCTATGCTCCTAAGACAGGCCTTCTGGGCGTGCCATCGATACGTTAACTATCGTTCCGCTGGCGGATGTATTCCTCCAGCAGCTTTTTCTCTTCTCCAGAAAGCGAGCGGCAATCCAGAAGATCGACCCGACGTTCCCAGGTGCGCCCAAGCGCCTGCTGCAAACGCCATCGCCGGATGTGTTCGTGGTTGCCGCTGAGCAGCACCTCGGGAACACGCTTGCCTGCATACAACTCCGGTCGGGTGTAGTGCGGGCAATCGAGCAGGCCATCCGTGAAGGAGTCCTCCTCGGCGGAGTCCGCGTGCCCCAGCGCGCCGGGCAGCAATCGCGTCACCGCATCGATCAGCACCATGGCCGGCAGCTCACCGCCGGACAGGACGTAATCGCCAATCGACCATTCCTCATCGACGTGCTCCTCGATGAAGCGTTCGTCGATGCCTTCGTAGCGCCCGGCAATGAGGATCAATGCTTCCTCGTTCGCCAGCTCGCGCACGGCCGCCTGCTTCAGCTGGCGCCCTTGCGGCGAGAGGTAGATCACCTTCGCCCGTTCCCCTGCCGCTGCCTTGGCTGCCGCCAGGGCCCGTTCCAGGGGCTGGATCTTCATCACCATGCCGGGGCCACCGCCGAAGGGCCGATCGTCCACCGTCTGGTGGCGGTCCTCGGTGAAGCTCCGCGGATTCCAGCAGTTGAGCTTGAGCAGCCCCTGCTTCACCGCACGGCTGGTGATGCCATATTCGCTGATGGCGGCGAACATCTCGGGAAAGATGCTGATGACTTCGACCTGCATGCTCTTCATGTCAGGCCCTCAGAAATCAACGTCCCATTCCACCCGCATCTCGCCGGCGTCCAGATCGATCGACAGCACGCACTGCTCCGTGTAGGGCAGCAGGCGTTCACGATCGTCGAGGCTGCCAGCGCAGGGCTTGACCACCATCACGTCGTTGGCACCGGTCTCCAGCAGATGATCGATGCGGCCGAGCAGTTGCCCATCCTGGTTGATCACGTTGAGACCTTCCAACTGGTGCCAGTAGAACTCGTCATCGTCGAGCTCCGGCAGTTCGCTGACAGGAACGCAGATTTCAAAACCTGCGTAGGTACGGGCGACTTCGCGGTCGTCCAACCCCTTCAGCCTTACTACCAGGACCTTGCCGTGCACGCGTCCGCTGACGACTTCGACCTGCTTTACCTCGTTGTCACGCTTGAGCGTCCAACGGCGGTAATCGAGCACGTTATCCAGCGGATCGGTGAAGGAGTAGACCTTCACCTCGCCACGTACGCCATGCACCGAGAAAATCTTGCCGAGAACGATGAGTTCATCGGCGGGAGCCGGCGTCGTGCTCATAAGGATGCTTAGGCAGCAGCCTTGGCAGCTTCCTTCAGCAGCTGAGCAACGCGCTCAGACGGCTGGGCGCCTTGGCTCAGCCAGTAGCTGACGCGTTCCTGGTTCACGGAGAGCTTGACTTCCGCACCGGTGGCGACCGGGTTGAAGAAGCCGATGCGCTCTACGAAGCGACCGTCGCGCGCGTTGCGGCTGTTGGTCACGGTCAGGTGGTAGAAGGGGCGCTTCTTGGAGCCGCCACGGGCAAGACGGATGGTTACCATTGAACTTCGTTCCTATAGTCGGTGCTTTTCAAGCTGTGCACACACATGGGCCATGGGCCCGAAAGGCCGCATATTCTAAGGATTATCCGGCCGATTGCAAATCTCTTTTATGGGCCACCTGTCGGTGGCAGCTGCAAGCCGCAAGCTGCAAGCCTCAAGCGCTCTTGCAGATTGCCGCCTGGAGCCTGCTTACATCTTCGGCATGCCGCCGGGGAACATGCTGCCCATGCCGCGCATCATCTTGGCCATGCCGCCCTTGGCGGTGACCTTCTTCATCATCTTCTGCATCTGCTTGTGCTGCTTGATGAGGCGGCCGACATCCTGCACCTGGGTGCCGGAGCCCAGCGCGATGCGGCGCTTGCGCGAGCCGCTGATCATTTCCGGGTCGCGACGCTCGCCGGGGGTCATGGAGTTGATGATCGCCTCCATCTGCTTGAACTGCTTCTCCGCCGCGCCCTGGGCATTGCCCATCTGCGCGAGGTTGACGCCGCCGAGCATCGGCAGCTTGTCCATCAGGCCGCCGAGGCCGCCCATGTTCTTCATCTGTTGCAGCTGGTCACGGAAGTCTTCGAGGTCGAAGCCCTTGCCCTTCTTGATCTTCTTCGCGAGCTTCTCGGCCTTCTCGCGGTCCATGGTCTGCTCGGCCTGCTCGATCAGGCTGAGCACGTCGCCCATGCCGAGGATTCGCGAGGCCACACGGTCCGGGTGGAAGGGGTCGAGGGCTTCGGTCTTCTCGCCCATGCCGAGGAACTTGATCGGCTTGCCGGTGATGGCACGCACCGAGAGCGCGGCGCCGCCACGGGCATCACCGTCGACCTTGGTCAGCACCACGCCGGTCAGCGGCAGGGCGTCGTTGAAGGCCTTGGCGGTGTTGGCAGCGTCCTGGCCGGTCATGGCGTCGACCACGAACAGGGTCTCGACCGGCTTGATGGCGGCGTGAACCTGCTGGATCTCGCCCATCATCTCGGCATCGATGTGCAAGCGACCGGCGGTGTCGACGATGACGACGTCGATGAACTTCAGCTTGGCCTCGCGGATCGCCGACTGGGCGATATCCACCGGCTTCTGGCTGTTGTCGGAGGGGAAGAAGGTGACGCCGATGTCAGTGGCCAGGGTTTCCAGCTGCTTGATCGCCGCCGGGCGGTAGACGTCCGCCGAGACCACCAGCACCGACTTCTTCTTGCGCTCCTTGAGGAAGCGAGCCAGCTTGGCGACAGTGGTGGTCTTGCCCGCGCCCTGCAGGCCGGCCATCAGGATCACCGCCGGCGGCGCGGCGTTCAGCGCCAGGTCTTCGTTGGCGGCGCCCATCAGCTCCACCAACTCGGCCTGGACGATCTTCACGAAGGCCTGGCCGGGGGTCAGGCTCTTGGAAACCTCGGTACCGACCGCGCGTTCCTTGATCTTGTTGACGAAGTCCTTCACCACCGGCAGGGCGACGTCGGCCTCGAGCAGGGCCATGCGCACCTCGCGCAGGGTGTCCTTGATATTGTCCTCGGTCAGCTTGGCCTTGCCGGTGACATGGCGCAGCGTCTGTGAGAGGCGATCTGTTAGGTTTTCGAACATGCGCGGACCTATTCGGCTCGATGCGGACATCGGAGGATTTGCGGAGGCCGCGAGGCAGCGGCTGAATAGCGCGTCATTCTAGGTATTTTCTGGTGCGGGGGAAATCCCGCCGCCCGTCGGACCGGATCAGAACTGCAGGCTGAGCCTGGCCGCCAGGTGTCGATTCTCGGCCTGCGGCGAACGCACGCAGGCCTTCAGCATGCGCCGCAAGCAATCGATGAAACACAGCGATGCCTGGTCCAGCGCCTGGTCGCGCAGCCAGATCTCCGACATGTCGCCCGCCTTCGCGCAGTTCTTCGCCGCCGGCCTGGTCAGCCTCACCGGCAGCCCCAACGCACCGGCCGGGTACATCTTCGCGGCCATCCTGCTCGCCCTGCTCGACTTGCGACTCGCCCTGCCGGTCCGCCCTACGCCGATCGGCACCGGCGCGCTCGCGCGGCCCAGACGGGCGCGACGTCTTTAAGCTGGGCGCGGTCTGTGCCACACTCACCGACTTTCGGGCCCGCGATTACAAGGACTTATGCATCCCCTGCTGCCCAGCCTCATCGCTGCTGTTCTCTACCTCGGCGCCACCTCCTACCAGGGCTTCAACCTGGCCAGGCGCACCTCGCCGAGCAAACCCCTGCTGCTGCTGCTCGGTGCCCTGGCGCTGGCGGCCCAGGCGTTCAGTCTGTCCCAGCAGTTGCTGACCCCTGCCGGCCTGGTTCTGGACTTCTTCAATGCCGCCAGCCTGATCGCCGCGGCGGTGATCCTGCTGACCATCCTGGCCTGCGCGCGCATACCGGTGGAGAACCTGCTGCTCCTGCTGCTGCCCCTCGGCGCACTGACGGTGCTGGCCGCGGCGCTGGTACCGGGTGGCACCGTCCAGGCCATCAATGAAGGGCCGGGCATCCTGGCGCACATACTGCTGTCGATCCTGGCCTACGGCCTGCTGACCATGGCGGTGTTCCAGTCCCTGCTGCTGCTCCTGCAGGACCACCAGCTCAAGCACAAGCACCCGTCCGGACTGATCAAGAATTTCCCCGCCCTGCAGACCATGGAAAGTCTGCTGTTCGGCTTCCTCTGGGCTGGCTGGGGCCTGCTCTCGTTGTCGCTGCTGTCGGGCTGGCTGTTCGTCGACAACCTGTTCGCCCAGCACCTGGCGCACAAGACCATCCTCTCCTGCATCGCCTGGATCGTGTTCGGCGTGCTGCTCTGGGGCCGCCACCAGCTCGGCTGGCGCGGGCACAAGGCCATCCGCTGGACCCTGGCAGGCTTCTGCCTGCTGATGCTGGCCTATTTCGGCAGCAAGCTGGTCCGCGAATTCATCCTTCACGTCTGAGCTGCCCATGCACGGATTGCTCGCCGGCCTCCTCCTTGGAATCACGATCTCCCTGGTAGCCGGCGCGATGGTCGCCTGGCTCGCGACCCGGCGCCGCCACGGGGTGGAGATCCAGCCGCAATCGCGCCTGCCGGTGGCGGTGACCGATGCGCTGCAGCGGGTCACCATCAGCTCCATCATGATTCCCCGCAGCGAGATCCAGGGCATCGACCTGGACGCCTCGCCGGAGGAACTCCTCGCCCAGTTGCAGAACGCCACCCACACCCGCCTGCCGCTCTACCGCGAAGACATCAACCAGATCGAAGGCATCCTCCACCTGCGCCAGTTGCCGCGCCTGCTGACCGAGGGCCCGCCGAGCGCCGAGACCTTGATGACGGTGAGCCGGGACACCTACTTCGTGCCGGAGAGCACGCCGCTGCTGACCCAACTGGTGAACTTCCAGAAGCAGAAGCGCCGCCTCGGCATAGTGGTCGACGAGTATGGCGACGTGGTGGGATTGGTCAGCCTGGAGGACATCTTCCAGGAGTTGGTGGGCGAATTCGGCAGCCTGGAAGACTTCGCGCCCAACCCCGGTATCCAGTCCCGCGACGATGGTCGCTACGAGCTGGACGGCGCCCTGCACCTGCGCGAGCTGAACCGGGTACTCGGCTGGCACCTGCCCTGCGACGGGCCGAAGACCCTCAACGGCCTGATCACAGAGGCCCTGGAACAGATCCCCGACTGCAGCGTGTGCCTCAAGGTCGGCCCCTACCGCCTGGAAATCCTCCAGTCCGGCGAGAACCGTGTGCAGCGCGTGCTCGCCTGGCGCGCCGGCCTTACACCAAAGGCCTAGTGGCCCCGCCCCGCAGCCGTTTTCTATAATCGGCAGCGGCTTACCCGCCCTCCCCGGCCGCGGTCGCCACCCGCGACACCGCGCCCGCCGCACTCGTGGCCACTGAGAAACGCCTGCCCGGCCACTTGCCAGCATTCCGGCTCAATCAGCCTGCTGGCGGTGCTCTGCCTGAAGGAAACCCGCGACAGCGACCTCAGCCTCACGCGCTGAGATCGAGCGCCAGGCCCTCCGCCTCCCGGGGCGGCGGGGCCACGGCGACGAACCAGTCCGCCAGCGACTCGCCCCAGACCCGGTAGCCCTGGGACGACGGATGATAGCCATCCAGCGCCAGGTACTCCGGGCGCATCTCCAGGCGCGTGGCGCAACAGCCCAACCCTTCCCGATCGGCCAGGTCATGCAGCTGCCGGTCCAGCAACTGTGCGCGCCAGCCGAGCAACTGGCGCAGCAGCCAGGGCAAGGCACTGAAGTGCTGCAAGGGCGGGACCCCGGCCAGGGCGACCCGCGCGCCGCGACCGGCGAAGTGCCGGGCCAGGCCTTCGAGGGACTCCCGCCAGCGGCGGCTGGAACTGAAGTGAGTGGTGTCGTTGACGCCGAAGACCAGCAGCACCAGGTCGGCAGGTTCTTCCGCCACCAGGGGCAGCAGGCGTTCCAGGGCACCGCCGGCGGTAATCCCGTTCTCGCCGCAAGCACGCCAGGCCACGGGCCGGCCCAGGCGGGCCGCCAGGGCGCTGGCCAGCTGCCCGGCCAAGGCGAACTCCAGGCAGGAGGTGCCGACCCCGGCGACAGTGGATTCACCTATCAATAGAAGGCGCAGCGGCTCGCCATCGAACCCTGCGCCGGCAAGGCCCTGCCCCGGCCCGGCAGCGGGCGCCAGGCGCAGGGCGGTACGGCGGGTATGCACGGCCATGGGCAGCGCCAGCGGCAGCAGCGGCAGTGCCGCCACCCACCAGCACAACCCGGCCAGGCGGCTCACAGCTGGACGTCGACCGCCTGGGCTGAACGGGTCGCCTTGGCTCGCGCCAGGTCGGTGGACTCGTCCCGCGCCAGGGCCACGCCCATGCGGCGCTGGCCGTCCACTTCCGGTTTGCCGAACAGACGCAGGGCGGTGTCCGGTTCGCTGAGGGCGGCGCCGAGATTGCCAAAGCTGACCTGGCTGGACGTGCCTTCCACCAGTATCACCGCCGAGGCGGACGGCCCCTGCTGGCGAATCGCCGGGATTGGCAGGCCGAGGATGGCGCGGGCATGCAGGGCGAACTCGGACAGGTCCTGGGAGATCAGGGTGACCAGGCCGGTATCGTGGGGACGCGGCGAGACTTCGCTGAACCACACCTGGTCGCCCTTGATGAACAGCTCGACGCCGAACAGGCCACGACCGCCCAGGGCCTCGGTCACCGCCTGGGCAATGCGTTCGGATTCGGCCAGGGCTTTCGGGCTCATGGCCTGGGGCTGCCAGGACTCGTGGTAGTCGCCCTTCACCTGGCGGTGGCCGATGGGGGCGCAGAAGCTGGTGCCGCCGATGTGGCGCACCGTGAGCAAGGTGATCTCGTAGTCGAAATCGATGAAGCCTTCGACAATCACCCGCCCCTTGCCGGCGCGGCCGCCTTCCTGGGCGTAGTCCCAGGCAGCCTTGAGGTCGGCGTCGGACTTCAGCACCGACTGCCCCTTGCCGGAGGAACTCATGATCGGCTTGACCACGCAGGGATAGCCGACGCTGGCCACGGCGGCGCTGTAGTCCTCGTAGCTGTCGGCGAAGTGGTAGGGCGAGGTGGGAACCCCCAGTTCTTCGGCAGCGAGACGGCGGATGCCTTCGCGGTTCATGGTCAGCTGCGCGGCGCGGGCGGTGGGCACCACGGTGAAGCCTTCGGCCTCCAGTTCCACCAGGGTGGCGGTGGCGATGGCCTCGATCTCCGGCACTATGTAATGCGGCTTCTCCTGTTCGATCACGGCGCGCAGGGCGGCGCCGTCGAGCATGCTGATCACATGGCTGCGATGGGCCACCTGCATGGCCGGGGCATCGGCGTAGCGGTCGACGGCAATGACTTCGCAGCCGAGGCGCTGCAGTTCGATCACCACCTCCTTGCCGAGCTCACCGGAGCCGCACAGCAGTACACGGGTCGCGCTGGGCGACAAGGGGGTTCCAATACGGGGCATGTCGTTTCCTCGGTGATTCAAGAAACCTGGGTCGGGGACGCGATGAACAGGCCGCTGGCCTTGGCGCGCTCGAAGCAGCGGGCCAGCACCTCGCGGCGCTCGGCGTTGTCCATGCGACCCCAGCGGGTGATTTCGTCAGCGCTGCGCTGGCAGCCGCTGCAGATGTCATGGTCGTCCAGCACGCAGACCTGCACGCAAGGCGAACGGACGGGGCGTTCGGCATCCATCAGTCGTCCTGCTCCGCCAGGTCGCGGGCGTAACGCTGGGCGTTGTGCACATAGTGGGCGGCGCTGGCCTCGAGCATCTTCTTCTGCTGCTCGGTCAGCTCGCGCACCACCTTGCCGGGGGAGCCCATGACCAACGAGCCATCGGGGATCTCCTTGCCTTCCGGGATCAGCGCATTGGCCCCGATGATGCAGTACTTGCCAATCTTGGCACCGTTGAGCACCACGGCGTTGATGCCGATCAGGCTGTAGTCGCCCACCGAGCAGCCGTGGAGCATGGCGTTGTGGCCGATGGTGACCGAGCGGCCGATGTTCAGCGGGTAGCCCATGTCGGTGTGCATCACGGTGCCGTCCTGGACATTGCTGTTCTCGCCGATGTGGATCAGCTCGTTGTCGCCGCGCAGGACGGCGCCGAACCAGACGCTGGCACCGGCATCGAGCCGCACCTTGCCCACCAGGGTGGCGGTGGGGGCGGCCCAGCTGTCGGGATGGGCTTCGACCTGGGCGGTTCCAAGGCGGTATTTCATCAGGCGCTCCTCGAACGGGGCTTATTTGAGTTTTATGAAGCTGGCGGGCGCGCGGGTCATCTCGATCCCGGCGTCGTAGACCAGGTTGACCAGCTCGACGACCATGATCGCGGTCAGGCCCCAGATCTTGAATTCGCCGTACTGGTAGCTGGGCACGTACCAGCTGCGGCCGAGGTAGTCGATGCGGTGGGTCATCTGCCGCGGATCGTCGCGGAAGAACTCCAGCGGCACGCTGAACACCGAGTCGATCTCGCCGTCGTTGGCCTTGTACTGGACGAAATCCGGAACCAGCCCCACGTAGGGCGTGACCTTGATGCCATGGCGGGAGACCAGGGTGCTGAGCGGGCCTATGACTTCCACCAGGCCGGGCGGCAGGCCGACTTCTTCTTCCGCCTCACGCAGGGCGGTGCGGATCAGGTCCGCGTCCTCGGGATCGCGACGGCCGCCGGGGAAAGCCACTTCGCCGCCGTGGGTGGACAGGCCGCTGGCGCGCAGGGTCAGGACCAGCTCAGGCTCGTCGCTGCGGGTAATCGGCACCAGCACCGCAGCTTCGGGGAAGTCGCGATCGGTCTCCAGGGTTTTCGGGGAGTAGCTCTGCACACGACGGAGCAGGTCATCCAGCATGGACTTTCTCATTGTTCTCGACTGCCCGGCATCATGGCATGAACCATTGGGCCACCCAACCCCCGTACCGACAGGTCGCACCATTCACCACCCTTGGTTGGCCCGCCCGTGGCTTGCCGCGCGACACCATGCCGCGCCAAGATGGATGCCCGACCTCGAGGAACTTTGATGAAATTCTGCAGCCAGTGCGGCGGCCCGGTCGTCCAGCGCATCCCCGATGGCGACAACCGGCTGCGCCATGTGTGCGAAAGCTGCCACACCATCCATTACCAGAACCCGCGCATCGTCGCCGGCTGCCTGCCGATATGGGGCGAGCAGGTGTTGCTCTGCCGCCGCGCCATCGACCCGCGCAAGGGTTACTGGACCCTACCCGCCGGTTTCATGGAAAACGGCGAGACCATGGAGCAGGCCGCCAGCCGGGAAACCCTCGAGGAAGCCTGCGCGCGCGTGCGCAACCTCAGCCTCTATACCCTGTTCGACCTGCCGCACATCAGTCAGGTGTACACCTTCTTCCGCGCCGAACTGGTGGACCTGGACTTCGCCGCCGGCGACGAGAGCTTGGAAGTGCGACTTTTTCACGAACGGGAGATTCCCTGGTCCGAGCTGGCTTTTCCGACAGTGGGCCGTACCTTAGAATGTTATTTCGCCGACCGCGCCGGCCAGGTCTTCCCGGTGCGCAACGAGCCGATCGCGCCGTTGCTGGCCTATTACAAAAAAGCCTGACCGCTAATCTGCTTACTAGAACACTGTGGGGATGTTGTGCCGATGCGCTGGTTGCTAGTCGTACTTTCCATGAGCCTCGCCGCTCTCGCGCAGGCCAGCACTACGCCGTCGCTGGGTGGCAAATCCATCGACAAGGTCCTGGTGGTGAAATCGGAGCGCACGCTGCTGCTGATGAACCGTGGCGACGTACTCAAGTCCTATCGCATCTCCCTCGGCAAGCAGCCCAGCGGGCCCAAGATTCGCGAGGGCGACCAGCGCACCCCGGAAGGCTTCTACTGGATCGACTGGCGCAAGACCAGCGACAAATTCAACCTGGCCCTGCACATTTCCTACCCCAATGCCCGCGACGCCGCCAAGGCCCGGGAAAAGGGCGTGCCGCCCGGCGGCATGATCATGATCCACGGCACCCCGCTGGATGAGGAATACCCGGAGTGGTACTTCCATAGCCTGGACTGGACCGAGGGCTGCATCGCCATGAAGAACTCGGACATGCGCGAAATCTGGAGCCTGGTGAGGGACGGCACGTTGATCGAGATCCGCCCTTGAATCCAATTACCGCAAAAAAAGGCGCCTTAAGGCGCCTTTTTTCATGCTTTGGAAAAAGCGAATTCATTGGCTATGTCTGCATTAAGTGTTGCTAGAACGTCCTGAGCCGAGCTGCTTATCGAGTAGGCTGCGAGTCCCTGTTTCGCCTCCCGGCGAGTCACTTCTGGCAGTCGCCCCAGAAGTAACCAAGAGGGCTTGCCCCTGCATCCGGCCCGACTGCGTCGGGTTCCCTCGCTCCAACATTGCTCCGGGGGCCCGGCGCGAGGGGCCATCCATGGCCCCACACGCCTCTCGCGGCATCCATGCCGCTCGTCCCCCTGCGCAA
>NZ_SSOJ01000139.1:46383-177087 GCF_029871205.1 Pseudomonas sp. BN417 | reverse complement strand
GGCATCCATGCCGCTCGTCCCCCTGCGCAACGCTTCCGCTCGGCCTGCTGACGGGGCGGAGTCCTCGCCCCACCTCTTCTGCATAGCTTCAGGCAATGAGCAGGCATCAGGATTGCTGCGCCCTGTCAGGCGTGAGTCACCCCTCTACCCCTGGGAGAGGGGCGGGGGTGAGGGATGTATCAGGCCGGTGCGGAGGCCTGAAAGACCCGTGCTAGATACTTCTGTTCGGAATTGCAACAGCTAACGTGGACATAGCCAATTCATTCGCCAAGTGAGCAACGGCTGTCAGGTAGGGAGCGCTGCGCGCACCGATGTTCTTGTGCCGACTGCCCGGTGCGCACGGCGCACCCTACGGGATGGCCCGGCAAAGGATTCGCGTCTTTCAGGCAGATTTAGGCCGAGGCGGCCAAAGGGCGAAAGCTGAAATAGAAACGCAGGGCATCGATGAGATCGGCGTATTCCGTCGGCGGGGCCACCAGGGAGAATCCCGAATCGTAGTTTCCGGGGGTCACATCCTCGTGGCACCACTGGCAAGTGGCGTAGAAATCGATGAAGTGCAACTGCCCGTCCTGGCCCGGAATCTTCAAGCGCATATCGAAACGGGCACCCACCAGCATGGGCAGCTGGCTGATCAGCATCAGGCCGTCCAGGGAAACATTGCCCAGGTACCCCATGGGCTTGTCGGTGAAGCGATTGAACACCTTCAGGTAATAAGGCAGCTGATGGCGTTCGATACGGCGCTTGGTAGGCATGATATCAAATCGCTATTAATGGCGCTTCAGTATGAACTCATAGCTGGCCTGGACCAACCTTCACTGGCATTCGCGCGCCAGGCTCTGTGCGAGTTGGCGACGGATGGTCTCGATCTGTCCATCAGTGTAGTACTGTCGCTCGCCCCGCTCGTCGAGCCGATAGAAAGGCCCGCCGTCGCTCAGCTGATCCTGTTGCTCGCGCAGTTCGCCGCACCTTTTCTGCAGCTGCTCGCGCGCCTGTGCGGCCCGGGTGGCGGCGACCGCCTGCTCGTCGCGACGCGCGTCGTAGAATTTCGCTGCGCGTTCCTCGCGCTCCCGGGTGGCCTGGTCCCGCTCCACCACCTGGGGTTTCACCGTCACCTGCTCAGCCCCGGCCTGGGGCTTCTCGCTGAAATGCACCTGCCCCTGGGCATCGGTCCAGCGGTAGATCTCGGCGCCGGCGACAGCCGGAGCCAGCAACAGGCAACACAACAGGTGGCGCATTCCAGGCCTCCTCGAATAGATGGTCAGCTTAGCCATGGCCTGGCGCGGCTCAAGCCGGCCACGACCGATGGCCTTGCGTGAGGTCAGAGCGGTACGGGGTTGGAGCTTGTCGTGCTGCCGCCCAGGCGGCCGAGTTGCTGCAGCGTCTCCAGGCGCGCCTTGGCCCGGTATGCGTACTCGCTGGTCGGGTAGCGGGCGATGATGAACTGGTAGGTCTGCGCGGCATCGACAAACAGCTTCTGGCGCTCCAGGCACTGTCCGCGCAGCAGCGAGATCTCCGGCTGCAGGTACTGGCGGGAGCGGCTCTTGCGCTCGACCCTGGACAGTTCGAGCATCACGTCCTCGCAATTTCCCCTTGCATAGGACCGATAGGCGTTGTTCAGGTGATGGTCGAGGGACCAGCGGGTGCAACCCGCCGTGGCCGCCAGCAGGGTGAGGATGATCAGGGTTCGCATGGGTAATTCCTCCGTCCACCGGGATATCGGCCAGGCGCGCCGCTTCTTCAGGCCGCCGGGCAAAAGCCGTCGCCAAGCATAACCTCCGATTGGTCGTGCCGGCGCCTGCCTCAGGTGGCGACCGGCCACTGCTAGACTGCCGGGGTCGCCAACGGCCCCGGTCCAGCCATGCATTCCAAGCGCCCTGCCCTGTTCGCCCTCTGCCTCCTGCTGGGCGCCTGTTCACCCACCACCCCGCTGTTCATCGCCCAGGTCACCACCAACGAAGTGGTGGAATACAAGGCCATGAAGAGCAAGCGCATGGCCGCCGCGGTGGAGGAGGAAGGCGACCTGCTCACTTACAGCGCCATGGCCATACGCGACGCCAAGAGCCCTGAGGCGGAAGATATCTACCTGGTGGGCTACCGCGACGACAAGTTCAGCGATGACGTCCGTGCCATCGCTCTCTACCAGATCGGCCTGATCTACATGAGCCGCTACAACGACCAACGCGACGATGCCAAGGCGCTGGCCTGCCTGGAGCGGGTGCTGAACGAATTCCCCACCAGCCGCGCCGCCGAACGAGCCGAGGCGCGCATCCTGATGATCCGCCAGCGGGCAATGGAGCCGGTGCAGAAGAGCTCCCGCGAGCTGCTCGCAAGCTGGCAGCCGAGCGACAACCTGGACCTCTACCAGGCGGGCCTGGACCCGGACCTGACCCTGCTGTCGCGCCGCGCCGTGCTCAAGGACCGCGTCGCCGAAGCCGAAGAGCTCTACCTGCTGGCCCTCTCCGACGCCCATGTGCAGCCGGATATCAAGGAGAAGGCGCTCTACCAGCTGGGGCTGATGTACCTGGCGCCGGACAATCCCCACGCCAATCGCGACAAGGCCATCGGCTACCTGCGCCGATTGCTGGTGCAGTTCCCCGCCAGCGACCTGTCCGGCAAGGCCTCGCGTCACCTGGACCAGGCGCTGAACTCGGAGCACCCATAATGCCGCCCGGCGGGCCACCTGAAACAATTCAGCGGGTAGTGAAAAGTAACAATGACTACAGTTTCCTCGCGTAGTAGCCTCGGGCTCTGCTTGAAAAATGGAGTCTTCGCATGCCCTTCCGCCGCACCAAAATCGTCGCCACCCTCGGCCCGGCCAGCAACTCCCCGGAGGTCCTGGAGCAACTGATCATCGCCGGGCTGAACGTCGCCCGCCTGAACTTCTCCCACGGCAGCCCCGAGGAACACAAGGCACGCGCCCGACTGGTCCGCGAGCTTGCCGCCAAGCACGGCCGCTTCGTCGCCCTGCTCGGCGACCTGCAAGGGCCGAAGATCCGCATCGCCAAGTTCACCAACAAGCGCATCGAACTGAAGGAAGGCGACCACTTCCGCTTCTCCGTCACCCATCCGCGCGATGCCGGCAACCAGGAAGTGGTGGGCATCGACTACCCGGACCTGGTCAGGGACTGCGGCGTGGGCGATGAACTGCTGCTGGACGACGGCCGCGTGGTCATGCGTGTGGAAAGCACCAGCGCCGACGAGCTGCACTGCCGCGTTCTGATCGGCGGCCCGCTGTCCGACCACAAGGGCATCAACCGTCGCGGCGGCGGCCTCACCGCCCCGGCCCTTACCGCCAAGGACAAGGCCGACATCAAGCTGGCCGCGGAAATGGAACTGGACTACCTGGCCGTATCCTTCCCCCGTGATGCCGCCGACATGGAACTGGCCCGCCGCCTGCGCGACGAAGCCGGTGGCAAGGCCTGGCTGGTCGCCAAGATCGAACGCGCCGAAGCCGTGGCCGACGACGAAGCCCTCGACGGCCTGATCCGCGCCAGCGACGCGGTGATGGTGGCCCGTGGCGACCTCGGCGTGGAAATCGGCGATGCCGAGCTGGTGGGCATCCAGAAGAAGATCATCCTGCACGCCCGCCGCTACAACAAAGCCGTGATCACCGCCACCCAGATGATGGAGTCGATGATCCACAGCCCGATGCCGACCCGCGCGGAAGTCTCGGACGTAGCCAACGCGGTGCTCGACTACACCGACGCCGTGATGCTCTCGGCCGAAAGCGCCGCCGGCGAGTACCCGGTGGAAGCCGTGCAGGCCATGGCCCGCATCTGCCAGGGCGCCGAGAAGCACCCGGACACCCGCCGCTCCGGACACCGCATCGGCAACACCTTCGAGCGCTGCGACGAGAGCATCGCCCTGGCGTCCATGTACACCGCCAACCACTTCCCCGGCATCAAGGCCATCATCTGCCTGACCGAAAGTGGCTACACGCCGCTGATCATGTCGCGCATCCGCTCCTCGGTGCCGATCTACGCCTACTCCCCGCACCGCGAGACCCAGGCCCGCGTGGCGCTGTTCCGTGGCGTCGAGACCATCCCCTTCGACGCTGCCGCGCTGCCCCCGGAAAAAGTCAGCCAGATGGCCGTGGACGAACTGCTGCAACGTGGCGTGGTGACCAAGGGCGACTGGGTGATCCTGACCAAGGGCGACAGCTACACCACCCAGGGCGGCACCAACACCATGAAGATCCTCCACGTCGGCGACCTGCTGGTCTGACCTGACCTGGAACGAAAAAGCCGCCCTTCGGGGCGGCTTTTTTTGGGCCATCGATGCCAGGCCGTGGCACGAAACCTGTGGGGGCGAAATCATTCGCTAAGGGCAGCTTGCTGCCCCTTCAGCCTGGCAGGGCAGGCCTGCGGCCTGCATAGCGAATGAATTCGCCCCCACAAGAACTGCCCCACCGATGGCGCAAAGTAATCACACGAACTTCGAGAAATCCGGTTTTCGCCGCTGAGTGAAGGCCGACAGGGCTTCCACCGCTTCCGGCGAACGCAGGCGCTGGCCGAACAGCTCGCCCTCTTCGGTGATGACCCGGCGCAGCTCCTCGCGCCCCGGCGCCTGCATCAGGCGCTTGCTGACTTCCAGCGCCGAGGGCGCCAGGTCAAGGAAGCGGCGCGCGGCTTCCTGGGCACGGGCAAAGGTCATGGCGCCGTTCTCCAGGGCGGCATTGGCGATGCCCCAGCTGGCCGCCTGCTCGCCGGTGAAGCCCTCGCCCAGCAGCAGCAGCTCTGCCGCCTTCGCATGGCCGAGCAGGCGCGGCAGGATCAGGCTGGAGCCGAATTCGGGGCAGAGGCCAAGGTTGACGAAGGGCATCTTCAGCTTGGCGTCGCAGCTGACGTAGACCAGGTCGCAGTGCAGCAGCAGGGTGGTGCCGATGCCCACCGCCGGGCCGCTGACCGCGGCCACGACCGGCTTGGTGAAATCGAACAGAGCGCGCATGAACTGGAACACTGGACTGTCCATGCCAGTTGGCGGCTCCTGGAGGAAGTCGACGATGTCGTTGCCGCTGGTGAAGCACTCCTCGCCGCCGGTGATCAGCACCGCACGGACCTCCCGGTCCTCCTGCGCCGCGTCCAGCACCTCGGCCATGCGGCTGTACATGGCGCGGGTCAGCGCGTTCTTCTTGTCCGGGCGGTGCATGCGCAGCGTCAGCAGGCCCTGCTCGCGCTCGACCAGAATGTGCTCGCTCATGGGAAATCCTCGATGTTCTAGTGCCCGCTTCAGGCTTCGCGGGTCAGGAAGGTATCGGCCAGCAACTGGTTACGTGGCAGGCCGGCCAGGTAGAGCCGGCGCGCGAAATCCTCGACGCTGGCAGGATCGCCGCAGAGTAAGGCGATGGTCTGCCGCGAAACAAGGCGGAATTGCGCCAAAACCTCCGGCAGCTCGGCCGCTGTGATCAGCTGCAACGCCAGGCCGGGGTGGGCCGCGGCCAGCTCCGCCAGGGGCTCGGCCAGGTAATGCCCACGGGGATCATGGGCCAGGTGAATGACGCGGATCGGCCCCTGGTGATGGTGCCGCAAGGCGTCGCGCAACAGGCCCCAGAGCGGCGCCAGGCCAGTGCCCGAGGCGAGGAACAGCAGGGGCCGTGTGTCCCAGGCCGGATCGTAGTGAAGCGCACCGCCATGCAGCTCGCCGAGGCGCAGCCGGTCGCCTGGGGCCAGTAGCCGCGCGCGGTCGCTGAACAGGCCGGGACTACGGCAATCGAGGTGAAACTCCAGCCAGTCGTCACAGTCGGGCAGGCTGGCCAGGGAATAGGGCCTGGCGATGCCTTCGTCGTTCCACAGCAGCAGGTGCTGGCCGGCGCTGTAACGCAGCGGTCGGGAAGGTGCGAGACGCAGGCGCAGGACATCCTGGGCCGGCCAGTCGAGGCTCAGCACCTGCGCCTCGATGCCATCGCGGACCGGGTCGAACACCTCCACCACCAGGTCCTGTACCACCAGGCACTGGCAGGACAACCGCCAACCCTCGGCGCGCTGGAGGCGGTCGAGGGCTTCCGGCTTGGCGTCCGCCGGCTCGCCGGACAGGCAACGGACCCGGCAGGCATGGCAACTGCCCGCACGGCAGCTGTAGGGCACCTTGCAGCCCCCGGCGTTCAGGGCGTCCAGCAGGTTACTGGCAGGCGCCACGGTCCAGCGTTTTCCGGCAACTTCGAGTTCAGGCACCCTGCCCCTCCCAAGCGGCGTCGCAGCGGTTACGTCCGCCGCGCTTTGCCCGATAGAGTGCCTGATCCGCACGCTGCAGCGCATCATCCAGATCTTCCCCGGCGACCAGCAGGGTCATGCCCGCCGAGAGGCTCAACCGCTCCACCTGCACGCCCACTGGCTCGGCGCAGGCGAAGGCTTCGCGCAGGCGCTCGCAGCAGGCGGTGAGGCGGTCCGCGTCGCAGTTGGGCAAGAGCAGCACGAACTCCTCGCCGCCGTAGCGCGCCAGCACATCACCGTCGCGCAGGCAGGCCCGCGCTACCGCGGCGAAGGTCTGCAGCACCCGGTCACCGGCGGCGTGGCCGTGGAGATCGTTGATCCGCTTGAAATGGTCGAGGTCGATCAGCGACAGGCCGTGCTGGCGGTTCGGCGCCAGGCTTTCCAGCTCGCGGCTGGCCAGGCGCAGGAAGTGACGGCGATTGAACAGCCCGGTGAGCTCGTCGGTGGCCACCAGGTCCTCCAGCTGGCGCATCATGCCGCGCAGGGTGTCCTGGTGCGCCTGCAACGCGAAGCGGCGCTGGCGCATGCGTTGACGCAGGGCCTGGACATAGCTGGCGAACAGGCTCAGCCAGACCATCAGCACGAACAGCACGCAGACCTGCAGTAGCGCCAGGGCCGGCTCGGCCAGTTGCATCCGATAGGCTTCGAACAGGTTGAGGCCGGCAAAGGCGAAGAAGGCGAACGCCGCACAGCGGGTGAAGACCCTCGGTTTGAGCTGGAATACGCCGAACAGCATGATCAGCACGTAGATCACCAGCAGCGGGCCGCGGGCGCTGTCGACCATGGACATCAGCCAGGTATGCCAGCCGAGGGCGAGCAGGACCTGTGGCTCGGTCAGGCTGGGGTCGCTGAACTGCAGGTTGCGCCCGCTGCTGAACAGCCAGAACAGCACGAGCTGGGAGAGCGCCACCAGACCGATGCCAATCATGGCGGTGGATGCCGGGACCCGGAACAGGCCGCCCAGCAGGGCGACCCAGCACAGCAGCAGAATCATCGAGTAGGTGGCCACGGCCATGCCAAAGCGCTTCAGCAGCAGACTCTGCAAGGCTCTATGGCTTATCCGCTGGCTCGATGGGCTCATGGGCTCCTTCCCGTAATGGCACCGTGCCTTCAATGTACCCTTGTGATCACAAATTTCATAGTGCGTAGGAAGTGTCCGACAACCGACCAAGGTCGACTACCGACGACTGTGCCCGGCCGGTACCACGCGCTATACTGCGGCGCCTTTTTAGCCTCGCGCGCCGGGTCGTGGTCCGGCGCTTCCCTGATGTTCCCGTTCTAAGAGGAGCGCACCCATGACCGTGATCAAGCAAGACGATCTGATCCAGAGTGTCGCCGACGCCCTGCAGTTCATCTCCTACTACCACCCCGTGGACTTCATCCAGGCCATGCACGAGGCCTACCTGCGCGAAGAGTCGCCCGCCGCGCGCGATTCCATGGCGCAGATCCTGATCAACTCGCGCATGTGCGCCACCGGCCACCGCCCGATCTGCCAGGACACCGGTATCGTCACCGTGTTCGTCCGCGTTGGCATGGACGTGCGCTGGGACGGTGCCACCATGAGCGTCGACGACATGATCAACGAGGGCGTGCGTCGCGCCTACAACCTGCCCGAGAACGTCCTGCGCGCGTCCATCCTGGCCGACCCGGCAGGCAGCAGGAAGAACACCAAGGACAACACCCCGGCGGTCATCCACTACTCCATCGTCCCCGGCAACACCGTGGAAGTGGACGTCGCGGCCAAGGGCGGCGGCTCCGAGAACAAGTCGAAGATGGCCATGCTCAACCCGTCCGACTCCATCGTCGACTGGGTGCTGAAGACCGTCCCGACCATGGGCGCCGGCTGGTGCCCGCCGGGCATGCTCGGTATCGGCATCGGCGGCACCGCCGAGAAAGCCGCGGTGATGGCCAAGGAAGTGTTGATGGAGTCCATCGACATCCACGAGCTGAAAGCCCGCGGCCCGCAGAACAAGATCGAGGAAATGCGCCTCGAGCTGTTCGAGAAGGTCAACCAGCTGGGCATCGGCGCCCAGGGCCTGGGCGGCCTGACCACCGTGCTCGACGTCAAGATCATGGACTACCCGACCCACGCCGCCTCGCTGCCGGTGTGCATGATCCCCAACTGCGCCGCCACCCGTCACGCCCACTTCGTGCTGGACGGCTCCGGCCCGGCTGAGCTGGAAGCACCGCCGATGGACGCCTACCCGGAGATCGTCTGGGAAGCCGGTCCGTCGGCGCGCCGTGTCGACCTGGACAGCATCACCCCGGAAGAAGTGCAGAGCTGGAAGCCGGGCGAGACCATCCTGCTCAACGGCAAGATGCTCACCGGCCGCGACGCCGCGCACAAGCGCATGGTCGACATGCTGAACAAGGGTGAAGAACTGCCGGTGGACCTGAAGGGCCGCTTCATCTACTACGTGGGCCCGGTCGATCCGGTCGGTGACGAAGTGGTTGGTCCGGCTGGCCCGACCACCGCGACGCGGATGGACAAGTTCACCCGCCAGATCCTCGAGAGCACAGGCCTCCTGGGCATGATCGGCAAGTCCGAGCGCGGCCCCATCGCCATCGACGCGATCAAGGACAACAAGGCCGTGTACCTGATGGCCGTCGGCGGCGCCGCCTACCTGGTGGCCCAGGCGATCAAGAAATCCAAGGTCCTGGCCTTCGCTGAACTGGGTATGGAAGCCATCTACGAGTTCGACGTGAAGGACATGCCGGTGACCGTGGCCGTCGACACCAACGGCGAGTCGGTGCACATCACCGGCCCGGCGATCTGGCAGAAGAAGATCGCCGAGAACCTGGCGGTGGAAGTGAAGTAAGCCTCCAGCGCCTCATGAAGAAGCCCGGCCTTGTGCCGGGCTTTTTCGTTCCTGGCGCTCGCAACTGTAGGATGGGTGGAGCCTGCGATACCCATCAACGATGCCCAGGAGGACGCGATGGGTATCGCTCCGCTCAACCCATCCTACGAAGCACCAATCTACAGAAGCATCGCCTGCCCGAACTGCTCCGGCCAGTCGCGGCGGGTGAATACCTGGCCTTCGGCGCGCACCCGGCGGACCTCATCCAGATCCAGGTTGCAGATCAGCCACTGGCTGGTGGCCGGGCAGAGCTCGGCGCTTTCGGCGATCACGCCATTGCTGGGCATGCCGTAGTCCGGCGGCACATAGAGGCCGGCGCGGCCGATGTTCTCGTCCAGCGCCGGAGACCAGGGTGCCAGGCCGACCGTGGGTGCCTGCAGGACGGCAATCTGGTTTTCCAGGGCCCGGGCCTGGGCGCCGATGCGTACCCGGTGGTATCCGGCCTCGGTGTCGGTGCAACTGGGCGCGAGGATCAGGTCGGCGCCTCCCTCGGCCAGGGTGTGCGCCAGCAGCGGGAATTCGTTGTCGTAGCAGATCAGGATGCCCAGCCTTCCGACGGCCGTATCGAACACCTTGAGCCCCTCCCCCGCCGCGATGCCCCATTGCTCGCGCTCGAAGCGGGTCATGATCAGCTTGTCCTGGAAGCCCAGTTCGCCGCCCGGGCCGAACAGCCAGGCGCGGTTGCGGTAGCGCCCATCGGCATCGCGCACCGGCAGGCTGCCAGGTTGCAGGTAGACGCCGAGCCTGGCCGCAATGCCGGTGCACAGGGCCCGCCAATCCTGCAACAACGGCTGGATGCCGGCGATGGACGCCTGCAGGTCACCGCGCTCCGCCTGCGGCAACTGGCCCGCCAGCACCAGGCCGGCGTATTCCGGCAGGACCAGCAGCTTCGCGCCCCGAGCCGCCGCCTCAGCGCAGAGGCCTTCCAGGTGGGCGGCATAGGCCTCCCAGCTTTCATGGAGCTCGATGGCGTACTGGCAGGCTGCGATCCTGATCATGGGGTGAGCTCCTTGAGCCAGAAGGACATGGGTTTGGCCGACTCGCTTTGCTCGTCCAGGTCGCGCCAGTGGTACTCGGTGCGCAGTTCCGGGTGGTGGTGGTAGCCGCGCCGCGCCCAGAATTCATTGAGCGGCTGGTAGCCGGGCGGGCGCCGCGGGTGGTCGGCCGGCCGCTCCACCGCACAGAAGGCGCAATGCTCGAAGCGCCCCAAATGCCGCGCATAGGCCTCGCGCTCGGCGAAGAAGCGCACACCGAGGCCGCTGCCACGGTATTCAGGCAGCAGCACCGACTCGCCGAAGTAGAAGATTCGCTGCGGGTCCCAGCCTCGCTCGCGGAACGGCCGCTGGAACGCCTCGGTCTCATCCGCCATGGGCAGGCCGGTGGAGGCTCCCACCACCCGCTCGCCGTCCAGGGCCAGGACGAACAGGCTTTCCGGGGACTCGGCATAGGTGGCCAGGTAACGCGCTTCGTACTCCAGCGTGCCGTCATAGAGATAGGGAAACTCGCGGAATACCGTCAGGCGCAGGCGGGCGAGGTCGTCGATATGGGGCGCGATCGCGGCGCCTTGGAGCAGGCGGATATGCATGGATGCGGTCGTTCTGGCGATGTGGATGACGCCCCTGGCTAAGCCGGGTATGGGCCAAGAACCTATCATGCCGGGCACGGACCGACTGACCCCATTGCGACAGGAACCCAACCATGACCGCTACCGAACTGGTGCAAGCCTATTACGACGCCTTCAACGCCGGGAACATGCCGGCTTTCCTCGCCCTGCTCAGCGAGGACGTGGTGCACGACATCAACCAGGGTGAACGGCAGATGGGCAAGGCCGCCTTCGCGGCCTTCATGGACAAGATGAATCGCTGCTACAAGGAGCGGCTCTCCGACATCGTGATCATGCAGAACGCCGATGGCAGCCGCGCCGCCGCCGAGTTCGTGGTGCACGGCCAGTACCTGGCCGACGACGAAGGGCTGCCGCCGGCCAAGGGGCAGACCTACGTGTTGCCGGCCGGGGCCTTCTTCCATATCCACTGCGGCAAGGTCGCCCGCGTGACCAACTACTACAACCTGAACGATTGGGTCGAGCAGGTCTGCTGATCAGGAGGCGCTCCGCGCCTTCGGCAGTTCGACGACCGTGGCGCGGCGCTGGGCCAGATAGCGGGTGCAGCTGACGCGCAGGAAGGAAGCGAAGTTGACCACCTCGCCGCGGTAATCCATCACCTCGTCGTAGAGCTTGGCGATGAGCTGGTTGGTGGTCATGCCGTCCACCTCGGCGATTTCCCGCAGGATGTCCCAGAACTGGTTCTCCAGGCGCAGGGTGGTCACCACCCCACGGATGCGCAACGAGCGCGAGCGGGACTCGTAGAGAATCGGGTCGGCCTTGACGTAGAGCTCGCACATAGGCGCCTCCTGGTTTTTGCTTCGCACCTGTAGCCCGGATGCAATCCGGGGAATCGTGCGTGAAGCCTTCCCGGATTTCATCCGGGCTACGGATGTAGGAGCGAGCTTGCTCGCGAAAAGGCTTTCGCCAGCAAGCTGGCTCCTGCGAAGGGCGCGAACCTAGAGCTCTATCTTCGTCCCCAGCAGCTTGAGAAAGCCCGCCAGCCAGGCGGGATGGGCCGGCCAGGCCGGGGCCGTGACCAGGTTGCCCTGCACATGGGCACCATCCACCGGGATATCCACGAAGGTGCCACCGGCCAGGCGCACTTCCGGCGCGCAGGCCGGGTAGGCGCTGCACTCGCGGCCTTCCAGCACACCGGCCGCGGCCAGCAGCTGGGCGCCATGGCAGACGGCGGCGATGGGCTTGCCGGCCTTGTCGAACTCCTTGACCAGTTCCAGTACCCGGGCATTCAGGCGCAGGTACTCCGGCGCGCGGCCGCCCGGGATCAGCAGGGCGTCGTAGTCCGCCGCCTTGACCTTGGCGAAGTCGAAGTTGAGGGCGAAATTGTGGCCCGGCTTCTCGCTGTAGGTCTGGTCGCCTTCGAAATCATGGATGGCGGTGCGCACGCTCTGCCCGGTGATCTTGTCCGGGCATACTGCATGCACGGTATGGCCGACCATCGACAGCGCCTGGAAGGGCACCATGGTTTCGTAGTCTTCGGCGTAGTCGCCAACCAGCATCAGAATCTTCTTCGCGGCCATGTCGCATCCTCCTCCTGGATTGGAAGCCCTGGGCTTCAAAGGTTAGCCAATTATCCCCGGGCTCATTCACACCGGGTAATAGGCCCCTACTACAGGGACGGGCGGCGCTTCAGATGCCGATCTTGTCCAGCGCCCGGCCGACGCCACGCCAGAAGCCCAGTTGCGGCCGCACCCGCTCGCCGCTGGCGGCGATGCGCTCGCTCGGTTGCACCTGGCGAGTGGCGGTGATCTCCTCGCCGCCCAGCGATTCCTCCACCAGCTGCATCGGACCGTTGCCGGCAGCGGGCTGCTCGCTGTTCTTCGGCGGCGGGTCCAGTTCGTCGTAGCGCAGGTAGTAGGTCCGCCCAGCCGTCGCATCCAGGGCAAAGGAGGTGATCAGGGTGAAGTCCAGCGGGCCGTCGGCGAGCAGGGTCCAGTAGCTGCCGAAGAGCGGCCGGCGCATCTCCAGCTGGTAGCTGGCAGCGTCGAACTCCAACACCAGGTAGCCATTGCTCGGCAGACTGCCGATCAGCTCGTTGTTGAGGAAAATGCCGGGAGCCTCCAGCTCCTGGTCCGCCCATTCGCTCTGCGGCCGATAGAGGTAGACCAGCGCGTGCTCGCCGTCACTGGGCGCCGCCGTCTGGAACTGCGGCCCTTCAGTGGCACCGAAGAACGCACCTGGTGTTGAACAGCCGCCGAGCACGGCACAAAGCAGCAGGATCGGCAGGTATCGGCGGCCCATGCAGCCACTCCCTCTTGTCGTAGTGGAGCAAGGCTAGCCCGGCGTCGACCCGCGCGCACCCGACGAAAGTGCGGCCCCTGCGTCCGAGCGCCTAGCGGCGGCGGTCGAGCAGGTTCACCACCAGCCGGTCCAACCAACCCCAGAGCCGTTGACGCAGGCGCTTGACCAGGGGTCTGGCATGCCAATCATCCATGGTGATTTCTCGGCTATCGGAGAAGTCCTGGCGCATGCAGGTAGCCACCGCCTCGGTGAAGCTCGGATCCATTGCCTCCAGGTTGGCCTCCAGATTGAAGCGCAGGTTCCAGTGATCGAAGTTGCAGGAACCCACGCTGACCCAGTCGTCCACCAGCGCCATCTTGAGGTGCAGGAAGCGCTGCTGGAACTCGTATATCCGTACCCCGGCGCGCAACAGGCGTGGGTAGTAACGCTGGCCGGCGAAGCGCACTGGCGGGTGGTCGGTGTGCCGGCTGGTGAGCAACAGGCGCACTTCGACACCGCGTTGGGCGGCCTTGAGCAGGGCGCGACGGACCTTCCAGCTCGGCAGGAAATAGGGGGTCGCCAGCCACACGCGATTGCGCGCCGTGCGGATGCTGCGCACCAGCGACTGGACGATGTCGCGGTGTTGGCTGGCATCGGCATAGGCCAGCCGGCCCAGGCCCTCGCCCACCGCCGGGTAGGGTGGCAGGCGCGCCAGGCCCGGGGCTTCGCCGGGCTTCCAGGGACGGCGGCCGAGGTTGGCCAGCCACTGGAAGTCGAAGATCAGTTGCCAGTGCGCCACCAGCGGCCCTTCGATGGCCACCATCACCTCATGCCAGCGGCTGGTCTCCTGGCTGGGGTCCCAGAATTCGTCGGTGGAGCCGGTGCCGCCGACAAAGGCCACGCGGTCGTCCACCACCAGGATCTTGCGGTGGTCGCGGTACAGGTTGCTCAGCCCTTGCCGCCAGCGCAGGGGGTTGTAGAGCTGCAGCATCACGCCGGATCGGGACAGGCGCTCGCGCAGTGCCACGCCCAGGCGCAGGCAGCCGAAGCCGTCGAACAGGCAGCGCACCCGCACGCCGCGCACCGCGGCAACGCAGAGGGCATCCACCAGGGCTTCGCTGCACTCGCCGTCTTCCACCAGATAGAGTTCCAGCGCGACCTGATGCTCGGCACGGGCGATGGCCGTAAGCATGGGCGGGAAGAACTGCGGGCCGTCGATCAACAGCTCGAAGCGGTTGCCGGACTTCCAGGGGAAGATCTGCCCCATCAGCGCGCCGTGAAGATCAGCACGGCGCCCACCGGCACCGACAGGCTGATGCCCGGCAAGCCGGCCACCTTGCGCAGGCCATCCAGCGCTGCGGTCAGGCCGAAGTCCTCCACCTGCAGCACCAGCGGCGCGAGGGTCACCACCTGGAAGCGAAGGTCATCCAGGCGCGTGGCCAGCAGCTCCGCTCGATACTCGTGCTCCCGGTTCCTGAGCTTCACCTTCAACGGCAGGCTGAGCTCCAGCTGGGCGCCGGGAGCCAGGTCGGTGATGGGACGCAGGTCGAGCTGGGCGCTGACCTCTGCCTCGGGGTACTTGCCGATCTCGAAGAACTGCTCGCGCAGGCGCTGGTCGCGCAGGGGCACTCCGGTACTGACCGACTCCAGCTCGACGCTGAGGTGCGCCTTGCCACCGTTGTCGATCTTGCCGTGCAGGGTGAGGAAACGGTGCACCTCGGAGATGCTGCCGGCCTTGGTGGAGATGAAGGAGATCCGCGACGACTCGTTGTCCAGGTACCAGCTGGCCTGCACCGGCAAGGCCAGGGCGCCGAGCAGGGCAATGAGGGGGCGTATCGATCTGTGCATGCGGGGTTCCTTAGGCATGTCGCTGACGGCGGAGAAGACTCGGCCAAGGCTCCATTGGTCACAGGAAACGCGGCCGGGTTCCGCCGCCGCCCGTGAAAATCCACCCGGGCAAGCGGACGATGGTGCAAAGCTACCAGAGGAAACGAATCTTGGGGCTTGGCAAGACACCTGTAGGGGCGAATTCATTCGCCAGGCAGGCCGAAGGTCTGCGCTTTCCCGAGGCCGATCTGGGACCGCTGCGCGGTCCTTGGCGAATGAATTCGCCCCTACAAGGCCCCCGCCCAGTCCTTCCCGCAACGAAAAAGCCCCGCCTTGCGGGGGCGGGGCTTTTGCCGGGTGGTCCGGATTACAGCCGCGGATAGTCGATGTAGCCCACCGGGCCCTTGGCGTAGAAGAGCTCGGGACGCGGCTCGTTCAGCGGTGCGTCCAGGCGCAGGCGCTCGGGCAGGTCCGGGTTGGCGATGAAGGGGACACCGAAAGCGACGGCATCGGCCTTGCCGCTTTCAAGCCAGGCTTCGGCACTGCCCTTGGTGAAGCGCTCGTTGGCGATGAACACACCGCCGAAGGCTTCCTTGAGCTGCGGCGACAGGCTGTCCTCGCCCTCCTTCTCGCGGGCGCAGATGAAGGCCACACCACGCTTGCCCAGTTCGCGGGCGACGTAGCCGAAGGTGGCGCCCAGGTCGGAATCGCTCATGTCATGGAGGTCCGCTCGCGGCGACAGGTGCACGCCGACGCGGCCGGCGCCCCAGACCTTGATTGCCGCATCGGTGACTTCCAGCAGCAGACGGGCGCGATTCTCGATGGAGCCGCCGTACTGGTCGGTGCGCTGGTTGGTGCTGTCCTGGAGGAACTGGTCCAGCAGGTAGCCGTTGGCGGCGTGGATCTCCACCCCGTCGAAGCCGGCGGCCTGGGCGTTCTCGGCACCCACGCGGTAAGCCTCGACTATGTCGGCGATCTCCTCGGTTTCCAGCGCGCGGGGCACCGGGAAGTCACGCAGCGGGCGCAGCAGGCTGACGTGGCCCTTGGCGGCGATGGCGCTAGGCGCCACCGGGGCTTCGCCGCCCAGGTAGCTGGGGTCGGAGATGCGCCCCACGTGCCAGAGTTGCAGGACGATCTTGCCGCCGTTGGCGTGCACCGCCTTGGTGATGTTGCTCCAGCCCTTCACCTGCTCGTCGGACCAGATGCCGGGGGTGTCCGGGTAGCCGACTCCCAGCGGGGTCACCGAGGTGGCTTCGCTGATGATCAGCCCGGCGGATGCGCGCTGGGTGTAGTACTCGGCCATCAGCGCGTTGGGCACACGGCCTTCGTCGGCGCGGCAGCGGGTCAGCGGCGCCATGATGATGCGGTTGGAGAGTTCCAGGTCGCCGATCTTGATCGGGTCGAAGAGCGTGGGCATGTCAGTTACCTCGGGTCAGTCGAGAGCTGCTTGCAGCTCGGGATTACGGTTGCTGAAGGTGAGCAGGGTCGCTATCAGGGCAAGGATCGCCAGCACGGCAGCGGCCAGGGGAACAGTGGTGAGGCCGAAGCCCTGGCTGATGACCAGGCCACCAATCCAGGCGCCAAGGGCGTTGCCCACGTTGAAGGCACCGATGTTCAGGGTGGAAACCAGGTTCGGCGCGGCGCTGCCGAAGGCCACCACGTTGACCTGCAGGGCCGGCACCGCGGCGAAGGCGGCCGTGGCCCAGAGGAACAGGGTGATTTCCGTGGGGATCAGCGCGGCGCTGGTCCAGGTCAGCGCACTGGAGGCGATGGCCAGGGCGACGAACACGCCCATCAGGGTCTGCGCCAGCTTCCAGTCGGCCAGGCGGCCGCCGATCACATTGCCCAGGGTCAGGCCCAAACCGATCAGCAACAGGCTCCAGGTCACGCCGCGGGGCGAAACGCCGGTCACCTCGCCCAGCAACGGGGCGACGTAGGTGAAGATGCAGAACACCGCGGCGGAGAACAGCACGGTGGTGGACAGTGCCAGCCAGAGCCCGGCACCGCGCAGGGCGGCGAACTCGGCACGGATGTCGGTGGCCTCCTCGTCATGCTGGCGGGGCAGCACACGCCAGAGGCCGACCAGAGCGGCCACGCCGATCAGGGTCACCGCCCAGAAGGTGGAACGCCAGCCGGCGGCCTGGCCCAGGGCGGTGCCGAGCGGCACGCCGAGCACGTTGGCCAGGGTCAGGCCGGTGAACATCAGGGCCACGGCGGATGCCTTGCGGTTGGCCGGCACCAGGCTGGCGGCGACCACCGAGCCGATACCGAAGAAGGCGCCGTGACAGAGCGCGGTGACTACCCGCGCCAGCATCAGCAGGCCGTAGTTGGCGGCGATGGCGCAGAGCAGGTTGCCGATGATGAACACCCCCATCAGCACCAGCAGTGCACCCCTGCGCGGCAGCTTGGCGGTGGCCATGGCCATGAAGGGCGCACCGATGGCCACGCCCAGGGCGTAACCGGTGACCAGCCAGCCGGCGCCGGGAATGGACACGCCCAGGTCGGCAGCCACCTCGGGCAACAGCCCCATGATGACGAATTCGGTAGTGCCTATGGCGAATGCGGACAAGGCGAGGACGAGAAGCGCAGTAGGCATTGGCCTGCTCCTTGGAAGATTGCGGGTGGTGGCAGGTGCTGCAGCTACAGCTCGTCGCTCATCTGGCGAAGAAATTCGGCGATGACAGCTTCATTGCGTTTGAAGAAACTCCATTGGCCCACCTTGCGGCTGGTCACGAGTCCCGCGCGCTGCAAGGTCGCCAGGTGCGCCGACACGGTGGACTGGGACAGCCCGCAGCGCTGGTCGAACTTGCCGGCGCAGACGCCGATCTCGAAGGGGTGGTCCTGTTCGACGAAATATTTCTCCGGGTCCTTGAGCCACTGCAGCATCTCCCGCCGCAGCGGGTGGGCCAGTGCCTTGATGATTTCGTCGAGGTCTATGGCTGTGCTCATGGCCGGGTTTCGTATATCGGAATGGAGCGAACTTTATATCGATGAGAAACGATACACAGATCGTTTGCGACGATAGTCGTCATCGACACTCATGATAGAACCGCCCTGGGTTAAGCTCAGCCGATGAACTACCTCGCCCACCTCCACCTCGGCGGCTCGCAGCCCGCGCAATTGCTCGGCAGCCTCTACGGCGACTTTGTCAAGGGGCCGCTGGCCGGTCGCTGGCCGGCGGAGATCGAAGCCGGCATCCGCCTGCACCGGCGCATCGACGTCTTCACCGACAGCCACCCGCTGATCGCCCAGGCCAGGCTGCGCTTCCCCGCCGAGCGCCGACGCTTCTCCGGCATTCTGCTCGACGTCTTTTTCGACCATTGCCTGGCCCGGGACTGGGCGCTCTACTCCGCCGAACCGCTGGACACCTTCACCCTCCACGTCTACCGGGTTCTGAGCGCCGAAGCCGAACTACCCGGTCGCCTGGCGCTGATCGCCCCGCGCATGGCGGCCCAGGACTGGCTCGGCAACTACCGCGACTTCGAGGTGCTGGAACAGGTCATCAACGGCATGGCCCGGCGTATCTCGCGACCCGAAGCGCTAACCGGCGCCATGGCTGAGCTGGAGAGTCTCTACCAGCCGCTCAGCGAGGACTTCCGCCAGTTCTATCCGCAGCTCCAGCAATTCGCGGGGAGCCAGCTGCGCGTCGCTTGATCTGCATCAACGGGAAAGCCCGGCACTTGCAGTGCAATGGCTCCAGAGACCCTGGCTTCCGAGGTGCACGATGAAAGCGCTGATGCTGGCGACAGACCTTTCCAACCGTTCCGACCGTGCGCTGCACCGAGCCGCGCGGCTGGTCCGGCAATTCGATTGCCCCTGGTTCATCATCCATGTCGTCGACGAAGACCAGCCGCAGCTGCGGGTCGAGCTGGAGGTGGAGCAGGTCCGGCGCTACTTGCTGGAGCAGCTGGACTTCTTCACCGAACTGGCCGGGCGCGCCCCGGAAATCTGGGTGGAAGTCGGCGACCCGGCCAAGCACATCGCCGACTGCACCCGCTTCGCCGACGTTGACCTGCTGGTGGTCGGCAGCCATCGCAAGAACCCGCTGCGCGACGTCTTCGTCGGCACCACCCTCGAACGCCTGGTGCGCACCAGCCATGTGCCGGTGCTATTGGTGAACCAGGCAGCCGACGCCGACTACAAAATGCCCCTACTGGCGCTGGACTGCTCCCCCGCTTCCGCCCAGGCCGCGCGCGCCGTCCATGAACTGGGCCTGCTGCCCGGGGCCGGCGCCAAGGCGCTGCATGCCTTCGACCCGCTGGGCGGCACCATGCTGCTGGCGGCTGGCGCCGGAGCCGGGGCGATTCCGGGCGACTATGCGGCCAATGAGCGCCGCCGCGCCGGAGCGGCGCTGGACGAGTTCTTGCTTCGCGAAGAACTGGAGGCCCTCGTCGACCAGCGCCTGGTCGAGGAAGGCCAGCCGATGACGGCCCTGCGCCGGGTAGTGGGGCGTGACGCCATCGACCTGCTGGTGATGGGCACGCGTGGGCTCACGGGGATGAAACGCCTGCTGATCGGCAGCGTGGCCGACGCCGCCCTGCGCGAGCTGAGCTGCGACATCCTCACGGTGCCGCCGATCCACTGGCCGTCGAACGGCCAGGGCTGATCACTCAACGCAGCGCTGGAGCCCCTTCAGGCAGCCAGCGCCTCTTCTTCCTCGCCGAAGAGCGCCCGTTGCACGGCGCTCTTCGCCTTCTGGCTCAACACAGTACGGCTGAGGCCCTGGCTGGGGATGGGCTCGAGCAGCTGGATCTGCACCTCCGCCAGGTCACTGCGCAGCAGCCGCACCAAGTGCGACAGCAGGTCGTCCTCGCCTATGAAAGGCGCAACCCCATCGCGCTCGCCATCACGCAGGTAGCGGATGGCTACCGGCTGCACCGGCACTTCGGTTTCCACCGCGCTGGTCAGCAGGCGGCTGTGGAAAGTCTTCAGCAGGCTGCCGTCGGTGGTGGTGCCTTCCGGGAAGATCAGCAGGTGACGCCCCTCACCCAGGTGACGGCCGAGTTGCTGGCCCACCAGGCCGCTATCGCCCGAACCGCGGCGGATAAACAGCGTGCCGGCCTTGTGCGCCAGCCAGCCGGCGACCGGCCAGGTCCGCACCTCGGCCTTGGACAGGAACGACAGCGGCGCCAGGGCGCCGAGCAGCGGGATATCGGTCCAGGACACATGGTTGCTGACCCAGAGCATCGGCTCCTCGGGCAGGCGCCCGTTGATGCTGACGCGGAACGGCAGGGCGCCGGCCAGGCGGGCGAGGAACCAGCGGGTCAGGCGTTGCCGGGTGGCCATCTGGTCGCCCCGGGCGAAACGCTCCAGCAGCCCGACCCAGACCGCCAGCAAGAGGCCAAGGCCGATCACGCTAAGCAGACGGGCGACACGCCCGTAGAAACGCGCGGACTTCAGCATGGGCCGCCTCAGACCGCGGCCTTGAAGTGGCGGGCGTAGCGCGGGCAGAGCTCGTCGCGCTTGAGCAGGATGAACACGTCGGCCACCTGGAAGTCCGGGTCCCAGCAGGGTTCGCCGCAGATCTTCGCGCCCAGGCGCATGTAGGCCTTGAGCAGCGGCGGCATCTCGGCGATCACGTTACCCGGCAGCTCCAGCGCCGGCAGCGGATTCTTCGGCTCCGCGCGCAGGTGCTCGGTGCAGAGGTGGCGCTCGCGCAGGCGCTGCATGATGGCCTGGGCCTGGATGCCACCGTCCTGCATCGGGATGCTGGCGCAGCCCATCAGGTAGCGGTAGCCGCCCTGGTTCAGCACCTCGGCCAGCTCACCCCAGAGCACGGCGATGGTGGCGCCGTTGCGGTAGGCGGGGGCGACGCAGGTGCGGCCGATCTCCAGCACCGGACCTTGCAGCTCGCCAAGGCCGTGGAGGCTGAACTCCTCCTCGCTGTAGAAGCGGCCCAGGTCGTGGGCGGCCTGGTGGTCGAGCAGGCGGGTGGTGGCGACCAGCTCGCCGCTGTCCAGGTCGCGCACACCGATGTGCTGGCAGTGCGGATCGTAGTCATCCATGTCGAGGCCGAACTCGGCGCCTTGCAGCTTGGCGTCGAACTCGGCGCTGAATACGCGAAAGCGCAGGGCTTGCGCCTCGCGCAGCGCGGCTACGCCGTCCAGGCGCTCGGCCTGCAGGCGGCGAGGACTCTTCCCGTTGGATGCGACGCTGTCGCGGGTCATGGCGATCTGGGTCATGAATAAGCCTCCGTAGGCCGGCTCGATCCCGGTTGCAGCCGGACGATCTTGTTGTGCAAGCTCAGGCTAGGTAGACCCGGTGTCACCCCCGTGACGGTCCCATGATGCTTGTATGACAGCCCCCAAGGAGCCCTCCATGCCCTGGCAACGCCTGCTCGAAGCCACCGCCCGCCTGCCTTCCGGCCAACCCTTGGACGACTGGTACGGCGCCTTGCTGGAACGCCTTGGCGAGGTCACGCCTTTCGAACTGGCGGTGCTCGGCGGCAAGCTCGCGCCCACCCCCGGCCTGGCCTTCCTCGCCGGCTACCAGGGCGCCCTGCGTCTGCTCTGGCCTTCGGCGCCGCTGAGCCTCGGCGCACTGTGCGTGACCGAAAACCGCAGCGTACGCCCGGCGGACATGCAAACCCGCCTCAGCGGCCTCAGCCTCAGCGGCCGTAAGGATTTCGTCACCGCCGCCGATGCCGCCGACTGGCTGCTGGTGGCGGCCCGCGAGGACGTCGAAGGGCAACCGCCGCGCCTGGCCCTGACCGTGGTGCGCAACGGCGCCCCCGGCGTGCGCATCGAAACCCTCAAGCCGCTACCGCTGATGCCCGACGTGCCCCACGCGCGCCTGCACCTGGACGGCGCCCATTGCGAACGCCTGGCCGGCGATGGCTGGGATGCCTATGTGAAGCCCTTCCGCAGCATCGAGGACCTCCATGTGCTGAGCGCGCTCTGCGCCTGGCTCTACGGCGTGGGCCGCGATTGCGCCTGGCCGCAGGCGCTGCAGTTGCGTCTGCTGGCCCTGCTCACCGGCGCCGCGGAAGTTTCCCGCCAGTGCGCCACCGCATCGACCATGCACCTGTTGCTGGCGGCGCTTTTCGTCGAGTTCAAGGCCTTGAAGCCCGAGCTGGACGCCGCCTTCGCCGCCGGCCCGGCGGAATGGGCCGAGCTGTGGAAGCGTGACCAGGGCGTGCTGGATATCGCCAGCGGGCCACGGGCCAAGCGGCTGGAGAAGGCCCTGGCCACTCTGGGAATGGCCTGACTCCCCCGTCACACCATGCCCTCTTGACCCAGGTCAGCACGCCTCTGTCGGAAATGCCTTACATCTGCGCGTCGCATTTCAACTCGAGGTTTCCATGCGTCGCGAGCCCATCGTGCTGTTCGATAACGGCACCCATCAATGCCTGATGTTCGACGATCTGGTCAGCGGCGACGGCGTGCAGTCCAACCAGTTCCTGATCACCGACCATGAGCAGTACCTGCTGCTGGACCCCGGCGGCGACCTGACCTACACCCCGCTGTCACTGGAACTGTCCAAGCACATGCCGGTGCAGGACCTGACCTATATCTTCGCCTCCCACCAGGACCCGGACATCATCGCCTCCCTGGACAAGTGGCTGCTGCACACCCGCGCGCGGGTGATCTGCTCCAAGCTCTGGGCGCGTTTCCTGCCGCACCTGACCGCCAACTACCTGGCCATCAGCCACGGCATTTCCACCTACGACCGCATCATCGCCCTGCCGGACCGCGGCGACTCCATCACCCTCGGTCGCTGCCAGCTCAAGGCGGTGCCAGCACACTTCCTCCACTCGGTGGGCAATTTCCAGCTCTATGACCCGGTCAGCCGCATCCTCTTCTCCGGCGACATGGGTGCCTCGCTGGTGGACGACGCCACCCCGGTGCGCGACTTCGTCAACCATGTGCCGAACATGGAGGGCTTCCACCGTCGCTACATGGCCAGCAACAAGATCTGCCGGCTCTGGGCCCAGATGGTGCGCGGCATGGATGTGGAGATGATCGTGCCACAGCACGGCCGGCCCTTCGTGGGCAAGGAAATGATCAGCGCCTTCCTTTACTGGATCGAGAACCTGGAGTGCGGCATCGACCTGATGGGCCCGGACGACTACCGGCTGCCGCGCTGAACCGGCCAAGCGCGCCGAATAGCCGTATTAGCCGGCGCGTTCGGCGCTTTTTACCGTCATGAAGCCCGTGCTAGGTTGCGCCTTTTCATAACCAGATGAGGCCCGCCGATGCCCTCCCCGCTGCTGCGCCGACTGAGTCTGGCACTTGCCTTCTGCGCCGGCCTGGCCCAGGCCGAAACCTGGCCCGCCGCGGACTGGCAGCAGGGCCCCACGCCCAGCGGCGCCGCCGTGCAGGCCTTCGAGGCCTATGCCTTTCCCCCGCGCGACGACGCCGGGCGCAAGGGCGTGCGCAGCGATGCGGTGGTGGTGATCCGCGACGGCGAACTCATCTACGAACACTACGCCGGCCCAACCCGCACCGAGACGCCGCACCTGACCTGGTCGGTGAGCAAGAGCCTGCTCGCCAGCGTCCTCGGCGTCGCCTATGGCGAGGGCCGATTCAAGCTGGACGAGCCGGTGGCACGCTACTACCCGGCCTTCGCCGGCCATCCCAACGTCCAGCTGGACCATCTGCTGCACTGGGCCTCGGGCCTGGCCTGGCAGGAGGACTATGAGTACGCGCCGCTGAAATCCTCGGTAGTAGCCATGCTCTACACCCGCGGCCGCGGCGACATGGCCGGCTTCGCCGCCGAGCACCCGCTGGACGCGGTGCCCGGCAAGCGCTTCCGCTACTCGAGCGGCGACACCAATGTGCTCTCCGCCGCCCTCCGCGGCATGGTGGGCGAGCAGGCCTACGCGGACTATCCCTGGACCGCATTGTTCGAGCCCCTGGGCATCCACTCGGCGGTGTGGGAAGCCGATGCGGCCGGCACCTACGTGGGCTCCTCCTACAGCTATCTGACCGCCCGTGACCTGGCCCGAGTCGGCCTGCTGATGCAGCGCGGCGGCCGCTGGGGTGATCGCCAGCTGCTGCCGAGGGACTGGGTGGCCTTCAACCGCACACCCTTCGCCGACTACCAGCCCGATCCGGCGAAGCCGGGCGACGCCGTACCCGGCGGCCACTGGTGGCTGAACGCTCAGGTGCAGGGCGCCGCCAAGCCCTGGCCAGATGCGCCGGAAGACACCTTCGCCGCGCTTGGGCACTGGGGCCAGGCGCTCTATGTGCTGCCCAGCGAGAAGCTGGTGATCGTGCGCTACGCCGATGACCGTGACGGCGGCTACCGCCACAACGACTTCCTCAGGCTGGCCCTGGCCGCGTTCGCCCCGGAGGTGCAGCCATGATCGCCCGCCGCCCCGTTCTCAGCCTGCTGGTACTGGCCCTGATCCTGCTTGCCGGCCTCGTCTGGCAGAACCGCGCCCACCTGACCGCCTTCCCCGGCATCATCAGCGCCTACACCGCCAAGGAGTACTGCTCCTGCCGATATGTAATGGGCAATGAGGCCGACTATTGCCAGAGCTACGTGAAGCAGTACGTGCCCACCAGCGATTTGCTCGACGACGCCGAACGCAAGCGCGTGACCGCCAGCGGCCTCGGCCGCAGCAACACCGCCGCATGGGTCAGCCCGCACCAGGGTTGCCGATTGATGCCCGAGGCCGACGACACCCCCTGAGAGGTTCTGTGCAGAGCCTCGTCAGACCGACTCTTCCTTGAGTTCCTTGAGGTGCTTGTAGACGGTGGCGCGGCCCATGTTGAGGACGTTGGCCACGTAGTTGGCGGCGCTCTTGCCCTTGAAGGCGCCTTCGGCGTGCAGGGCCAGGACCAGTTCGCGCTTGTGTTCGCGGGTCAGCAGGTTGAGGCCGAGCTGACGCTGGCGCAGCCAGTTGTGCAGGAAGGTGTTGATGCGCTCCTGCCAGTCGTCGCGGAACAGGGAGTCGGGCTGGGGGATGAGCTTGCTGGAGGACAGGAAGAGGTCCAGCGCGGCCTTGGCCGCTTCGAACATGGAGATATTCAGGTTGACGCAGAGCATGGCGAGAGGGGCGCCCTGGGCGTCGCGCAGCACGGTGCTCATCGAGCGGATCTTCTGGCCGTCCCAGTTGAGCTTCTCGTAGGGGCCGATGTTCCGCTCGCCCACCTCTTCGCCGAGCAGGTCTTCCAGGGCCGCGTCGTCGCCGATGCAGCGCTTGGAGATGTTGTTGGCGATGTAGTCGATCTTCTGCGTGCGCAGGTCATGCAACACCACCTCGGCATGGGGGAAGAACAGGTTGGCGATGGCATCGGCGATGGCCCGGTAATTGTCCAGGGCGGGGTCTGGGCGGGGCGTCATGGGAGCGGCTCCTGGAGCGGAAGGATCGACGCCGGGCACGGAGCCCGGCGCAGCGAGTGTGGCGCAATGCGCCAGCTTCGTCACCCCAGCCGATCGGGCGACAGCATGGCTTCGCTCAGGCCGAAGCGGGTGAGATGCTCAGGCAGCGGCTGGTGCAGGATCAGGCAGGCGCTGGCTTCGCCCATGGCGGCGGAGGTCTGAATGCCATAGCCGCCCTGCCCCGCGACCCAGTAGAAGCCCGGCGTGCGCGGGTCGTAGCCGGAGACCAGGTCGCCATCGGGGAAGAAGGAGCGCAGCCCGGCCCAGACCCGCGCGGGGCGGCGGATGCTCATGCTGGTGTGCTCTTCGATCTGGTAGATGCCCAGCGCGATGTCCAGCTCTTCGGGCTGCACGTCATGGGGCTCCACCGGATCGGCGTTGGCCGGCGACCCCAGCAGCATGCCGGCGTCGGGCTTGAAGTAGAAGGATTCGTCCAGGCTCACCAGCGCCGGCCACTGGTGGGCATCCACGCCTTCTGGCGGGGCGAAGATAAAGGCGGCGCGGCGCTTGGGCTGCAGGCCCAGGGGGCGAACACCAGCCAGGCTGGCGAGCTGATCGCACCAGGCGCCGGCGGAATTGACCAGCACCGGCGCCTGGAAAACGCCCTGGCTGGTGCTGATCTGCCATTGCTCGCCCTGGCGCTGGATGCCGGTCACTTCACAGCTGAGCTGAATCTGCCCGCCGTTGCGGCGAATGCCGCGCAGGTAACCCTGGTGCAGGGCGTCGGTGTCGATGTCGGCGGCGCTGGGATCGAGCATCGCGCCCTGGACCTTGTCGCGGCGCAGTACCGGCACCAGCGCGCAGGCTTCATCGGCACTGAGCATCTGCACGTTGGCCACGTTTTCGAGGGCGCTGTCGAACTGGCGTTGCAGCTCTTCGGGGTCGCCGGTGAAGTCCACCACCATCTCGCCGCGCGGGGTGAGCAGCGGGTGTTCGCTGAAACCCTCCGGCGGCGCGTCGAAGAAAGCGCGGCTGGCGGCGGTCAGGGCGCGTACCTGGGGCGTACCGTAGGCCACGGTATAGAGCGCAGCGGAGCGTCCGGTGGAGTGGTAGCCGGCGTGCTCCTCGCGCTCCAGTACCAGCACCCGCCCGTGGCGCGACAGCCAGTAACCGGTGGAGGCGCCGGCGATCCCGGCACCGATGATGATGAAGTCAGCCTGGTTCATGGAATGCCTCACTGTCCTTGGCGCTGCAGATGATAGAGGGCGTTGGCCAGGGCCATGTCTTCCAGGCCGAGACCGATGGAACGGAAGAATACCGGGCGGCGGTAATCCGGGCGCGGGGCGCTGCCGCTTACCAGGCCTGGCAGGTCGCCGAGTATGGCCTCTCGGCTCCAGCCGTGGCGTTCGGCGGCCAGCACCATCTCGCCGGCGGAGCCCGGCGTAGTGGCGCGGTAGTCGCAATAGACATCCATCTCGCCCAAGGCCTCGGGCGGCACTTCATGGGCGCGCGGGGCGTTGGTGCTGATGGAGGTGACCAGGGCCGGCCTGGCCAGGCTGCGCGGGTCCAGCACCGGGCCGGCGGAAGAAGTGCAGAGCATCACCACGTCTGCATCGTTCACCGTTGCCTCCAGGCTGGCGCCGATCTCGACGCGCGGGTCCTGGGCGCGCAACAGCTCCTGGGTCCCGGCATCCGCAGCGAGGGCTGGCGAGAAGACGGCGATGCGCTGCCAGTCGCGCAGGCCTTTCACATAGTGCAGGTGGGCGCGGGCCACCGGGCCACTGCCGATCACGGCGAGGGTCCGTGCCTGCCCCGGCGCCAGGGCGTCCACCGCCACCGCCGTGGTGGCGGCGGTGCGGGCGGTGGTCAATTCGCCGGCATCGCAGAGCAGCAGCGGCTGGCCGGTTTCCATGGACATCAGCAGGGTCCAGGCCGTGACCAGCGCGCCATCGGCCGTCTTGATGTAGGGCGAGGTCTTGACCCCGTAGACGCGCTCCTTGGCCAGCACGCCGAGGTAGTTGATGAAGTCGCCGGCGGCGTGGGGAAACTCCACCAGTTGCTGGGCCGGCTGCAGGGCTTCGCCGGCGGCGAGGTCAAGGAACATGCGGCGCATGGCCTGGTGCACGTCCACCTGCTGGAGCAGGCGGCGGGCTTCGGCGTGCTGGATGATGAGAGGCGGTGTGCTGGACATGGAGACGCTCCCAGGGACTGGAAATAAACAATCAGTCCATCTTGGACTTTACAGTACAAGCCTGCAAGGGCCGGACGTCCGCATATACGGGAATGGCGCCTGGGTGTAAGGCGGGCTGGCCCATAACGAAAAAGCCCCCGGGCCATCACGGCGCGGGGGCTTCTCGTCCTGCCTCGCAGCGTCAGCGCATGTCGATCTGCTGCTGGAGGTTCTGCACCTGGCTCTGCAGGGTGCTGATATTGCGGGTCATCTGGGCGCGGAAGGCATCGAACTCGGCGGTATTGCTACTGGCCGCCGGGCGATTGTCCAGTTCGCTGCGCAGCACCAGCAGGTCCTGCTCCAGGCTCCGGATCGCCTGGTTCGGGTTGCCCTGCTTCTTCAACGCCTCGATATCGCTGCCCAGGCCCTTCAGGCGGCCATCGAGCTGGGCCATATCGCCCTGCGCGGCCTTCAGCCTGGCCTGTTCGTTGGCCAGGCCATCGATCTTGCCGCCCAGTCCGTCGAGCTTGCCGCCCAGCTGGCTGGCAGCGCCCTGCTGCGCCTTGAGGTCGGTGGCCAACTGCTCGACGCGCTTGCCCTGGCTACCCAGTTGCGCGCTGGCGTTCTGCTGTTGTTTGCCCAGCTCGGCCACCCTGGCCTGCAGCTGCTTGATCTGCAGCTTCATGGACTCGCTGCCGCTGGTAACGCTGGATTCGGTGGCCACTACCTTGCCGCTGATATCCTGGATGCGGCCGGCGGCCTCTTCGCTGATTCGGGCGAAGCTTTCCTGGGTCGCCACCAGTTGCTGCTCCATCAGGCTGATCTGCTGGAAGCTCCACCAGCCCAGGCCACAAAGGGCGACCAGCAGCGCCACCACCAGGGCCCAGAGCGGACCGGTGCTGACACTGCGGACTTTGGGGGCGACCGTGGCATGGCCGTTGCCGTTGTGCCGCAACACGGGCTCGGGAGCCGGGTGATGGCCGAACTCGTCGCGATCGCGGGAATCGGTGGTCAAGCTGGGAACGTCATCCACTTCGTCGAGAGCATCGTTGCGCATTGGGGAACCTTTGGAGAGAAAACAGAACCGCTGATGGCCAGCAGTATACCGGTTCGCACCGTGGTCTTCAGCGTCGCGCCAAGGCGGTGCGGACTGCACCGCACGGGAGCAGCGTGCCACGATTGACCACGCCGGAGCCCAGCAGTTCCGGGCCTCCGGGCTTGGTACGGGGCTTGCTAGCCAGATGCCAGCCCCGGCACGGGGCCATGCCAGGAAGACGCAAGGCGGAGCGAATGGCTCCGACAGGCCCCGGGCCCTTCAGGAAGAAGGAATCGAGGCGCTCTGCGACCATGGGGGAAGAAGGAGTGGAACTGACCAAGGCTGTGCTGGACTGCATGCAGACCCTGCGGCGCCAGCTACGTGACGAACAGGCTGTGGATATCCGCCTCAGCCAGCCAGACGCCATCCTGTCCATGCTCAACGCCTGCGCCGAGTCGCAGCGCGATGCGACCCGCGAGCTGGGCGAGCACCTCAGCGCCCTGACCGGCGTGCGCCTGCAACCGCCGGTGCTCAGCGAGGAGGAGCTGGTGCGCAAGTACACCCAATACGCGGGGCCCCTTCGCGGTTAGGGCTGCTGCGCCCCCCACCAGGCGCAGAATTCATCCAGCGCCGTCCAGACGCTCACCTGCGGGTCGTAGTCCAGGTACTGTCGCGCGCGGCTGATATCCAGGGAGAAGTCCTTGGCCATCACCGCCACGGCCAGGCGGTAGAGCGAAGGCTCCGGCCGTCCGGGCAGCAGTTTGCAGGCCGATTCGTTCAGCAACGCGGCGGTATAGGCCAGCCCATAGGGGACGTGGCGCGTCACCGAAGGCTCGCCGAGCTTGCGAAACACGTAGTTGATCACGTCCCAGATCGGCACCGGCTGGCCATTGCTGATGTTGTAGACCTGCCCCAGCGCCGGGCCGGCGGCCAGCAGCCCGCTGAACAGGGCGGCGTTGAGGTTCTGCACGCTGGTGAAGTCGACCTTGTTCAGGCCGTTGCCGATGATCTTCAGGCGGCCCTTGCGCTGCATGGCGATCAGCCGCGGGAAGATGCTGGTATCGCCGGCGCCGGTGACGAAGCGCGGGCGAAAGGCCATGACTTCGAGGCCGAACTCCGCCGCCGCGAAGACCTTCTGCTCGGCCAGGTACTTGGTCGCGCCGTAGTGATCGGAAAAGCGCTTGGGCACCTGTTCCTCAGTCAGGCCGACATGGGAATCGCCGTCGAAATAGATGGAAGGCGACGACAAGTGCAGCAGGCGCCGCACCCGCTGTTTCAGGCAGGCTTCGACCACATTCTCGGTGACCTGCACGTTGGCCTGGTGGAAGTGCTCGTACTTGCCCCACACGCCCACGGCCCCGGCGCAATGCACCACGGCATCGACATCCTGGCAGAGGCGCTGCGTCAGCTCGGGATCGGACAGGTCGCCCTGGACGAACTCGGCGCCACGCTTCACCAGATGCTCCACCCCCTCGGGACGGCGGCCGTTGACGCGCACGGCCAGCCCCTGCTCCAGGGCGAAGCGGGCGAAACGCCCACCGATGAACCCACTCGCCCCCGTCACCAGAATCTTCATCAATAGCCCCTCGGTACGCCTCGTGATGCCCGCGACTCTAGCAGCACCTCTGCCTTCCCGGGGTGGCATCGCGAGCCATTAGAACGACTCTGAACGCTATCCCCCACCATCGTTCCCGCCCGGCCGGAGAGCATGGGCTACCTTTGTCAGCTCATGCACATCCGAAGGAAGACGCAGTGAGCAAGAACACCTGGATGATCTATGGTGCCTATGGCTACACCGGACAGCTGGTGGCCGAGGAAGCCCTGCGGCAAGGAATGCTGCCGGTCCTCGCCGGGCGCGACCCGGCCAAGGTCGAAGCCCTGGGCAGCCGCCTCGGCCTGCCGACGCGGATCTTCGACCTGCACGACCCCACGCACGCCGCCGAACGCCTCGACGGCATCGATGTGGTCGCCCACTGCGCCGGCCCCTTCTCCGCCACCAGCACGCCGATGATCCAGGCTTGCCTCGCGAGCGGCACCCACTACCTGGACATCACCGGCGAGATCACGGTGTTCGCCCTCGCCCATGCCCAGGACGCGGCAGCCCGACGTGCCGGCATCGTGATCTGCCCCGGCGCGGGTTTCGACGTCATCCCGACCGATTGCGTGGCCGCCTGCCTCAAGGCGGCCCTGCCCGACGCCACCCACCTGGCGCTGGGGTTCGACTCCGACAGCGGGCTCTCGCCGGGCACCGCCAAGACCAGCATCGAAGCCCTGGCCATGGGCGGACAGGTGCGTGAGAACGGCCGCCTGCGCCCGGTGCCCCTGGGCCACAGGCGCCGCGAGATCGACTTCGGCCGCGGCCTGAAATCCGCCATGACCATCCCCTGGGGGGATGTGGCCACCGCCTACTATTCCACCGGCATACCCAATATCGAGGTCTACCTGCCAGCCCCCGCGCTCCTGGCATTGGGCATGCGCCTGGCCGATCCGCTGCGCGCTCTGCTGGCCGCCACCTGGGCGCAGGACCAGCTGAAGGGACTGGCCGCCAGGCACCTCAGCGGGCCTGACGAGACGATGCGCGCCCGCCGACCCACCTGGGTCTGGGGCGAGGCGCGCAACGCCGCCGGCGATCGGCGCACCGCGCACCTGGAGACCGCCAATGGCTATCAGGTGACCGTGCACGGCGTGCTGCTCACGGTGCGCCATCTGCTCGACTACCAGGGTGAAGGTGGCTACTTCACGCCGTCGCGTCTGCTGGGCGAGCGTTGCGTGGAGCAGTTGCCCGGCTCGGGGTCGATTCGCATCAGCCAGTAGGGTGCGCCGGCGCCCCCCGGTCCAGGCCCGTTTCAGCGCGGCAACGGCACCAGCCAGCGGCCGGCGGCCCGAGCCAGCTGGTCGGTGAGCAGGCCCAGCAGTTCACCCCCGTGACGCCAGTGGTGCCAGTAGAGCGGCACATCGATGGGATGGTCGGGGATCAGCTCCTGGAGTTCACCCCGCGCCAACTGGGCACCGACCTGCTGCTCGGGCACCAGGCCCCAGCCCAGGCCGCCTTCGGTCAGGCGCACGAAGCCTTCCGACGAGGGGCAGAGGTGATGGATGAAGCCACCCTCCACACCCAACTCCGCCAGGTAACGATGCTGCAAGAGGTCATCCGGGCCGAAGACGATCGCCGGCGAACGGGCCAGGGCCGCTGCCGTCACTCCCCGCGGAAAGTACCGCTCGATAAAAGCCGGGCTGGCCAGGGCGCGGTAGCGCATGGCGCCCAGGGGCAGGCTGCGGGCGCCGGCCACCGGGCGCTCGGCGCCGCAGACGCAGGCCGCCACTTCGCCAGCCCGCATGCGCTTGAGGCCCACTTCCTGGTCCTCCACCACCAACTCCATCTGCACCTGCTGCTCGGCGCAGAAATCCCCCACAGCGGCGGCCCACCAGGTGGCCAGGCTGTCGGCGTTGAGCGCGATGCGCAGGCGCTCCGGCATGCCGCCCTCTTCCAGGGCCGGTACCTGGCGCTGCAGGTCCCGCTCCAGCAGGCGCACCTGCTGTACATGGTTGAGCAGGCGGGTGCCGACCTCGGTGGGCGCCGGCGGCGTGGCGCGCACCAGCACCGGCTGGCCGACCCGCGCTTCCAGCAGCTTGATGCGCTGTGACACCGCCGACTGCGATAGGCCGAGAACCTGCGCCGCACGCTCGAAACCACCCTGCTCCACCACCGCCGCCAGGGCGGACAGCAACTTGTAGTCGAACAAATCAGTTTTCCTAATGAGAGATCAGCATGATTCGTTTTCCTTATACAACGTCGCGCCCCAGACTCGCCACATCCCACCCGATCGTCCCGAAGGAAGCACCATGGCCGGCGAAACCACCCTTTCCACCCTGATCCGCAACATGTCGCCGCAGCTCAATCCCGGCGAGTACGTGTTCTGCACCCTGGACGATGCAGCCCGGCTCGACGGCAGCACGCCGCTGGGCAGCTTCCGTGAGCGCGAGGGGCTGACGGTGATACTGGAACGCGGCGAGGCCGATCGCCTCGGTCTTTCCTACGACTACAGCGCCGCCTGGATCACCCTGGAGGTGCATTCATCCCTCAGCGCCGTGGGCCTTACCGCCACCTTCGCCGGCGCCCTGGCGCAGGCGGGCCTCAGCTGCAATGTGGTCGCCGGCTATTTCCACGACCACCTGTTCGTCGCCAGCAAGGATGCCGAGCGTGCCCTGTCCACCCTGCGTGCCCTCGCGGCCAACGCCCAGACGGAGTGAAGGCCATGTGGCAGAGCTACCTGAACGGACTGCTGATGGCCGCCGGCCTGATCATCGCCATCGGCGCACAGAACGCCTTCGTCCTCGCCCAGAGCCTGCGCCGCGAACACCACCTGCCGGTGGCCGCGCTCTGCGTGCTGTGCGACGCGCTTCTGGTCAGCGCCGGGGTCTTCGGCCTGGCTACCCTGCTGGCGCAGAACCCGACGTTGCTGGGCATCGCCCGCTGGGGCGGCGTGGCCTTCCTGCTCTGGTACGGCATCCAGGCCCTGCGCCGCGCCCTGAGCCCGAGCACCCTGGACCAGTCCGCCGAGACCGGGCCGCGCTCGCGCCGGACGGTGCTGCTGGCGGCCCTGGCAGTGACCCTGCTCAATCCCCATGTCTACCTCGACACGGTATTGCTGATCGGCTCCCTCGGCGCCCAGCAGACGGTGCCCGGCGCCTATGCCCTGGGCGCGGCCAGCGCTTCGCTGGTGTGGTTCTTCGCCCTCGCCCTGGGTGCCGCCTGGCTCGCCCCCTGGCTGGCCCGACCGGCTACCTGGCGCCTGCTCGACCTGGCGGTAGCGCTGATGATGTTCGGCATGGCGGCGCAATTGGTGAACGGAATCTGACTCCCCCAGGTCCACTATGGAGATGCGCCAGGGCCCCTGGCGCAGGCATTTCCACACAGTTGCTGCGTGGTTAAGCCCCCTGCCCGGTGCTATGATCCGGAGCTCGCGGCCAAAAAGAGTACAAACTCGAAGCCGCACATTCGGCCGCCCGTGAACGGCCCCGCGCCTGGCGCAAAAATCCCGACCTGATGAAGGAGATAGACATGGCTTTCGAATTGCCGCCGCTGCCTTACGAGAAAAACGCTCTCGAGCCGCACCTGTCCGCCGAGACCCTGGAATACCACTACGGCAAGCACCACAACGCCTATGTGGTGAACCTGAACAACCTGGTTCCGGGTACCGAATTCGAAGGTAAAACCCTGGAAGAGATCATCAAGACCTCCTCCGGCGGCATCTTCAACAACGCAGCCCAGATCTGGAACCACACCTTCTACTGGAATGGCCTGAAGCCCAACGGCGGTGGCCAGCCCACCGGCGCCCTGGCTGACGCCATCAACGCTGCCTTCGGCTCCTTCGACAAGTTCAAGGAAGAGTTCACCAAGACCGCCATCGGCACCTTCGGCTCCGGCTGGGCCTGGCTGGTGAAGAAGGCTGACGGCTCCCTGGCCCTGGCCAGCACCATCGGCGCCGGCTGCCCGCTGACCAGCGGCGATACCCCGCTGCTGACCTGCGACGTCTGGGAACACGCCTATTACATCGACTACCGCAACCTGCGTCCGAAGTACGTAGAGGCCTTCTGGAACCTGGTCAACTGGGACTTCGTAGCCAAGAACTACGCAGCCTGAGACCCGCTCCAGCGCTTCAAGGAAACCCGGCAATAGCCGGGTTTCTTCATTTCTGGGCGGCGTTCGTCGTCCTGTTGCGGTACAAGCGAAAAAATGTCGTACATCCCCTCAAGCCCGGCAAAGTTCGCACCGACATAGACATGAGGGGAGTAGTGACCGCGTGGGTGCCGTCAACGGCCCGGCGCCATGAATAGTGGCATTCACATACTGGCCCTTTGACGGCCAAGGCCTGTTTGCCAATACTCACACCCGTCTGACGCCTGGCGGCATCGAACAAGGAATCGCCATTTGAAGCTGGATCTCAAACACAGCTTGTCACTGAAGCTGCTGCGCGTGGTGCTGCTGTCCGCTCTGGTGGTCGGGGTGGTGCTGAGCTGTGCGCAGATCGTGTTCGACATCTACAAGACCCGTCAGGCGGTATCCAATGACGCCAACCGGATTCTCGGCATGTTCCGCGACCCATCCACCCAGGCCGTCTACAGCCTGGACCGCGAGATGGGCATGCAGGTGATCGAAGGCCTGTTCCAGCACGAATCGGTGCGCCAGGCCTCCATTGGCCATCCCAACGAGCCCATGCTGGCGGAGAAGGACCGGCCGCTGATGGAGCTCCCCACGCGTTGGCTGACAGACCCCATCCTCGGCAAAGAGCAGACTTTCACCACCCAACTGGTCGGCCGCAGCCCCTACAGCGAGTACTACGGCGACCTCAGCATCACCCTCGACACCGCGCCCTATGGCGAGGACTTCGTCACCAGCTCGGTGATCATCTTCATCTCCGGCGTGCTGCGCGCCCTGGCCATGGGCCTGGTGCTCTATCTCGTCTACCACTGGCTGTTGACCAAGCCGCTGTCGAAGATCATCGAGCACCTGACCAGCATCAATCCCGACCGTCCCAGCGAACACAAGCTGCCCATGCTCAAGGGCAACGAGAAGAACGAGCTGGGCCTGTGGATAACCACCGCCAACGATCTGCTGGCGTCCATCGAACGTAACACCCACCTGCGCCGCGAAGCCGAGAACAGCCTGCTGCGCATGGCCCAGTACGACTTCCTCACCGGCCTGCCCAATCGCCAGCAACTGCAACAGCAGCTCGACCAGATCCTCGAAGACGCCGGTCGCCTGCAGCGCCGCGTGGCGGTGCTCTGCGTCGGCCTGGACGACTTCAAGGGCGTCAACGAACAGTTCAGCTACCAGACCGGCGACCAGCTGCTGATCGCCCTGGCCGACCGCCTGCGCAGCCACAGCGGCCGCCTGGGTGCCCTGGCGCGCCTGGGCGGCGACCAGTTCGCCCTGGTCCAGGCCGATATCGAGCAGCCCTACGAGGCCGCCGAACTGGCCCAGAGCGTCCTGGACGACCTGGAAGTGCCCTTCTCCCTGGAACAGCAGGAAGTGCGCCTGCGCGCCACCATCGGCATCACCCTCTTCCCCGAGGACGGCGACAGCACCGAGAAGTTGCTGCAGAAAGCCGAGCAGACCATGACCCTGGCCAAGAGCCGCTCGCGCAATCGCTACCAGTTCTACATCGCCAGCGTCGACAGCGAGATGCGCCGCCGCCGCGAACTGGAAAAGGACCTGCGCGAAGCCCTCAACCGTGGCGAGATGCATCTGGTCTACCAGCCGCAGGTCGACTATCGCGACCACCGCGTGGTGGGCGTCGAGGCGTTGCTGCGCTGGCAGCACCCGCAGCATGGCTTCGTCCCGCCAGACCTGTTCATCCCCTTGGCCGAGCAGAACGGCTCCATCATCCCCATCGGCGAATGGGTCCTCGACCAGGCCTGCCGCCAGCTGCGCGAATGGCACGACCAGGGATTCAGCGAGCTGCGCATGGCCATCAACCTCTCCACCGTGCAACTGCATCACGCCGAGCTGCCTCGGGTGGTGAACAACCTGCTGCAGGTTTACCGCCTGCCCCAGCGCAGCCTGGAGATGGAGGTCACCGAAACCGGCCTGATGGAAGACATCTCCACCGCCGCCCAGCACCTGCTGAGCCTGCGCCGCTCCGGCGCGCTGATCGCGATCGACGACTTCGGGACCGGCTACTCGTCCCTGAGCTACCTGAAGAGCCTGCCGCTGGACAAGATCAAGATCGACAAGAGCTTCGTCCAGGACGTGCTGGAAGACGAGGACGACGCCACCATAGTCCGCGCCATCATCCAACTGGCGCGCAACCTGGGCATGCAGGTAATAGCCGAAGGCGTGGAAACCGCCGAGCAGGAGGCCTACATCATCGCCCAGGGCTGCAACGAGGGTCAGGGCTACCTCTACAGCAAGCCCCTCTCCGCCCGCGAACTCACCCTCTACCTCAAGCAGTCCCGGCGCCTCACCAACGCAGCGTCAAACCCCGCCACACTCTGACCCCCTGTAGGAGCGAATTCATTCGCGAAGGGCCGCGCAGCGGCCCCGTAGGGTGGATAGCGCTTTTCCTATCCACCATCCCCGCCCCAGCCCCACCTCGGCGGTGGATCGATGAAGCGTGATCCACCCTACAAGAGCCCGGTCACCCTGAGCAGGTAGACGGTGGCCACCGCTCCGCCCACGCAGAGCACGGCGCCGATCAGCGCCTGCCAGCGGAACTGCCGGGCCAGCACATCCTCGCCATGGCTGGAGAGCAGGAAGGGCTGGGATTCGGGAGGACGGCGCATATGGTTCAACGCTGGCGCCGCGCTGGTGTGTCGGTGGCGGTCCTCGGCTTCCAGTTGGGCGGCCAGACGCACCCGGCCCCATTCACCTTCGTCCAGCTGGCCATTGCCGTCGCTATCGAAGCGCCGCAGCAGGCCGGCGAAATCGCCCTTCCACTCGCGGATCACCGCCCCTTGGGCCGATGCCAGGTCCAGGCCCTGGCGGCCGCCGCCGCTGGTGCGGAAATCGCCAATGGCATAAAGCGGCTCGCCGGCGTGCAGGCGCTCCTCGGTGTAGCGGTACTCGCCGCCGGACAGCCAGGCACCGATCCCGCCGTGTACCTGGCCGCCGCGCGGGTGACGCTGACTGCCCTTCCAGACTTCGCGGGTGGCCGGACGCACCTCGGCGCCGCGCGGATCGATCAGGCAATCGCCGGTGGCGTCGGCCAGGCGCAGCCAGGCATCGCTGACACCGCTGTCCACCACCCGCCAGCTCTTGCTCTTGCCGTTCTCGCTGTACTCCTCGATGCGGTAGCGCCACCAGAGGCAGGGCTTACCCGTCAGCGGCGCGGCCAGGGGTGCGTCGCCATGCCGGTGGAGCATGCCGTAGAGCTCGACATAGCCCTGGGCCGCCGAGCGGATCTTCGATGTCGGGGTATCCAGCAGCAGCCGCGCCTGGGCCAGGCGGCGCAGGCACCACCAGCCGCCGCCGGCGAAGGCGCCGAGGCTGAACCCCAGGCTGACCGCCAGCCCGGCGATATCCACGGCCATGGCTCAGCCGAACAGGGACTTGAGATCGACGTCGGCCTTCTCGGCCTCGCTGAACTCCAGCAGCTCCGCGGCCTTGAAGCCGAACAGGCCAGCGATGATGACGTCCGGGAACTGTTCGATGCGCACGTTGTTCAGGTTCACCGCCTCGTTGTACAGCTCGCGGCGATCGGCAATGCCGTTCTCCAGGCCGCTGATGCGCTGCTGGAGGAACTGGAAGCTTTCATTGGCCTTGAGCTGCGGGTAGTTCTCCGCCAGGGCGAAGAGCTGCCCGAGGCCGGCACGCAGGCCGCTCTCGGCCTGGCCGAGGGCACTGATGTCACCCTTCTCACGGGCACTGGCCACGGCGTTGCGCGCGGCGATCACCCGTTCCAGGGTGGTGCGCTCGTGTTGCATGTACTGCTTGCAGGTCTCCACCAGCTTGGGCAGCTCGTCATGCCGCTGCTTGAGCAGCACCTCGATGTTCGACCAGGCCTTGCCGACCCCGTGCTTGAGGCGCACCAGGGCGTTATAGAGGATCACCGCATAGGCGGCGACGAGCAGCAGGATCACGATCAGGGCAACGCTGGTCAGGCTCATGCAGGCTTCTCCTTCAGACTGCGGGGCATGGGGTTTGGCCGATTCTAATGGTGTTTGGCGGAAGACGCGGAGACCTCGCACACAGGGTTGCAAAACGCCCGAGAACGGCCTTTCCAAAAATGAAAATCTTTCGCATTATGTCGCGGTTTTCGTTGCGCAACTTCGCATTGCCATCACCCAGAAGCAAAGGACCTCGCCCATGATTCGTATGCCCCTGGCCACCGCCAGCCTGCTCGCCGTCGCCATTTCCCTCGCCGGATGCGGTGACGACAAGAAAGAAGCCGCCGCACCGCAAGCCGTCGCCCCGGCCGCCACCAGCACTGCCGCGGCCCCGGCTGCAACCGCCAAGGTCGACGAGGCCGAGGCCAAGAAGGTCGTCGCCCATTACGCCGACCTCGCCCTGGCGGTCTTCACCGATGCCCACAGCACCGGCGTGAACCTGCAGAAGGCCGTTGACGCCTTCCTCGCCAAGCCCGATGCCGACACCCTGAAAGCCGCCCGCGAAGCCTGGCTGGCCGCGCGTGCGCCCTACATGCAGACCGAAGTGTTCCGCTTCGGCAACCCGGTGGTCGACGACTGGGAAGGCCAGTTGAACGCCTGGCCGCTGGACGAAGGCCTGATCGACTACGTCGCCGGCGACTACCAGCATGCCCTGGGCAACCCCGGCGCCACTGCCAACATCATTGCCAACACCAGCATCCAGGTCGGCGAAGACAAGATCGACGTCACCGAGATCACCGGTGAGAAACTGGCCAGCCTGAACGAGCTCGGCGGTTCCGAAGCCAACGTCGCCACCGGCTACCACGCCATCGAATTCCTCCTCTGGGGCCAGGACCTGAACGGCACCGGCCCGGGCGCCGGCAACCGTCCCGCCACCGACTACGTGGTCGGCGAAGGCGCCACCGGCGGTCACACCGAGCGCCGCCGCGCCTACCTGAAGGCCGCCACCGACCTGCTGGTGAGCGACCTGGAATACATGGTTGGCCAGTGGAAAGCCGGCGTTGCCGACAACTACCGCGCCAAGCTGGAAGCCGAACCGGCCGACGCCGGCCTGCGCAAGATGCTCTTCGGCATGGGCAGCCTGTCCCTCGGCGAGCTGGCCGGCGAGCGCATGAAGGTCGCCCTGGAAGCCAACTCCACCGAAGACGAGCACGACTGCTTCAGCGACAACACCCACAACTCGCACTTCTACAACGGCAAGGGCATCCGCAACGTCTACCTGGGCGAGTACAAGAAGGTCGACGGCACCACCCTGACCGGCCCGAGCCTGTCCTCCCTGGTGGCCAAGGCCGACGCCCAGACCGACACCACCCTGAAGGCCGATCTGGAAGCCACCGAAGGCAAGCTGCAGGCCCTGGTGGACAGCGCCAACAAGGACGTGCATTTCGACCAGCTGATCGCCGCCGACAACACCGCCGGCCAGCAACTGGTGCGTGATGCCATCGCCTCCCTGGTCAAGCAGACCGGTGCCATCGAGCAGGCTGCCGGCAAGCTCGGCATCACCGACCTGAAGCCGGACACCGCCGATCACCAGTTCTGATCGACACGGCGTCGAACGAAGCGGATGCGGCCTAGTGCCGCATCCGCTTTTTTGTGTCCGATGGTTGTCCCCTGGAGGGGTTGCTCTTCCTTTGGGGGCGAATTCATTCGCGAAGGGGCGCGCAGCGGCCCCAATAGGGCATCTGGGCAGGCCGGCGGCCTGCATAGCGAATGAATTCGCCCCCACAGAAACCGCTCGGATCTGCCTCACGATCCTGGCCCCGAACACAAGCCAAACGCAAATCCCTCTTATTCAAACGGCCCCGTCCTGATAAGCTTGCCCGCCTGTTTCCAGCCGTCCGGAACCCGCCAATGCACGCTCCACCGGCCATTCGCCGCCTGTCGCCCCTGCTGCTGGCCCTCGGCCTCAGCGCCTGTGACGACGCGCCGCGGTTCACCCAGGCCGAACCCGGCGAGCACCTGTCCGGCGGCGCGGCGACCGTACGCCAGTTCGACCAGAACGCCTTTTCCATGCCCTCGGCCAACCTCACGCCAATGCGCCGGCTGGATTTCAGCGTCGGCAACAGCTTCTTCCGCAACCCCTGGGTGATCGCCCCCGCCACCACCACCGCACGCGATGGCCTGGGCCCGCTGTTCAACACCAACGCCTGCCAGAACTGCCACGTGAAGGATGGCCGCGGCCATCCGCCGGCACCTGGGGCGAACAATGCCGTGTCCATGCTGGTGCGCCTGTCGATCCCCGCCGACGCCTCGGCCGTGCATGCGCGCCTGCTGGAGCGCCTGGGCGTGGTGCCGGAGCCGGTCTACGGCGGCCAGCTGCAGGACGTTTCCATCCCCGGCGTCGCGCCCGAAGGCAAGGTACGAGTCAGTTACCAGTCGGTGCCGGTGACTTTCGCCGATGGCACCAGGGTCGAGCTGCGCAAGCCGCGCCTGGAAATCAGCCAGCTCGGCTATGGCCAGATGCACCCGGACACCCTGTTCTCCGCCCGCATCGCCCCGCCCATGATCGGCCTCGGCCTGCTGGAAGCCATTCCCGAGGCCGCCCTGCTGGCCAATGCCGACCCGGACGACGCCAATGGCGACGGCATCCGTGGCCGTGCCAACTGGGTCTGGGACGATGTCGCCGGCAAGACGGTGCTTGGCCGCTTCGGTTGGAAGGCTGGCCAGCCGAACCTGAATCAACAGAATTTTCACGCCTTCTCTGGTGATATGGGCCTGACCACCACGCACCTGACCCGGGACGATTGCACGGCGACGCAGACCGTCTGCAAGGCCGCGGTGCATGGCGGCGAACCGGAAGTCAGCGACAACATCCTGTCCCTGGTGCTCTTCTACACCCGCAACCTGGCCGTGCCAGCCCGGCGCCAGGTGGAAGACCCGCAGGTGCTGGAAGGCAAGGGCCTGTTCCACCAGGCCGGCTGCCAGTCTTGCCATACCCCCAGTTTCACCACCGCGATGGATGCCGCAGAACCCGAATTGGCCAATCAGGTGATCCGCCCCTACAGCGACCTGCTGCTCCATGACATGGGCGAGGGTCTTGCCGACGGCCGCGCCGAGTTCCAGGCCGGCGGCCGCGACTGGCGTACCCCGCCGCTCTGGGGCATCGGCCTGACCCAGGCGGTGAACGGTCATACCCAGTTCCTCCACGACGGCCGCGCGCGCGACCTGCTGGAAGCCATCCTCTGGCACGGCGGCGAAGCGGAGGCGGCGAAGCTGAAGGTCCTGAAATACGACGCCCAGCAGCGTGCCGCGCTGCTGGCCTTCCTGAATTCCTTGTAAGGAGCTCCGCATGTTCCGCCCGAAACTGCTGTTCACCAGCCTCGCCGCCCTGGCCCTGGGCGCCTGCGCCCCGCAGGACCCGCAGGCGCAGACCGCCGCCGCCCTGGCCAAGCAGGTGATACTGCCGACCTACAGCCGCTGGGTCGAAGCGGACCGCCAGTTGGCCAGCAGCGCGCTCGCCTTCTGCTCCGGCAAGGAAGACCTGGCCAAGGCGCGCGCCGATTTCATCAACGCGCAGAAAGCCTGGGCCGAGTTGCAGCCGCTGATGGTCGGCCCTCTGGCCGAAGGCAACCGCGCCTGGCAGGTGCAGTTCTGGCCGGACAAGAAGAACCTGGTCGGGCGCCAAGTGGAGCAGCTGATCAAGGCCCAGCCCCAGGTCGACGCCGCCGCCCTGGCCAAGGCCAGCGTGGTCGTGCAGGGTCTCTCCGCCTACGAATACATCCTCTTCGACAGCAACCTGGACATGGCCGACAGCGCCCAGAAGGCCCGCTACTGCCCGCTGTTGGAGGCCATCGGCGAGCGCCAGAAGGGCCTGGCCGAGGAAATCCTCGCGCGCTGGAACAGCAAGGACGGCATGCTCGACCAACTGAGCAAGTTCCCCAACCAGCGCTATGCCGACTCCCACGAGGCCATCTCCGAACTGCTGCGGGTCCAGGTCACCGCCCTCGACACCCTGAAGAAAAAGCTCGGCACCCCCATGGGCCGCCAGACCAAGAGCCTGCCGCAGCCGATGCAGGCGGACGGCTGGCGCAGCGACTCGTCCCTGGACAGCCTGGGCGCCAGCCTGGCCAGTGCCGAAAGCCTGTGGAAAGGCGTCGACCAGCACGGTATCCGCAGCCTGCTGGGCGATGACCAGAAAGCCCTGGCCGAGAAGATCGACGCGGCCTACGCCGAATCCCGCGGCAAGCTCGACGCCCTCGGGCAGCCTCTGGGCAAGCTGCTGGCCAGCGAAGAAGGCCAGCAACAGCTGAACGACTTCTACGACAGCCTGGATCGCGTCCAACGCCTGCATTCCGGCGAGCTGGCCAAGGCCCTCGGCGTGCAGCTCGGCTTCAACGCCAACGACGGTGACTGAGATGCTCCGTCGCCAGGTCCTCACCCTCGCCAGCCTGCTGCTCGGCGCCGTCGGCCTGGGCGGCTGGACCCTCAGCCGCAGGGGCGACAGCTCGCCCCTGTTGCTTTCCGCTCGCGACGATGCCGACGGCCATCACCATGCCGTGGGCTATCGCCTGGACGGCAGCCAGGTGTTCGCCACCCGGGTCGCCCAGCGCTGCCATGACATAGTCGAGCACCCCGGCGAACCGGTGGCGCTCTTCGTCGCCCGCCGTCCGGGCACCGAAAGCTACCTGGTGGACCTGCGTGATGGCCGCCTGCTGCAGACGCTCACGTCGCAGCCCGGCCGTCACTTCTATGGCCACGGCGTGTTCCACCGCGAGGGGGAGTGGCTCTACGCCACCGAGAACGACACTACCGACCCCGGCCGTGGCGTGCTCGGTCGCTACCGCTACGAGAACGGCCTGCTGAGCCATGCCGGGGAGATTTCCACCCACGGCCTGGGTCCGCACCAGGTCTCGTGGATGCCCGACGGCGAAACCCTGGTGGTGGCCAACGGCGGTATCCGCACCGAAGCGGAAAGCCGGGTGGAAATGAACCTCGACGCCATGGAGCCGAGCCTGGTGCTGATGCGCCGCGATGGCAGCCTGCTGTCGAAGGAAACCCTGCCGCAGCAGATGAACAGCATCCGCCACCTGGCGGTGGGCGCCGACGGCACCATTGTCGCCGGCCAGCAGTACATGGGTGAGGCCAGCGACCACGCCGACCTGCTCGCCATCAAGCGGCCGGGCAAACCCTTCCAGCCGTTCCCGATGGAAGACGAGCAGCGCCTGGCAATGACCCAGTACACCGCCAGCGTCGCCATCCACGACGAGCTGCGCCTGGTGGCCCTGACCGCGCCGCGCGGTAATCGCTTCTTCATCTGGGACCTGGACAGCGGCGCCGTGCGCCTGGACGCGCCGCTGCCGGACTGTGCCGGCGTCGGTGCGGTGAAGGACGGTTTCGTGGTCACCTCAGGCCAGGGCCGCTGCCGCCTCTACGATTGCCGTGGAGAGCAGTTCACCGCCACCCCGCTGCAGCTGCCGGCGAGCTTCTGGGACAACCACCTGCACCTGGCCTGATACCGGGAAGTAGCAACGCCCACTCTACAAAGGCACCGAGGCCCCCGCGTCCCTAGGGTGGACAGCGCTTTTCTGTCCACCAGCGCAGTCCGCCCATCACGAAACTGCAACTTTCACCTGGTGGAGAGCCAGCATCTCCTTCCCTTCTCCTGGAGTCGCAACACCATCTCTTTGCGATGCTCGCTGCGGGGCCAGATCCTCACCCTCCTCGGTGGCAGCCTATTGCTGCTCCTGCTGATCACCCTCGGCTGTTTCCACTTTCTCTCCAGCGGCATCTCGCGCAACCTCGCCGAGATCACCGCCATCGCCAGCACCAACGAACAAAACGTGCAGCGCACCCACGGCACCAGCCAGCACCTGCACGGCCTGTCCGGCGACCTCAAGCAGCTGACGGCGCGCCTCCACGCCTGATGCAAAAACGGCACAAGGAAGTGCCGCACACTCCTGGCCCATTGATCAGGAAAGGCCGGGATCCTACATAGCGAACCGTCACGAACTGACTTGATCTTCGGTGATCAGCACCAGCCAAAACTGACTACATCCCCGGAAGCAACGTTCTGCAATTTCTTGCCTTTGACTTGGTCTAAGTCTGGTACTAAGGTGCTTCCCTCGCCTATTCCCAGGCCTCTCTATCCCTGCCAAGGAACCGGAATATGTTGCTCCGCCGCATGCTCATCATGCTGGGCGTGGTTATCCTCGTGGTGCTCGCCCTAGCCGCCTATAAAGGCTTCTCGATCTACCAGCAGATCCAGCAGTTCTCTGCGCCTCAGCCGCCCATCAGCGTCTCCGCCGAGAAGGCCGTCGAACTGCCCTGGCAGAGCCGCCTGCCCGCCATCGGCACACTGAAGGCCTTCCAGGGCGTCGACCTGACCGTGGAAGCCAGCGGCACCGTCCAGGACGTGCTGTTCCTTTCCGGCGAGAAGATCAAGCTGGGCCAGCCGCTGATCCAGATGGACAGCGACGTGGAACGCGCCACCCTGGCCACTGCCGAGGCCGAGTTGAGCCTGGCGCGCGTCGAGTTCGAGCGCGGCCGCAGCCTGGTGAGCCGGCAGAACATCTCCAAGAGCGAATTCGACCGCCTGGCCTCGGAACTCCAGGCCGCCACCGGCAAGGTCGCCCAGCTCAAGGCCCTGCTGGACAAGAAGCGCATCGTCGCGCCCTTCTCCGGCACCATCGGCATCCGCCAGGTGGACGTGGGCGACTTCCTCTCTTCCGGCACCACCATCGCCACCCTGCAGGACCTGAACACCCTGTTCGTCGACTTCTTCCTGCCCGAGCAATCCGCTCCCCTGCTGGCCGTCGGGCAGAAGGTGCGCATCAGCGTCGCCGCCTTCCCGGGCGAGTTCTTCGAGGGCGACGTCGCTGCGCTGAACCCCAAGGTCGAGGAAAGCACCCGCAACCTGCAGGTGCGCGCCATGCTGCAGAACCCTGACGGCAAGCTCCTGCCAGGCATGTTCGCCAACCTCGACGTACTGCTGCCGGGCGAGCAGGAGCGAGTGGTGGTGCCGGAGAGCGCCATCACCTACACCCTCTACGGCAACTCGGTGTACGTGGTCTCCGAGAAGAAGAACGCCGAAGGCCAGCCCGAGAAAGGCCAGGATGGCCAGCCTCAGCTGGTGGTGGAGCGCCGCTTCGTCGAGACCGGAGAACGCCGCGACGGCAAGGTAGTGGTGCAGAAGGGCCTCGAGCCCGGCGAACGAGTGGTGACCTCCGGCCAACTCAAGCTGGATAACGGCTCCCACGTCGCCGTCGTACCCGACCAGTCCCTGGCCACCAAGCCGGACAACCAAGCCCGCGCCCAGCAATAAGCGCTCGCGCGAAGGAACGGAACATGGCTTTCACAGATCCTTTCATCCGTCGCCCGGTACTGGCGACAGTGATCAGCCTGCTGATCGTGCTGCTGGGCATGCAGGCCTTCAGCAAGCTGGTGATCCGCCAGTACCCGCAGATGGAGAACGCCCTGATCACGGTGACCACCGCCTACCCGGGCGCCAACGCCGAGACCATCCAGGGCTACATCACCCAGCCGCTGCAGCAGAGCCTGGCCAGTGCCGAAGGCATCGACTACATGACGTCGTCGAGCCAGCAGAACATGTCGGTCATCCAGATCTACGCACGCATCGGCGCCAATTCCGACCGCCTCTTCACCGAACTGCTGGCCAAGGCCAACGAAGTGAAGAACCAGCTGCCCCAGGACGCCGAGGACCCGGTGCTGTCCAAGGAGGCCGCCGACTCGACGGCGCTGATGTACATCAGTTTCTACAGCGACGAGTTGTCCAACCCTCAGATCACCGACTACCTGTCCCGCGTGATCCAGCCCAAGCTGGCCACCCTGCCGGGCATGGCCGAAGCGGAAATCCTCGGCAACCAGGTCTTCGCCATGCGCCTCTGGATGGACCCGGTGCGCATGGCCGCGTACGGCATCACCGCCACCGATGTCAGCGACGCCGTGCGCAAGTACAACTTCCTTTCCGCCGCCGGCGAAGTGAAGGGCCAGTACGTGGTGACCAGCATCAACGCCGCCACCGACCTGAAGTCACCGGAGGCCTTCGGCGCCATCCCGGTCAAGACGGTGGGCGACAGCCGTGTGCTGCTGCGGGATATCGCGCGGGTGGAAATGGGCGCGGAGAACTACGACTCCATCAGCTCCTTCGATGGCATCCCCTCGGTCTACATCGGCATCAAGGGCACCCCCAGTGCCAACCCGCTGGACGTGATCAAGCACGTGCGCGCCATCATGCCCGAGCTGGAATCCCAGCTGCCGCCGAACCTCAAGGTGTCCATCGCCTATGACGCCACCCGCTTCATCCAGGCGTCAATCGACGAGGTGGTGAAGACCCTGGGCGAAGCGGTGCTGATCGTGATCGTCGTCGTGTTCCTCTTCCTCGGCGCCTTCCGCTCTGTACTGATCCCGGTGATCACCATCCCGCTGTCGATGATCGGCGTGCTCTTCTTCATGCAGCTGATGGGCTACTCCATCAACCTGCTGACGCTGCTGGCAATGGTGCTCGCCATCGGCCTGGTGGTGGACGACGCCATCGTGGTCGTGGAGAACATCCACCGGCACATCGAAGAGGGCAAGACGCCCTTCGACGCGGCCATCGAAGGCGCCCGCGAGATCGCCGTGCCGGTGGTCTCCATGACCATCACCCTGGCGGCGGTCTATGCGCCCATCGGCTTCCTCGAAGGCCTGACCGGCGCGCTGTTCCGCGAGTTCGCCCTGACCCTGGCGGGCGCGGTGATCATCTCCGGCGTAGTCGCCCTGACCCTGTCGCCGATGATGTGCTCCAAGCTGCTGCGCCACGACGAGAATCCCACAGGCCTGGCGCATCGGCTGGACCTGATCTTCGAACGCCTCAAGCAGCGCTACCAACACGCCCTGCACGGCACCCTCAACACCCGCCCGGTGGTGGTGGTGTTCGCCGTGATCGTGCTGTGCCTGATCCCGGTGCTGCTGAAGTTCACCAAGAGCGAGTTGGCGCCGGACGAGGACCAGGGCATCGTCTTCATCATGTCCAAGGCCCCGCAGCCGACCAACCTGGACTACCTGAACGCCTATACCCAGCAGTTCGTCGAGATATTCAAGGCCTTCCCCGAGTACTTCTCGTCGTTCCAGATCAACGGCTTCGACGGCGTGCAGTCGGGCATCGGCGGCTTCCTGCTGAAACCCTGGAACGAGCGCGAGCGCACCCAGATGGAGCTGCTCCACGAGGTCCAGGGCAAGCTCAACGAGATCCCCGGCCTGCAGATCTTCGGCTTCAACCTGCCGTCGCTGCCCGGTACCGGTGAAGGCCTGCCCTTCCAGTTCGTGGTCAACACACCCAACGACTACGAGTCGCTGTTGCAGGTGACCGAGCGCATCAAGCAGCGCGCCCTGGAGTCCGGCAAGTTCGCTTTCCTCAATGTCGACCTGGCCTTCGACAAGCCGGAAGTGGTGGTGGATATCGACCGCGCCAAGGCCGCGCAGATGGGCGTATCCATGGAAGACCTGGGCTCGACCCTGGCCATCCTGCTGGGCGAAGGCGAGATCAACCGATTCACCATCGACGGTCGCAGCTACAAGGTGATCGCCCAGGTGGAACGTGCCTACCGCGACAATCCTGGCTGGCTGAGCAACTACTACGTGAAGAGCGAAGGCGGCGCCATGGTGCCCCTGTCGAGCCTGATCAGCGTGCACGACAGCGCCCGGCCGACCCGCCTCAAGCAGTTCCAGCAGCTCAATGCGGCGATCATCGAAGGCGTTCCCATGGTGAGCATGGGAGAGGCCATCGACACGGTGACCCAGATCGCCCGCGAGGAAGCCCCGCGCGGCTACGCCTTCGACCACGCCGGCGCCTCGCGCCAGTACGTGCAAGAGGGCAGCGCGCTCTACGTCACCTTCGGCCTGGCGCTGGCGATCATCTTCCTGGTGCTGGCGGCGCAGTTCGAGAGCTTCCGCGACCCGCTGGTGATCCTCGTGACCGTGCCACTGTCCATCTGCGGCGCGCTGATCCCACTATTCCTCGGCTGGTCGAGCATGAACATCTACACCCAGGTGGGCCTGGTGACCCTGATCGGCCTGATCAGCAAGCACGGCATCCTGATCGTCGAGTTCGCCAACCAGCTGCGCCGGGACAAAGGCCTCTCCGCCCGCGAGGCGGTGGAAGAAGCCGCAGCCATCCGCCTGCGCCCGGTGCTGATGACCACCGCGGCCATGGTCTTCGGCATGGTGCCGCTGATCCTGGCCACCGGCGCCGGCGCGGTCAGCCGCTTCGACATCGGCCTGGTGATCGCCACCGGCATGTCCATCGGCACGCTCTTCACCCTCTTCGTCCTGCCTTGCGTCTATACGCTGCTGGCTAAGAAGGACCTGCATCCGGCGGCTCAGGTGGCGGCCAGCCACTGAGCCAAGGCGTGAAAAAGAAAGCCCCGCAATCGCGGGGCTTTCTATTGCTGACGACGCCGGCCGGATGCTTTTGTAGGTTGTGGCTGAGCTACGCGAAGCCCAACGCGCGGGAACGGTGCGTGGCAATGTTGGGCTTCGCAGGCTCAGCACCAACCTACGAAAAGTCCGTGCATTTCCGAGCCAACAAAAAACCCCGCTTTCGCGGGGTTTGCTTTCGATCCTGCCTCACTCCTGGCCGCGCAAGCCCTGGGACAGGCCGAACATGAACAGCAGCAGGTTTTGGTCAGGCCGTACCTGCTCTTTCAGCCGGGCGTTGGGCGGTAAGGGGCAATAGCCCAGCCCGTTGGCACTGACCACCGAGGGCGAAGGCTCGTGCCAGGCAGCCACCGCCAAAGATGCTATCCCCAAGGCGCCGACGAGAAACAAAGCTCGCGTGACTTCTAACTTCATGATCGCAACCCCTTGATAGCGCTGCCAAACGCTGCTTCATAACCCTAGATCAGTATCTGTCGTTCCGCCTCATCCAGTGACGAATGGCGCCTAAACTGCCACAGCTCGCGCGGAATCGCTCGTTTGATCGACAGTCGGCACCCGTTCCGGCGGGGCCATTTCGGACCGCTCGCCCTCCCCCGCCGCCCGGATGCAGGCGGTGGAGGGTAGCCGGCAAATGTTGCAGAACGAGGTCGTCGGCGCGCTTCCCCAAGCCAGCGCTCAGGACAGCGATGGGCCGGAATGACAGTCCCCAGCCTACTCGTCCCTTGGTCAAGAAGTGGTCAAGCGCAGGTGAAAAAAGCGTCAAGACGCAACGTCGCGATGCCCTTTGAGGTCCACCTGGAAGCGGCAGCCGGTAGGCTCCACCGCGCTCAGGCTGACCGTCCAGCCCTGGTTTTCGCAGATCCGCTGCACCAGGGACAGCCCCAAACCAAGGCCGTCACCACGTCGCGCCGCGCCACGGACGAAGGGACGGAACATGGCCTCGCGCTCCTCTTCCGGAATACCGACACCGCTGTCCTCCACCACGAAGCCGCACTCCCCCAGCACCAGGCGGATGCTGCCGCTGTCGGTGTAGTGCAGGGCGTTGCGAAGCAGGTTGCCCAGCACCGAGCGCAGGAAGGATGCGTTGAAGTGTTGTTCATGCGGATCGCCGGGCTGGTATTCGAAGCGCAGCCCCTTGTTTTCGATGGGTTCGCGCCACTGGCTGGCCAGGTCATCGGCCACGCTGCGCAGGCTCGCCCGGGGCGCCAGGCGGGCTTCGTCGTGTTGGGCGCGCGCGAGCATCAGGAAGGTTTGCACCAGGTCGCGCATCTCCTCGGTGGCACGGGTGATCCGCTGCAGCTGGGCGCGGCCGCGCGGGTCGAGGTTGGGGTTGTCCGCCAGCAGCTCGCACGAGCTGGCCAACACCATGAGCGGGGTACGCAGTTCATGGCTGACATCGCTGGTGAACAGCCGCTCGCGATTGAGCACCTCGTGAAGGCGACCCAGGGTGTCGTCGAAGGCCCGGGCCAGCTGGCCCACCTCATCGGCGGCATAGTCCGGCGCCAGCGGCGGCGCCATGCCCAGCAACTGGTCGCGGTGGCGCACCTGACGGGCCAGGCGCACCACCGGCTCTATCACCTTGCGCGCCAGTACCCAGCCCAACAGCAGGGCGAGCAGCACGCTGAGGCCGAAGCCGACCATTACCACCTGGTAGAGCACCTGCTCGCGGGCCTCGAAGTCGCTCTGGTCCTGCAGCATCACGTAGCGGCGGCCTTCGATCTCGCGGACCAGCGCATGGTAGGAGTTCTCGCCCTCGAAGACTTCGTGGAAGCCCAGTTCCAGGTTGGCCAGATTCTCGGGGATGGCGTAGGGCACGGGCCCGGCACTGCTGTAGAAGCGCGTATCGCTGTCCAGGCTCGGCGGCCGGCCCCTGGCGATGTTCTGGGTGAGAACGCGGTTCAGCTCGTTGTTCAGGTCATGGGAAATCAGTTGCTCCTCGATCAGGTGCACGACCTCGATGATGCCCACCGCGAAGGTACCGCCCACCAGGGTGGTCATCAGCACGAAGGCGATCAGGATCCGCCGCGCCAGGCTCTGCTTAAACTCCATCGACGGACTCCGCCAGGCGGTAGCCCAGGCCATGCAGGGTGTGCAGCAACGGCTTGCCGAATGGCTTGTCGATCACCTGGCGCAACTGATGGATATGGCTGCGCAGGCTGTCGCTGTCGGGGCAGTCGTCGCCCCAGAGGGCCTCTTCCAGTACCTCGCGGCGCACCAGGTGGGGGCTCTTCTGCATCAGCACGGCGAGCAGCTTGAGACCGATCGGGTTGAGCTTGAGCGGCTTGCCCGCGCGGCTGACTTCCAGGGTGTCGAGGTCGTAACTGAGGTCGGCCACCTGCAGGCTGCGCTTGCCGCCGCCCTGGGAGCGGCGCAGCACCGCCTCGATGCGGGCGGCCAGTTCGGAGAGGGCGAAGGGTTTCAGCAGATAGTCGTCGGCGCCGGATTTGAAGCCCTGCAGACGATCGTCCAGGGCGTCACGGGCGGTGAGCATGATCACCGGAGTGTCGCGTCGCGCTTCCTCGCGCAGGCGGCGGCACAGGTTGTAGCCGTCCAGTCCCGGCAACATGATGTCCAGCACGATTAGGTCGTAGTGCTCGCTGCTGGCCAGGTGCAGGCCGGACAGGCCGTCACGCGCGCAGTCGACGCTGTAGCCCTTGAGTTCGAGGAAATCGATCATGTTGGCCAGGATGTCTTGGTTGTCTTCGACTAGCAGGATCCGCATCGGCTCAACTCCCTATTCATCAATCAGCTGGCGGCCAGTTGCCAGCCAGCGCACCTTTGACCGGCAATCTAGCTGGAGTTCCGATCGGCGCGGTATCGCTCGATCATACCGATCCCTTCCCGACCGCACATTTCTCCGACCAAGAAAAAGCCCCGCACAAGGCGGGGCTTCTTCAGACCGGATGGCCGGGTGGCTTACATCATGCCGCCCATGCCGCCCATGCCGCCCATGTCAGGCATAGCCGGGCCAGCCTTGTCGTCAGCCACTTCGGCAACCATGGCCTCGGTGGTGACCATCAGGCCGCCGATGGAAGCAGCAGCTTGCAGTGCGGAACGGGTGACCTTGGCCGGATCGAGGATACCCATCTCGATCATGTCGCCGTACTCACCGGTAGCAGCGTTGAAGCCGAAGTTGCCGGAGCCTTGCTTGATCTTGTCGACCACCACGCTCGGCTCGTCACCGGCGTTGGCGACGATCTGGCGCAGCGGCGCTTCGACAGCGCGACGCAGCAGGGCGATACCGACATTCTGGTCTTCGTTGTCGCCCTTCAGGCCTTCGATGGCCAGCAGAGCGCGTACCAGGGCAACGCCACCGCCGGGCACCACGCCTTCTTCCACCGCTGCACGGGTAGCGTGCAGGGCGTCTTCAACGCGGGCTTTCTTCTCTTTCATCTCGACTTCGGTCGCGGCACCAACCTTGACCACGGCAACACCGCCAGCCAGCTTGGCCAGGCGCTCTTGCAGCTTCTCGCGGTCGTAGTCGGAGGTGGTTTCCTCGACTTGCTTGCGGATCTGGGCAACGCGGGCTTCGATGTCAGCCTGGGCGCCAGCGCCGTCGATGATGGTGGTGTTTTCCTTGCTCAGCACAACGCGCTTGGCGTTACCCAGGTGCTCCAGGGAGGCGCTTTCCAGGGAGAGGCCGACTTCTTCGGAAATCACGGTGCCGCCAGTCAGGATGGCGATGTCCTGCAGCATGGCCTTGCGGCGGTCGCCGAAGCCCGGAGCCTTGACGGCCGCGACCTTGACGATGCCACGCATGTTGTTCACCACCAGGGTGGCCAGGGCTTCGCCCTCGACGTCCTCGGCGACGATCAGCAGCGGACGACCGGCCTTGGCGACCGATTCCAGCACCGGCAGCATTTCGCGGATGTTGGAGATCTTCTTGTCGACCAGCAGGATCAGCGGGCTTTCCAGCTCGGCGACCATGGTGTCCGGCTTGTTGATGAAGTAGGGGGACAGGTAGCCGCGGTCGAACTGCATGCCTTCTACGACGGACAGTTCGTTTTCCAGGCCCGAGCCTTCTTCAACGGTGATCACGCCTTCCTTGCCGACTTTTTCCATGGCTTCGGCAATGATGTTGCCGATGGACTCATCGGAGTTGGCGGAGATGGTGCCTACCTGGGCGATGGCCTTGGTGTCGGCGCAAGGCTTGGCCAGTTCTTTCAGCTGGGAAACGATGGCGACGGTGGCCTTGTCGATGCCGCGCTTGAGGTCCATCGGGTTCATGCCGGCGGCAACGGCCTTCAGGCCTTCGTTGACGATGGCCTGGGCCAGGACGGTAGCGGTGGTGGTGCCGTCACCGGCAGCGTCGTTGGCCTTGGAGGCAACGTCTTTCACCAGCTGGGCGCCCATGTTCTCGAACTTGTCTTTCAGCTCGATTTCCTTGGCAACGGAAACGCCATCCTTGGTGATGGTCGGAGCGCCGAAGCTCTTGTCCAGAACGACGTTACGGCCTTTCGGGCCGAGGGTGGCCTTGACGGCGTCGGCCAGTACGTTCACACCGACCAGCATTTTCTTGCGAGCGGAATCGCCGAATTTGACTTCTTTAGCAGCCATGTTGATTGATCCTCAATTCTTTTGTGTTTGGACGGAGATTCGCGGAACTCAGGCTTCTACGACGGCGAGGATTTCGCTCTCGCCCATCACCAGCAGCTCTTCGCCATCAACCTTGATGGTGTTGCTGCCCGAGTAGGGGCCGAACACCACCTGGTCACCGACCTTGACGGCCAGCGGACGCACTTCGCCGTTGTCCAGCAGGCGACCGGTGCCTACAGCGACGACTTCGCCACGGTTCGGCTTCTCGGCAGCCGAGCCCGGCAGCACGATGCCGCCAGCGGTTTTGGTCTCTTCTTCGCTGCGACGGATGACGACGCGGTCATGCAGAGGACGAAGCTTCATTGTCGATCTCTCCCAATACTGTTTTTCTTTCTACCGGTGCGGGCACCGGCGGGTTGGTAATTTCCGGCGGAGCCGGTTGCGGCGCTACAGGCGCGCCGCTGGAATCAGACCTGCCATCCGGCAGGAACCTTGCGGTGACTGATACATAGGGGCGCCCGGAGGCATTTCAAGGGCACGCGCAAAAAAATATGCACTTTATCGGTCGCGGCGCTCGTACTCGCCTTCGATCACGTTGGGGCGGGTCTGGCCGCTGCGGGCGGCCAGGTCATCGGCGAAGGCGCGCTGACGCATGGCCTGTTCCTGGGCACGCTGGAGCAGCTTGCGGATGAACAGGCGACGGGTGAAAGGAATCAGGCAGAGCAGGCCGAACACATCGCTGATGAAGCCCGGCAGCAGCAGCAGGCCACCACCGACGGCGATCAGCAGGCCCTCGAGCATTTCCTGCTCGGGCACCTCGCCGCGAGCCAGGCGCTCACGGGCGCGCCACGCAGTTGCGACCCCGGCCACCCGCAACAGCACGCTGCCGAGCACGGCGGTGCCGATGACCAACAGCAGGGTCGGCAGGACACCGATCACGCTGCCGACCTGGATCAGGACGGCCAGCTCGATCAGCGGGAAGAGCAGGAACAGGAAGAGAAAAGCGCGCATCAGGGTTTCCTTGCTGGAAGAACGACTTCCGATATCCCCCTACATGAAGCCGGCCTTCCGCCAATTCAAGCCTCGGGCTCTCCGCCGGTCGGCCAGGATTCGGCGCGAGCCAGCTGTACCAAGGCCTGACGGACCGCACCTGGGTTGTTACAGGATGTTGGGAAGGGCAACCAGTGAAGCGTCTGACCAATACGTAGGTGGAAGCCTTCAGTGTCGATCCCGACCATCTCCGCCGTCGGCTCCGTGGGCAGCCCGGCCAACGCCACATAGTGGGCGATGGCATTGGCGTGGTCGCTGTTCATGTGTTCCAGCATGCCGATTTCCGCCTCACCGGCGAAGGCATTGGCCAGCACCAGCTGGTCGACCCAGTGGATGGCGCCGAAGCCGCCGATGAAACGCGCGCGTACCGGCTCCAGGCGCCAGAAGCCGAAGTCGTGGGTACGGTGGTAGTCCACCGCCTGGGGGAAATAGCGGTAGTAGCGGGTGGCGGCGGCCTCGACCTCGGCCTCGCCCTCTATATGCCGGGCTTCGGCCAGCAGGGTCAGGCGCCCCGCCGCCTGGACATCCTCGGCGCCGCGCTCGCCCACCAGCAGCGAGCATTTCGCGTCCTTCTGCAGGTTATGGGTGTGCTGGGCGATGCGGCTGATCAGGATCAGCGGCCGGCCTTCGGCATCCAGGCAATAGGGCACCACTGATCCGAAAGGAAAGCCCGGCATGGCCTTGGAATGGGTGGACAGCACCCCACGGTATTCCTTGAGCAGCAATTCTCGTGCATGCTTTGCGGCTTTCACGCTCACCTTATGACTCCTCGCAGAGAATCCGTCGAAAACGGACGAGCGCCCAGAATAGCGGTTTAACGGCGCCAGCGGGGGCAATGCGACAGTTATTCGAGGGGAATCACATGCAACTGAAAGACAAGGTCATCATCATCACCGGTGGTTGCCAGGGCCTCGGCCGCGCCATGGGTGAGTACCTGGCGGCCAAGGGCGCGAAGCTGGCCCTGGTGGACCTCAACCAGGAGAAACTCGATGAGGCCGTGGCCGCCTGCAAGGCTGCCGGCGGCGACGCCCGCGCCTACCTGTGCAACGTGGCCAACGAAGAGCAGGTGACCCACATGGTCGCCCAGGTGGCCGAAGACTTCGGCGCCATCAACGGCCTGGTGAACAACGCCGGCATCCTGCGCGACGGCCTGACCATCAAGGTCAAGGACGGCGAAATGACCAAGATGAGCCTGGCCCAGTGGCAGTCGGTGATCGACGTCAACCTGACCGGCGTCTTCCTCTGCACCCGCGAAGTCGCGGCCAAGATGATCGAACTGGATAACCAGGGCGCGATCATCAACATCTCCTCCATCTCCCGTGCCGGCAACATGGGCCAGGCCAACTACTCCGCGGCCAAGGCCGGCGTCGCCGCCGACACCGTGGTCTGGGCCAAGGAGCTGGCGCGCTACGGCATCCGCGTCGCTGGCGTGGCGCCGGGCTTCATCGAGACCGACATGGTCGCCAGCATGAAGCCGGAAGCCCTGGAAAAGATGACCTCCGGCATCCCGCTCAAGCGCCTGGGCAAGCCGCTGGAAATTGCCCACTCGGTGGCCTACATCCTGGAGAACGACTACTACACCGGTCGCATCCTGGAACTGGACGGCGGCCTGCGCCTGTAAGGCCTCGGCCTGATGAAAAAGCCCCGCATTCGCGGGGCTTTTTTGTGGGCGGGAGGTCTGCTTTTCCTGTGGGGTCGAATTCATTCGCTGAGCAGGCCGCAGGTCTGCCCGTCTGATTTCCTGCCAAACACCTGGCCGGCTCCAGCCCGTAGGTTGGGCTGAGCTACGCGAAGCCCAACGGCCCGAGCGCCGCGCTGCAGGAGCGAATTCATTCGCGATAGCGTGCTACCGCCCCGCACTGCACATCGGCAACGCCACGCACTGTCCCTTCCCGCCAGCTTCTACCAAAGGAGTCGCCAGGCGCGGGTCATCGGGCGCCAGTTGCCGGGCGCAGGCCCTGGCCTGGCTGGCCTGGCTGGCGCAGCCCTTCTCGTTGAGCACCTCGGACAGGTTGAACCAGCCCAGGGCGTAGTCCGGCTTGCGCTTCAGGCTTTCCCGCAGGGCCTGCTCCGCGCCGTCGCGGTCGCCATCGGCATAGCGCGCGTTGGCCAGGGCGAAGAGCGGCAGGGCTTCCTGCGGCCAGTGCTCGGCGGCCGTGCGGTAGGCGCGTTCGGCCACCGGCCGCTGGGAGGTTTCCTCCAGGTCGCTGGCTGCCTTGATCCAGGGTTCCAGGCGCGCCTCGGCCGGCAAATGCTCTGCCGGCAAGGTCACCACGGCCCAGCGTTCGGCCCGCTCCCAGGTGCGGTCGAAGCTGCGCAGGTCGGTTATCCAGCGCTTCTCGGTGCCGGAACGCAGTACCAGTTCATCCCGGGACCGGTCGAAACCCACCACCACCGCGAAGTGCCAGCGCGGCAGCCAGTCCAGGCCAAGGTTCTGCATCACCAGCACCGGGTTGCCCGCCGCTACCTGGGCCAGCAGCGCGTCCAGGTTCGGCTCCAGCGGGTAGACCAGCATGCCGTGCTGGCGCGCGGCAGCCACCAGCTCCAGCTTCAGGCTGCCCTGCCGGGTCGGCAGGTAGACCTTCGGCGCCAGTTCCTCGGGCGAGGTTTTCACCCCACGCTGCACCAGCACGGTGGCAAGCGCGGCCGGGCCGCACTGGTAGATTTCCTGCGGATAGAAAGGCGTCTGCGTGAGCTCCACCCGCTGCGGCAGGCGGTCGCTCTGGGGGGGCAGCATGGGTTGCTGCCCCGCGCAACCGGCCAGGGCCAGGATCACCACGGCCAGCCAGGGGCGCATCAGTTGATGCACTTGATGAAGCTGAAGATGTCAGTGGCGCAGAGCATGTCGGTGATGATGAAGATCACCAGGAACAGCACGATGATGCCGACCCAGCCACCGACCGGTTCCTGCTCCAGGCGCTGGTTGAACTGCTGCAGTTCCGCCGGCGTCAGGCTGGCGATCCGGGCTTCCACCTGCTCGCGCGGTACGCCGAGGGATTCGAGTTTCTGCTGGACCTGCTGGTCGTCGAGCATGGCGCGCAACTGTTCGCGGTCGACGGGTTGGTGCTGCGGCAGCTGTTGCTCCTGCATGGCCTGAGGCGTGCCGATCATGGCCGCCTGAGCCAGGGGCATCTGGGCGAGGAAGGCGAACTGGCTGGCAATCAGGACGGAAGCCAGACGACGGTTGCAGGGACGCGAAAGCATGGGGGGTTTCTCCAAGGATTGTTACCAATTGACCACACGTCGGTTTTCGCGGTTCCTGCCTTCCTACACTAAGAATGCAGACTTCATCGCGAATTTCAGATTATTGCTGAAATCCGGCCGGCAACTATAGAGCGCGAAGCATTCCCACTTGTTTCCGGATCCAGCCCTTGAATCACGGCGCCGACGCATCTCCGCCCCCGCCGGCCGAATCCCTGCACCCGTTGTACAGCGACCACCACAGTTGGCTGACCGGTTGGCCACGCCGCCTGGGCTGCCCGCAGAATGCTGCCGACCTGGCCCAGCATCTTTCTCCATGTGCTCCTGGCCCGCGATCAGCCAGCCATCCTCGAGCCCCGCGCCTTCCTCAGCACGGTGGCCAAGCGTGTGCTGGCCAACCACTACCGCCGCCAGGATATCGAACGCGCCTACCCCAGGCCCTGGCCTCGCTACCGGAAGCCGAGGCGCCGAGCGAGGAGGAACGCGCCATCATCCTGGCAATCCTGGTGGAGTTGGACCGCTTGCTGGACGGCTTGCCGCTGGGGAGGAGTCCATATACGTCTTTGGGACGTGGTAATGAGTCACCGGCTTTGCCTGTGGCGACTCGGCGGAGCAGCAGGATGAAACTGATCCCCTAGGGTGTGCCGTGCGCACCAGGAGTTTGACGCAGTGCAGGGTCGGTGCAGATGGCGCACCCTGCATCTGGCTCCGGTGGGCGATTTCTGCCGAGTGTCCCGGATAAGACTGGCCTCCTTCCCCTGAAGGGAGACGGGTGACCCGCGCCTAAGGTCCAGTGCTTTTCCTGTGGGGGCGAATTCATTCGCGAAGCAGGCCGCAGGCCTGCCCGGCAATTCCACTCAATAGGAAACCGTCTTGTCCTTCGGACCGATGTTCCAGCGGAACCAGTCGTCCAGCATGGTCTTCTCGTACCGCAGGCGGTCGTTGCTGAAGTAGTAGTTGCCGTGTTGCAGGTAGGACTGGTCGATCACCGTGACATCACGGCTGACCAGGGTCTTGCCGTCCTGTTCCAGGCTGTAGTGCAGCTTGATCCGCGGCCAGGTCACCTCGCGCATGAAGCGCACGTCCTGAAAGTTGATCCGCCAGGGTTCGTACCGGCCGGCCAGGTCGATATCGAGGATGTCCACCTTGAGGCTCTGCCCGGGCTGCAGGTAGCGCTTGCCCAGTTTCTCGATATGGGCCTTGAGGTCCTTGAGCACGAAGTCATCCGCCCCGCGCCCATAATCACGGTTCAGGCGCGCGTCGCTGAACTTCTCGGGATTGGTGAAGCTGACCTCGGTGGTGGATGCCAGCACCGTCGGGGAAAGGATCACCAGGGCCAGTACGACGAGGGGCAGCGTGGATCGCATGGAACACCTCCTGACGGTGACGACTGGCTCACCGCCAGCACCAGTGTACGCCCGGCGATGCGAACGGGAAGCGGCTCCAGTCGGACGGCAATGTACTGCCGCAGAAGCTCGAAGGGCAGGTCTTCCGACCTGCCCTTGTCGATTCATCCCACCAGCGCCAGCAGGCCCCCGCCCACCGGCAGCAGCGCCACCAGCGGCACGACCCAGCGAGTTTTCCAGGCCAGCAGGACGACCAGCAGGAGGCCGGCGAGCATCAGTTGCAGCAGCCAGATCACGCCGCCGATTTCCCCACCCAGCTCAGCGATGATGAGAACCAGTGCAAGGACCATGGCTAGCCCTGCACCGCCCCGCAGCAGGCGGCTGCGGCTTTCACTGGGAGCGCCATTCAGGACCAGCTTGTGCTGGCGCGACATGGCCAGAGCCAGGCCAGTCATGGCCAGGTAGCAGAAGGCAAAACTCAGGACCAGCATCAGGCGCTCTCCTCCAACAGGCGGCGGCGGACCCGCACGGTCTTCTCCGCCTGCGGCAGGGAGCGGCGCCAGGCCAGCAAGCCGCATAGGGCTCCGGAGGCGAGCAGCACCAAGTCGATGCCGGCCATGTCCCAATCGCCACGGCCGAGGGTCGCCAGCAGGCTGCCCTGGGGAGTGACCATAGCGTTCAGCAGCGGCAGGCCGACAGCCAGGACGGCAACGGTGGCGAGCACGTCGCGAGCGACCTTGCCACTATTGCGGCGCAGGATGGCCCAGACCGCCACCAGCAGCCAGACGCCGACGAAGACCCAGCTTTCCGCGCTGGCACGCTCGGCCATACCGGCCGACAGCAGGCGGTTGCCATAGAGCAGGCCCAGGCTGGCGATGGGCAGGCCACCGATCACCGCGCCGTTGAGTGCACGGACCAGGCCGATGCCACGGCTACTGCGCGCCTCGCGCTTGCGCAGCCAGACCTGCAGACCGGCCACCAGCATGGCGCAGCCCATCAGGCCAAGCAGCAGGTAGAGCGCGCGGACGATCTGTCCACCGAACTGCGCCATATGCAGGTTGGTCAGCCAGGCGTAGCTGTTGTAGCCAGCGCTGTACGGCTTCTGTTCATGGAGCAGCTCGCCACTGGCGGCGTCGTATGACATCGTCCACTGGAAGTCGACGATGCCCGAGCGGTCGTAGCGACGGATGTCCACCACAGCCGCGGCGTCACCCGGATGGTGCACGCTGATCCAGCCCGTCTCCGAACCTCCCCAGCGACGGTGGGCGTCGGCCAGCAGGCTGTCGAGCGAGGCAGTCGCCGGCGCCGGGCGCTTCACCCCCTCGCGGTGGTAGGCGCCCATGGTGTCGTTGAAGAAGGCTTCGGCATCGCCCTTGTAGGCCAGCTGGATGCCGGCGGGCATGTAGAAGGTCACGAAGATGGCCAGGCCCGTGTAGGCGATGACCAGGTGGAAGGGCAGCCCCACCACGCCGAACAGGTTGTGGGCGTCCAGCCAGGCGCGCTGGCCGTTGGCGTCCGGGCGCAGGGTGAAGAAGTCCTTGAAGAGGCGGCGGTGGATGATGATGCCGCTGACCAGCGCCACCAGCATGAACATGGCGGCGATCGCCACTATGTACATACCGATCATGCCGGCGTTGAGGTCGTAGTGCAGGGTGAAGAAGAACAGCCCGCCGACGGTTTCCGGCATGGGCTCGCCGGTGGCCGGGTCCAGGGCGAAGCGCACGAACTCGCTCTCGTCGGCCGGTTCATAGCCTGCCAAGTAGAACGGCTCGCGTTCGCTCGGCGGGCGAATCCAGATGGCATGCGCGTCCGGCGCCTTGGCCAGCATGGCCTCGCGAACCTGGTCCAGGGTCTGGGTGTGGCTGGAGGGTTCATGCAGCGCCGGGCGCATCCAGCGTTCCAGTTCCTTGTCGAAGCAGGCGATGCTGCCGGCGAAGAAGATGACGAAGAGCAGCCAGGACGGCAGCAGCCCGCCCCAGGTATGCAGCCCTGCCATGGATTGCCGCAGGCTCATGGGCGTACTCCGAAGTCGGTTGGCAGGTAGGCCGCGAGGGCCATCAGAACGGTCACTCCCACCAGCACCAGCCAGGCGCACAGGGCCGAGCGCGCTGCGAAGGCATAAACGATGGCGATCGTGTAGACGGCGAAGCAGGCCAGGCTGGCGAATACCACCCTTTCACTGCGCACCAGCGGCAGATAGACGGACAGGAATGCGGTGGCCGCATAGGCCGTCGCGTATCCGCCGAGGATCGCCGCCAACACCCGCGCGGTCACCTCCCCGCGCGTGGAGGTCTTGGCTTTACTCACGTTGCTACCTTCGTCGAGGGCGACCCTGGCCGCGGGCGTGCCGACCGGACTGGATCCCGCCACGGCCAGAGTGACCAGATAGTTCGGAAACAAACTTGAGAATTATTTACATACGCGTTTTTATTGCAACAGGTAATTTGTATCAATAGCGCTGACGCGGCCTGCTCCCAGCCATATGCGACACCTTGTCGATTTCCGGCCGCGCCGCCGGTCATTGCGGTTCGAACTTTGCAGCCTTCCTGGCAGTCCATCGACTCATCGCTCGATCAACCAGGTGACAGGCCATGTACAACCCCTTCCAGATTCTGACCGACGCCTTCCAGGCCGAATACCGGGTCAACCTCAGCCTGGAACGGCTGGACGGCAACATCATGCTGACCCTGACCAACGAGCACGGCGTGGCCGTGCGGCGCATGATCAGCCCAGCCCAGCGCAATGACCCGGTGCGGTTGCAGCGGGTGATCGAGAGCATTCGCCTGGGGATCGCCATCGAGAACGGGCACAAGGTGGGCGAGATGCTCACCTCCATGACCGGCGGCCATGTCGCCCCGGTGCGCACCGGACGCGTCAACGCCGCACAGATAGCGGGCAGTTGATGCCCGCATCCGGTGCGTCGGGTCAGGCCTCCTCTTCGACCTCGACCTGACGCCGCAAGCGCTGCCGGCGCGGCGAGGATTCGCTCTGCACCGAAGGGAAACGCGAGGACGCGAAGCGCACCACGAGTATCGCCAGGGCCAGCAGCAGGATCGCGCCGGAGACGAAGACCACGCCCATGTCCGGCCGGTGATGGTGCGACACGTCGGAGATCAGCAGGCGCGTCAGCGCCGTGATCGCCACGTAGATCAGGAAGCGCACCGGCATGTGGTTGGTCTTGAAGTAGATGCCGACCATGGCACCCAGTTCGAGATAGATGAACAGCAGGAGGATGTCATCGACCGTGATGTGCCCCTTCTCCACCATCCCCAGAAAAGCCACCACCGCAGCCCAGGCGGTGATCCCGCCGATGGCGAACAGCGCCAGGTAGTGGAAACTTTCCACCAGCAGGTTTCCCAGCGATTCGGCCAGGCCATGCACGTTTTCGCGCAACTCTTCAGCCCAGTTGATCTTCACGATAAAGCTCCTCGGTACGACGATCCCGATCTTGACGGGACAAGGTGACATTGGGGTGATGCAGGATGGGGGCCGCAACGGTCTCGGCGCCACGAGGCAGGTTGTCGCAGCCCTTTCCCGTGGGTGCGTCAGGCAGGAAAAGCTGCGTACTGGACAAGGCCGATGTGCAACCCGCATAAACACCGGTCGTCCCGAAAAGGAGCTTCGACATGGGCCGCCCGCTGCACGCTCGCCACGCCGGGGCCCATCTGCCCTTCCCCGGCCTCGGCCACGTGCGCAGCGAAGGCAAGGGCTATGCTTGGGTGCCAGCGGAATACGGTCCGATCCGCAACGATCGCTGAAGGTAGGCAGTTGGAAACTTCCTACGGGATATTTTCATTTGCCATCATTCCAGATACTGTATGCGCATCCAGTATTTTCAAACCAATTGACCAAAGGTGAGGGGTGATGAATGGCCGTCGAAGTGGTGTACCGCAGCAGCCGCGATCCGGAGCGCCTGTTCATGGATAAGGCCGAAGCCGATCGTTACGACAAGATGCTCGAACTGGCCGAGTCCCTGGCCGAGGTCCTGCACAAGGCGGTGCCGTCCCTGAGCGAACAGCAGGTGGAAGACATCGGCATCTTCATGGCCAAGCACCGCGACACCTTCGCCCGCGCCTTCAAGAACCAGCCGGATGCGCTGGCCGAGTTGGAGCTGCCGGGCGGCGACGAGTAATACGGCCCGAAGCCCTGTTCAGACGCAGCTCAGGGCCACACGGGCTATTCTTTGCGCCGTTTCTTCAAGCCCGCACGCGGCAACGAACCGATGCTGGGGCACCCTCTATCAGGAGTGCCCCATGCGTATTCTCATATCCCGACTCTATGCCCCGACCTTTTTCTTCGGCTTCATCGCGCTCGCGCTATGGCTGAGCAGTGGGTATCCGCAGCAGCCCGGATGGCTGCTGGCGCTGCTCGCGTTTGCGATCGCCCTCTCCTTCCTGGCCGAAGCCTGGTTGCCCTATTGCCCGGCATGGAACCGGGACCATCGCGACCGCCGGCGGGACGCCCTCCACGCAGCCGTCAATGAAGGGCTGAGCAGCCTCGGCCTGCTGGTCATTCCATTCACGGCGGCGCTGCTCCCGATCCCGGGGATGTGGCCGGATGACTGGCCCCTGTGGCTGCAGTTGCTGATGGCGGTTTCGGTAGCGGATCTGGGACTGACGCTCATGCACCGGCTCAGTCACCGCCTGCCACTGCTCTGGCGCCTGCATGCGGTGCATCACAGTGTGCGGCGGATGTACGGTTTCAACGGCCTGATGAAACATCCGCTCCACCAGACCCTTGAAGCCCTGGCAGGCACAGCCCCGCTGCTGATTCTCGGCATATCGGAACAGGTCGCCTCCCTGCTGGCCTTCGCCATCGCCATCCAACTCCTGCTCCAGCACAGCAATGTCGATATGCGCATCGGTGGATTGCGCCACCTCTTCGCCTGGGCTCCCGTGCACCGCTTCCATCACATGAAGTACGGCCGGGCGGGGGACGTGAACTTCGCCCTGTTCTTCAGTTTCTGGGACAGGCTGCTCGGGACGTCCTTTTACCACCCGCATTACCGCATGGGCAGCGACGACCTCGGCATCGGCAGCCGACCCGACTACCCCGGCGGCTACCTGGCCCAGTTGGCCGCCCCCTTCCGGCCACAAGGCCCGGTGATGCCATGCCCGACGGCACCGGAATCGCTACTCCAACAGCCTTAGCTGCAGATTGCCGAAGGTGCGGTCGGCGCGCACGCCAAACGTGCTGCGCACCGTCCGCGAAAAGTGGGCGGCGTCGGCGAACCCCGCCGCATGGGCCGCGTGGGTCAGCGGCTCCCCGGCCATGGCCAACGCCACGGCGAGGCGCAGCCGGCGCCAGAGCACAAGCCGCCGCACTGAAAGGCCGACCTGTTCGCCGAACAACCGCTCGAGCTGGCTGAGGGAAAGGCAGGCCGTTCGCGCCAGGGTAGCGGCGCTGACCTTTTCCGCCAGCAACTGGTCCACGGCCTGGAGCGCCCTGGCTATGCGCGGGTCCAGCGCCTGCCTGGGGGCGGCTCGCAGACAGTCGGCCAGCCCCTGAAGATCCGGTCCGGCCTGATCAAGCGCAGCACGCAGGCTATCGAGGCTGAATGCCAACGGCTCGGCGTAGACCGCCACCATGGGCTGGCTGGCGTCTTCCAGCGCATGCGTACGCATCGACTCGACCAGCACCACACGCCCACTCACCGGCTGCCCATCCACCAGCAGGCGCAGGGGCTCATCCAGGGCCAGCAGGGCCTGGTGGGCATAGTGGGCGTGGGGGCGGGTAGCTCCACTGGCCCCGACGATCAGGCAGAAGTCGCGGGCCAGCCAGAGTGCCCCTTGCCAGCAGGAGTCAGTCATGGTCATGCACGATACCGAAGATGGGGGGCGATCTCACTCCGCCGTAGGGTGGAAATCGCTTTTCTTTTCCACCATTCGGAGTCCGGCCGAGCCTCGAAAGGTGGACCGGTAAAGCGTGGTCCAACCTACATCTGCTCCAGCCTCGCCGTGCCCCCGAACGGTAATTGACGCCGGAGCGCGGCAGCCGGCTGAAGGTGGCAGGCATCGGCCTGCTGCTGATTGGCGGCTACACCATCTGCTACCTGCTGGCGCTGGACAACGGCATCACCCCCGGTGTGCTCGCCGCACTGCTCGGGGTGCAGCCCATCCTCACCCTAGTGCTGCTGGAACGGCGCTATCCCCTGGCGCGCCTGCTGGGCCTGGGCCTGGCTCTGGGCGGCCTGGTACTGCTGGTGTGGCAGAGCATCGACCAGGCAAGGGTTTCCGTCCTCGGGCTGGTGTATGGCTTTGCTTCCCTGGGCAGCATGACCCTGGGAGCCATCCTGCAGAAAAGCCTCAAGCAGTCGCCCATGCAGCTCCTGCCCCTGCAGTACGGCGCCAGCCTGCTGGCCTGCCTGCTGCTGGTGCCCTACAAGCCCTTCCACTTCGAGACCACGCTGGACTTCGCCATTCCCCTGCTGTGGCTGGCGCTGGTGATTTCGGTGGTGGCGCAGTTGCTGCTCTACAAGCTGATGCAGGCGGGCAACCTGGTGAATGTCACCAGCCTGTTCTACCTGGTGCCGGTGGTAACGGCGGGGATGGATTACCTCTTCCTCGGCAACACCCTGGCGCCGCTGGGCCTGGCCGGGATGGGCGGGCTACTGGCGGGGTTGGTGCTGGTGTTCAGTGGGGGTGGGCGGAGCGCCTGACAAGCAGGATGCGATGACTAGGAAGAGCAGGGCTTGGGAGAGTCATGGCAGCTCCAACGCTTGCACCAGCGCCTTGAGGAAGCGCGCAGCTTCGCCGCCGGTGACGGCGCGGTGGTCGAAGGTCAGGGACAAGGGCAGCACCGGGTGGATTTCCACCTTGCCCTGCCAGGCCACCGGCTCTTCGCGAATGCCACCGGCACCAATGATCGCCACCTGGGGCGGCACCACCACCGGGTTCGCGTAGCGCCCGAAAAGGGTGCCGAAGTTGGACAGGGTGATGGTGGCGCCCATCATTTCCTGGGGCGGGATGGAGCGTGCCTTGACGTCGGCACGCAGGCGCGCCACGCCTTCCTTGAGGTCGTCGGCGCTGCGCCCGCCCACGTCCCGCAGCACCGGTACGAAGAGGCCGTCCTGGGTGTCCACGGCTATGCCGAGGTCGAGCTTCTGGTGCTGGCGGATCGACAAGGCGCGGCCGTCGAACCAGCTGTTGAGTATGGGTTCCACCTCACAGGCGGCGGCGATGGCCTTGCCCAGGCGGATCAGCGGATCGCGAGCTTCCGGCCAGCGGTGCAGGTCGGCATCCCCGACTATGGTCACCGGCACCACTTCGGCATGGGAGCGCGCCATGTTGATCGCCATGCTGCGGCGCACGCCACGCAACCGCTCGCCACCGAAGCTGTCGCGCGCGCTCTGCGCGGCCTGCTCTACATCGGCGCGGGTCACCAGGCCATCCGGGCCGCTGCCGGCCAGGGCCGCCAGCTCCACGCCCATCTGCCGGGCCAACTGGCGCACCGCCGGGGTGGCGCGAGGCGCCAAGTGTTCGCGGGTGGAAGGTGCAGCACCGACGAAGAAGCTGTCAGCCTGGGCGTTGCCACCACCTTCCAGGCGGCCGACCACGGTGCCAGCGTCGGTGTCTTCGCCTTCGTAGCCGAGCAGGGGTTCGCCCACATGGAGGATGTCGCCTTCCTTGCCGAAGGTCCTGGCCACCACGCCGTCGTGGGGCGCCGGGATGTCCACCAGGGCCTTGGCGGTTTCCACCGAGACCAGCAACTGGTCGGCCCTGACGCTGTCCCCCACCTTCACGTGCCACTGGACGATTTCCGCTTCCTGCAGGCCCTCGCCCAGGTCGGGCAGTTTGAAGTATTTCATTGTGCGTTCCTCGTCTCAGGCGTAGTTCAGCACCAGCTCGCAGGCCGCGAGAATGTCTTCCGGGCCGGGGATGTAGAGCTGCTCGAGGCGGTACAACGGTGGCGGGATGTCCGGCGCGGTGACCCGCTGGATCGGCGCCTGCAGATCCAGCAGCGCACGCTCGTAGAGGCTGGCGGCGATCTCGGCACCCACCCCACAACTGCGCGGCGCCTCGTGGACGATCACGCAGCGGCCGGTCTTGCGCACCGAGGCTTCCAGGGTGTCCAGGTCCAGCGGCTTGATGCTGGCGACATCGATGACTTCGGCGGAGACGCCCTGCTCCTCCAGCCTTGCTGCGGCCTGCAGGGTTTCATGGATGCTGGCGCCCCAACTGACCAGGGTGATATCCGAGCCCTCGCGGAGGGTGAAGCAGCTGTCGAGCGGCAGGCGCTTGCCATCGTCGATGATCGGCTGCGGGTTCATCCGGTAGAGCCGGGTGGGTTCGAGAAAGATCACCGGGTCCGGGTCGTCGATGGCGGCGAGCAGCAGGCCGTAGGCCCGCGCCGGGGAGGACGGGATGACCACGCGCAGGCCGGGGATATGCGCGAACAATGCCTCGGTGCTTTCGCTGTGATGCTCCGGCGCGCGAATGCCGGCGCCCATGGGGCTGCGCAGCACCATGGGGCAGCTCAGCCGGCCACGGGTACGGCAGCGGATGCGGCTGGCGTGGGATACCAGGTGTTCCATGGCCGCGTAGATGAAGCCGAGGAACTGGATTTCCATCACCGGCTTGAGGCCCTGGACGGCCATCCCCACGGCCAGTCCGGCGATCATGGTTTCCGCCAGCGGCGTGTCGATCACTCGCTTGAAGCCGAAGCGCTCGCGCAGGCCGAGGGTGGCCCGGAACACGCCGCCGTTGACGCCCACGTCCTCGCCCAGGACCACGACGTTCTCGTCTTCCTGCATGGCGCGGTGCAGGGCCAGGTTGACGGCCTCCAGCAGTGCGCGCTTTTCCGTGGTGGCGTTGAGGTTACTCATGGCGACCTCCGCTGCTCGAAGAGCCCATGTGCTTCCCCTCTACCGCATGCGGGAGAGGGTGGCGCGCAGCGTCGGGAGAGGGCTTCTGCCGACGGGAGACACGTTCCATCAGCATTTCGCGCTGATCCCCCAATGCCGCTGGCCAACGCGCGTAGACGTGGTCGAGGACGGACTCCGCCGGCTGGGTGCCGGCGGCTTCGAAGTTGTCCACCGCCGCCTGCACCTGGCGCTGGCAGTCGGCGACCAGTGCCTGTTCGCGGCCCTCGTCCCAGACCTTGTGCCCGGCGAGGAAGGCCTGCAGGCGCTTGACGGGTTCCTCCAGCCAGGCCGCCTTGACCTCCTCGGCGCTACGGTAGCGGGTGGCGTCATCGGCGGTGGTGTGGTCGCCCAGGCGGTAGCTGACGCACTCGAGCAGCACCGGGCCCTTGCCGTGGCGGGCCCGCTCCAGTGCCCATTGCACGCGGTCATAGACGGCGAGCACGTCGTTGCCGTCCACCTGCTCGCCATGGAAGCCGGCGCCAATCGCCTTCTGCGCCAAGGTCGGGGCGCCGCTCTGGATGCGTCGGGGCACCGAGATGGCCCACTGGTTGTTGTTCACCACGAACACCACAGGCAACTGCCAGGCACCGGCCACGTTGAGGGCTTCGAGGAAGTCGCCCTTGCTGGTGGCGCCGTCGCCACAGGTGGTCACCACCGCTCGGTGCTGGCCGCGGATCTTGATCGCCGTGGCGACCCCGCAGGCGTGCAGGGCCTGGGTGGCGATGGGTACGCAGATGGGGAAGTCTTCCCGCGAACGCGGGTCGAGGAAGTCGCTGCCGCGCTCGTCGCCGCCCCAGTAGAGGAGGATTTCCTCCATGCGCACACCGCGCATCAATTGCACGGCGGTGTCGCGGTAATAGGGCACCAGTACGTCGTCGGCCTGCATCAGGCTGCCGATGGCGACGCCTATGGCTTCCTGGCCCAGGGTCGGGGCGTAGGTGCCGATGCGCCCGGTGCGCTGCAGGGCCACCGCCTTCTGGTCGAAGAGGCGGGTCAGCACCATGCGTCGGTAGAGGTCGGTGAGCAGGTTGAAATCGTCGGCCCAGGCCGGCAGTTCGCCGACCAGGCGTCCCTCGGGGTCGAGGACGCGCGTATAGGGCACTTCGATCCTGTTGGACATGGCATCTCTCCTTACACCTTGTGGGTGCCTGTGCACAGCCCGGGGCTTGTGGCCCCGGGAGCTTGCGGGCCGGGCCGCTGGTTGGCGGCCGCTCAGCCGAACAGCAGGCGCTCGGCCAGGGCGTCGGCGACCCGCGCAGGGGAACGCTTGTCGGCCTGGGCGTGCGCATAGATCTCGGTAAGGCGCTGGCTGATCCGCGACAGGTGCGCGGTGATCGCCGGCAGCCCTTCGCCCTTGTGCTTGAGGGCGACGTAGATGAGCCCGCCGGAATTGATCACGTAGTCCGGCGCGTAGAGGATGCCCCGCGCCTCCATCTCGTCGGCGATCTCGGTGCTGGCGAGCTGGTTGTTGGCCGCGCCGGCCACCGCCGCACAACGCAGTTGGCCGACCGTCTGGGCGTTGAGCACGCCGCCCAGGCCGCAGGGCGCGAGGATGTCGCACGGCGTGGTGAGGAAGGCATCGGCGGCCACCGGCTGGGCACCCAGTTGCTCGATGGCCAGTTGCACGCGGCCGGCGTCCAGGTCGCTGACCAGCAGTTCCGCGCCCACTGCATGGAGCTGTTCGGCCAGGGCGTAGCCCACATGACCGAGGCCCTGCACGGCGACGCGCAGACCTTCCAGGTCGTCGCTGCCGAGTCGCGCATGGGCGGTGGCGCGGATGCCGGCGAAGACGCCGAGTGCAGTGTGCGGCGAGGGATCGCCGGCGGCCGTGGTGCTGGTGACATGGCGGGTCTGCTGGGCGATGCAGTCCATGTCGGCGCTGGAGGTGCCGCTATCCACCGCGGTGATGTAGCGGCCGTTGAGGGATTCGATCATGCGCCCGAAGGCTTCGAACAATGCGGCGCGGTCATTCACATGGGCCGAGCGGATGATCACTGCCTTGCCGCCGCCCTGGTCGAGGCCGGCCAGGGCAGCCTTGTAGCTCATACCCTGGGCGAGGCGGATGGCGTCGCGGATGGCGCTTTCATCATCGGGGTAGGCGAGGTAGCGGCATCCTCCCAGGGCCGGACCGAGGCGGGTGTTGTGAATGGCGATGATGGCCTTGAGTCCGGTGACGGGGTCGTTGGCGAGGTGCAGCGCCTCCAGCCGGGCGGTTTCCATCATGGCGAACATGGCGGGCTCCCTTCCTGACGTTAGGGCCAGTATAGGACGAGCTTGGCGGTACGCCCCCTGGCATCCGGACATAAGCCGACTCGCCGAGATAACCGGGCAATCGGCCAGCACTGGACGAAAATCGATCAGTTGGCTACAAGGAATCAGCCCTTCGGAGATGTCCCATGGACGCGCGCCAACGCTGTCTCGCCTGCCTCGAACGCGACCCACCGGCGATGCTGGAGGCGGCCCTGTGGATAGCCGCCGAGCATGACCCGCGGCTGCGGCCCGACCAGGTGTTGCGGGAATTCGGCGGGCTGCTCCAGCAGGTGGCCGCGGGCCTGCCGCAGCTGCCGCCGGCCGAACTGGCGCAGCCCCTGCTGCGGCGCCTGAACGAGCTGGACTTCCATGAGGACGACGACACGCCCCTGCGCCCACGCGCCGCCCTGCTGCCCGAGGTACTGGCGCGGCGACGCGGCCAGCCGCTGTCCCTGGCGCTGATCGCCCTGGAACTGGCCGCTCGCCTCGGCACTCCCCTGGCCGGGGTCAGCTTCCCCGGCCATTTCCTGCTGCGCGTGCCGGGTGCCGACCATCTGCTCGACCCTTGCAGCGGTCGACGTCTCTATACCCGCGACTGTCGCGACCTGCTGGTACGGGTATACGGCCCGCAGGCCGAACTCCAGGCCAGCCACCTGCGGACAGCCAGCGCCCAGGAAATGATCCAGCGCCTGTCGCGTAACCTGCGCCTGCTGCACATGGAAGCCGGCGAACCCTTGGCCGCCCTGAAGGACGCCGAGCGGGTCCTGCTGCTCGGCCCGCCAACCATGCAGGACCACCTGGCCCGTGCCGACATCTACCAGCGCCTGGACTGCCCCCAGGCCGAGCGCTTTGACCTGGAACGCGCCCTGCTGCTCTGCGACGATGCGGCACAGCACCTGCAACTGGCCCAGCGCCTGAGTCGGCTCGGACGCAACCAGGCGCTGCATTGAATACGCCGGGGCCGGTCGGGCATGCTGTCGCCCTCTCGCCGCCGTGACCGCCCCATGAGTTCACCAGACCACGCCTCCGACCCGCACACCGCCGTCACCCGCGACGTGGTGATGCGCTACCACCTGAGCTGGAAGGCCCGCGACATCGAGGCGGTACTGGCGCTCTACCACCCTGAGGTGGAGTACAACGACTTTTTCCAGAACCGCTGCATGCGCTTCGATGAGCTGGGCGACTACATCCGCGCCACCATGCCCTGCGGGCCGGATGACTTCCTCGAGCACAGCGACCGCATCCGCATCGATGGCGACACCGCCTTCATCCAGTACGCCATCCGCGTCAGCGGCGGCGGCACCTTTCGCGCCAGCGAGGCGATCACCGTGCGCGACGGGCTGATCTGGCGGATCAACGAATACGCCCTGCTGGTCCAGCCCGTGAACCGGACCAAGGACTCTTCCCAGCGCCCGGCAGCCAGCCGCCTGGGTCTTTCCACGCGCCAGCTGGGTACGCTGGCGCGGGACCTGGAAGAGTACTTCCAGCGCTCCCAGCCCTACCTCGACCCCGCCCTGGACCTGCACCAGGTGGCCAGCGCCACCGGCTATACCCGCAACCAGATTTCCTACCTGCTGAACCAGATGCTCGGCCAAAGCTTCTACCAGTACGTCAACCAGGCGCGCCTGCAGCACCTGCTCCAGCAGCTCGAGACTGCAGTGCCGCCGGTGCGGATCGACGAGCTGGCCTTCAACGCCGGCTTCAACTCCCTGTCCGCCTTCTACCGTTGCTTCCGCCAGCACACCGGGATGTCGCCCAAGGCGTACCTCAAGCAACTGCCGAAGCAGTGACCGTAGGGTGCGCCGTGCGCACCGGGGCGGCGTTCAACTCCCACGCAGGGATGCTGGTGCGCACAGCGCACCCTACCGACAAGCCGCTGTGCTTCAGGCGCATTCCCAGCGTGCCCGCGCACACGACAAGCGCAATGGCAGCCTCTAGCCTTACCAGCCACGACAACCTGTTAACGGGAACCTGCCTATGCAGTACTGGCGCTCGATCAGCCTGTGGATGGACCAGCTCGATGACGACCTCGCGCCGCGACCGGCGCTGTCCGGCTCGCTGGAGGTGGATGTGGCGATCATCGGCGCCGGCTACACCGGGTTGTGGACGGCCTACTACCTCAAGCGCCAGGCCCCTGAGCTGAAGATCGCCATGGTCGAGGCGCAGTTCGCCGGCTTCGGCGCCAGCGGCCGCAATGGCGGCTGGCTGATGGGCAACCTACTGGGCGAGGATCGCGCCTTGGCGCCGCTACCGGCCGAACAACGCAAAACCTCCTTCGACCTGCTGCACGGCATCCCCGACGAGGTCGCCGAGGTGCTGCATCGCGAAGGTATCGATTGCCATTACCGCAAGGCCGGCATCCTCTATTGCGCCGCGCGCTACCCGGAGCAGGAAAAGCGCCTGCGCGAGCAGCTGGACGGCCTGCATGCCGAAGGCCTGACCGACGCCGACTACCGCTGGCTCACCCCTGCCGAACTGAACGGCCAACTGCGCGTGGCCAACGCCCTGGGCGGCATCCATACGCCGCACTGCGCCACCATCCAGCCGGCGAAGCTGGTGCGTGGCCTGGCGCGGACGGTGGAGCGCATGGGCGTGCAGCTGTTCGAACAGAGTCCCGCCACCCATTGGCAGCCGGGCCTGGTCACCACCGCCCAGGGCCAGCTCAAGGCCCACTGGGTGGTGCCGGCCATCGAGGGTTATGCCGCCAGCCTGCCGCCGCTGGGACGCTACCAGTTGCCGGTGCAGAGCCTGCTGATCGCCACCGAACCGCTGAGCGAGGCGCAGTGGGCGGAGATTGGCCTGGAGCACGGCCAGGCCTTCAGCGAAAGCAGCCGCCAGGTCACCTATGGCCAGCGCACCGCCGACAACCGCCTGGCCTTCGGTGCACGCGGCGGCTACCGCTTCGGTGGCAAGCTGCGGGAAGACTTCCAGCTCAGCGAAGAGGAAATCGCCCTGCGCCGCTACCTGCTCGGCGAGCTATTCCCGCAACTGCGCAACGTGCGTATCAGCCACAGCTGGGGCGGCAACCTGGGCATGGCGCGGCGCTTCCGCCCGCACATGCTGGTGGACCGCAAGAGCGGCATCGCCCTCTCCGGCGGCTACGGCGGCGAAGGCGTGGGCGCGAGCAACCTGGGCGGGCGTACCCTGGCCGACCTGATCCTCGGCAAGGAAAGCCCGCTCACCCGCCAGCCCTGGGTCCTCGGCGATGGCCCGCTGAACCGCCTCAGCACCTGGGAGCCGGAACCCTGCCGCTGGCTTGGCTACAACGCCATTATCCGCAGCTTCGTCCATGAAGACCGGGTCCTGGCCAATCCCCACAGCGCGCCCTGGCGCCGCGCCATGGCACTGAAACTGGCCGACCTTATGGAAGGCCTGATGCGCTGATCCCCACACAACAGCGTAGGAGCGAGCTTGCTCGCGAAGCCTTGCACACCGATTCGCGAGCAAGCTCGCTCCTACAATCCAGTCACTTCGGGAGCCATAGTCATGAAAGCCACCCTGCTGAAGAACACCCACGAACATCCCCTGTCCGCGCCTGTCCCGGTGGCGGTACCCATCGGCGAGCCGGTGCCGCATACCCGCGTGCATTCGGTGGAGCGCACCGACGACGTGGAAACCGGCGTCTGGGAATGCAGCCCCGGCCGCTTCCGCCGGCAGATCCTCGAGCAGGAGTTCTGCCACTTCACCCACGGCCGCTGCACCTTCACCCCGGATGGCGGCGAGCCGATCGAGATCAACGCTGGCGACGCCCTGCTGCTGCCGGCCAACAGCCTGGGTGTGTGGGATGTGAAGGAAACCCTGCGCAAGACCTACGTGATCATTAGTCGCTGATTGCCCGGCAGTGGCGAATTCATTCGCCACGCAGAACGAAGTTCTGCCGTAGGTTGGTGCGGGCCGCGCAGGTTCGAGGAACGAGACCCAACGTTTCGGATCCGAACGTTGGGTTTCGCTTCGCTCTACCACAACCTACGTCCACTCCGTCCGCGTTTGATCGCATTCCGCAACCTACGGCATCAATCGTCGAAACGGCCGTGCCGCCCCTGCCCCGCCTTGAAGGAGCGTGCGCCGGCCAGGGTCTCGCCGCTGTGGATAACCTTCATTCCGCCCTTGAATTCGTGGGCGATGGCCGCCTCGAACGACAGTTCCCACTGGGCGTAGGCGCTGGCGCGGTCGGCCAGCATGCAGCGCTGGGGGAAGGCGGCGATGGCGTGGGCCAGTTCTTCGGCCGCGGCGCGGGCCGTGCCCGTGGCCACCACCCGGTTGGCCAGGCCCATGGCCAGGGCCTCCTGGGCCTTGACCGGGCGTCCGGTGAGGATCAGGTCCAGCGCCCGGCCCTGGCCGACGATACGCGGCAGGCGTACGGTACCGCCGTCGATCAGCGGCACGCCAAAGCGCCGGCAGAACACGCCGAACACCGCGTCTTCGGCGATCACCCGGATATCCGCCAGCAGCGCCAGCTCCAGGCCGCCAGCCACCGCATGACCTTCGACGGCGGCGATCAGCGGCTTCGCCAGCTGCATACGGCTCGGCCCCATGGGGCCATCGCCCTCGGCATCCAGGCGATTGCGCCGCGCGCCATCCTCGGCCACGGCGCCGAGGTCGGCACCGGCGCAGAAAGTGCCGCCGGCACCGGTGAGCACGGCCACCCGCGCCTCTTCGTCCATTTCGAAGGCCCGCAGGGCGCCTGCCAGGGCATCGGCTGTGGGCCGGTCGACGGCATTGCGCACCTCGGGACGGTCGATGATCAGGGTGGTGACCGGGCCGTTCTTCTCGATTCGGATATTCATGGGGGCTCCTGGATTGGCAGAATGTGGGGCGACTTCTTTTGTGGGGGCGATTTCAATCGCTATGCAGGCCGAAGGGCTGCCCCTTGGGGGTTGATGGGGCAGCTGCGCAGCCCTTAGCGAATGAATTCGCCCCCACAGATCGCTCGGCCCGCAGCCAATGCGATGCAATGAAAAAGGCCGGCAAACATGCCGGCCTTCACCATAGTGCGTCCTCGCGGGAATGTTCAGCCCGCTGGCCGAACCGCCCCGCTGAACGGCGCGATCAGAGGGCGTACTTCTGCAGGTTGGCCATCATTTCCTTGAGCGCCTCGACGTTGTCCGCCGGGTGGGCGGCATTGTCGAAATCGCAGATGCGCTGCCACTGGGCGGCCACGTCTTCGGCATCGAAGCCGGCCTTGGGGTCGAAACCGGCGCCCAGGCTGCGCTCCCAGCGCACCTTGCCGATCCAGCCGCCGCCCACTTCGAACAGGCCGGAGCTGTCCTGGCACTGCTCGCTGCCGAGGAACACCACCAGCGGGCTGACCAGTTCAGGCTTGAGCTGTTCGAACACCTGGGGCGGGATCAGCCCTTCGGTCATGCGGGTGCCGCCGGTGGGGGCGATGGCATTGACCAGGATGTTGTTCTTGCGGCCCTCGATGGCCAGGTTGCGGGTCAGGCCGTAGAGGCCGAGCTTGGCCATGCCGTAGTTGGACTGGCCGAAGTTGCCGTAGATGCCCGAGGTGGACGAGGTGAAGATGACGCGGCCGTAATTCTGCTCGCGCAGGTGCGGCCAGGCGGCGCGGGTGACCTTGTAGGCACCTTCGACGTGGACCTTGTAGACCAGGTCCCAGTCGGCGTCTTCCATCTTGTGGAAGGTCTTGTCGCGCAGGATGCCGGCGTTGTTCACCACCACGTCGACGCGGCCGAAATTGTCGAGCGCGGCCTGGACGATCTTCTCGCCATCGGTCACCGAGTCATGGCTGGCGACTGCCGTGCCGCCGGCTTCGCGAATTTCCGCCACCACCCGGTCGGCTGCCGAGGCGTTGGCGCCTTCGCCGTGGGTGCTGCCGCCGAGATCGTTGACCACCACCCTGGCGCCATGGCGGGCGAACAGCAGGGCGTGGGCGCGGCCGAGGCCGCCACCGGCGCCCGTGACTATCACGACTTTGTCTTCGAAGCGGATTGCATCGCTCATGGCTGGGCTCCTTTGAAGGCCTGGGTATTCGCCGAGTCTCCGGCAGCCCACCCCTGTCCCACAAGAATGCGAGCCACCATGAATGGTGCCCGATAACGCCGACGCTACTTCAAGGGAAGGAACAGACAGCCGCGCGGGCGCAGCTTGAACAGCCACCAGTGATAGCTGTGACAGAGCAGGGCGAGCAACGCCGCGGCCAGCAGGCAGCCGACGGCGGCCAGCCAGCTCCACAGTCCGGGCTCTCTTACCCAGGCATAGCCGGCGAGGCTGAGGCCGATGATGAGCAACATGGCCGCCAGCGGCGGGCCCAGCGTGCGGATGATGGGGTAGAGAAACACCAGGATGCGGAACAGCATGGTCGGGCCTCGGAGTCGCCGGGCTGACATCGCCCGGCCAATGAGTGGGGCCGAAAATGCTAGTGCCGCGCACCGGGTTGCAGGAGTCGTGCAAGTCCGATTCGACTGCGGAAATTTCCGTTATCCATGAAGTTCGCGAAAGGCCAGGTAGTGCTCCAGCACCTGTTCCGGGGCTTCGGTCTGCGGGTAGTGGCCGATGCCTTCGAGCAGTACGGTGTCGGCGTCCGGGATCAGCTCCCGATAACGGGCCACCATGTGCGCGCCGGAGATGGGGTCCACCGCGCCGTCTATCACCCGCAGCGGCACGCCACCGCGCTGCATGGCCGTCACCCAGCGGTCGCGCTGCTGGCGGCGCTCGGGCATGTAGTGGATCAGCCGGTGCATCACGGCAGGGCCGTTCTGCTCGGCGATCAGGCGCCAGAAGTCGTCCAGCTCCATTTCACTGGGCTGGGTATCCGGGCCGAAGACCTGGGCGAAGCTAGCCGCCAGCTTGCGCCGCGAGAACAGCCGCCCCACCAGGCCGCCGATGGGGCTCAGCAGCAGCTTCTGCACCAGCACCGGCCTGTGGGTTTCCGGGAACAGGCCGCCATTGAGGAAGACGCAGCTGGCCAGTTGGATACGGCCTTCGTGGTGCCGCGCCAGCAGTTCCTGGGCGACGCTGTCGCCGTAATCGTGGGCCAGCACGTGCACCGGCCCCTCGATGCCCAGGTGGGCCAGCAGCGCCTGATTCAGGTCCGCCTGCTCCAGCAGCCGGTAGTCATGGCCGCGTGGCTTGTCGGAGTAGCCGAAGCCGAGCAGGTCGCAGGCGATGACGCGGAAGCGCCGGGACAGGGGCTCCCAGAGGTAGTGCCAGTCCCAGGAGGCGGTGGGGAAGCCGTGGATCAGCAGCAGCGGCTCGCCCTCCCCCGCCGTCCAGTAACGGATGCGTTGGCCGCGAAACTGCATGTCCCGGCCCTGGGCGCGCCAGTTACCCAGGGGGATGCCGGCCAGGGCCATCACTGGGCGTACCCGGGGTTCTGCTGGTCGAGCTTGCGCAGCAGGGCCGGCCAAGGCAGAGCGCCGCCCATGCCCTGGGAGCTCTTCATCACGCCGGCGATCATCGCCTTGGCGCCGTCGAGGATCTGTTGCGGGATCTGGATGAGTTCGCTGCCGCCGGCCTGGGCCATCACCTGGATTTCGCAGGCGCGTTGCAAGGTGAACATGCCGAGGAAGGCATCGGCGATGCTGCCGAAGGCGGTGAGCAGGCCGTGGTTGGGCAGGATCATGAAATTCGCCTGGCCGAGGTCGGCCTGCAGGCGGCCCTTCTCCTCGTGGTTCAGCGCCACGCCCTCGTAGCCGTGGTAGGCCAGGCTGGAGAGGACGAACAGCGATTGCTGGGAAATCGGCAGCAGGCCCTGCTTCTGCGCCGAGACCGCCACCCCGGCGGCGGTGTGGATATGCAGTACGCAGCCGACGTCCGGACGCACCTCGTGCACGGCGCTGTGGATGGTGTAGCCGGCTGGGTTGATGTCGTAGGGACTGTCCATCAGCTTGTTCCCGGCCAGATCGATCTTCACCAGGCTGGAGGCGGTGATCTCGTGGAACATCAGGCCGAAGGGATTGATCAGGAAGTCCTCGGTGCCGGGGACCTTGGCGGAGATGTGGGTGAAGATCAGGTCGTCCCAGCCGTGCAGGGCGATCAGCCGGTAGCAGGCGGCGAGGTCGACGCGGGTCTGCCATTCGGCGGCGGACACCTTGTCCTTGAGGTCGAGCGGCGGGAGGGCTTGGGCGGCGGTCATGGCGAAACCTCGTTGTTGTTGTAAGTCTGAGGAGTCTAGCCAGGGGCTGCCTCGGCGATAGTCGCCTTGGCAGCCAGCTTGATGGCTTTGCGGGTCAGATCAGCGCGGCCACCAGCGGCGCGGCGAAGAGGTTGAGCAGGCCCATCAGCACCATCACCAGCCCTGCCACGGTGCCCTCTTCCCGGCCCACTTCCTGGGCCCGGCTGACGCCCGCGCCATGGGCGCCGACGCCGAACAGCGCGCCACGGGCCAGGGCGCTGCGCAGGGGCAGCCAACGGATCAGCAGGCTGCCGGCCAGGGCACCGAACACCCCGGTGAGCATGACGAATACCGCCGCCAGTTCAGGTACGCCGCCCAGATCCTGGGCCACCGGCATGGCGAAGGGCGTGGTGATGGAGCGCGGCACCAGCGACAGGCTCACCTGGCTTTCCAGCGCCAGGGCGTTGGCCAGGCCCCAGGAGCTGGCGATGGCCACGCCGCTTCCGGCCAGCATGCCCAGCAGCAGCGCCGGCCAGTGCCTGGCGAGCAGTGCCCGCTGCTGCCAGATGGGCACGGCGAAGGCCACGGTGGCCGGGCCGAGCAGCAGCATCAACCAGTGGGTGGCGCCGGCGTACTCGGCATAGGCGGTGTGCAGCGGCACAGCCACGGCGAGCAGCAGCGCGGGCACGAAGATCAGCGGCGACAGCAAGTAGCGCCCGCTGCGCCGGTACATCCAGCGGCTGGCCAGGTAGCCGCCCAGGGTCAGCGCCAGCCAGAACCAGGACATGGGTTCAATGTTCATGGCGCATCCTCCAGCGGCATACCCATTCCACGGTCAGGGCCGTGGCCAGCATCACCAGCAGGGTGCTGCAACCAATCACCAGCAGGATGCGCCAGCCGTCCTGGCGCAACAGCGCGCCATAGTCCAGCAGGCTCATCAGGGCGGGGATGAAAAACAGCAGCATCTCGGCCATCAGGAGGCCGGCGCCCAGTTGCAGCGCTGCCGGTTTCACCCAACCGCTGGCGAAGGCCGCCAGCAACAGGCCAAGGCCGATCACGCCGCCGGGAATCGGCCAGCCGAGCAGCACCGCCAGCTTGCAGCCCAAGGCGTAGAGGCCCAGCAGGACGGCGAGTTCGGCGGCGAGACGGCTGAGGCGAAGCAGGCGGGAACGGTTCATGGCGGTGACCCTCGGTACTGGTGGCCAGCTTAGGTCCGCGCCTATCATCCCAAAAGCGAATTGTTCGACTTGCAGCCATTCGAGATTGGAATACCCATGGAATTTCGCCAGCTCCGCAGCTTCGTCGAAGTGGTCCGCCAGGGCGGCTTCACCCAGGCCGGCAAGACCCTGCACGCCACCCAGTCCACCGTGAGCAAGCAGGTGGCCCAACTGGAGCAGCGCCTCGGTGTGCAACTGCTGGAGCGCAGCGGCCCGAACCTGCGTTTGACCGACGCGGGCGCCGTGGTGCTGCGCCATGCCGAGGACATGCTGCGCCAGCGCCAGGACCTGCACAGCGAACTGGACGACCTCAGCCACCTGCGCCGTGGCGAGCTGCGCCTGGGATTGCCGTTGCTGGGCGGCGAGGTGCTGTTCGCCGAGCTGTTCGCCGAGTATCGGCGGCGCTACCCGAACATCGTGGTGCGGCTGTTCGAAGGTGGCAGCAAATTGATGGAAGAGGCGCTGCTGCAGGGCGAGCTGGAACTGGGCGGCAGCCTGACCCCGAACGACTCGGCGCTGGACTATCAGCCCTTCTGCAACGAGCCGCTGGATGTCCTTGTGCCCGCGGACCATCCCCTCGCCGGTGAGCCCAGCCTGGCCCTGGCGCAACTGGCCGACTCGCCTTTCCTGCTCTACCAGCAGAGCTTCACCCTCAACGACCGCTTGCTGCTGGCCTGCCGCCAGGCCGGCTTCACCCCGCGTGAGGTGGGACGCAGCGGCCAGGCGGACTTCCTCGCCGCCCTGGTCGCCGCCGGCCAGGGCGTGGTGCTGCTGCCACGGATAGTCGCCCGCCCGCTGCAACGCCCGGGACTGCGCCTGGTGCCCCTGCGCGAACCGGACCTGCGCTGGGACATCGCTTTCGTCTGGCGCCGCGGCGCCTATCTGTCGAGGGCGGCGCAGGCCTGGCTGGAGTTGTTGCGGGAGTATTCGCCGTTGAATCGGCAGGATGGGACGGTAGAACCCACAGGAAAAGCAAAGCGGCCTCAGAGCAACGCCTGATCCAACAACGGCCAGTCCTTCTGCGCCTGCGGGTCGTCCGCCAGCAGGCGGAAGCCGGCGAACTCGAAGCCGGGCGCCACGCTGCAGCCCACCAGGCTGTAGGCGCCCAGGGCTCGGGCGGCCTGCCAGGCGTGGGCCGGCACGGCGCGCTGGGGCAGGCTGCCCTCGGCCACCGGGCCCAGGACTTCGCGGCGAACCTCGCGGGGGGATTCGGCGATCAGCAGTTCCAGCGGGTTACCTTCATAGAAGTGCCAGAGCTCGTCGGCATCCACCCTGTGCCAGCGGCTTAGCCCGCCCCCCGGCAACAGGAAGAGGATGGCCGAGGACGCCGCACGGCCACCCGGCAGAGCCATGGACGACTCGAACACCCGGCGGTAGAAACCACCCTCCGGATGCGGCGCCAGTTGCAATTCGCGGATCAGGTACTCGGCGCGGGGGTGCATCAGGCTTTCAGCGCCGCGATGAAGCTGGCCAGCCAGGGCTCGGCATCGAGTTCCGGGGTGACGGTTTCGCTGGCGTCCAGGCGCAGCATTTCCACGGCCTCGCGCAGGCCGAGTTCGGCATGCAGTTCGCGCATCATCTCGCCGCCGCCGCAGAACACGTCATAGCTGGAATCCCCCAGAGCCAGCACGGCACCAGGGCGGCCGCGCCAGTTGGGCAGGCGGTCGCGCAGCTCGGAGTAGAGCGGCAGCAGGTTGTCGGGCAGCTCGCCCATGCCGGTGGTGGCGGTGACGGTCAGCAGCGCCTCGGGGTCGAAGGCGATGAGCTCGTCCAGGCTCACCCGTTGCAGGTAACGGGCGTCGAGGCCGGCGGCCTTGAGCAGCTTTTCCGCATGACGGGCGACTTCTTCGGCGGTGCCGTAGACCGAGCCGGACAGGATGGCGACTTTCATGGTGACTCCGAATCAGGGGCGAAATGCCGCGCATTATGCCGCAACTGGCAAGGCCGGCATGATGCCTTAGACTGCAGCGGTCGGACCGCAAGAGCCCCGCCATGATCAATGCCAAGCTGCTGCAACTGGTGATAGACGCCTCCAACGACGGCATCGTGGTCGCCGAACAGGAGGGCGAGGACAATATCCTCATCTATGCCAATGCCGCCTTCGAGCGACTCACAGGTTTCTCCCGCGACGAGATCCTCTACCAGGATTGCCGCTTCCTCCAGGGCGCGGACCGCAACCAGCTGGGCCTCGCCGCGATCCGCCAGGCGCTCCGCAATCGCCAGCCGTGTCGGCAGATCCTGCGCAACTACCGCAAGGACGGCAGCGCCTTCTGGAACGAGCTGTCGATTACCCCGGTGTTCAACGAGTCCGACCAGCTCACGTACTTCATCGGCATCCAGAAGGACGTGACCGAACAGGTGGAGGCCCGCCAGCGGGTGCGCGAACTGGAAGCTGAACTGGCCAGCCTCAAGGCCGAGTTGGCCGGGCTCAAACCGTAGGAGCGTGCACCGTGCAGGGACCGTAGCCCGGATGAAATCCGGGAATGGCCGTGCAGAACTCCCCGGATTGCATCCGGGCTACCGAATCCTGCCGGCCCCGCGCGATGGCTCAGGTATCCAGGTGACCGGCGAGGAACTGCCGCAGGCGCCGCTGCATCAACCGCCCTTCGCTGCCCAGGCAGGCCACCGGGGTGCCGTCGAGGTCCTCGCCCATCAGGTCGGCGGTTTCGCCGGCCAGAGCCAGGGGGCAATCCAGGCCCAGGGCCAGGCGGCTGAGCTGGCGGCCGAGGTCGTCGGCCGGCGGGTGATTGGAAAACAGCACCAGCGCCTGGGGCTGCAGCTTGCCGCAGACCAGCGTCAGTTCTTCCAGGGGCTGACCGAGGCCAAGCACGCTGACCGCCACTTCGCTGCTGCCCAGCAACAGGCCGGCCACCAGCAACTCGAGTTCACGGCCCTGCCCGGGCAAGGGCGCCAGGATCACCCGTTCCTGCTGGCCGCAACGCGCCAGTTGCAGGCGCTGCAGGACGCGGGCGCGGAGGAAGCTGTCGAAGAATACCCATTCGCTGCCGCGACCGAATTCGTCCTGACGCAGCAGCAGCTCCTGCCACACCGGCATCAGCACATCGGCGAACACCACATGCAAGGGGTAACTGGAGAACACCTGGCCGTAGACCCGCTCCAGCCCGGCTTCGTCCAGGGCGCTCACTGCATGACGCACCTGGGTGCGCCACTCGCTCCATTCCCCGGCCACCACCTCCTGGTAGACCGGCGTCAACGGCGTCTTGGCCGCATTGCTGCGTGCCAGGAGCTTGCCCACCTTGCTCACCGATACACCGCGCTCGATCCAGGCCAGGATGCTGCGCACCGACTCGACATCGGCGAGGGAATAGAGCCGGTGGCCGCTGTCGGTGCGGGTCGGCTGGATCAGACCGTAACGCCGCTCCCAGGCCCGCAGGGTGACCGGATTGACGCCGGTCAGGCGCGAGACTTCGCGGATGGGGAAGAGCTCTTCCCTTTTCAGGGCGCCGGAAGCGAGGGATGCACCGGGTTCGGTCATGGTGGGAAATCGTCAGGGGAAATATTCAGGCAGTTTAAACCCGATTCCGGGGAATCCAATTGGCCTGCAGGCGCGGTGCGACCCGGCGGTCATCCTTACCGCTGGCGCTTTGCGGAAAAAACGGAATAATCCTTGCCTCTTTTTTCACCGCAGCCCATCACCCCGGCGCTGCGTGATGCGCACCGCCCTACCCGGGTGGTCGCCCGGTTGCCAGGAGATACACGATGTCTGCCGATCCAGTCACCCTGATGGTGGCCCGCCGCGTGGCGCGGGAGCGCTACCACGACTTCATGGCCTGGCTGCGCGAAGGCGAGCAACTGGCCGCCGACTTCCCCGGCTATCTCGGCTCCGGCGTGCTGGCGCCACCGCCGGATGACGACGAATTCCAGATGATCTTCCGCTTCGCCGACGAGCCGACCATGGCCGCCTGGGAGCACTCCGCCTCGCGCCGTGCCTGGCTCGAACGTGGCCGCGGGCTGTTCGAACAGCCCTTTGTGCAGCGCGCCCTGGGCCTGGACGCCTGGTTCGGCAAGGCGGAGCTGCGGCCGCCGCGCTGGAAGCAGAGCGTGGCCATCTGGCTGGCCTTCTTCCCGGTGTCGCTGGCCTTCAACCTGCTGTTCGGTGGCTGGCTGGGCGACCTGCCGCTCGCGCTGCGGATCTTCCTCAGCACCCTGGCGCTGACGCCGCTGATGACCTACTGGTTCATCCCGCTCTCCACTCGCCTGCTCGCTCCCTGGCTGCAAGGCGGCCGCCCTGCCCTCGACCGCGGCGAAGCGGCGACACATCCGCACTGAGGGCACCCTGTACGAGGCGCGTCCCGCGCATTTGTACATGTCCCACCCCTGGTATAACGTGGTGCAGATTCGGCCTGCACCACCTTTTTCGCCGGCCCCACTCCTCAGACATCGAGGCGTACATGAGCCGACCCGCCGCCCCCATCCTGATCACCGGCGCCAGCCAGCGCGTCGGCCTGCACTGCGCCGAACGCCTGCTGGACGATGGCCAGCCGGTGATCATCAGCTACCGCAACGAACGCGACAGCGTGCAGCACCTGCGCGAACGAGGCGCCCTGGCGCTGCAGGCGGACTTCTCCAGCGAAGCCGGTATCCTCGCCTTCATCGATGAACTCAAGGGCTGCACCGACAGCCTGCGGGCGATAGTCCACAACGCCTCGGACTGGCTGACCGAAACCCCTGGACACGAAGCCGAGGCCTTCAAACGCATGTTCAGCGTGCACATGCTGGCGCCCTACCTGATCAACCTGCACTGCGAGGAACTGCTGCGCCGCAGCAGCCCGGCGGATATCGTCCACCTCAGCGACGACGTGGCGCGCAAGGGCAGCGAGAAGCGCATCGCCTACTGCGCCAGCAAGGCCGGGCTGGACAACCTGACCCTGTCGTTTGCTGCGCGCTTCGCCCCGCGCATCAAGGTCAACTGCATCGCCCCGGCGCTGGTGATGTTCAACGAGGGCGATGATGAGGCTTATCGCAAGAAGACCCTGGCCAAGTCGGCGCTGGGCATCGAGCCCGGCCCGCAGGTGGTCTACCAGGGACTGCGCTACCTGCTGGACAACCCCTATGTCACCGGAACGACGCTCACCCTGAACGGCGGCCGCCACCTCAAGTGAAGCGGCCGCAAGGACAGCCACCATGAACGACGAGCTGAGCCGGAATTATCGGGCGATTCTCCTGGGCCTGGGCGAGGACCCGGACCGCGAGGGTCTGCGCGACACGCCCAAGCGCGCCGCCAAGGCCATGCGCTACCTCTGCCACGGCTACGCACAGAGCCTGGAGGAGATCGTCAATGGCGCCCTGTTCGACTCGGACAATGACGAAATGGTGATGGTCAAGGACATCGAGCTCTACTCCCTCTGCGAACACCACCTGTTGCCCTTCATAGGCAAGGCCCATGTAGCGTACATTCCCACCGGCAAGGTGCTGGGGCTGTCGAAGATCGCGCGCATCGTCGACATGTTCGCGCGGCGGCTGCAGATCCAGGAGAACCTCACCCGCGAGATCGCCGAAGCGGTGCAGCGGGTGACCGGCGCCGCCGGTGTGGCGGTGGTGATCGAGGCCCAGCACATGTGCATGATGATGCGCGGCGTGGAGAAGCAGAACTCGGTGATGAGCACCTCGGTGATGCTCGGAGCCTTCAGGGAGTCCCAGAGCACCCGCCACGAATTCCTGAAACTGATCAAGCGGAGCCAATAGACAATGCCGCGACTGGAACCCGGAATGGCGCGTATACGCGTCAAGGACCTGCGCCTGCGCACCTTCATCGGCATCAAGGAGGAAGAGATCCTCAACAAGCAGGATGTGCTGATCAACCTCATCATCCTCTACCCGGCCGAGGAAGCGGTGCAGGGCAACGACATCGAACACGCGCTGAACTACCGCACCATCACCAAGGCGATCATCCAGCACGTCGAAGAGAACCGCTTCGCCCTGCTGGAGCGCCTGACCCAGGAAATCCTCGACCTGGTCATGGCCAACCCCAGCGTGCGCTACGCCGAAGTGGAAGTGGACAAACCCCACGCGCTGCGCTTCGCCGAGTCCGTGTCCATCACCCTTGCCAGCCATCGCTGAGTTATTTGTCGGAGCCAGGAAGGGCCCTTATCATCCCGGCCAATCCCTCCCGCAAGCCCCAGGAGAATCCTGCCATGACCGAGCAAGAACGCCTCGAACTCGAAGCCGCCGCTTTCCGCAGTCTGGTGCAACACCTGCGTAGCCGCCCCGATGTGCAGAACATCGACCTGATGAACCTTGCCGGCTTCTGCCGCAACTGCCTGTCCAAGTGGTACAAGGCCGCCGCCGACGACCTCGGCCTGGACGTCACCCCCGACCAGGCGCGCGAAGAGATCTACGGCATGCCCTACGCCGACTGGAAGGCCAAATACCAGAAAGAAGCCAGCGCCAGCCAACAAGCGGCCTTCAACAAAGCGAACAAAGAATGAGCGACCTGAACGACTTCCGCGCCCGCCTGCACAGCGACCAGCACGTCTTTGCCGAAACCCTCGATTTCATCAATCGGGGTTACGACTACCAGCCGAGCGCCTTCAGCAACGGCAACGTCGAGAACGCCGCCGGGCAGAACGAAGGCTCCTGCAAGACCCTCGGCCTGGCCCTGCTGGAAGGATTCAGCCTGGAGGAGACCCTGCTGGCCTTCGGCGAGCACTACCGTGCCGTGCTGGCCACCCCGGACGGCAATGACCACGGCAATATTCGCGCCCTGATGAGCACCGGCCTCGCCGGCGTGCGCTTCGAGCACCAGCCGCTGCAACGCAAGGCCTGATGCTGCCCAAACCGCCCCGCCGGGGCGGTTTCCTTGCGCTTTGGCTTCCGTTTTCTGTCAGCAATATCTGACAGCCTTTTGCCACCTAAACACGTATTCTTCGCAGCTGCTAGCTATGGGGCGGCACCGAGCTGCGCGTTGCCTCCACAAGACCATCCCCCGATACCTTCCCCGCCCCCGGAGCGCACGGATGCAGCAAACCCTCGTGTGGAAACCGCTGACCACGCCCGGAGTCGAGAGCCTGCGGCTCTCCATGGACGAACAGGGCATTCACGCCAGCAGCCACCTGATCCAGAATCGCAACGGCCAGAGCATCGCCGCCACCTATGTGCTGGACAGCGATCCGCGCTGGCGCTTCCGCCACCTCTGGCTGAAGGTCGAGAACCACGGCCAGCGGAGCCTGCGCCTGGACCGCGATGTCCGCGGACGCTGGTTCCTCGACGGCCAGCACCGCCGGGACCTCGACGACTGCCAGCTGGTGATGCTCTCGGCCACCCCCTTCACCCATACGCCGGCACTGCAACGCTGCGCCCTGGAGATAGGCCAGAGCGAGCAACTGCGGGTCGCCTACGTCGATCTGCCGAGCCTGCGGGTGGACGCCCGCCAGTTGCGCTATCAGTGCCTGCGCCAGCACCAGCAGCACACCCTCTATCGCTGCAAGGCGGAAGGTCGCAAGCCGATCGAGCTGACCGTGGACCGCCAATCCCTGCTGGTGGAAGCCCAGGGCCTGTACCAGCGCATGAGCGCGCGGACCCTGTCGCTGAATACCTGGGTCTGAGGCCCGGCGTCGGTGCCCGGTGCGGGCTGCGATGCGTTGGGCTTCGCGTAGCTCAGCCCAACCTACAGGAAAGAAAAAGCCCCGCGACCGCGGGGCTTCTTCGTCAGACTCTGCTCACTGCGCGTCGAGGTAACGCTCGACGTCCAGGGCCGCCATGCAACCGGCGCCGGCCGAGGTGATGGCCTGGCGATAGACATGGTCGGCCACGTCGCCGGCGGCGAACACGCCCGGCACGCTGGTGGCGGTGGCATTGCCATCACGGCTGCCGCTGACCACCAGGTAGCCGTCCTTGAGGGGCAGTTGGCCTTCGAATAGCGAGGTGTTCGGGGTATGGCCGATGGCGACGAACAGGCCGTCCACCTTCAGCTCCTCGCTGCTGCCATCCTGACGCTTCAGGCGCACGCCGGTGACGCCCATGTCGTCGCCCAGCACCTCGTCCACCTCGAAGTTCAGCTTGAGCTCGATCTTGCCTTCGGCGACCCGCGCCATCAGCTTGTCCTGCAGGATCTTCTCGGCGCGGAAGGTTTCACGGCGATGCACCAGGGCCACCTTGCTGGCGATATTGGCCAGGTAGAGCGCCTCTTCCACGGCCGTGTTGCCGCCCCCCACCACCGCCACTTCGCGGTTGCGGTAGAAGAAACCGTCGCAGGTGGCGCAGGCGGACACACCCTTGCCCATGAAGGCCTGCTCCGACGGCAGTCCCAGGTAGCGGGCGCTGGCGCCGGTGGCGATGATCAGCGCATCGCAGGTGTAGGTGCCACTGTCACCCACCAGGGTGAAGGGCTTGCCGGCCAGGTCGACGGCATTGATGTGGTCGAAGACGATTTCGGTCTCGAAGCGCTCGGCATGCTCCTGCATGCGTTGCATCAGGGCCGGCCCCGTCAGGCCATGGGGGTCGCCCGGCCAGTTGTCGACTTCGGTGGTGGTGGTCAGCTGGCCGCCAGCCTGCATGCCAGTGATCAGCAGCGGCTTGAGGTTGGCGCGGGCGGCGTAGACGGCCGCGGAGTAACCCGCGGGGCCGGAACCGAGGATGATGACCCGCGAATGGCGTGCTTCGGACATGACTGACTCCCGCCCCTTGGGGCATAAAAAGGGGCCACTGCTGCACTTGGGGAAGGCTTTGGATGCAGTGGCCCCGTTGAACCGGGTCTGGCCGTTTCCAGCTGGCCAGGAATAAGCGCAAGGTTACTGGGGGGCCTTCGATAGCGGAAATACCCGCTCTCAATCCCGGCCATAGTCGGCACCTATTGGCGCAACCGCCATCAAATTTGTTCCGAGCCTTTTCCAGGCTTTCCACGAAGCCGGCAAAGCCGTTAAGGTCGGCGCGTTTGCAATTTCGAGGGACCACCATGCCTGCACCCGCTCTTACCGGGCCGCAATACCTCGGCGAAGGACTGAAACTGGTCCTGAGCCCCGGACTGCGCCTGTTCGTCCTGCTGCCGCTGACCGTCAACCTGCTGCTGTTCGGCGCCCTGATCGGCTTCGCGGTGCAGGAATTCAGCGGCTGGGTCGACGCCTTCATGCCCAGCCTCCCCGACTGGCTGAGCTTCCTCGAGTACATCCTCTGGCCGCTGTTCGTGCTGCTGGTGGTGGTACTGGTGTTCTTCAGCTTCACCATGCTGGCCAATATCATCGCCGCCCCCTTCAACGGCTTCCTCGCCGAGAAGGTGGAAGTGGTGGTACGTGGCCAGGACGACTTCCCGGCCTTCAGCTGGGCCGAGCTGATGGCCATGATCCCGCGCACGGTGGGCCGCGAGCTGCGCAAGCTGGCCTACTTCCTGCCACGCGCCGGGGCTCTGCTGATCCTCTCCTTCATCCCGGTGGTCAACCTGGTGGCCGCGCCCCTGTGGATACTTTTCGGCATCTGGATGATGGCGGTGCAGTACATCGACTACCCGGCGGACAACCACAAGCTGGGCTGGAACGAGATGCTCGCCTGGCTGCGCGAGAAGCGCTGGCAGAGCCTGGGCTTCGGCGGCATCACCTACCTGGCGTTGATGATTCCCTTCGTCAACGTCCTGATGATGCCCGCCGCGGTGGCCGGCGCCACGCTGTTCTGGGTCCGCGAGGGCGGTGACCGCCAGCTCGCCCCCAGGGCCTGAGTCACGCTCCGGAGCCCGGTCACACAGACGTCATCCCACCGTCACACGGGCTACATGGCCCGTGTCGACACTGGCGTCATGACCATAGCGCCCCTGTACATCTCGCTGATCAGCGAAACCTACCTGCCCGAAGTCAATGGCGTGGCCAACACCCTCGGCCGCCTCTGCGACGGCCTGCGCGGCGCCGGGCACCGGCTGCAGCTGGTGCGCCCGCGTCAGGCCTGCGACCAGGGCCGCAGGAGCGACGATGAACTGCTGCTGATCCGCGGTTGGCCGCTGCCGGGCTATCCAGGTCTGCAATGGGGCCAGTCGTGCCTGCACAAGCTGCTGCGTCGCTGGCGTCAGCGCAAACCGGATGTGCTCTATATCGCCACCGAGGGCCCGCTGGGCTTCTCCGCCCTGCGCGCCGCGCGGCGCCTGGGGATTCCGGTGGTGAGCGGCTTCCACACCAACTTCCAGCAATACACCGGGCACTACGGCGCGGGCCTGCTGACGCGCCTGCTGACCAACTACTTGCGCTGGTTCCACAACGCCACTCGGCTGACTCTGGTGCCCAGCGTCAGCCAGCTGCAAGACCTGACCAGACGCGGCTTCGAGCGCCTGCAGCTGCTCTCCCGGGGCGTCGACGGCCAGCTCTTCAACCCCGCCCGCCGCTGCCCGGAGCTGCGCGCGCAATGGGGCCTCGGCGAGCAGGACATCGCGGTGATTCACGTCGGCCGCCTGGCCGTGGAAAAGAACCTCGGCCTGCTCGGCGACACCTTCCATCACCTGCAGCGACGTTATCCACAGCTGAGCCTGAAGCTGGTGGTGGTGGGCGACGGCCCGCAACGAACCTCGCTCCAGCGCGCGCTGCCGGATGCTCTCTTCTGCGGCGTGCAGCGAGGCGAGGAGCTGGCCCGGCATTACGCGTCGGGCGACCTCTTTCTCTTCCCCAGCCTCTCGGAAACCTTCGGCAACGTGGTTCTGGAAGCCCTGGCCGCGGGCCTGGCGGTAGTGGCCTTCGACCAGGCCGCCGCGGCACAGCACATCCGCCATGGCCATAACGGCGCCCTGGCGCTGCCGGACGAGCCGGCCAGCTTCCTCGAGGCTGCCGCCTGGCTGCTGGAGGACCCGGAGAACCTGCGCCGCGTACGCCTCAATGCGCGCATGCATGCCGGCCGCCAGGGCTGGGAGGCCATAGTCCAGCAGTTCGAGCAGTACCTCCTGCATGCCCGCCGTCCCGAGCTCGATAATCCCATCAGCGGCGGCCTGCCGCCGCGCGTCTAGGCGAAGGTGGCAGTTGGTGCGGCGAATGCCAGGCTGAGAGCGCCGCGGCCGAGGTTGATCGCCCCGGTGGGACTGAGCATGGCCAGGTGCAGGGTCACGCCACGTTCCGTGCAGGCCGCATCGAGTTCGACGAAGCCCGGCAGGTCGCGCACCAGGGACAGTTCTCCGGCAAAGCTGATACAGAGCTGCGGCGCCAGCAACTCGCCGGCCAGCACCCGCACCCTGGCATGGGCCAGCAGTTTTTCCGCCGCGTTGTCGAAGCTGGGCGCCAGCGCCACGGGTTTGTCCACACCCTGCTGCACGCTGATCACCGGCTTCACGTCGAGCAACGAACCCAGCCCCAGGGCGGCCCCGCGCAAGCGGTCGAGCAGGCCACCGCGCTCACCTTTCCGGAAGCCGCGCCGGCGCAGGTGGCCGAGGTCATCGGCGACGAGAAAGGTGCAGACCTGCCCGGCCAGCTGCTCCAGCCGCGTGCGCACCGCATTGGGATGGGCGCCATCGCCGATCAGCCGCACCGCCTCGGCAGCCAGCACGGCGCTGCCGGCGAAGAGGCTACGCCCATCGACCACCCGCATGGCGAAATGCCCAGCCACCCCGGCCGCCGCACGCCGCTCACGGTAACGCTGGAGCAGGCCGAAGGAGGCCTGGGTGGCGTGCTCGAAGATCGCGCTGCGCTGGGCGGAGATGGTCAGGCAAATGACCTGGTCGTAGCGGGTCACCAACTCCTCGAGGAACCATTCCTGTATTTCCGCGACCTGCAGGGGCTCGCTGCCGTCCCCCGGCCCGACCTTGGGCAACAGCTCGCTGTAGAAAGCCTGGGTGGCCTGCGGCACCCGGCGGTCGACCAGTGACTGCTCGCCGAGCCGGATGCGGATGGGCAGCACCGGGATGCGGTGCTTGAGGAGAAAGTCCTGGGGCAGGTCACAGCTGGCGTCCACTACCAGGCCAATGCGCATGGGGTACTCCTTCGGCCGGTGTGCCGGCGCTTGTTGTGGTGCGCGCACAGTGACCGGTAGATGGAGTGGTGTCAGCCCAACTGATTGAGGGTTCGGCGGATGGTGGTCAATGGCTTCACAGGAAAAGCAACCTGGTACCTCCAGAAAGCAGAAGCCCCGCCTGAGCGGGGCTTCCTTCACGTCTTACACCAGGCTGCCCAGGGCATCCCGGCTGAACGGCAGGATGTCCTGCATCCGCCCTTCGCGCACTTTCACCGCCCAATCCGGATCCACCAGCAGGGCACGGCCCACGGCCACCAGGTCGAACTCTTCCTTGTTCAGGCGCTCCAGCAGGCCTTCGATGTTGGCCGGCTGGGCCACCTTGTCGGTCTTGACCATGAACTGCAGGAACTCGCCGTCCAGGCCGACGCTGCCGACGGTGATGGTCGGCTTGCCGGTGAGCTGGCGGGTCCAGCCGGCGAGGTTGAGGTCGGAACCCTCGAACTCCGGCTCCCAGAAGCGGCGGGTGGAGCAGTGGAAGATATCCACACCGGCGTCGGCCAGGGGCTTGAGGAATTCGCCCAGTGCTTCGGCGGTCTGCACCAGGCGCGCGGTGTAGTCCTGCTGCTTCCACTGGGAGAAGCGGAAGATGATCGGGAAGTCCGGCCCGACAGCGGCACGTACGGCCTGGACCAACTCGATGGCGAAGCGCGAACGGTTGGCCAGGCTGCCGCCGTACTCGTCGGTGCGCTGGTTGCTGCCTTCCCAGAAGAACTGGTCGATCAGGTAGCCGTGGGCGCCGTGGATTTCCACGCCGTCCATGCCGATGGCCTTGGCGTCGCGGGCGGCCTGGGCGAAGGCGGCGATGACGTCCTGGATGTCTTCCCGAGTCATGCCGTGGACCACCACCTGGCCGTCCTTCACCTTCTCGCTGGGGCCGTAGCCGGGGACGCTGGCGTCCGGCTCGGTGCCCAGGCGACGCACGCTGCCCACATGCCAGAGCTGCGGCACGATGCGCCCGCCTTCGGCATGCACGGCGTCCACCACTTCTTTCCAGCCGGCCAGGGCGTCCTCGCCGTAGAAGCGCGGCACATGGGGATAACCGTTGGAGGCCTTGTGGCCGACCGTGGTGCCCTCGGTGATGATCAGGCCGACACCGGCAGCTGCACGGCGGCGGTAGTACTCCACCACCTTGGCGTTGGGCACGCCACCGGGGGAGAAGGAGCGGGTCATCGGCGCCATCACCACGCGGGTGGGCAGTTCCAGTCCGCCGAGGCGGAAGGGTTCGAAGAGGGCGTTTACCAGAGCGGTCATGGGGTCTCCTGTGGCCGGCCATATGACCGGTCGTCTCGGTTTCAAGGCTTTGAAAGATCAGGCCCGGAGCAGCAGCTCCAGGCGGTCGACGAAAGCGTTCATGGGGGCGGTGCCGCCGCCCACCTTCAGGCGCGTGAGCACGCCCTGCCAGGCATTGGCGATGAAGGCGGCGAGGTTGGCGCAGTCTTCATCGGCGGACAGTTCGCCGGCGGCCACGGCCTCTTCCAGGCAGGCCTGGAGGATATCCACCGAGCCTTGCAGGATGCTCTCCACCTGCTCGCCGATGGCGGGCGACAGCTCGGCCATCTCGAAGCTGAGGCTGCCGATGAAGCAGTGGTATTCCGGTTTCTCGCGGCTGGCGAAGCGCGCCAGCAGGTCGCGGTAGTAGCCGAGGATACGCTGACACGGGCTCAGCGCCGGATTGGCCAGGGCCTGTGCATAACGCTCCAGGCGCGGCAGGTAGAGGTACTCCAGGGCCTGCAGGGCGAAGTCTTCCTTGCTGGCGAAGTAGTGATAGAAGGAGCCCTTGGGAATACCCGCGGCCTGGACGATCTCCTGCACGCCGGTACCGTGGTAGCCACGGCGGGTCATCACCTGGGAGCCCTTGGCGAGAATGAGGTCGCGTTTGTCGAGTCGGATACTGGTCATGGCGGCGAGCATATGACCGGTCGTCTCGCCCTGCCCAGCACTATTGATGAGGCTGATCGGGCTTCACAAGCCAAGGGAGATTGCGACGCGGAAAAACGTAGGAGCCAGCTTGCTGGCGAACGACCCGAAACCAGGCATTCGCCAGCAAGCTGGCTCCTACAGGGGAAAGGCGTGAGTGCGAAGGCAGGTCAGGCGAGCGCCTTCTCGACTGCCTGGATCAGCGCGGGGTCTTCCGGTGCGGTACGCGGCGAGAAGCGCGCCAGCACGCGGCCGTCCTTGCCCACCAGGAACTTCTCGAAGTTCCAGGTAATGTCGCCGGGAAACTCGGCGCCCTCGCCCGCCAGCAGACGGTACAGCGGATGGCGGGCCGAGCCGTTGACCTCGAGCTTGCTGCCCAGGGGGAAGGTCACCCCGTAGTTGAGGCTGCAGAACTCGCGGATTTCCTCCTCGCTGCCCGGCTCCTGGGCGGCGAACTGGTTGCACGGCAGACCCAGCACGGTAAAGCCCTTGTCGCGGTATTGCTGGTAGAGCTTTTCCAGCCCGGCGTACTGCGGGGTCAGGCCGCACTTGGAGGCGACATTCACCACCAGCACCACCTGGCCCTTGAGCGGCGCCAACGGCAAGTCCTGACCGTCGAGCGCACGCAGATTGAGGTCGTGAAAGGCACTCATGACTGACTCCTCGAAAATCACAGGGATTTCACAGCGGACAAAAAAGGCGCCCCGGGGCGCCTTTTCGGTTTTTTCAGCTTAGCAGCCGCATGGCCATTTGCCGGGTCGGCAGTCGCCGGCGAACGGTCAGTGGTGGTGACCGCCTTCGCCGTGAACGTGGCCGTGCGCGATCTCTTCGGCGTTGGCATCACGCACGTTGACCACCTTGACCTGGAAGTTCAGGCGCTGGCCAGCCAGCGGGTGGTTGCCGTCGACGGTCACGTCGTCGCCGTCGATGTCGCGGATGGTGACGATCTGCATGCTGCCGTCCGGGCCGGAGGCGTGGAACTGCATGCCGACTTCCAGTTGATCCACGCCTTCGAACATGGCGCGATCAAGGGTGGCGACCAGCTCGGCGCTGTACTCGCCGTAACCGTCTTCAGGCTCGACGGCGACGCTCAGCTCGTCACCGGCCTGCTTGCCTTCCAGGGCCCGCTCCAGGCCGATGATGATGTTGCCGGCGCCGTGCAGGTACACCAGCGGCGCGCCGCCAGCGGAGCTGTCGATCACCTCACCGGCGTCGTTGGTAAGGGTATAGTCGATGGACACAGCCTTGTTGGCGGCGATCAGCATGGTGCGAGACCTTCTGCAAATGAATGATGAAAGCGCAAGTTTAACCGCCCATTTGGACGATTGCGACCCGATCGCTGACGGGCGGCCCCGGCTGGTCGGCTATAGACAGGACGAGGACGGTCACTGGGTAGCCCTGCTCTCCTGCGGCCATACTCAACACCTGCGGCACCAGCCGCCCTGGCAGTCGCGCGCCTGGGTACTCGACCCTGCTCAGCGCGCAGACCAGCTGGGCCGCTTCTTCCCCTGCGGCTGGTGCGCCCAGGGCCTGGCACCCGACTCCATCGAGAAAACCTGATGCCCGCACGCAATATCCTGGTGATCCACGCCCGCAAGACCTCTCTGCGCTTCGCCCTGGTCAACGAAGCCCACAGCCAGTTCACCCTGCACGGCATGGCCGAGGGCCTGGGCAGCCGCGATGCCGAACTGCGCTGGCAGCGCGGCGGCGACAAGGACAGCCTGATGATCCCCAATGCCGACCATCGCGCCGCCCTGTCCCAGCTCATGCCCCTGGTCCAGGGCGCCGCCGGCGGCAAGCTGCACGGCGTCGGCCACCATGTGCTGCACGGTGGCGAATTCTTCAGCTCGGCCTGCCGCCTGGAACCGCTGGTGATCCGGCGCCTGCAGGCCCTCGCCCCGCTGGCGCCGCAACAGATGCCGGCCAGCCTCGTGGGCATCGAGGCGGCAATGCACCTCCTGCCGAACCTGCCCCATGTGGCGGTGTTCGACACCGCCTTCCACCAGACCATGCCCGAGCACGTCTACCGCCTGGCCCTGCCGGATGCGGTCTACCGCGACCACGGCCTGCGCCGCTATGCCTTCCACGGCAGCAGCCACCGCTACGTCAGCCATCGCGCCGCCGAACTGGCCGGGCTGTCCATCGGCGACAGCTGCTGGCTCTCCGCCCACCTGGGGGCCCATGGTTCCGCCTGCGCCATCGTCAATGGCCAGAGCCGCGACGCCAGCATGAACCTGGTGATGGCCACCCGCAGCGGCGACATCGATCCGCACCTCTACACCCAGTTGCACCGCAGCCTGGGCTGGAGCCTGGAGAAGATCGACCAGGTGCTGCGCCAGGAAAGCGGCCTGCTCGGCCTCTCGGAGCTGGCCAGCGACATGCGCAGCCTGGAGAAGGCCCGCGACCAGGGCCATGCCGGCGCCACCCTGGCCGTCGAGGTCTACTGCTACCGCCTGGCCAAGACCCTGGCCGCCGTGGGCTGCGCCCTGCCGCAGCTGGACGGGCTGATTTTCACCGGCGAGATCGGCGAGAATTCGCCCCTCGTGCGCAGCAAGACGGTGGACCACCTGAAGCTGCTCAACCTGGTCATCGACCGCGAAGCGAATGCCCGCTGCGTGCGCGGCGTCGCCGGCCCGATCCACAAGCGCGGCCATCCGCGCGTGCTGGTAGTGCCGACCAACGAAGAACGCCAGATCGCCTTCGACACCCTGGCCCTGCTGGCCTGAACCGCTTTCGCCAAGGAGCCCCATGCACTGCTTTTTCATCGCCCCGACCGGCTTCGGCGTCGGCCTCACCTCCACCAGCCTCGGCCTGGTGCGTGCCCTCGAGCTGGCCGGCCTGCAGGTCGGCTTCCTCAAGCCCGTGGCCCAGCCACACCCCGGCGACCTCGGCCCGGAGCGTTCCACCGAACTGGTGGCCCGCACCCACGGCCTCAAGCCGCCCATGCCACTGGGCCAGTCCCAGGTGGAGCGGATGCTCGCCGACGGCCAGCTCGACGAGCTGCTGGATGAGATAACCGGCCTCTACCAGCAGGCCGCCCAGGGCAAGGACGTGGTGATAGTCGAGGGCATGGTGCCGACCCGCCACGCCAGCTACGCCGCGCGAATCAACTTCCACCTCGCCAAGAGCCTGGATGCCGATGTCATCCTGGTGTCGGCGCCGGAAGACGAGAGCCTGTCCGAGCTGTCCGACCGCCTCGAGATCCAGGCCCAACAGTTCGGCGGCCCGCGCGACCCCAAGGTGCTTGGCGTGATCCTCAACAAGGTGCGCGAGGAGAACTTCACCAAACGCCTCAAGGAACAGTCGCCACTGCTGCGCGGCAACGACTTCCGCCTGCTCGGCAGCGTGCCCTGGCTGGATGAGCTGAACGCCCCGCGTACCCGCGACGTCGCTGACCTGCTGGGCGCGCAGGTGATCAACGCCGGCGACTACGATCAGCGCCGGGTGCAGAAGATCGTGGTATGCGCGCGCACCGTGCCCAACACGGTGCAGCAGCTCAAGCCCGGCGTGCTGGTAGTGACTCCCGGGGATCGCGACGACATCATCCTCGCCGCCAGCCTGGCCTCCATGAACGGCGTGCCCCTGGCCGGCCTGCTGCTCTCCAGCGACATCCAGCCCGACCCGCGCACCCTGGAACTCTGCCGCGGCGCCCTGCAGGGTGGCCTGCCGGTGCTGGGCGTGGCCACCGGCACCTACGACACCGCCACCAACCTGAACAAGATGAACCGGGAAATCCCGGTGGACGACCGCGAGCGCGCAGAGAAAGTCACCGAGTTCGTCGCCCGCAACCTCGACCTCGACTGGCTGCGCGCACGCTGCGGCGCGCCGAGCGCGCAGCGCCTGTCGCCGCCGGCATTCCGTCACCGCCTGATCCAGCAGGCCCAGTTGGCCGGCAAGCGCATCGTCCTGCCCGAAGGCAGCGAGCCGCGCACCGTCCAGGCGGCCGCGGCTTGCCAGGTCCGCGGCATCGCCCACTGCGTGCTGCTGGCCAAGCCGGAGGACGTGCGCGCCGTGGCCAGCGCCCAGGGCATCACCTTGCCGGAGGGTCTGGAAATCCTCGACCCGGACCTGGTCCGCGAGCGCTATGTGCAGCCCATGGTGGAGCTGCGCCAGAACAAGAGCCTGAACGCGCCCATGGCCACCGCCCAGCTGGAGGACAACGTGGTGCTGGGCACCATGATGCTGGCCCTGGACGAGGTGGACGGCCTGGTCTCGGGCGCCATCCACCCCACCGCCAACACCATCCGGCCGGCCCTGCAGCTGATCAAGTCGGCCCCCGGCTACCGCCTGGCGTCGTCGGTCTACCTGATGCTGTTGCCGGAGCAGGTGGTGGTCTATGGCGACTGCGCGGTGAACCCCGAGCCGGATGCCGGCGACCTGGCGGAAATCGCCCTGCAGAGCGCCGACTCGGCCGAAGCCCTGGGCATCATCCCGCGGGTGGCGCTGATCAGCGATTCCGGCGACGCGGCGGAAGAGGCCAAGGTCCGCGAGGCCATCAAGCAGGCCCGCACGGCCCGCCCCGACCTGCCCATCGACGGTCCACTGCCCTATTCCACCGCCACCCGCGATGGCCGCACCACGGTGTTCGTATTCCCCGACCTCGCCAGCGGCGACGCGGCCTACAAGGAAGCGCAACAGGGCAACTACGTGGCCAGCGGCGGGCTGATGCTGCAGGGGTTGCGCAAGCCGGTGAATGACCTGCCGCGCAACGTGCTGGTGGACGACATCATCCACACCATAGCCCTGACGGCGATCCAGGCGGCGTGCGGCAACGAGGGGTGAGGGAAACCAGGCCTGGCACCGCCCCCGTAGGTTGCGGCTGAGCTACGCGAAGCCCAACAGCGGAGTTGAGCCGGACATCGTTGGGCTTCGCTGCGCTCAGCGGAACGCCGCCCGGCCCAACCTACGAATCCACTAAGGGCTGCGCAGCAGCCCCTGTGAATCCCAAGGGCAGGCCTGCGGCCTGCTTAGCGAATGAATTCGCCCTCACAACAGAGCCCCAGTCCCTGCTCCCGGAGCCGCCTCGACCACCCGGTCACCCTTCGCGCTTGCAGTCCAGTGAACAACCGTTAACCTTGGCCACCATTCTGCCCGCAGCCACGGAATGCTGCGGGCCCGACCATAACGAGGTGGCCATGACCACCCCACGGTGAGGCTGCATCCCTTCATGCTGAGTTTTATCCCCTCCCCCCTGCGGGGCGTGCTGGCGGCGCTGCTGCTGACCCTCAACACCCTGTTGTGCTGCATTCCGCTGTTCGCCGTCACCCTCTTGAAGTTGCTGCTGCCCTTCCGCGCCACCAGGCGCGCACTGAACTGGGCCGCCAGCTTCATCGCCGAGGCCTGGATCAGCTGCAACAAACTATGGATGCGCCTGGTGCGCGACACCCACTGGGACGTGGACGGCCTGGCCGGGCTGGATTACCAGCGCAGCTACCTGGTCACCAGCAACCACCAGAGCTGGGTCGACATCCTGGTGCTGCAGCACCTGTTCAATCGCCGTATCCGCCTGCTGCGCTTCTTCCTCAAGCAGGAGCTGATCTGGGTTCCGGTGATCGGCCTGTGCTGGTGGGCGCTGGATTTCCCCTTCATGAAGCGCTACTCCAAGGCCTACCTGGCCAAGCACCCGGAGAAGCAGGGCAAGGACCTGGAAACCACGCGCCGCACCTGTGCCAAATTCCGCGAAAACCCGGTGGGCGTCTTCAACTTCCTCGAAGGCACCCGCTTCACCCGCGCCAAGCACGACCAGCAGGGCTCGCCCTTCAAGTACTTGCTCAAGGCCAAGGCTGGCGGCATCGCCTTTGTACTGGACGCCATGGGCGAGCAACTGCATGCCCTGATCAACGTCACCATCCACTACCCGGACGGCAGCCCGAACTTCTGGACCCTGTTGACCGGCAAGCTGCGCCAGGTGGTGGTGCGTATCGAAACGCTGGAAATTCCCCAGGAATTCATCGGCAAGAGCTACGACCAGGACGAACAGTACCGGCTGGCCTTTCAGCAGTGGGTGAACCGCCTGTGGGAAGCCAAGGACGCCAGCCTGGAGCACCTGCACCAGCGGTTCCCGCCGGCCTGAATCGCCAGGAAACGAAAAAGCCCGCCAATCGGCGGGCTTTTCATTGGGTTCTCTATGCCGTCTGTAACACCTCGTCCACCTGGAGCAGGGGCGCCAGGTTGGTGTAGTTGGGGATATCGGCGCTTATCTCGTCGCCGTTCAGGTCCAGCGTGCTGCGCAGTTCCTCCACAGACAGTACCCAGATGTTGGCCATGCAGATGAACGGCGCTACGGCGCCATCGACTGAGGCCAGACCCTTGCGCACTTCGACCTTCACCAGGTTTTCGCCGATCAGGCGAGTCAGGAGTGGGATGTGTTCCTCGCAGTAGTAGGTGAAATCGAACTTGGCGCCCGGTGCATTGGGGTACGCCACAACGAAGCAGTACATGGAGCCTCCTTATCGCGGTATGCCGGGGGCGCGATCCTGAATGCCCCGACAGGTGAAGTGTAGGCCTGGTGGCTGGGGTATGCGTGGTGCTGAAGTGCGTCTGCCTGGTAATTGAAATGGCGGTGTCTGCGTTGGCCAGGTATCAATCGACGAGCCTGGAGCCCCGTAGGAGCGAGCTTGCTCGCGAAATACCCCCTCTTCGCCAGCAAGCTGGCTCCCACAAGAGGGAGCAGAGCCATTGAAATCGCCCCCACAGGCGGCAGCCCCGTATCCGGGCGTGCCGCTTCCTCTTCAGGGAGCGGGGCTGGTGGAGAGGGTATCGGCAGCAGCCTCCCGCAAGGCATTCCAGTCCACCACCCGCGGCAGCGCCTCGGCCTTGGCCACCGGCAGGCCCGGTGCCACCAGGAAACCCTGCATGAAGGTGCAGCCATGTTCCCGCAGCCAGTCGCGCTGGGCCATGGTCTCCACCCCTTCGGCGATGACTTCCAGGCCAAGGTGACGGCTGAGGTCGATGATGGTGCTGACCACCGCGGCGTCGCGCCGCGACTCCAGCATGTTGGAGATGAACAGGCGGTCGATCTTCAGGGTGTCCAGCTCGAAATGTCGCAGGTAGGCCAGGGACGAGTAACCGGTGCCGAAATCGTCGATGGCGATCCGCACCCCCAGGGCGCGTAACTGCCGCAACTGTTCGCGGGTCAGCTCGAGGTCCTGCATCAGCGCGCTTTCCGTGACCTCCACCTCCAGCTGCGCGGGTCGCAGGCTGAACTCGCCCAGCACGCGCCGCAGGTCGTCCACCAGCTGCGGCATGCCGAACTGCACCGGGCTGACGTTGAGGCTGACGATCAGGCCATCGCCGAAGCCCGGTCCCCAGGCGCTGCACTGGTTCGCCCCCTCGCGCAGGACCCAGCCGCCCAGTCGGTTGATCAGCCGGGTTTCCTCCAGCAGCGGGATGAACACATTGGGCGCCACCGTGCCGGCGACCCGGTGTTCCCAGCGCAGGAGGGCCTCGAAACCGCGAAGGCGACCGGTCTCGATGTGGATCTGCGGCTGGTAGACCAGGTGGAAGTCCTTCTGCTCGATGGCGTTGCGCAGGCTTTCCTCCAGCATCAGCCGGGAGCGGGCCCGCCCGTTCATCTCCGGCGAGTAGAAGCGGTACTGCTGGCGGCCGGCGCGCTTGGCCTCGTACATGGCGATATCCGCGGCGCGCAACAGGCCGTCGACGCTCTGCCCGCATTCCGGGAAGCAGGCGATACCGACGCTGGCGCCGAGGGTGACGTCTATGCCTTCGATGCGGTGGCGCACCGAGATCAGTTCGATCAGCTTCTCCGCCACTCGCGCGGCGTCCTCGGGGTGGTCCAGGGTATCGAGCAACGCGGTGAACTCGTCGCCGCCCATGCGCGCGAGGATGTCGTACGGGCGCAGGCAGCTCTTCAATTGCTCGGCCACCCGCCGCAGGATGCGGTCGCCGGCATCGTGGCCGAGGGAGTCGTTGATCAGCTTGAAACCGTCCAGGTCCAGGTAGAGCACCGCCATGCGCTTGCCGTTGCGCTCGACGCGCGCCAGGGAAGACTCCAGCGCCTTGTGGAAACCGCGGCGGTTGAGCAGTCCGGTCAAGGCGTCGGTAATGGCCTGGGACTCCAGCTGGGCATGCAGCTGGCGCACCACCGACATGTCCAGGGCGATCACCACCATCGAGCGCTGCAGGCGCGGCAGCGGCGAGGACGAGAGCGCCACCGGCAGGCATTCGCCGACCAGGGTCTTGAGGCTGGCATCGTGCAGGCGGTAGGTCTCGTTGCGCTTCCAGTGGCGGAAGAAATCCGAATCGCGCCAGTCACCTTCCATCTCCGGGTGGCCTATCAGCTTCAGCAACGGCTGGCCTTCCAGGTCTTCCACCGTGCCTTGGAGCATCTGCGCCATGGCCGGATTGGCGAAGCTGATGATGCCGTCCTCGCCGACGACCAGTATTCCTTCAGCAGCGTTCTCAAGAACCGACGCATTGAAGGCGCGGGCGCTGTCCAGCTGCTGGCTGAGCAGCAGAAGGTCGCGGCGATTGCGTTCGTGGGCCAGCAGCGCCTGGATCTTGTGCCGCAGCACCTGGGGATCGAAGGGCTTGAGGATGAAGTCCACTGCGCCGGAGGAGTAGCCCTGCAGCACGGCGTCCTGGGTGTGGGCGATGGCGGAGATGAAGATGATCGGCGTGTAGCGGGTCAGCGGGCTGCTGCGCATCAGTCGGGCGACTTCGAAGCCGTCCATGCGCGGCATCTGCACGTCCAGCAGGACCAGACCGACTTCTTCCTCCAGCAGGCATTTCAGCGCGGCCTCACCGGAATCCACGGTGCGTACCTGCCATTCGCCGTCGTCCAGCAACGCCTCCATCGCGGCAAGGTTTTCCTGGCGGTCGTCCACCACCAGCAGGATGTTGGCCGCAGGGGCCTCCTTAGGCTGCAGGCGCGCCATGGCGACCTCCAGGTTTTTCCAGCCAGCGGTAGAGCATGTCCAGCAGCTCCTGGCGACTCACCGGCTTGGCCAGGTAGTCGTCGGCGCCGGCGGTGATGCATTTTTCGCGGTCACCTTTCATGGCGTGGGCGGTCAGGGCGATCACCGGGATGCCGCAGCCGTGTTCCTGCTTGAGTACGCGGGTGGCGGTGTAGCCGTCCATATTGGGCATCGCTATGTCCATCAGGATCAGGTCGAATGGCTCGCGCTGGAAGCAGGCTATGGCTTCCAGGCCGTCGCCGGCGGCAGTGACCTTCAGGCCCACCTCGTCGAGCAGGGCGCTGAGGGCGTAGATATTGCGCACATCGTCGTCCACCAGCAGCACTCGGCTGCCTTCCAGCGGGTCCATCACCCTGGCGTTGTCCGGCAGGGTCTGCGGCTGGCGCACGCTGGCGAGGAATCCCTGGACCGCCGAGCTGAGGTTGCCCAGGTCCTCGCCCTCCTTGCGCACCACCACCGCCGAGTAGCGGCGCAGGCGCTGCAGGTTCTGCTGATTGACGTCGACGCCGGTGTTGATCACCACCCGCGAACCATCCAGGGAGCGTTCGCGGTCGAGGTTGTCGAGCAGCTCGAAACCGTCCTGGTCGGGGAGATCGAGGTCGATCACCAGTGCGGAGAAATCCTTCTCAGCGTAAGCCTTGCGGGCGCCCTCGCCGCTGGCGCTGGCCACCACCTTGAAGCCGAGCTGCTCCAGATGCTCGCGATAATGCTCGCGCTCCACGTCGACGTCCTCCACCAGCAGCAGGCTGCGCTCCACTTGCAGGCTGCCGCCTTCCAGGTCCTGGAACACCTGCTCCAGGTCCTCGCGGGCGATCGGCTTGACCAGGTAGCGGGTGTCGCTCTCGTTCCAGTCCTGGGGCTGCGGCACGCAAGAAATGATGTTTACCGGGGTGGCGCGGTGGTTCGCCTGGCTGCGCAGGCGGCGGTAGATCTGCCAGCCGCTGGCATCGGGCAGCAGGATGTCGAGGATGACCGCGGCGAAACGCTCGTGCTGAAGCAGGCCGATCGCCTGCTTGCCACTGCGGCAGTGGACGCTGGAAAAGCCATGGGCCTGGGCCTCCTCCGCTATCACCGAGGCGAAGTTGACGTCGTCCTCGACTATCAGCACCGCAGGCCCCTGGCCGCTGCGCAGCGGTTGTGCCGGTTCCTCTTCGTCCTTCGGCTGGGTGGCGGCCACCGCCACCGGCAACCGGACTATGAAGCGCGAACCACGCCCAGGCACGCTCTCCAGGCTGATGTCACCATCCAGGGCGAGTACCAGTTGGCGGGTGATGGCCAGCCCCAGTCCGGTGCCACCGAAGCGCCGGCTGGTGGAGCCGTCTATCTGCTGGAAGGCCTGGAAAATGCGCTCGTGCTGGTCTTCGGGGATGCCGATGCCGGTATCGCGGACGGCGAAGCGCAGCGCCTCGCGCTCATCGGTGGCTGCCGTCGGGTCCAGTTCGACCGAGATCTCCACCTCGCCCTGCTCGGTGAACTTCAGTGCGTTGGACAGCAGGTTGCGCAGTATCTGGTGCAGGCGCACCCGGTCACTGTGGATAACCCGGGGCACGCCGGCCTGGACCTGAGTGATCAGGCGCAGGCCCTTGATCTCGGCCATGGGTCGCAGGCTGCCGTCCAGCTCGGCGAGCATGTCCTGGACATTCAGCGGTTCCAGCTTGAGCTGCATGCGCCCGGCCTCGACCTTGGCCAGGTCGAGCACATCGTTGATCAGCTGCAAGAGGTCGCTGCCGGCGCGGTGGATGATATCGGCGTGGCGGGTCTGCTTCTCGGTGAGGTTGCCGACCATGTTCTGCCGCAGCTGGTCGCTGAGGATGAGGATGCTGTTCAGCGGCGTGCGCAGCTCATGGGACATGTTGGCGAGGAACTCGGATTTGTAGCGGTTGGCCAACATCAACTGCTCGGCCTGGTCACGCAGGCGCTGCTCGGCCGCCTTGCGCTCGCTGATGTCGATGATCACCGCCTGCACCAGCATTTCGCGACCGGCGCGGATCGGCGACAGCCCCACCTCCAGCGGAATCATGCGGCCGTCGCGGTGCTGGCCAAAAAGCTCGCGGTTGCTGCCCATGCGCCGCTGCTCGGGCTTGCGCTGGAAAGCTTCGCGCAGCGCCACATGAGCGTCGCGCAGGGCGTCGGGCAGGAGCAGTTCCACCGGAGACTCGAGCAATTCCTCGCGGCCGTAGCCGAACAGGAGTTCGGTCTGGCGGTTGACCATGGCGATCCGCCCACTGGTGTCCACCAGGACGACGGCGTTGGGCGAAGCCTCGACCACCAGGCGGAACCGCTCCTCTGCGCTCTTGCGCGCCTGCAGGTCCACCAGGTTGATCAGGAAGCGCCGGCCCACGCCATGCCTCAGGCTGCTCAGGGTCAGCGCCACCGGGATGCGCTCGCCGCCCTCCTGCAATGCCTCGACCTCCGTCAGCTGAGTGGGGGCCTGGTCACCTTCGCCCGGATGGAGGCCGGCGACTTTAGGCACGAAACGCTGCAGACGCTGCCCCGGGAGGTGATTGGCGTCGCAGGCCAGCAGATCGCCCGCGCTGGCATTGGCCATTTCGATCCGCCCCTGGGCGTCGCAGATCAGGGTTGCCACCGGCAGGTGCTGCAAGAGCAGACGGAAGCGTTCTTCCCGCTCGGCGAGTTCGGCGGTGGCGAACTGGCTGAGCTGCAATTGCCGCTCGCGGTGATAGAGATAACCGCCCACCAGCAGCGAGAGCAGCAGCGCGGCAGCCAGGCCGGTCCAGAGACTGAAGGCGATCCGGCTGCTGCCCAGCATCGCTTCATACTCCGCCGTGCTGCCCACGCCCAGGGCCCAGGTGCGGCCGAACAGCTTGATCTCCTCGACCTGGTGGAAACGTGGCTGGCGGGTGCTGCCGGTCGGCTCCAGCAGGGGGGCGCCGGGGTTGCCGAGGTCCTTGAGGTCGATGCTGTAGAGCGTGTTCTGCGTGCCGAGGATGCCGTCCATCAGGTCGTGCACACGGAAGGCGCCGCAAACCATGCCGAGCAGGGCAGCACGGCGCTCCTCGGTCGTGGTGACGGGCGCCTCCGGGCGGTACACCGGCATATAAAGCAGCAGGCCACTCTGGACTTCCTGTTCGGTTTCCTGCCGCAGCCTGATCGGCCCGGTGAGGCTGGCCTCGCCCGTATCCCGCGCCATATCCAGGGCCTGCCTGCGCACCTCTTCGGTGAGCATGTCGAAGCCCAGGGTGCGGCGGTTGCGCCAGTCCAGGGGGCTGCTGTACTGCACCAGGATGTATTCGTCCCGCGGGCCCTGGGGGGAGACGCGGAAGTCGCGGCGGCCCTGGTCCCAGATCTCGCCGACGAACTCGTTGAGTTCGTCCTTCTTCAGGTAGGGCGCCCAGGCCAGGGCCTGAATGCCCGGATAGCGATCCTGCAGCTGCAGCTGGTCGCTGGCCCGCGCCCACTCCTCGGCGGAAACGAGGGTGCTGCCGACCATCAGGCCGGACATGCCGCGCAGGACCATTTCATAGGCGTGCATGCGGGCGTTGACGCGTTGGGCGATCTCCTCGGCCTCGATCTTGAAGCGCAGCTCGTGTTCGCTGCTGTTGCGCGCTTCCAGAGCCAGCCACTGCCAGAGCACCAGGCCGCCGAGGACGAGCATCAGGGCGAGGGCCACCAGCAGCGGCAACAGGTACTTGTTGGGTAGGGAAAACTGTCGGTCGTCCATGCAGGCTCCTGTCCACTCCATGGCCGCGGCCGCGCCTCTTGGGGCACTGGGCCGACGGTTCAGCCGGGCCTCAACGGAGCCCTGCTGCGCAGTCTAGACAGGAATGCGGCAACCGGCGTTGCGCCAGCAATCGAACGACGAGCGGCAGAAGCGACAAGGCCCGCGAATGCGGGCCTTGTGCGGGGTGGAGCGGTTCCTTACTGCTGCGAAACCTGGGCGCCGGGGATGGGCGTCAGCTTGATTTCCACGCGGCGGTTCTGCGAACGGCCGGTCTCGTTGGCATTGCTGGCGACCGGCAGGTCCGGGCCCATGCCGCGGGAGGTCACGCGGGCACCATTGACGCCCTGGGCCATCAGGTAGTTGGCCACGCTCTGGGCGCGCTGCTGCGACAGGTTGACGTTGTACTGGTGGCCGCCGGTGCTGTCGGTATGGCCGACCACCTCGATGTTGTTCTGGTCGTACTGCTTGAAGGAGGTCGCCAGGTTGTTCAGCGGGGAGTAGAAGTTGCTGGCGATATTCGCAGAGTTGGTAGCGAAGGTGATGTTGCCGGGCATGATCAGGTTGAGGTTGTCGCCCTGACGCTCCACCTGCACGCCGGTGCCTTCCATGCTGCGGCGCAGTTCGGCTTCCTGCTTGTCGACGTAGTAGCCATAGCCCGCGCTGGCCGCGCCAGCCACGGCAGCACCGATCAGCGCGCCCTTGCCACGGTTGTCATGGTTGATCGCGGCACCTGCCACGGCGCCGGCGAGGGCACCCAGGGCGCCGTACTTGGCAGTCTTGCTCATGCCGCCCTGGCTTGGGGCCTGGCTCTGAGTGTCGTAGGGGCCCTGTGCGGCACAGCCCGACAGCATGGCGAAAGCGGTGGCGGCGATGATCAGGCGACGCGGGGTGAACATGGACTCATTACTCCTGAGAAATCGTTTAGCCGGTGTGGCTGCGGGCAATTAGACATCAAACTCCGCAGAAATTCCGTGGTTCAGGCCCGCACGAAGGGATTTTCCCGCATCTCGTCGCCCAGCCGGGTATCTGGGCCGTGGCCGGTGACCACGGTCGCCTCCTCGTCCAGGCTGTACAGACGCTGCTTGATGGAGCGCTCGATGGTGCCGTAGTCGCCGCCCCAGAGGTCGGTACGGCCGATGCCGCGGCGGAACAGGGTGTCGCCAGCGATCAGCAGCTTGGCCTGGGGGAACCAGAAGCTCATGGAACCGGGGGTGTGTCCCGGCGTGTGCAGGGCCACGCCGCAGCCGCAGGCGAGCTCCTCGTCGTCCGCCAGCCACTGGTCGGGCGCCGGCACCGGTTTGTAGGGTACGCCGAACATACGGCACTGCATTTCCAGGTTGTCCCAGAGGAACTGGTCTTCCTTGTGCAGGTGCAAGGTGGCGCCGGTGGCCTTCTTCAGCTCGCCGGAGGCGAGGAAGTGATCCAGGTGGGCATGGGTGTGGATGATGCTGACCAGCTTCAGGCCATGGGCCTCCAGGCGCGCGAGGATCAGCTCCGGATTACCACCCGGGTCCACCACTATGGCCTTCTTGCTGACCGGGTCGCCGATCAGGGTGCAGTTGCACTGCAAGGGGCCGACGGGGAAGGTTTCTCGGATCAGGGCGGTGGACTGGGTCATCGGGCATCTCCGGTACGGCAGCGCTCTGCGGCGCTTGGCAAATGGACTTCACGGCCCGGCACGATAATCGCTCGGCAGCCTCCCCGTCCATTTGCGGAAGGCGCGGCGAAAGTTGGACGGGTCGCTGAAGCCCAGCAGGCTGGCGATCTCGAACAACGGCAGATGGGTGGTGCTGAGGTATTGCAGGGCCAGACCCTTGCGCACCTCGTCCAGCACCTGTTGATAACTGGTGCCCATGGCCGACAGGTGCCGGCGCAGGCTGCGGCCGCTGGTGTGCAGGGTGCGGGCTGCGCTGTCGAGGTCGGGGAAGTCGCCGGGGCGTGCCAGCAACAGTCGGCGCACACGGGTGAGCAGGGCGTCCTGCACGTCCAGGCTGGCCAGCAGGGCCTCGCACTGCTGCTCGCACATCTGCACCGTGGCCGGGTTCGCCAGGGCCATGGGCCGCTGCAGATAGGCCTTGGGCAGGCTCAGCCAGTGGCAGGGCTGCTCGAACTGCGGCGTCATGCCGAATACCGTCGCATAGCGCGCCGCATAGGTGGGCGCCGGATGGGCGAAACCCACCTGCTGACCGCGCAATTCCTCGCCCACCAGGAAGCGGGCGATGCTGAAGAAGCTGGCTAGCAGCCCTTCGCCGGCGAAGCGACCCAGCGACCCCATGGGAAAGGATTCGGTGGCGCGCAGTTGCAGGCAATCGCCCTGCTCCACCAGCTCCAGCTCATAGGCCAGGCCGAGCACCCGGTAATACTTCATGGCGAACTGCAGCGCGTACCCGAGGTTGGCGCTGGACAGCACCGCGTAGCCGAGGATGCCGTGGGTGGAGACGTTCAGCCGCTGCCCCAGCACCAGTCCCAGGGCCGGCTCGCGGCACAGCTGCAGGGCCACGCTGGCGAGCTGGTTGAAGTCCAGGAATGACAGCCGGCCATTGGGATTGCCGAGGATTTCCGGCTTGACCCTGGCATTGGCCAGCAGCGCCGCGCGCGCAACGCCCAACTCCTCGACCAGGGACAGCAGGGCTTCGGCATAGGCGACGGGTACCAGTTCGGCGGAGAAGGTCAGCGGTTGTTTCATATTGGCGTCTTGTGCTGGGTTGTGGCCGGATATGACTCGAAGGTTGGCAGTAGATAACCTTGTCCGACAAGACCCGGCAAGCGGATATTGGGACCATGGTCCATATAGACTCAAGGAGCCCCCATGGCCAGCACCACCCCCGAAGGATTGGTTATCCGTCCGCGCCACATGGATTTCGATCTGCCCACTCCGCTGCCGCGCCACTGGCACAGCGGAGACGCCTTCAAGAGCCACCTGTTCGATGCGATGTCGGTGCTGTTCCCCGATGGCGAACGCTTCTTCATCGATTCGGTGCGCCACTTCCGCGACCGGATCGATGACCCGCTGCTGAAGGAGCAGATACGCGGCTTCATCGGCCAGGAAGGCCACCACAGCCGCGAGCATCTGGAGTACAGCAACCGCCTGCGCGAACTGGGCTATGACATCGGCACCATCGAGCGCCGCGCCCAGGCGCGGATCCGCTTCACCCAGAAGAAGTTCTCCGCCTACCGCCAGTTGGCCGCCACCGCTGCCCTTGAGCACATCACCGCGATCATGGCCGACGGCCTGCTGAAGAACCCCGAGTACATGGCCGGCGCCCACCCCACCATGGCGCGCCTCTGGCGCTGGCATGCGCTGGAGGAGACCGAGCACAAGGCGGTGGCCTTCGACGTCTACAACCAGGTCTGCGGCAGCCACCGCCTGCTGCGCCGAGCGATGCTGATGGGCACCTTCTTCTTCGTCCTCGACACCACCCGTGGCCTGGCGCACATGCTCAAGCGCGACGGCCTCTTGTGGAACTGGCGCGTCTGGCGCGACGGCCTGAGCTGGATGTGGGGCCGCAACGGCATCTTCCGGCCGCTGATCCGGACCTACCTGGACTTCTTCAGGAAGGGCTTCCACCCCTGGCAGCACGACAACCTCGACCTGCTGTACAAGACGCGGGAAGAGTTCGATGTGCCGCAGGCGAGTGCGGCTTGAGGGTTTCCCGGATGAGAAAACGGCCCTTCGGGGCCGTTTTCTTTCACTTTCGTAGGGTGCGCTGTGCGCACCGGATGTTGCGCACAGGCGTTTCGGTGCGCGCAGCGCACCCTACAGTGAAGTCCGAGCAGTCAGCCCAATAAGAACCGCATCGCATCCGCCGCGCTCTGCTGCGGAATCTCCTCCATCGGGATATGCCCCACCCCCGGGTAAGTTTTCACCTGAATCCCCGGCAGGTCGCGCTGCCACAGCGGCACGTGCTTGGGTGATATCCAGCGGTCCTTCTCACCCCACAGCAGCAGGGTCGGCGCCTTGATCTGTGCCACCCGCTGGCCGCTGGTCTCCAGCTCCGTGCTGTTGACCTTCAGCAACACGCGGAAGATATCCATCATCGCCCGGCGGTTGCCCGGCCGACGACTCAAGTCGTAATAACGGTCCACCACGCCGGGCTTGATCCGCCCCGGCTCGCCATAGACTTCCTTGATGCCCTGGGCGAGCAGTGCCCGCGGCATCCACAGGGGCATGGCCAGGGTGGCACCCGGCAACGCGGCGGAGGCGATCATCCAGGGCACCTTGCGCATCGGGTAGCCGGCCGGGTCGATCAGCACCAGCTTGTCCACACGATGCGGCTGGATCAGGGCGAAGTTCCAGGCGATATAGCCGCCCAGGGAGTTGCCGGCGATGGATGCACGGGTCACGCCCAGGTAATCCAGCAGCAGGCCGAGGATGCCGATCATCCGTTCGGCGGAGTAATCGCCGCTGCGCTTGGGCCCTGTGAGTCCGAATCCGGGCACGTCGAAACGGATGATCCGGTAATGCGGGGCGAAGGCCTCGACCCAGTCGTCCCAGGTGTGCAAGGAGGCGACCACGCCATGGATCATCACCAGCGCCGGCTTGTCACGGCTGCCCTCGTCGCGGTAGTGGACATTGAAGCCATCCAGCTCGATGAAGCGCGAACCGCTGTCGGCGCTGGCGTAGCGCGCCTTGAGGCGGTCGAGCGGCAGGGAGCCGAAGCCCAGACGGGCGAAGCCGGCGGCGAGCGGCGGCGACAGCGGCAAGCTGGATGCGGACATGCGGGGCACCTCGTGATTGTTGTTGTCGAGGGCCTATCAGAGCACGCGGCCAGGGCAGCCGCGCCCAACCTAGGTTGAGCGTCGACAGAGCGCCGAGAGTCGAGGGACGCCGCTGCCATGGCCGAGAGCGGCGCACGGTAGTTCAGAGGCTCGCGCTCCCAACCAAGGCGCGGGTGACGGCGCATCCCGGCCTCGCTACTCTTGGCCGGCCCTCCCCCGCAGGATTGTCCTGGTCGATGACGCTAACACGCCCCCTGCTCTGGCCGCTGGCCATCCTTTTGCTGGTTTTCGCCCTGCGCGCACCGGCCGCCGAACTCTTTTACCTGGGGCAGAAGATCCCCGACATCCAGCGCCCTTGGAACAGCGTCGACTACCACCAGCTGATCCAGGCCCTGGAGAAGATCGACACCACCCAGGTGAATGCCCTGCCACGGCGCAGCGGCGAGTTCACCGGCCCCATCTACACGCGTATGGTCAGCGAGGAGAACTTCAAGCCGCAGCTGAACATCTATGCGCCCCTGGAGCTGCGCCAGAACGAGGCGCGCGAGGTGCTCTTCCAGCTCAAGGAACTGATGCGCCTGTACTTCGATTTCAAGGCCGCGCAGCAGCCCTATGGTGCCGAAGCCCTGGGCCTGATGACCTATTCCCTGCACGAGCAGGCCATCCTCTTCACCCTGACGGTGGAGTTCTGGATGACCCTCTCGGCAAAGGAACAGGGCAGCCCGATCCGCCTGCAGGGCCTGCAGGAAACCAAGGCGGCCGCGGCCATGCTGACCTCCAGCGCCCTGGACTACCTGGGACTGACCCGCCAGTTCAATCGCGAGGACCTGGTGCTCTACAGCGCCGAACTGGCCAAGCAATTGCCCGAGCTTTTCGTGCACCTGCAAGGCGATGTGCGCGGGCAGTTGCTGGCGCGAGTCGCCGACCTGGCGGAGAAGCATCCCTACGGCGAAGTGCGCGGCAACATGGCCGACCTGCTGCCGGTGCTGGCCGGCATCCAGCAGGATGTGGATGCCCAGCTGGCCAGGCCCGCACCGACCAGGCCGGCCGCCGCGAAGCTGGATCTCTCGGTGCCGCCGGCTTCAGCGCAGTAGGCCGAGCGCCTTGGCCCGGGCCACCGCCTGGGTGCGACGCTCCACGCCCAGCTTGCTGTTGATGTGGCGGGCGTGGCTTTTCACCGTGTGCAGGGAGATGAACAGGCGCTCGCTGATTTCCTGGTTGGAGCAGCCCTGGGCGATCAACTGCAGCACCGCCAGCTCCCGCGAACTGAGCGCCTCCGCGGGCCCAGCGTCCGCCGGCAACACGGCCTCCGCCCCTGGCAGCAAGTCGAAGAGTTCCCGCACGGCTTCCGGCGGGCGGGGCGACAGCTGCTCGCGCAACCACTGGGGATGCTGCTCCAGCAGTTGTCGATAAGGCAGCAGGGCACCGCCTGGCAGGGATTCCAGGGCGTGATCGAGCATGGCCACCGCATCACGCTCGCGGCCGCTGCGCAGCAGCTGCACCAGTTGCAGCCGGGCCATCAGCGCCACATGGTGGGCGCCCTGGCCTTCGGCTTTCTGCAGCAGCCCGCGCAGGCGGCTTTCGGCCTCCGCCGGCTTGTCCTGGGCACGGTCCAGGGCGGCCAGTTGCAGTTCGATGTAGAGCGGCAACTGGGGATGGAACTCGGGGGCGGCTGCGGCGGTTTCGCCGGCGTAGGTTTCCGCCAGGCGCGGCAACCAGGCCTCGGCCAGCTCCACCTGTCCCTGGGCCAGCCAGAGCTCGCACTTGGACAGGGTGATCATCGCCAGGTAATAGATAGGCGGCACGTCCCAGATATGCATCAGGCGCTCGGCCTCGGCCAGCTGCGCGAAGGCAGCGGCGAAGCGCCCTTCGCGCCCTTCCAGCCCGGCCAGGGCGCAGTGGCCGATCAGCAGGCTGATATCGCGGCAGGCGCGGGCTTCGGCGATGCCCGCCTGCAGGCTGACCCGCGCCGCCTGGGGCTGCATGCGCACGCAGAGCAGGTAGCCCTGGTAGAGCATCAATCGCGCCCGGGCGACGAAGGCCCGCGGCGTTGCAGCGCCACGCAGGCGCTCCAGGCCTTGTTGCACTTCGCACTGGGAACGCAGGATCTCGCCACGCGCCTGCAATACCCGGGCGCGGTCGTAGTGGACCAGCGATTCGAACAGCGGGTTGGCGCCGCGCTGGGCCATTTCCAGGGCTTCGCGATTGAAGCCGCGGGCGCGCCAGAGGTCGCCGCGTACCAGGGCGATGTTGCCCAGCAGGGACAGGCAGAGATGACGGAGGCCATAGTTCTCCACCGGCAGGGTGGCCAGGGCTTCGCTGCAGAAATGCTCGGCGCGCTGGATATCGCCACGGCCCCGGGCGATCAGGGCGCTTATGGCCTGCCACTGCACCAGCAGGTTGCGCTGCTGCGGGGCATCCGGTGCCGGCAGGAAGCGCGCGAGGTTGGCGGCCAGCTCTTCCGCTGCGTCCAGCTGGCAGGCCAGACCCAGGGCCAGGCTGTAGAGCACGATCAGCCGTGGCGTGCTGGACAGCAGGCTGTCGGGCAGGTCCATCTTCCAGCGCAGCAGCATGGCGATGTTCTGATTGGCCAACAGCTGTTCTTCGGACAGGTTCTGCACCAGCGAGGCCGCCATATCCGGCTGGCCGGCGCGCAAGGCCTGCTCCACGGCCTCGTCCAGCAATCCCTGGGCGCTGAACCAGCGGCAGGCACGCAGGTGCATGCCGGACGGCGCCAGGCTGGTGGTTGCGCGGGCGCGCAGCAGGTCGGAAAACAGGTGGTGATAGCGGAACCAGCGGCCTTGCTCGTCCAGGGGCACCAGGAACACCTGGTGGGCTTGCAGATGACGGAGGATGGCGGCGCTGTCGTGGCTCTCGCGGACAGCGTCGCAGAGCTCGGCGCAGAAGCGCTCGAACCGGGCGGTTTCATAGAGGAAGGCCTGGACGTCGGGCCCCTGGCGCTCGATCACTTCCTCCAGCAGGTATTCACGGATCAGGCTCTCGTCGCCATGGGCGGCCTGCTCGGGCTCACCGCTGGCCGGCGTGTCCTGGCCGGCCAGCAGCCACAGGCGCAGCCCAGCCACCCAGCCTTCGCTGCGCTGCAGCAGGCCTTCCAGGTTTTCGCCGTCGAGCCTGGCACCCTGGCTCTGCAGCAGCGCCACGCATTCTTCTTCGGTGAGGCGCAGGTCCTGCTCGTTCAGCTCCAGCAGGTGCCGCGACAGGCGCAGTCGTGCCAGGTGCCAGTCCGGGCGCTGGCGGCTTGTGACCAGCAGCACCCAGCCATCGGGCAGGTGGTTGAGGAGGAATTGCAGGCAGCGGTCGAGCACTGCGTTCTGCGCCAGGTGATAGTCGTCCAGCACCAGCAGCAGGGGCTGGCCGGATTCGTGGCGTTCGGCGACTTCATCGAGCAGGCCGTCCAGCCACTGCTCGAAGGCGAAGGGCTGGTGGCGCTGGCGCATCTTCAGGTGGCCCATGGCCTCATCGCCAAGACCCGGGTAGAACTGCCGAAGGCCATCCAGCAGCCGCTCGAGGAAGCGCCCGGGGTCGCTGTCGCGCACGCTGAGGCTGAGCCAGAGGCTCTGCCAGCCGGGCGGCAGGCTTTCGCAGAACTCGATGGCCAGCGAGCTCTTGCCGAAGCCGGCCGGCGCACTGAGCATCAGCAGGCGGCCGTCGAGGCCGGCGGCGAGCCGTTCGCACAGGCGCGGACGCGGGACATGCCCGGCGGGCTGCGGTGGGCGGAAAAAGCGCGCGTCCGCCATCTGCGCGGCGGCCGTTGTCATGGATCGCGAACTGGTCAGGACGGTCATTACCCAGCTTCTAGGAATGTGCTTGCAGGGGCGCGAACCTGGACGAGCCTAGCCGTTCAGGTGACCCAATAGAAGCCCCAAGCGAAAAGTACCGGCAAGAAAAAAGCCGGCCCGAAGGCCGGCTTCCATACAAGGTGTTGCAAGACCTTAGCGAACGCCCGCCTGGCGCAGGGCCGCCGGGGTGTAGTCGCTCTCGCCAGCGGTGTAGTTGTAGTCGTAGGACTGCTTCTCCTCGTTCTTCATGCCCAGGGCCAGGTAGCGTCCGGACAGCAGGTCGTAGAGGCTTTCCAGGGTGTACCAGGGCACCTGGTGGTTGTAGTAGTACTGGGCATGGGCCTCGGCCACGCGCCACAGGGTGCCGCGACCGTCGTAGTGGTCGATGGCTGCGGCCTGCCAGGTGTCTTCGTCGATGTAGAAGTCACGCTTGGCGTAGATGTGGCGCTCGCCCGGCTTCAGGGTTGCCACCACGTGCCATACGCGGTGCAACTCGTAGCGGGTCAGGTCCTGGTTGATGTGGCCGGCCTTGATGATGTCGCTGTATTTCAGCTTCGGATCATCCAGCTTGTAGCTGTTGTAGGGGATGTAGATCTCTTTCTTGCCTTCCAGCTTCCAGTCGTAACGGTCCGGCGCACCGTTGTACATGTCGAAGTTGTCGGAAGTACGCAGGCCGTCGGCGGCGGTGCCCGGACCGTCGTAGGACACCTGCGGGGCGCGGCGCACGCGGCGCTGGCCGGCGTTGTAGAGCCACGCCAGGCGCGGTTCCTTCACCTGGTTGAGGGTTTCGTGCACCAACAGCACGTTACCGGCCAGACGCGAAGGCGCGGTCACTCGCTGCTTGAAGTAGAACAGTATGTTGCTCGGCTTGTTCGGGTCGTAGTCCTTCAACTGGTCGCGGAAGGTGAACTCGTCCTGGAAGTACACCAGGCTGTAGGAGCCGTTCGGCTGCGGGGTTGCCTGGGTCACCAGGCGACGCACGCTGCCGCCGCGATAGCGGGTGATGTGGTTCCAGATGGCTTCCAGACCGTTCTGCGGAATCGGGAAGGGGTTGGCGGTGCGGAAGTTCTCCAGGCCGTTGCCGCCCTCCACCAGCTTGGTATTGGTGGCGTTGTTCTTGGTTGCTTCGATCACCTTGGCCGGAACGGAGGCCGAGCGGTGGGTCTTGTACACCGGCATCTTGTAGGTGTCGGGGTAACGCTTGAACATCGCCAGCTGGCCGGGGGTCAGCTTGTCCTTGTACTGGTCGACGTTCTGCGCGGTGATGGTGAACAGCGGCTGCTCGCTGGCGAAGGGGTCCGACAGGAAACCCTTGGAATCGGCGGTGCCGGCGTTCTGCGGCAGGCCGCCGGTCCACTCGGGGATGCTGCCATCGGCATTGGCGCCCTTCTCGGCACCCAGCGGGGTCAGGCTTGCGCCGAGCTTGGCGGCTTCATCGGCGGAAACCGCGGCCATCACGCCAGTGGCCAGCAGGGACAGCGCCAGGACGCCGGTTTGCAGCAGACTCTTTGTTGTTTTCATTTGCATTGTCTTCCTCAAGATTGCAGTCCGCTTAGAAGTTCACGCCGAAGCTGAGGGCGAGGAAATCGCGATCGATCAGGGTGTTGTACTTGCCGCCGAAGAAATCGGTGTAGGACACGTTCGCGGTGTAGGTGTTCTGGTACTCGGCATCCAGACCCAGGCTCACGGCCTTGGCGTCTTCGGTGAAGAGGCCGTTCGGGCCGTAGCCGTCGACGTCATGAGACCAGGCCACGCTCGGCTTCAGGTTGATGCCGGCGAACACGTCGTTGTAGTCCCACACCGCGCGCATGCGATAGCCCCAGGCGGTGCTGGTGACGAAGCCGTCGTCTTCGCAGTACTTGCTGACGTTCTCGGCATTGGCATTGCCGCCCAGGGTGCCGGTGTTGAGCACCACGCACTGGTTGTTCGGCAGCGGGCCGGGGCCGAAGACCGGGTCACGGCCGTAACGCGCCTCGCTGGTGCTTTCCAGGCCGCCGGTGTGGACCACACCGATCTCGCCCACCAGGGTCAGGCGGCTGGCGCCCATGACCTGATCGAAGAAGTGGGTGAAGGTGGTCTGGAACTGGCTGATCTCCTTGCGGCGGTAGCCGTGCAGATCAGTGCCCGGGGCGCCGCGCAGCACCGACACGCTGGGGTTCAGCGGGGTCAGGCCAGCGAACAGGATATCGGTGGTATTGAGCTGCACCGGCGCATTGGGCCGGTAGCTGACCTCACCGCTCCAGGCCGTGCCGGTGGGCAGGGTGGTGGAGAAGCTCAGGCCAAAGAGGTGGATGTCTTCCGGGTACTCGACGAAGTACTGGGAATTGCCCGCTACGACCAGGGGCGCCAGCTGTGGGGTCAGCTGCCCGGCAATCGCGGCCGCGCCGGGTACTCCGGCCTGGGCCAGGGCCTGGGCCAGTTGCGGGCCGAAGCCACGCGGATTGCCCGGAGCGAAGAGGCCGAAGGTGCTGGCGGGCGCAGCCGCTCCGCTGAAGATCGGAGTACGGCTGTGGTAGTTCAGGTAATAGGCGCCGAACTCCGTGTCCAGTTCCTCGGCGAAATAGCGGAACGCCATGCCGTACTGGCCATCGTCATCGGCGTCACGGTCGGCACCGCGACGGACGATCACGCCCTCGTCCGGATTGCCCCAGGTGACGCCGTTATTGCGCAGCACGCCCTGCACGACGGGCGAGACACGCCCCAGCGAATTGGCCAGTTGGGACTGGGTGCGCAGGACGGCCAGGTTCTGGTCGCAGCCATCGGCGATCACGTCGGGCTGGGCGAAGAAGGTGCCGCAGTTGTCGACGACGGTCTGGTCCCACTCCAGCTGGTAGAAGGCTTCGGCGGAGAGGTTGTCGGTCAGGCTCTGCGACACATAGAACATGTTGACCGGGATCAGGCCTTCCTTGATCTCGGCGCCAGGGCGGCGGAAGGCGGACACGTCGATCGGGTTGATCGAGTTGATGCTGTTGCCGATGAAAGTGCTTTCACCCCAGCTCACCACCTGCTTGCCCAGGCGCACGCTGCCCGGCAGGTCGGCGATGTTGTAGTTGTGATAGACGAAGGCGTCGAGCAGCTCGGCGCCGGAGGACTTGGCGCCTTCCTTGCGACCGCTGTCGTCGATGTCCTTGAACAGGCGGCTCTCGTCCTTCAGCTCGAAGTCGTACCAGTACTTGCCACGGACGAAGACGCCGGTGTCGCCGTACTTGAGTTCGAGGTCATGGATGCCCTTGAAGATCTTCGAGAAGGTTTCGCCCTTCTTGAAGTTCAGGTGGGAGTCGTCGGAGGTCTGGGACAACCCGTCACCACCGTTGTTGAAACCGATCAGGTCCTTGTCGGCCCCGCGCATGGACCAGCTGGCCCCCACGGACAGCGAGGAATCGAACTGCCCCTCGATCTCACCGATGTTGAAGTTCACGCCGAATGCCGGAGCGGCGAGCGTGGAAGCGAGGCTGACGGCCAGTGGCAGTTTTGCCAGGCGCCAGAACGTTGTGGTTGTTGTCATCGACGCTACTCCATGTGTTTTTTGTTATTGATGCTTGCGGACTATAGCCAGCAGGTATTAGCGCTTGATCCCTCGAAAGTGTGATTTGGAACCCCCAGGCACTCTGGCTCGCACCTTCCGACGGACTAGTCCGATCCTTCGGTAGGAAAGATAGCCAGTTATTGGCAGAAAGCAGCAAATAACAAGCCAAGCGTTTGCTTGGTTGCCGGGCCGCGCCCCCCAAAGGCGCGGCCCGTATTGCTCAGAGCGCGGAGAGGAAAGTGCTGCCGGCGGCTTGCCATTGGGCGATGTCGACACGAATGCGTTTCTTGTCCAGCTTGCCGACACTGGTCTTGGGAATTTCAGTAACAAGCGCGATCTGGCTGGGAATGGCCCACTTATTGATGTGACCTTGCTCGACGAAGGGCTTGAGGTGTTCCTTCAGGGCCTTGGCATCCAGGGCCTGATTGTCACGAACCACCACCAGGGCGAAGGGACGCTCGCCCCACTGCGGATCGGGCACCCCCACCACCGCCACTTCCTTCACGGCCGGGTGACGGCTGATCAGGTCTTCCAGCTCCAGGGAGGAAATCCACTCGCCGCCGGTCTTGATCACGTCCTTGATGCGGTCGCGGATATCGATGAAGCCCATGCCATCCAGGGTGGCCACATCGCCGGTATGCAGCCAGCCGTGTTCCCAGAGTTCCTCGCTCTTCTGCGCTTCGTTGAAGTAGCCGAGGGTCAGCCAGGGCGCGCGCAGCACCAGCTCGCCCTGGGATTCCCCGTCCACCGGCTGGAACTGGCCGGCGGCATCCATGATGGCCGCCTCTACCAGCGGCACCGGAACGCCGGCCTTGATGCGGTAGGTGGTGCGCTCGTCCTCGCTGCCGGCCAGCAGCTCCTCGTTGAGGTGCGCCACCGAGATCAGCGGGCAGGTCTCGGACATGCCGTAGGCGGCCGTGAGCTGGATGCCACGGGCCTTGGCCGTTTCATAGAGGGCGCGGTTCAGGGCGCTGCCGCCGATGATCATCTTCAGGCCGCCGAAATCGTGGCCCTGGGCGGTGGGCGCGTTCATCACCATCTGCAAGATAGTGGGTACGCAGTGGGAGAAGGTGACCTTCTCTTCACGTATCAGCCGGCAGAGCATGTCCGGCTCATAGCGGCCCGGGTAGACCTGCTTGACCCCGAGCATGGTGGCCACGTAGGGCACACCCCAGGCATGCACGTGGAACATGGGGGTGATGGGCATGTAGACGTCGTCGGTGCCCATCAGGCGGATGCTGTCCAGGGCGCCGATGGTGGAGGCCATGGACAGGGTGTGCAGCACCAGCTGGCGGTGGGTGAAGTAGACGCCCTTGGGATTGCCGGTGGTGCCGGTCGTATAGAAGGTGGTGGCCACCGAGTTCTCGTCGAAATCGGGGAAGTCGTAGGTCGGGCTGGCCGCCGCCAGCAGGGTCTCGTACTCGCCCACCAGGTTCGGCAGGTCGACGCTGTGGTCCGTGCCGTCGGTGAGCAGCAGGGTCTTCTCCACGGTGGTCAGCTGGTTGCCGATGGCCTGGTAGATCGGCAGGAACTCGCTGTTGACCAGCACGAAGCGGTCCTCGGCGTGGTTCATGGTGTAGAGGATCTGGTCCGGCGAAAGACGGATGTTGATGGTGTGCAGCACCGCGCCGATCATCGGGATGGCGAACATGCACTCCAGGTAGCGGTGGCTGTCCCAATCCATCACCGCCACGGTGTCGCCGGCCTTGACCCCGGCCTGGGTAAGGACGTTGGCCAGGCGCGCCACGCGTTCGTTGAAGGTGGCGTAGCTGTAGCGGATACGGTCGCGGTAGACGATCTCGCGGGTCTTCTCGTAGCGGCTGCCGGACATCAGCAGGCGCTTTACCAGCAAGGGATAGACGTAGGCGTTGTCGGCGGGCTTGATGATGCGGGTCTGGAGCATGGGGCACACCTGGTGAGGTAGGGAACTTTATTGTTGCTCCAGACTTTAGGACGCTTCGCCCCGGGGCAAATCAGTCAAAAGAGTGATTTGACCGGTGACCCTTTGGCTCTTTTCGGTCACGAGATAGAATCGCCGGCTCCGGCCGGTCGCGGCCCGTCATCCACAAAGGTAGGTTCGAGATGTCCGAAATCGTTATCGTCAGTGGCGCCCGTACTCCCATGGGCGGCTTCCAGGGCAGCCTGTCCGGCGTGTCCGCCGTGGACCTGGGCGCACTGGCCATACGCGAAGCCGTCAGCCGCGCCGGCATTGCTCCGGCCGACGTGCAGGAAGTGATCATGGGCAACGTGCTGCCCGCCGGCCTCAAGCAGGGCCCGGCCCGCCAGGCGGCGCTGAACGCCGGCCTGCCCGCCGCCACCGGCTGCACCACCATCAACAAGCTCTGCGGCTCCGGCATGAAGGCCGTGATGCTGGCCCACGACCTGCTCAAGGCCGGCAGCAATTCGGTGATGGTGGCGGGCGGCATGGAAAGCATGTCCAACGCGCCCTACGTGCTGGAAAAGGCCCGCACCGGCCTGCGCATGGGCCACGGCGAGATCAAGGACCACATGTTCCTCGACGGCCTGGAAGATGCCCGCACCGGCCGCCTGATGGGCTCCTTCGCCCAGGAAACCGCTGACAAGTACGGCGTCACTCGCGAAGCGATGGATGCCTACGCCATCGAATCCCTGAAACGCGCCCAGGCCGCCATCGCCGATGGCTCCCTGGCCGCCGAGATCGTCCCGGTCAACGTGGTCACCCGTAAGGGTGAAGTCCTGGTCAAGGACGACGAGCAGCCCCTGACCGCCAACCTGGACAAGATCCCCGGCCTCAAGCCGGCGTTCCGCAAGGACGGCACCATCACCGCCGCCAACGCCAGCTCCATCTCCGACGGCGCCAGCGCGCTGGTCCTGATGACCGCCGAAGAAGCCGCCCGCCGCGGCCTCAAGCCCCTGGCGAAGATCGTCGGCCACGCCACCCAGAGCCAGGACCCGAGCGAGTTCACCCTGGCCCCCATCGGCGCCATGACCAACCTGTTCAAGAAGACCGGCTGGAACAAGGACGACGTGGACCTGTTCGAGATCAACGAAGCCTTCGCCATGGTGACCATGCTGGCCATGCGCGAACACGGCCTGGACCACGCCAAGGTCAACGTCTACGGCGGCGCCTGCGCCCAGGGCCACCCGGTGGGCTCCACCGGTTCGCGGATCATCATCACCCTGATCAACGCCCTGCGTAACAAGGGCGGCAAGCGCGGCGTGGCTTCGCTATGCATTGGTGGCGGTGAAGCGACTGCGGTGGCGATCGAGCTGCTGTAAGGCTTCACGGCAATGCCAAAGGCGCGGTCGATACCGCGCCTTTTTCATTGGTGGGTTTCAACGCCGAACACCAATCACAACCTGTAGGGTGGTGGATAGAAGAGCGCTAACAACCCTACAGATCGCTGCCAGGTGCCTACTTGAGCTCGGTGAAAGCCAGCTTGATCCCCAAGCCCACCAGCACGGTGCCCATCAACCGGTCGAACCAGTGGCCCATGCGGGCAAAGCCGGCGCGCACGCGTCGCTGGCTGAACAGCAGGGCCACCAGGCTGAACCAGGCGGCGGTGGCGCAGGCCAGGTAGACGCCATAACCGGCCTGCACCGTCAGCGGCGTGTGCGGATCGATGACCACGGTGAACAGCGACAGGAAGAACAGCGTTGCCTTGGGGTTCAGGCCATTGGTGACGAAGCCGGTGACGAAGGCCCCGCGTGGGCTGCGTTCGCCGGCCATCAGCGCCGCTTCGGCGGCCACCGGATCGGCCGGCTTGGCGCGCAAGGCCTTGATGCCGATGTACAGCAGGTAGGCGGCCGCCGCCCATTTCAGCGCGTTGAACAGCATGATCGACTGGGAAACGATCAGGCCGATGCCCAGCAGCGAGTAGGCCACATGCACGAAGATTCCGGCGCCCACGCCCAAGGCTGTCCAGGTGCCGGCGTGTCGGCCGTGGGCCACACTCTCGCGCACCACGATGGCGAAGTCCGGCCCGGGGCTGGCCACGGCCAGCAGGTGGATCAGGGCAACGGTGAGGAATTCCGTCCAGTACATTGGACCTCCGATGGATGTGACGGGCTCTGTTAGGCTGACAACCTTACGCCTTCAATCGATTCGGAAAAAAGGTACAGCTGATGACGAACTGCATCCGCGCCGTCTTCCTCGACCATGCCTCCCTCGACCTCGGGGACCTCGACCTGGATCCACTGCGCCAGGTCTTCGGCGAACTTGAACTGCACGACCAGACCAGCCACCGGGATGTGGTGGAGCGCCTCCGGGGCGCGCAGGTGGCCATCACCAACAAGGTGCTGATCGACGCCGCTGCCCTCAAAGCCCTGCCGGAGCTGAAGCTGATCCTGGTCAGCGCCACCGGCACCAACAACGTCGACCTCGCAGCCGCCCGCGCCCATGGCGTGACCGTGTGCAACTGCCAGGGCTACGGTACCCCGGCCGTGGCCCAGCACACCCTGATGCTGCTGCTCAACCTGGCCACCCGCTTCGCCGACTACCGCGATGCCGTACGCCATGACCGCTGGCAGAAGGCGAGCCAGTTCTGCCTGCTGGACTTCCCCATAGTCGAACTGCAGGGCAAGACCCTCGGCCTGCTCGGCCACGGCGAACTGGGCAGCGCGGTGGGCCGCCTGGCCGAAGCCTTCGGCATGCAGGTGCTGCTCGGCGCCCTGCCCGGCCGGCCGCAGCGGGATGACCGCCTGCCCCTGGCCGAATTGCTGCCGCGGGTCGATGCCCTGTCCCTGCACTGCCCGCTCAACGAGCACACCCGCAACCTGATCGACGCCGAGGAGCTGGCGCTGATGAAGCCCGGCGCCTTCCTGATCAACACCGCCCGTGGCGGCCTGGTCAATGAGCGCGCCCTGGCCGATGCCCTGCGCCGTGGCCACCTCGGCGGTGCCGCCACCGACGTGCTGACCCAGGAGCCGCCGAAGGACGGCAACCCGCTGCTGGCCTCCGACATCCCCCGACTGATCGTCACCCCGCACAACGCCTGGGGCAGCCGCGAGGCGCGGCAGCGCATCGTGTTGCAGATGACCGAGAACGCCGAAGCCTGGTTGAAGGAAATGCCTCGCCGCATGGTCAGTTAGGTCCTACAAGATTCTGATAAAATTCGCGGCTTTTATCAGGATCTACCCCATGGACCCGCGCAGCGAAGTAGTGCTTCGACAGGCCGAACTGTTCCAGGGCGCGCTGCTTCTGGCCGGCCTCCCCGCTGACGACCTGCTGGGCCAACTGCCCCTGGCCAGCGGCTGGAGCTGGCATGCCGGCGAGCATGCGGCCCTGGAAGCCCGCTTCTCCGGACGTACCCGGTTCGACGTGACGCCGCCCGAAACGCCCTTCGACAGCGCAGTGGTGTTCCTGCCGAAATCCCGCGAACTGACCGACTACCTGCTGGCCGCCCTCGCCGCGCGCCTGCCCGGCAAGGCGCTGTACCTGGTCGGCGAGAAACGCGCCGGTATCGAACGAGCCGCCAAGCAACTCGTCCCCTTCGGCACGCCGCGCAAGCTCGACAGCGCCCGCCATTGCCAGCTGTGGAAGATCGATGTCGAGCAGACGCCTGCGGTGCCCGACCTCGAACGACTCGCCCAGCGCTACAGCCTTGACCTCGAAGACGGCCCGCTGCAGGTGATCAGCCTGCCCGGCGTGTTCAGCCATGGCCGCCTGGATCGCGGCAGCGCCCTGCTGCTGGACAACCTGGCGAAGCTGCCAACCGGCGAAGTGCTGGACTTCGGCTGCGGCGCCGGCGTGCTCGGCGCCGCCCTCAAGCGCCGCTATCCGCAGAGCCGGCTGACCCTGCTTGACGTCGACGCCTTCGCCGTCGCCAGCAGCCGCCTGACCCTGGCCGCCAATGGCCTGGAGGCAACGGTGATCGCTGGCGATGGCATCCACGCCGCGCCGAAACTGCTCTCGGCCATCGTCAGCAACCCGCCGTTCCACCAGGGTGTGCACACTGACTACCAGGCCAGCGAGACGCTGCTGCGCGAAGCCGGCCGGCACCTGCTGGTGGGCGGCGAGCTGCGCCTGGTGGCCAACAGCTTCCTCAAATACCAGCCCCTGATCGAACAGCACCTGGGCGGTTGCCGTACCCTCGCCGAAGGCGACGGCTTCCGCATCTACAGCGCCCGCCGCAAATGACCGGCGGGCGCCCGCGCCCCATCCATACTCAAGCGGCACACCAGAAGCCGCAGCATGCCCGGTAGAGGCCGGGCAACCTGGAGTTTTTCTTGACTGACCTCAACACTGCCAACACCCGGGCCGCCAGCGACGGCCTGCACCGCTCGCTGAAGCCCCGCCACCTGAACATGATCGCCATCGGCGGCTCCATCGGCACCGGCCTCTTCGTCGCCTCCGGCGCCACAGTGGCCACCGCCGGCCCGGGTGGCGCCCTGCTGGCCTACGCGCTGATCGGGCTGATGGTCTACTTCCTCATGACCAGCCTCGGCGAAATGGCCGCGCACATTCCGGTTTCCGGCTCATTCAGCACCTATGGCAGCCGCTTCGTCGACGATGGCTTCGGCTTCGCCCTGGGCTGGAACTACTGGTACAACTGGGCGGTGACCATCGCCGCCGAGCTGGTGGCGGCCCAGCTGATCATGAGCTTCTGGCTGCCGGAGGTACCGGGCATCTACTGGAGCGGTCTGTTCCTCGGCCTGATGTTCCTGCTCAACGTGATTTCGGTGAAGGGCTTTGGCGAGAGCGAGTTCTGGTTCGCCCTGATCAAGGTGATAGCCGTAGTAGTGTTCATCGCCATCGGCCTGGCCACCATCTTCGGCATCATGGGTGGCATCGAAGCCCCCGGCTTCAGCAACTTCACCCAGGGTGACGCCCCCTTCGTCGGCGGCCTGCAGACCATGGTCGGGGTGGCGATGATCGCCGGTTTCTCCTTCCAGGGCACCGAGCTGATCGGCATCGCCGCCGGCGAGTCGGAGAATCCGAAGAAGAACATCCCCATCGCCATCCGCCAGGTGTTCTGGCGCATCCTGATGTTCTACGTCCTGGCCATCTTCGTGATCGGCATGCTGATTCCCTACACCGATCCGAACCTGATGAAGAACGACGCCAGTGACATCAGCGTCTCGCCCTTTACCCTGCTCTTCGAACGCGCTGGCTTTGCCGCCGCGGCCGGCGTGATGAACGCGGTGATCCTCACTGCCATCCTCTCCGCCGGCAACTCGGGCATGTACGCCTCCACCCGCATGCTTTACAACCTGGCGCTTGCGGGCAAGGCGCCGAAACTCTTCGCACGCCTGTCCGCCAGCGGCGTGCCGCGCAACGCCCTGTACGCCACCACCCTGGTAGGTGCGCTGTGCTTCTTCACCTCGATCGTCGGTGATTCGACCCTCTACACCTGGCTGCTGAACACGTCGGGCATGTGCGGCTTCATCGCCTGGCTGGGCATCGCCATCTCCCACTACCGCTTCCGCAAGGGCTATCTGGCCCAGGGCGGACGCCTCGAGGACCTGCCCTACCGCGCCAAGCTGTTCCCCTTCGGCCCGCTGTTCGCCTTCTGCCTCTGCCTGCTGATCACCCTGGGGCAGAACTACCAGGCCTTCTTCGGCGAGCGCATCGACTGGGCCGGGCTGGCCGCCACCTACATCAGCCTGCCGCTGTTCCTTGCCATCTGGCTTGGTTATCGATTCAAGAAAGGCAGCCGTCTGGTGCGCTATTCGGAAATGGACGTGCGCGCCGTCGACAGCTGACCGCCAATTCGGGCTTGCCGGGGCAACCCGGCTTGTGCACAATGCGCCCCGTCCTAGGGGAGTAGTCTCCCGCGAGCGCCCTGCTCGCCCGGCATGCGTCAACACACTTGGTCCGCAGACCATGGCGCATGCGACCCCGAGCCTGTACAGACAGGCCAGCGGTTTGACAAGACCTATGACACGAACAACCTGACCCGGGGCGGGCAGGCTGTACGTGTCATGGTGCTTAGTCGACCCGCCCCCGTAGGAACCCTGATGCTGGAATCCCTCTTCGTCCCGACCCTGATCGTCGCCCTCGCCGAAATTGGCGACAAGACGCAGCTGCTCGCCCTGCTGCTGGCGGCCCGCTTCCGTAAGCCCTGGCCGATCATCTGGGGCATAGTCGCCGCCACCCTGGCCAATCATTTCGCCGCCGGCGCCGTGGGCTCCTGGGTCGCCAGTTTCTTCTCCGCCGCCACCCTGAGCTGGATCCTCGCCGCCTCCTTCGCCGCCGTGGCCCTCTGGACCCTGGTGCCGGACAAGCTGGACGACGACGAAGAATCCGGGCTGAAGAAATACGGCCCCTTCGTCACCACCCTGATCGCGTTCTTCCTCGCCGAGATGGGCGACAAGACCCAGGTCGCCACCGTGATGCTGGCCGCCCAGTACCCGCACTTCGTGCTGGTGGTGATGGGCACCACCCTCGGCATACTGATCGCCAACGTGCCCGTGGTGCTGGCCGGCAACTTCGCCGCCGACCGCCTGCCGCTGACGCTCATCCGTCGCCTGGCCGCTGCCGCCTTCGCCGCCCTGGCCGCCTATGCCGTGTACCAGGCGCTGCAACTCAGCGGCCTGCTCTGAACCGTAGGATGGGGCGGGCGGCGTTCCGCTGGAGCGCCGCCCGCCCCATCCACAGGCTCTGTCTGGCAGCAATTCCCCGGCCAGCGGCGCTTCGGCCAATGGCTGGAACGCTCGTACTGCTAAAGTGGCACGCTGGATCAAGGCGCACGGGAGCGCATCATGTCACTGGACGATATGAAACGGCTGGTTCGCCAGCACATAGACCTGTCTTGGAACAAGGGCCGGCTGGCCCTGGCGGAACAACTGCAGAGCAAGGATTTCCTCTACAAGAGTTCGTTCATCAGCCGCCCCTTCAACAGCGCGACCTACTGCCAGATGGTGCAGAACATCCGCGAAGCCATGCCCGACCTGGAAGTGGTGGTGGAGGAATGCATCGCCGAAGGCAACAAGGTGGTCACCTGGAGCACCCTCATCGGCAGCATCCAGAAGCCCGCCCTGGGCTATCCGCCCAGCGACAAGATCCTCAGCATCTCGGCCATGGCCTTCTGGACCTTCAACAGCCTGGGCGAGGTGCAGGAGATCTGCACCATGTTCGACATGGAGACCTTCCGCGCCCAGTTGGGCCTTTCGACCCAGCACCTGGCCGAGAAGGCCCTGCCCTGATCAGAGATACCCGTTGGCCCTGAACCAGCCGATGGTGCGCGCCAGGGTGACCTCCAGCGGCGTCTCCACAACGAAACCCAGTTCACGGCGCGCCTTGCTGCCGTCGAGGAACTGACCACCCGCCATCACCGCGATGGCCGTATCGTCCAGCTTCGGCATCTCGCCAGACAGGCGGTAACGCAGCCGCCCCAGGGCCGCCATGCCCTTGGCCATTGCCAACGGAATGGGCTGCGGCGGCGGCATGCCGAGCAGCCCGGCGATACGCTCGGTCAGTTCGGCCATCTCGATGTTATGCCCGGTCAGCAGGTAGCGCTCCCCCACCCGCCCCTTCTCCAGCGCCAGCAGCAGCCCGCGCCCGGCATCGGCCGCGTCCAGCAGATTGCGCTGCCCGGGCACGTAGTGGGTCATCCAGCCGTCGGCGATGGCGGTGACCAGGCGCCCGGTGCTGGGCCCGGCATCGAACTCGCCCAGGCACATGCCGGGAATCCCGATGACCACCGGCAGACCACTGCGGGCCTGCTCGCGGGCCTGCTCATCCAGTGCCCACTTGCTCAGCAGGTAGGCATTCTTCCAGCGCGGCATGCCTTCGTAGAACAGCCCCTCGTGGCCGGGCAGGCCTTCGGGATGGCGCGGCAGGGCGATGGCGGCACCGACGTAGAGGATGCGCGGCACATGGGCGGCCAGGCAGGCGGCGTAGAAATGGTTGGTCTGGTCGAGGGCGCTGGACACTTCCTCCTGCCAGCGGCGCGGCCGCTTCGGGTAGCCGGCGGCGCAGAAGATCACGCCATCCAGGCCGCCGAGGGCGCGGGTGAGACCAGCATGGTCGAGCAGCTCGACGGGCCGGCTCTCGGCCTCCAGGTAAGCCAGTCGTTCGATCCGTGACGACGGCCGGTGGATCAGCACCAGCTGGTGCCCCGCGGCCTTCACCGCTCGAGCCGTGTGATGGCCGAGCAGGCCGGTTGCTCCTAGTACGGCGATTTTCACTGCAACTCCTCATCCGCTGGAGAAACGCCACCCCGGAAAGCACGGGGCGGCGGCGAGCAGTCTAGAACGCGGGTTGCCGGGATGCCAGGAATGACAACCACGGAGGGCCTATCGCTGCCCTTTGGCCTGCTGGTACAGCGGCATCACCTTCGGAATGGCCGCCTGCAGCGCAGACATGCGCGTGCTGGACGAGGGGTGGGTGCTCATGAACTCCGGCGGTGCGCCGCCACCCGCCCTTTCCATCTTCTGCCAGAGGGTGATGGCGGCATTCGGGTTGTAGCCGGCGCGTGCGGACAGCTCCAGGCCGATCAGGTCCGCCTCGTTCTCGTTGGAGCGGCTGTTGGGCAGGGTCATCAGATATTCGACACCGGTGTTGGCCACACCCAGGCCCAACTGGCCGACGCCCAGCGCCGAGCCGATCTGGCTGGCCATCTGCACCCCATAGGCCTTGGACATGGCCTCGCGGCTGTGCTCGCGCAGGGCGTGGGCGATCTCGTGACCCATGACCGCCGCCAGTTCGTCGTCGGTGAGCTTGAGCTTATCGATCAGGCCGCTGTAGACGATGATCTTGCCGCCCGGGCCGCAGTTGGCGTTGAGCTCGTCGCTGTCAATCACGTTGGCTTCCCAGGCCCACTGCGCGGCATCCGGACGGAATGCCGAAGTCTGGGCGATCAGGCGCTTGGCGATGGCGTCGACGCGACGCGCATCGGCGCTGTTCTTGTCCAGCACGCCCTTCTGCGACGCCTCGCTCAGCGTCTGCTGGTAGGACTGGGCGTACATCTGGTTGAGTTCGGAGGTCGACAGCATGCTGAACATGTACTGTTTGCGCTCGACGCCCACTGCCCCGCCGCTGGTGGTATTGACGGCCTGGCAGCCTGCCAGGAGCAGGGCCGCAGTCAGCCCGGACAGGTAAAACAGCTTGGCCATGTTGGCTCTCCATCTTTGCAAGGTCGGTAATGCTACGGCTGGCCCGAAACCCGGGCAACCACGTCGCATGTAGACCAGTGCGTGACGCCTTTGTCTGCACTCTCGACTCAGGAAATTTCACATCGCTGCCGATACAGGGGCCAGGCGTATTCCTCTTGTTCCGGAGCCCACATGCAGTTCAGGTCCATCCAATTCTCCATCGCAGCCTTGGCAGGAGCCAGCGTGCTGGCGGTGGTCGCAGCCCTGGTGCTCTATGCACTATTTTCCGGTGCGCGCACCCAGGAACTGGTGCAGCAACGCACCCAGGCGCTGCTCGAGCAGGTGATCAACCAGCGCCTGGTGGCCCTGGCAGGTTCCCAGGTCAGCCAGATCCAGCGCGAGCTGGAGCTGCCGCTGGGCATCGCCAGGAACATGGCCAACCTCAACGGGCTGCTGGGCGAAACGGATGAGAGCGGCAGCCCCAGGCTGACCATCAGCCGCGAGCAACTGAACAACCTGGTGCGCCAGACCACCGAGCGCAACCCCAAGCTCAACGGCAGCTACATCGGCTGGGAGCCCAACGCCATCGACGGCCTGGATGCCAGCCATGCCGGTCAGAAGGGCAATGGCTACGACGGCAGCGGCCGCTTCCTGCCCTGGTGGTTCCGCAACGCCGACGGCAGCCTGGGCCAGGACGCTATCGGCTTCATGGAAAGCGAGAAGATGCTCAACACTGGCGTTCGCGAAGGCGAGTACTACCTCTGCCCGAAGGAACGCAAGAAACCCTGCGCCATCGACCCCGCGCCCTATGACGTGGGCGGCAAGATCATGATCCTCTCCTCCTTCACCGCACCGATCCTGGTCAAGGGCGAGTTCCGCGGCATCAGCGGCGCCGACTTCTCCCTGAACTTCATCCAGGACCTGCTCACCAAGGCTGACCAGCAGCTCTATGAGGGCGCCGGCGACCTGGCCCTGATCGCCACCAACAATCGCCTGGTGGCCTATTCCCGGGACAGCTCCAAGCTCGGCGAAGAAGCCGCCAAGGTGTTCGACACCAGCACCCTGAACCGTCTGCGCGATCTGCGCGACGACCAGCCGACCTACCGCATCGACCCGGTCAGCCAGCGCATCGAGCTGATGGTGCCCTTCGGCATCGGCGACACGGACGCTCGCTGGACGCTGCTGATCCAGCTGCCGATGCAGGCGGTGATGAAGGAGTTGACCCAGCTGCAAAGCGACCTGCACGCCCAACGCGACGCCGATATCTTCGGCATGACCCTGGTGGGCCTGCTGATCGCCGGCCTCGGCCTGCTGGTGATCTGGTTCGTCGGCTACGGCATCGCCCGTCCGCTGCGCCATATGGTCGGCATGCTCGACGACATCGCCAAGGGTGACGGCGACCTGACCCAGCGCCTGCACAACAACCGCGCCGACGAGATGGGCGCCATCGCCGGTGGATTCAATACTTTCCTCGGCAAGCTGCAGTCGATGATCAGCCAGGTGGTGACCTCGGTGCAGAAGGTCAGCGACTCCTCCGAGCACACCGCCGACATCGCCATCCGCACCAACCAGGGCGTGCAGAAGCAGCTCGCGGAGATCGAACTGGTGGCCACCGCGGTAAACGAGATGACCGCCACCGCCCAGGACGTGGCGCGCAACGCCACCCACGCGGCGGAAGCCGCCAGCCACGCCGACCAGGCGGCCAATCACGGCAAACGCATCGTCCACAGCACGGTCGAGGCCATCAGCGCCCTGGCCAGCGAAATCGGTCACGCCGTGGGTGTGGTGCAGGCCCTGGCCAAGGACAGCGAGAACATCAATGCCATCCTGGTCGCCATCCGCGGCATCGCCGAGCAGACCAACCTGCTGGCGCTGAACGCCGCCATCGAGGCCGCGCGGGCCGGCGAACAGGGCCGCGGATTCGCCGTGGTGGCGGACGAGGTGCGCAACCTGGCGCAGAAGACCCAGCAGGCCACCGAAGAAATCCAGACCATGATCCAGCAGCTGCAGCACGGCACCCGTGAAGTGGTCAAGGTGATGCAGGACAGCCAGGAGAAGACCGACACCAGCGTGCAGCACGCCAACGAGGCCGCCCACGCGCTGGAATCCATCACCCAGGCGGTGTCGGTGATCAACGACATGAACACCCAGATCGCCAGCGCCGCCGAGGAGCAGAGCGCGGTGGCAGAGGACATCAACCGCAACGTGATCAACATCGGCCAGGTGGCCAGCGAAGTCGCCGGCGGCGCCGACGAAGCCTCCCAGGCCAGCGCCGAGCTGACCAAACTGGCCGAGCAGCAGCGGCGGCTGATCAATCAGTTCAAGGTGTAAAGCGAAAGCCCCTCTGTGGAGAGGGCCTTCTTGCTTGTAGGGGCGATTTCAATGGCTATGTCTGCATTAAGTGTTGCTAGAACGTCCTGAGCCGAGTTGCTTATCGAGTGGGCTGC
>NZ_SSOJ01000139.1:46288-46375 GCF_029871205.1 Pseudomonas sp. BN417 | reverse complement strand
GTTTCGCCTCCCGGCGAGTCACTTCTTTCAAACGTCGGGATGCCGAACCACAAAGAAGTAACCAAGAACGCTCGCCCCTGCATCCGG
>NZ_SSOJ01000139.1:140-46238 GCF_029871205.1 Pseudomonas sp. BN417 | reverse complement strand
ACCGAATTGCTTGACGATCATAGAGCGTTGGAACCACCTGATCCCATCCCGAACTCAGTAGTGAAACGACGCATCGCCGATGGTAGTGTGGAGCTTCTCCATGTGAGAGTAGGTCATCGTCAAGCTTCTATCCCAAACCCCCGATACGCTAAGGCGTGTCGGGGGTTTGTCTTTGCGCGCGGGAAATTCCGGCTTACGTGAATCCCCCGGCGCAGCCTGCAAACCTGCCGGCCTCCATTTATCAGCCGCACGGGCAGAGCCGGCAGTTCATGACCACGATTAGCCTGATCGTGCCTGGTCTTTCCGAAACGCGCCTACGGTCCGCTGCTGCGTAGGCCTCTGCCGTTCAGACTGTACGAAGTTATCCATGGATCCCCATGCTTTTTCTGGACGCATGCTGGCCCTGAGCTACCTTCTATGGCTAGAGCTAGCGGCAGCAGGATGCCTCTATGGATAGATATTTCGTGCTGCCGTTCTGGCTGGCGGGGCAGCACTTGGCGGTGAGCCTGGACTCTGTGGTCCGTGTGCTCCCCGCTTTGCTGTGGACGCCGCTCCCCGGCGCTCCCGATACGGTGTTCGGACTGGTCAACGTTCGTGGGCAGGTGTTGCCGGTGGTGGACCTGGCCCGGCGCTTCGCCTGGCCTTCGGCCAAGCCGGCTCTCTGGCAGCCCTTCCTCTGGTTGAAGACGCAGCAGCGGGAGCTGCTTGTGCCCGTGGAGGCGGTGGAGGCCGCCGCCAGCTGCGCCGCCGAAGACTTTTCCCCCGCTCCCCATCCGCAGGTGCCCTCGGCCCTGCTCAAGGGTGTGGTTCGCACGGCCGAAGGGCTGCTGCTGATCCAGGATGTGGAGCAGGTGCTCTCCGATGCGGACGAGGAGCGTCTGGCCGAAGCCATGGTGCTCGCAAGGGGCGCCCATGGACCTGATTGAGCCCATCTGCTCGGCACGGGTACTCGAGGTGCTATTGCGCAAGGTCCACCAGCACCTGGGGCTGGATTTTTCCGGTGCGCGGCGCAGCGAGCTGCTACGCCGCTTCAGGCTGCTGGCCCTGGAGCAGGGCCAGGCCGACCTGCCGGCTTGGCTGGAGGCACTGGCCTTCGCCGAGTGGGACGAGGCCCAGGTGCAGGCGCTGACGTCGGTCTTCACCGTGGGCGAAACCTATTTCCGTCGCGATGCCGAGGCTTTCGACTGGCTGGCCCGCCAGCATCTGGGACCGCTGATCGCGCGGCGCCGTGAGCAGGGCTACCGGCACCTGCGAATCTGGAGCGCGGCCTGCTGCACGGGCGAAGAGGCCTACAGCCTTCTGTTTCTACTCGACGACCTGCTGGGCAAGGATCGTTCCAGCTGGTCGATCGAGCTTTTTGCCAGTGACCTCAACCAGGGCTTCCTGGATCGTGCGGAACAGGGCCGCTACGGCCAGAACGCCTTCCGCCGCAACGAGGACGAGTTCCGCCACCGTTACTTCCAGGCCGAGGGCAGGTACTGGCGGGTCAGGCCGGCATGGCGCGGGCGCATCCGTTTCTTCCGCCACAACCTGGTGCAGGGCCGCCTGCCCAACGCCGAAAAGGGTCTGGCGGAGCTGGACCTGATCCTCTGCCGCAACGTGCTGATGTACTTTTCCCCGGAGCAGTCCGCCGGTGCCCTGCGCCGCCTGTTGAGCTGCCTCACCGGCGAGGGCCTGCTGCTGCTGAGCGCGGTGGAGGCGGGACTGGCCACCCAGGCCGGGTTCAGTGGCTTCTGGGCCGGTAGCAACTGCGCGCTGCGTGCCGGAAGCCGTCTGCCACCTCGGCCGGCCGTGACGCCGCTGCCGTTGCCACGGGTGGAGCAACCTTTCCTCTGGCAGCCAGCGTCCGTGCCGCAGGCGACGAGGTCAGAACCGACGCTGCCGCCGAGTGCGCCGGAGATTCCCCTGCACTGCGACAGCGACTCGCTCTGGCAGCAGGCCCGGCAAGCCCTGGAGCAAGGCCGCCATGCGCAAGGCCGGCAGACCCTGCTGGACTACCTGGCCAGCCCCGGCCTGACCCAGGCCCAAAGGCACCAGGCCTGCCTGCTGATGGTGCGCAGCTGGGCCGACGGGCAGCGCGGCGATGAGGCCGAACCCTGGCTGCAGCGTGCCCTGGCACTGGACCCCACCTCGGCTGGCGCCCACTGGCTCGCGGCCATGCTGGCGCAGCAGGCCGGCGATGAGCTCGGCGCCGTGACGGAACTGCAGAAGGTGCTGTACCTGGACCCCGAATTCATCCTCGCCCACTTCCACCTGGCCCGGTTGCTGGGCGGGAGCGGGCAGCGGCCGGCCAGCGCCAGGGCGCTGCGGAACTGCCGCGAGCTGCTTGCCCGGCAACCACCCGAGGCACCGGTGCCCCAGGGCGATGGGTTGAGCTGTGCGCAGCTGCTGCGGCTCTGTGAGCAACTGATGGAGGCGAAACCTTGATGGGCGAGACCCGGGAAGGTCATTGGGAGGAGATTCACCAGCGCCTGGCGGAGTTCGAGCGGCGCATCGACAGCGGCTTCGTCATCAGCCGCGAGGAGCGTGAGTCACGCCTGGCGGCGCGCAGCCGCGAGTGGGCGCGCGGCACTGAACAGGATCAACCGGACGCCTGGCTGGAGGTGCTCTGCTTCAACCTCAGCCAGGAGGTCTACGCGGTGGAGGCGCAGTATGTCTCGGCGGTCCTCCCGCTACCGCAGTTCACCCCGCTGCCGGGCACGCCGCCCTTCGTCCTGGGGATAGTCAATGTGCGCGGCCACATAGTTTCGGTGCTGGATTTGCGGGTGTTCTTCGAACTGCCCATGGAGGGGATTTCCGACAAGAACTTCCTCGCGGTATTGCGCGGGCCGGAGATGGAGTTCGGCCTGCTGATCGACCGGGTACAGGGCATCACGCGTATCCAGCGCGACAGCCTGCAGGGCGGCCTGGCGAACCTGTCGGGAATCAGGGCGAACTACTTGCTGGGGGTCACCCCGGATCAATGGACGGTGCTGGACGGTGCGCGCCTGCTGGGAGACCCCAGCCTGCGCATCGAGGCAGACGAATAGGCACAAGGAGAAAGGACCATGCTGGGCAATCTGATGAACCTGCGGATCGGCAACAAGCTTATGCTGGCCTTCGCGGCCCTGATCCTGGCGTTCGGTTTCCTGCTGTTCAACACGCTGGAAAGCTTCTCCAGCCTGCAGGCGCAGGAGGCGGCGCAGTTCAAGCGGCGCTACGTGCGCATCTCCGACGTGAAGGAGCTGCTGCTCAACCTCACCCTGCAACGGGTGGAGCTGCTGCAGGCGCTGAGCGAGGGCTCGATTCAGGGCCGGGACGACAGCCTGCTGCGCAATACCGAGGCCAACGACAAGCTGCTGGACCGCCTGCGTGAGGCGGTGGTGGATGACCAGCAGACCGTGGACCTGCTGGACCGGATGAAGGCCCTGCGCGCCGACTACCTGCGCGTTCGCGACGAGGAGGTGCTGCCGCTGATCGCCAGCGGCCGCCAGGAAGAGGCGCGCAACCTGATCGGTGGGCCGCAGCGCCAGCGGGTGGAGAAGATCTACGACCTCGGCCAGGAGCTGGTGACCATCACCGACAAGCGCATCAACGCCGGCATGGAGCAGTCGGCTCTCACCCTGGAGGCGCTGCGTGAGCGGACCTTCTACTACAGCCTGATCCTGGTGCTGGTCACCGGGCTGCTGGCCTGGCTGCTCAGCCGCCATATCGCCCAGCCCTTGGCGCGCTTGACCGGCTGGGCGGAGCAGATCGGCCGTGGCGAAATTCCCCGGGAGATTCCCAGCACCACCCGCCAGGACGAGGTGGGCCGGCTGGCCCTGGCCTTCGTCAACATGAGCCGCTACCTGCGTGAGCTGGTGCAGGAGCTCAATGAGGGCATCTCGGTGCTGGCCACCGCCAGCGAAGAGATCCTCGCGGTCACCACCCAGGTCGCCTCGGGTACCCAGGAAACCGCCACTGCCATCAGCGAGATCGCCACCACGGTGGAAGAGGTGAAGCAGACCGCCATTCTCTCCGGCAACAAGTCCCAGTCGGTCACCGAAAGCGCCGAGCGCACCCGTCAGGTGGCCCAGGCCGGGCGCCAGTCGGTGGACGAGACCCTCAAGGGTATGAGCCGGATACGGGCGCAGATGCAGGCAGTGGCCGAGAGCGTGATGCGCCTGGGCGAACAGAGCCAGACCATCGGCGAGATAGTCGCTTCGGTGAACGACCTGGCCGAGCAATCCAACCTGCTCGGGGTGAACGCCTCCATCGAGGCGGTGAAGGCCGGTGAGGCCGGCAAGGGCTTCTCGGTGGTGGCGCAGGAAGTGAAGACCCTGGCCGAGCAGTCCAAGCTGGCCACGGCCCAGGTGCGCAGCATCCTCGGTGACATCCAGAAGGCCATGACCAAGGCGGTGCTGCAGGCGGAGGAGGGCAGCAAGTCGGTGGAAAGTGGCTACGAGCGAGCCCAGGTCAGTGGCGAGGCGATCCGCACCCTCAGCAGCAGCATCGAGGAGTCCAGCGAGATGGCCCTGCAGATCGCCGTCACTAGCCAGCAGCAAATGATCGGCATGGACCAGATCGGCACGGCGATGGAGAACATCCGCCAGGCCAGCCAGGACAACGTCGGCGGCACCCGTCAGGTCGACCTGGCGGCGCGCAACCTTCATCAGCTGGGCCTGAAACTCAAGGGACTGGCAGCCCAGTTCAAGTTGTGAGACTGCCATGAGCCTGGATCGGGAAGCCCTCAGACAGCGCCTGCTGGCCAGTTTCCGCAGCGAGGCGGAAGAGCGCCTCGGCGTTCTGGCCGATGGCCTGGCCAACTGGCGCGAGGGCACGGCTTCGGTGGACTCCATCGAGTCGTTGTTTCGCGAGGTGCACAGCCTCAAGGGCGCCGCGCGCGCGGCCGGGGTAACGGCCATCGAGCAGCTCTGCCATGCCTGGGAAAGCCTGTTGGCGGCGGTACGCCACGGCCGCCTGAGACTGACGCCGGAGCGGGTGGAGTTGTGCCGCCATACCCTCAAAGCCGTGCAACGGCTGCAGGGCGGCCAAGCCCTGGATGAGCATGACCAGCAGCGCGTGATCGAGAGCCTGGAAGCCGCCGCAGAAGGCGATGCGATCGAACTGCCGGGGGAACTGCCGCCGGCCGTGGAGTCGCTCCCGGCGGACCCGGCGACCGTGCGGGTATCGGCCCAGCGCCTGGACGCCCTGCTGTTCCAGAGCGAGGCACTGCTCCAGCACAAGTTGGAGGCCCAGGCCCATGCGCGGAGCCTGCAGGCCCATATGGCCGCCTTCGAGCCGCAGCGCACCAAGCGCCTGCTCAGCGGCGGGGTGCTGCGCCAGCTGCGCGAGGGCCTGGACGAGTTGCCGCCGGGCACGTCGGATGCCCTCAAAGGTGTGCTCGACTACCTGGACTGGAGCCTGCTGCAGCTGGACCGCCTGCACTTCAACGCCAGCCGCCTGGCGAGCGCCGGTAACCACCTGGCGCAGGGCCTGGAGCAACTCTCCGGCAGCCTCACCGACGAATTGCAACGAGTCCTGCTGCTCTCCGGCAGCGCCCTGGTGGAGGGCTTGCCGGCCATGGTCCAGGACCTCGCCAGCCAGGCCGGAAAGCGCGTCGACCTGGAGGTGAAGGGTGCGAGCCTGCAGGTGGACAAGCGCATCCTCGACGAGCTGCGCATTGTGCTCACCCACTTGCTGCGCAATGCCATCGACCATGGCCTGGAGAGGCCCGAGGTGCGCAGCCGCATCGGCAAGGAGCCGACGGGCCGCCTGGATCTGGAGCTGATCCAGGAGTCGGCGGACCGCTTCGAGCTGCGGGTCAGCGACGACGGCGCCGGACTCGACCTGGAGCGGCTCAAGGCCAGGGCGGTGTCCAGCGGCCTGCTCGGCCCGGAACAGGCCCAGACCCTGGCGGACCCCGAGGCCGCCAAGCTGATCTTCGCTTCGGGGCTGTCCACCAGCCGGATCATCACCGACCTCTCCGGGCGCGGCCTGGGCATGGCCATCGTGCAGGAGACGGTGGAGCGGCTGGGCGGGCGCATCGAGGTGGAGTCCCGTGCCGGCAAGGGCACCTGCTTCCACCTGCATCTGCCGCTCAGCCTGTCCACCTTCCGCGCCGTGATAGTGCGCGATGCCGAGCGGGTTTTCGCGGTTCCAGCACTGGCGGTGGAGCGTTGCCTGCGGCTGCCGCTGGACGCCATGAAGAACCTGGAGAACCGGCCCTCGGTGACCGTCGACGGGGAAGTGCTGCCGCTCTGGACCCTGGCCGAAGTGCTCGGCCTCGGCCACCTGGAGCCGGGCGAGGACGACCTCACCCTGTTGCTGTTGAAGGTGCGTGGCGAGCGCTTCGTATTGCTGGTGGAAGAGCTGCTGGGGGACCAGGAGATCATCGTCAAGGGACTTGGCCGGCAACTGGTACGAGTGCGCAACCTGCTGGGCGCCACCGTGCTGGGGGACGGCCAGCTGGTGCCCATCCTGCACCCAGGGGACCTCTATCGCAGTGCCCTGGAAACCCAGGGTTCTAGCTTCGCCCAGCAAGGCCAGGCGCGGCCCGGCAGCGCGCGCCAGCGCCTGCTGATAGCCGAAGACTCCTTCACCTCGCGAGGCCTGCTCAAGGCAATCCTCGAAGGCGCCGGCTACCAGGTGGCCACCGCCAACGACGGCCTGGAAGCCTGGAATGCGCTGAAGCAGGGGCAGTTCGACCTGCTGGTGTCGGATGTGGAAATGCCCCGGCTGGACGGCTTCACGCTGACCCGCCGGATTCGCGCCGACCGCGAGATGGCCGGGTTGCCGGTGGTGCTGGTGACGGCGCTGCACTCGGCCGAGGACCGCGCCCGTGGCCTGGAGGCCGGCGCCAATGCGTACCTGGTGAAGAGTGGCTTCGAGCAGGACAGCCTGCTGGACGCCATCCGCCGGTTGATCTGAAGGGAGCGTCGATCAGGGGATCGGCGCCAAGGAGGGGCAGGGCCATGCGCATACTGATAGTGGATGATTCGCCGGTTGCCCGCCTGCTGCTGCGTGCGATTTTCGAGGGTGAGGGATTCCTGGTCAAAGAAGCGGGCACTGGGGAGGAGGCGCTCAAGCTGCTGCTGCGCTTCACCCCCGACATCATCACCATGGATGTGCACATGCCCGGCATGGATGGTTACGAAACCACCGAGCACATACTCGAGCGTTACCCGCTACCGGTGGTGGTGCTCACCGCCAGCGCCAACGCCTATGCCTCGGCCACTGCCATGCGCGCCCTCGAGGCCGGCGCCCTGGCGGTGCTGGACAAGCCCGGCGGCCCGGACGCCGAGGATTTCAACGAGCGGGTCGGCGAGCTGTTGCGCACTGTGCGCAGCATGTCCCAGGTGAAGATAGTGCGGCGCCCGCGCAAGGCCAATGGCGAGCCCGCGCGCCAGCAGACGCTCGCCGAGCTGGTGGCGCAAAGCGTGCAGGCGCCGCCGCAGCTGGTGGCCATCGCCGCCTCGGCGGGCGGACCGGCAGCGCTCAAGAGTCTGCTGGAGCGCCTGCAGCTGCCGCAGCCCTGGCCGCTGATGCTGGTGCAGCACATAGCCACGGGCTTCCTGCCGAGCTTTCGCGACTGGCTGGCGACGCTCACCCATCTGCCGGTGCTGATTGCCGAGGATGGCCAGGAGCTCGCGCCGGGGTGTCTCTACCTCGCACCGGATGGCTATCACCTGGGCTTCGCCGGCAACCGTCGGGTCGCCCTGCACTGTGGTCCGCCAGAGGGACTGGTGCGGCCCTCGGCCAACTACATGTTCCGCTCCGCAGCACAGCATTTCCGCGAGCGGGCTATTGGTATCCAGCTCTCGGGCATGGGCCGCGATGGCGCGGAGGGAATGGCAATGTTGCGCCGCAGCGGTGCGCTGACGCTGGCGCAGGAGCCTTCCAGCGCCATGATCGATTCCATGCCCCAGGCCGCCATTGGCCTGGACGCCGTCCGCCAGGTGTTGACGCCGGACGGCATGGCCGCCTTGCTCAACCTGATTGCCGAACGCCTGGCCGCAAAAGATGCATGAAAGGGAGAGACACCATGTACACGGATGCTGAAATCCTCGTAGTGGAGGACAGTCCGACCCAGGCTACCGAGTTGCAGTACATGCTCGAAGCGGTCGGCTGCCGGGTGCGTGTCGCCCGCAACGGCGTCGAGGCGCTGGGGATGATCGCCGAACGGCGACCGACCATCGTCATCAGCGATATAGTGATGCCGGAAATGGACGGCTACGAGCTGTGCCGGCAGGTCAAGGGCTCGGCCCAGACCCAGAGCATCCCGGTGATCCTGGTCACCTCCCTGGCCGATGCCCGTGACGTGGTGCATGGGCTCGCCTCGGGCGCCGACAACTTCATCGTCAAACCGTTCGACGAGAAGTACCTGATGTCGCGCATCCGCTACTTCCTGGTGAACCTGGAACTGCGCACCCACGAACGGGTGCAGATGGGCGTGGAGGTGGTGCTGGAGGGCGAACGGCATTTCATCACCGCCGGCCGCCAGCAGATCCTCGACCTGCTGATCTCCACCTATGAGCAGGGCGTGCGGCTGAACCACGAGCTGCAGGTCAAGCACGATGAACTGGCCCGCAGCAACTCGCTGCTCAACTGCCTGTTTCACTTCACCAGCGGCCTGACTGATGCCCGTAACGAGCAGAACGTGATAGACGCGGCGCTGCGGCGCATCCTCGAATTTCCCGACGCCGGCGGCGCCTGGCTGCTGATGGCCGATTCGCGGGATCCGGAAACCTCGGTACGCCTGGCCGGCTCCCGTGCGCGCGGCCGCGACTATGGCCTGGACGCCCTCACCCGGTGCGTTCGCGATTGCCCGTGCCGGCATGCCTGGGTCAGCGACGGCCTGAGCGCGCCCTGCAATATCCAGGGCTGCCCGGCGCTGGCCAGCCTGCCAGGTAAGCCGGTGCACGCGAGCATCCCGCTGCTCCTGGGCGGCGAGATCATCGGCATGCTCAATGTGGTGCAGCGCGATGCCCACGCCTGGCCCGAGGAAGCCCTCAATGCCCTGGCCTCCATTGGCCGGCAGCTCGCCATGGCCCTGGGCCGGGTGCGCCTGTTCGAGAGCATGGAACAGCTGGTGGAGCAGCGTACCGAGGCCCTGGCGCAGAGCGAGGCGCTGCTGCGCAACGTGCTCGACAGCCTGCCTGTGGGCGTCCTGGTGACCGACCGGCAGGGCCGGCTGATCATGAGCAACCCGGAGAGCAGCCTGATCTGGGGCGGGCCGCATCCCAGCGCTGCAGAAGGCTACAGCCAGTACCGCGGCTGGTGGGCCGACAGCGGCGAGCCGGTGACGGCGAGCGACTGGTCGGTGATGCGCGCGGTGCGGCAGGGGCAGGTATCGCGCAACGAAGTCATCGACATCCAGACCTTCAAGGACGGCCACAAGACCCTCCTCAACTCGGCGGTACCCTTCTTCGACAATAACGAGGTGATCCAGGGCGCCATCGTGGTGTTCCAGGACATCACCGAACAGCGGCGCCGCGACCTGGAGATGCGTACTCGCACGCGGGCGGTGGAAGCCAGCGTCAACGCGGTGGTGATCACCGACAACGAGCAGCCCGACCAGCCGATCGTCTACGTCAACCCGGCTTTCGAACGCATCACCGGCTATTCGGCCGAGGAAGTGCTGGGGCGCAACTGCCGCTTTCTCCAGGGCGAGGAGCGCGATCAGCCGAACCTGGGCAACATCCGCCGGCTCCTGACGGCCCAGGAGGAGGGCGGAGCGCTGCTGCGCAACTTCCGCAAGGACGGCTCGGAATTCTGGAACGACCTCAAGGTGTCGCCGGTGGTGAACGACCGCGGCAAGGTCAGCCACTTCGTCGGCATACTCCACGACATCACCGAAGCCAAGCGCTACCAGGAGGAACTGGAGCACCAGGCCAACCACGACAGCCTCACCGGCCTGCCCAACCGCAACCTGCTCAGCGACCGCATCAGCCAGGCCATTGCCCTGGCCGCGCGCAACCACAGCCGCTTCACCCTGGCCTTCATGGACATCGACCGCTTCAAGGTGGTCAACGACAGCCTCGGCCACAACGCCGGCGACCAGTTGCTGATCCAGGTCGCCAATCGCTTGCGCTCGCGGGTACGCGAGATCGACACCGTGGCGCGCCTGGGTGGCGACGAATTCATCGTTCTGCTCATGGAAACCGACCAACTGGGCGAGCAGGTGGCCTGGCTGGAGCGCCTCAAGCAGAGCATCGCCCTGCCGGTGATGCTGGACGAGCAGGAAGTGGCGGTGAGCTGCAGCGTCGGCTTCTGCTGCTACCCCAGCGACGGACGCGACGCCATCACCCTGCTGCGCAACGCCGACACCGCGATGTACCAGGCCAAGCACCAGGGGCGAAACCGTATCTGCGCCTTCATGTCGGAGATGAACGACCAGGTGCAGAAGCGCCTTTCCATGGAGCGGGAAACCCGCCTGGGCCTGCAGAACCAGGAGTTCATGGTGGTCTACCAGCCGCAGCTGGACCTGCAGAGCGGGCGCCTGTGCGGCTTCGAGGCACTGGTACGGTGGAACCGCAGCGGCAAGATGGTCAGCCCGGATGAGTTCATTCCCCTGGCCGAGGAAACTGGCTGGATCGTCTCCATCGACTTTTATGTGTTCGAGATGGTTTGCCGCCAGCTCAACATCTGGCGCGAGGTGTTCAACCAGGGCCTCAGGGTGGCGGTGAACTTCTCCGCCATCAGCTTCACCGAGACCGACTTCATCGAGCGCGTGCTGGGCCTGCTGAAGGTCCACGGCATCCCGCCGCACTGGGTCAAGATCGAGCTGACCGAAAACATCCTGATGACCAATGCCGACGATGCCCTGGTGAAAATGCGCGCCCTCAAGGCAGAGGGCATCCGCTTCTCCATCGACGACTTCGGCACCGGCTATTCGTCGATCGGCTACCTCAAGCGCTTCCCCTTCAGCCAGCTGAAGATCGACCGCAGCTTCATCACCGATGTGATCACCGAACCTGATAGCGCCTCCCTGGTGCGCTCGATGATCACCATCGGCCACAACCTCGGCATCCGGGTCATCGCTGAAGGCGTGGAGAACGTGGGGCAGTTGGGCTTCCTGCGCGCCGCCGGCTGCGACGAGCTGCAGGGCTACTACTACTCACCACCATTACCGCCCCAGGCCTGCCTGCAGTTCCTCCAGGAAGGCTCGGCGCTGACCCTGCCGGCCAACATCCTCGACGGGGACGAGCGTTTCCTGCTGGTGGTCGATGGCGACCCCGACACCTTCGACGCGCTGCGGCGGGCATTGCGCCTGGAGAGCTACCGGATGCTGATCGCCGATTCCAGCGAGGCGGCGCTCAACCTGATGGCCACGCAAAGGGTGGACGTGGTGCTGACCGGCCTCAGCCTGACCGACATGGACGGCGTTGAATTCCTGCGACGGATCAAGGTGATCTACCCGGAGGCGATCCGCATGGCCCTCTGCGGCGCTACCGAGGTGGGCAGCATCCTCAAGGCGGTGAACGAGGGCGTGATCTACCGCTTCGTCACCCGTCCCTGGGACCCGGACGACCTGCGCAACCAGCTGCGTGAAGCCTTCCAGCAGCGCGACCTGCATTGCGAGGTCAAGCGCATGCGCCAGCAGCTGGGCCGGGGACCGGGATAGGAGAATATCTGGATGCCGTGGGGGCAGCTGCGCCGCCCTTGGCGAATGAATTCGCCCCCACAGGAAAAGCAGGCTCCACACAGGAGCTGAAGCTTTGTAGGGGCGACTTCAGTCGCCAAGCAGGCCGTAGGCCTGCCAACAGGGTAGCGGCCTACTTGGCGCTGCTCGCCACGCTCGGCTTGATGGCTCGCGCCACCTCGCCCTGGATCTTGTAGGCCGGCGCCTCCACCGTGTTGTAGTCGCGGGTGTAGCGCTGGGCGAAGCCCGCCACGCCCCATTCCAGGTACTGCTTCACGTGATGGAGTTCATGGGCCCAGAGCGCGACGTCGTTCTGCGCGTCGTTCTCATTGCGGAAGACGATCACATCCACCAGGGTCACCGCTTCCACGTCGGGGTTCTGCATCAGGGTACTGGCGGCGTTCATCTCGCCGTCGTCGCCCACCTTGTAGCGCGCGGTGTCCAGCACCTGCAGGTCGTAGTAGGGCTCCAGCTGCGCACGGATATGCAGCGGAATGGGCTGCAGCTGGCTGGCGACCATGTTGTTGCGCGACTCTACGATCCACTGCTGCAGGCTGGTAGAGGCCATCTGACTGACGCTTTCCAGCAGCGGCGCCATCTCCCCCGGATTCCCGGGCGCGCAGAAGCAGGTCACCACGCAGACTTCCGACTGCCCGGTGGGGCAGGCGAGAACCGCGGTGGAAAGGAAGGGCAGGGCGAGGACCGCCTGGCGAAGCAAGGTGCGAGGGAATGCAGCGGGCAAAGGGGTCTCCCGGAGGTGGTGACGTTTGGCGGCGGCCTGTGCAAGCGCCGCGCGCCGGGGTTGGACAGCGCAGACGGGGATTGGTTGCGAGCCCATGGAAACGGGTACGGCATCGACAGGGACGGGCGGCGGGTGCCGGCGCGCTGACTCCCGCACAGTCCATCTGCAGGCGTTTGCCCAGGTTCGATGACCAGGCCGGAACCAGGCGAATCAGCAACAGCGTTTCAGCTTCCGCCCTCCTCCACCGCCTCCAGCGCCCCGTCTACCGCTTCCAGCAGCAGGTCGGCGTGTTCGCGCTGGAAGACCAGCAGGGGGCGGATCTTCAGGATGTTCTCCAGCGGCCCGGCGGCACTGATGAGCACGCCTCGCTCACGCATCGCGTTGACCACACGGCGGGTCTGCGCGGCGGCGGGGTTCTTCGTGGTGCGGTCGGTGACCAGCTCCACGCCGAGGAACAGGCCGGCGCCGCGTACGTCGCCGATCAGGGGGTGGCGTTCCTGCAGGTGCTGCAGGCCTGCCAGCAGGTAGTCGCCCAACTCTTGCGAGCGTTGCTGCAGTTGTTCGTCGCGGATGATGTCGAGCACCGCCTGGCCGGCCGCGCAGGACACCGGGTTGCCGCCGAAGGTGTTGAAGTAGCGCATGTTGCGGCCGAAGCCGTCGACCACTTCGACCCGCCCGACGATGCCGGCGATGGGTTGGCCGTTCCCCATCGGCTTGCCGAGGGTGACGATGTCGGGCTGCACCTGGTGGCGCTCGAAGCCCCACATCCGCTCGCCGGTGCGGGCGAAGCCGGATTGCACCTCGTCGGCGATGTAGAGCAGGCCTTCGGCCCGGGCCAGCGCGACCGCTTCGGCGAGGAAACCGGCGGGGCCGGGGAGCACGCCGTCGCTGGCGAAGATTCCGTCCACCAGCAGCGCCGCCGGCCGGATGCCCGCGGCTCGCAGGTCGGCAATCGCCGCGCGGACATCAGCGGCCAAGGTCGCCGCGACCTGATCCGCACCGAGGCGGTAGGCGTCGGGAGCACGGATTGTCCGCACGTGCGGGGGAAGGGTGATCCCGGCGCCGAGCGAGGGGGACAACTCGGAGATATCCCCGGTGACGCCGTGGTAGGCGAAGCGGGTGATGATCACGCCCGTGCCGCCGGTGTGATGACGGGCGATGCGCAGAGCGAGGTCGTTCGCCTCGCTGCCGGTGCAGGTGAACATCACCCGCTGCAGGTGGCTCGGGAAAGTCGCGAGGAGCTGCTCGGCGTAATCGAGTATGCCTTCCTGCAGGTAGCGGGTGTGGGTGTTCAGGCAGGCTGCCTGGCGGGCGATGGCTTCGACCACGCGCGGGTGGCAGTGGCCGACCGAGGCCACGTTGTTGTAGGCATCCAGATAGCGCCGGCCCTGTTCGTCGAAGAGCCAGACGCCTTCGCCGCGGACGGTATGCAGCGGGCGTTCGTAGAACAGCCGGTAGGCGGGACCGAGCAGCCGCTCGCGGCGTTCGATCAGGCGCTTCTCGGGGTCGGAGAGGCGGTCGGCATCGGCAGTGGTGAAGCCATTGATCATGGTCATGGGCGGGCCTCCTGCCGGCACGCTTGGCGAATTCGTCTGTGGATGTCGGGGCGGGGCAGGTCGGCCAGCCGTTCCAGGCTCGACCAGGCGCGGTGGGTGTTGCGCAGAATGTAGTCGCGGTTCTCCGGGTGCAGGTCGGCGCGCCAGGCGTTGATGCACAGGGTCAGGGCCAGGCGCGTGGCGATCAGGTCCGGCAGGACGTCCACTTCCCTAGGGTCGAGTGGGTTGTGCGCATGGTAGGCGGAGATGAACTCCAGGGTCGGTGCGAGGACGTCGCCTGCGGTGTCCAGCTGGTAGGAAGCCGCCACGGCGACGTCGTTGACGCGCGGGGCGCGGACCATGTCGCCGAAGTCGAGGATGTTGCGCAGGCACTCGGGGTGCTCGGTATCGACGATCAGGTTGTGCGGGTTGAGGTCGTTGTGGATAACCTGGTGACGCAACTCGGGGAGGCGGGGTAGGGCGTGCTCCTCGAACGCGTCCAGGCAACCTTCGACCAGGGTGCGTCGCCGGCCCGCCTCGATATGTTTCAGCAAGGGGCGCAGGCGCGCCGCATGTTGCATGTCCCAGAGCAGTTCATGGCCGGCGGCCGGATGGTCGAAGCCTTCGAGCGCCCGGTCGAATCGCGCCAGGGCTTCGCCCAGGTTGCGGCGCAGGGTGGGCGTCCAATTGCCTGCGCGATGCAGGGGCTGGCCGTCGACGAAGGACAGCAGGCGCGCGAGCATGTGCTGGCCCGCCACTTCCACCTCGACCTGGAAGCGCCCATCCAGCGCCGGGTACACCCGCTGCACCGGCAACTCCGGGTCGCGCTCCTGGATGCGGAGCATGGCGCAGTTGTGGAAGTCGACGACCTGGGGATTCTCCAGCGGGTGCGAGAGCTTGAGCAGTCGCGACGGGCCATGGTCGCCGACCACGCAGAAGTTGAGGTCGCGCTCGCCCCCCAGCCGCTCCAGACGGCCGGTCAGAGCGAAATGCCGTTCGAGGACGACGGCGGCCTCGGCCTCGCTGACCTGGGCGGGTGCGGTTTGCAGCAACTGGTCATGAACTATGATTTCCTCTAACGACATTGCATCGACTCCACGGGAAAACGGTGGGGGCCAGCCCGGCGAGGGACCGGCCCCGGTCTTTACTTGCTTGCCCAGGCGTTGAACCGTTCTTCCAGTTCCTCGCCGTGGTCGATCCAGAACTCGGTGTCCGTGGCGCGGGCGTTCTCCAGGTTCTGCGGGGCGGTCGGCAGGTTCTTGCTGGTGCCGGCGTCGAGCAGGCCGATCGTATGGATATTGCTCGGTCCGTAGGGGATCGTTTCGACGAACTGCCTCTGCTGTTCAGGCTTGCTGGCGAAGGCGATGAACTGCTCGGCCTGCTCCTTCTTCTTGCTGCCCTTGACGATGGCCCAATGGTCCAGGTCATACAGGCTGCCGTTCCACTGGATGTTGAAGGGCCGGCCTTCCTTCTGCGCCGTGGTGACGCGGCCGTTGTAGGCGGAGGTCATCACCACGTCGCCGGAGGCGAGCCACTGCAGGGGCTGCGCCCCGGCCTCCCACCACTGGATGCTGGACTTGATCTGATCGAGTTTGCGGAATGCGCGATCAACGCCCTCTTTGCTGGCGAGCACCTTGTACAGGTCCTGCTGGGCGACGCCGTCGGCGAGCAGGGCGAACTCCAGGGTGAACTTGGCGCCACGGCGCAGGCCGCGCTTGCCAGGAAACTTCTGCAGGTCCCAGAAATCCGCCCAGCCCTGGGGCGTGCCCTTGAGCTTGCTGGCGTCGTAGGTCAGCACGGTGGACCAGATGAAGATGCCCACGCCGCATTCGCTGACCGCGGCGGGCAGGAAGTCGTCCTGCTTGCCGAGCTTCGACCAGTCCAGTGGCTCGAACAGGCCTTCGCTGCAGCCACGCAGCAGTTCCGGGGTCTCCACCTCCACCACATCCCAGGTGGTCTGCCCGGTATCGGCCATGACCTTGATCTTGGCCATTTCACCGTTGTAGTCGGCGGCGTGAACCGGGGCCGAGAAGGCCGCGGTGAAGGGGCGGTAGAAGGCTTTCTCCTGGGCCTGGCGGTTGTCGCCGCCAAAGGAGACCACGGTCAGGCTTTCGCTGGCGAACAGCGGGGTGGCGCAAGCGCTCAGCAGGGCCAGTACTGCGACTTTCTTGGACATGCGTTCTCTCCGGGATGAGCCGCGCGGGCTCGGATGGGTGATGGCAGCTTCAAGGGAAAGGCAGGGTCTGTTGTCGCGGCAGGCGCCGGGCGCACTGTCCGGTGTCCGTGGGAGCCAGGGCGTGGCCGATGGCAAGGGATGCATGGGAGGGACCTCACTTCTTGTTGTCGTTGTCACGGGGCAGGGGGATTAAAACATATTTGGAATATGATGCATCATAATTTTTCCTCGTGTAGTCTGACGCCTGTCCCCTCCCACTGACAGGAGTCAACGATGACCGACCAGAAAACCCTGCTGCTGACCGGCGCCAGCCGGGGCATCGGCCATGCCACCGTCAAGCACTTCAACGCCGCGGGCTGGCGGGTGTTCACCGCATCCCGGCAGAACTGGGTGGAGGAGTGCCCTTGGGCCGAGGGCTTGCTCAACCATATCCACCTGGACCTGGAGGACATCGACAGCGTCGAGCGCAGCCTGCCGCTGATCCGGGAAAAGCTGGGCGGGCGCCTGGATGCGCTGGTGAACAATGCGGGGATCTCGCCCAAGGGCCCGGAAGGCCAGCGCCTGGGCGTGCTGGAGTCCGACTACGCCACCTGGCTCAAGGTCTTCAACGTCAACCTTTTCTCCACCGCGCTGTTGGCGCGGGGACTCTTCGCCGAGCTGAAGGCGGCCCAGGGCAACGTGATCAACGTGACCTCCATCGCAGGGTCGCGGGTGCATCCGTTCGCGGGTGTCGCCTATGCCTGTTCCAAGGCCGGCCTGGCTGCCCTGACGCGGGAGATGGCCCACGATTTCGGGCCCCATGGCGTGCGGGTGAATGCCATTGCCCCGGGGGAGATCGAGACCTCGATCCTGTCGTCCGGCACCGAGCTGATCGTCGAGCGGGATATCCCCATGCACCGGCTGGGCAAGCCGGAGGAAGTCGCCTCGCTGATCCACTTTCTCTGCACCCGCGGCGCTTCCTACGTGAACGGCGCGGAAATCCACGTCAACGGCGGACAGCACGTCTGAGGCGGCACTGGTATTCCCGGCGGGAAAACCCGATCATTTCGCCGGGGTATCGCCCAGCAGTCGACGAGCAGCCTATGAATTACCCGATCCAAGACCTCAAGCACGCCTACCTGGGCAGCAGCATCTATGGCCTGCTGCGGGAGGCCTTGATCAGCGGGCGATTCCAGCCGGACGACAAGCTGCGCATCCGCGACCTCGCCGAACAGCTCGGCACCAGCGTGACCCCGGTGCGCGACGCGATTCTCCAGCTGGCCAAGGAGCAGGCGCTGGTGCTCAAGACGCCCCGGGACATCCGCGTGCCGGTGCTGACCTGCGAGCAGTACCTGGAGATCCGCAGCATCCGCCTGGCGCTGGAAGGTCTGGCGGCCGAAACCGCCGCGTCCCGCGTGACCCCCGAGCAGCTGGCGATGCTCGAAAGCAACATCCGGGACAACGTCGCCGCCATCCACGCCGATGACCTGGCGACCGCCCTCAAGCTCAACCAGGCCTTTCACTTCGCCCTGGCCGAGATTGCCGGCATGCCGCTGCTCGGCAGCTTCCTCGACAGCCTGTGGATGCGCACCGGGCCGCTGATCGCCCGGGCCTATGGCAGCTTCAACGAGCGCATGGCCATCGATCACCACTGGGAAGTGCTGCGCGCCTTGCAGCAGGGCGACGGTCCGGCCGCGCGCCTGGCGATCTGCACCGACATCCTCGATGGCAACGAGAAGATGATCGAGTTCATCGAGCAGAAGTTCATCTCCGAATCCTGATGAGTCGCACCTGACGCCCCCGCACCGAGCGTTCGCTCGGTTCAGGCAGACCGCTCCAGCAAGTCATTGGTGACCTGCTGCTGGTCCCGCCCCCGTGCGATCAGCCAGCGGTGGAAGGCGCGGCACTGCGGCTTGTGGAAGTGGTTCGGGTTCCAGCTCAGGTAGTACGAGGTCGGCATCGGCATGGCGCGCATGAGCGGGATGATCAGGCGGCCTGCCTCGAGGTCCTTGCTGATCATCGAGTACTGCGCCAGCACCAGGCCCTGGCCTTCGATGGCCGCCTGGATGGCCATCGAGGACAGCGAGTAGATCCTGCTATTGCTGACCGTCGCAACGTCGACGGCGTTGTCGGCGAACCATTCCTCCCAGGATGGCGGCGAGTCGAACTTGGGGCGCCAGTCGATGGTGATCAGCGGGTACTCGAGCAGCTTGCGGGCGTCTTCCGCTGGCACTGCGGCAGCCAGCAGTGCCGGACTGCAGGCGGGTACGACGCAGTCACGGAACAGCTCGATGGTGTGCTGGTCATCCTGGATGCCTTCGCCGTAGCTGAGGCGGAAGTCGACACCGTTGGCCTCGGCCTGGGAGGGCTCGGTGTGGGTGCCGTCGAGGTAGACGCTCAGCTCCGGATATTCCGGCTGCCACTCTGCAACCAGCGGCGCGAGCCATTTCGACAGCAGCGAGGGCAGGGCGCTGATGTAGAGGTTGTTGGCGTTCTTCGAGCGCTCCAGTTCCGCCGCCGCCGCCCGCAGCCGTTCGAAGGCCTGGCTGCAACCTTCGTGGAAACGCTGGCCGGCGGCGTTCAGGCGCAGGCGCTGGCCCTCCTTGACCGTCAGGCTGAGGCCAACCGCCTCTTCGAGGAGCTTCATCTGCTGGCTCACCGCCCCCGCAGAAATGCCGAGGCGTTTCGCCGCCTGGGAAATGCCGCCGGAGAGTCCGACGGCCTCGAATATTTCAAGTGCGCGCAATGGGGGAAGGTGACTCATGACAGCTCCCGAAGTAGGCATGATAGCAATCTTTGTGGTTTAGAAAAACTAAACTAATTAGCAGAAAACACCATCTATTCTTTTAATCCTCCCGCTCCTACGCTGTTCCTCAAGAAGCGCCGGCTTCGCATAACAACAAGAGGAGCAACGAGCCATGTTCTTGAGAAACGCCTGGTATGTCGCCGCCTGGGATACCGAAGTGAAGCAGGCCCTGCATGCGACCATTCTCCTTGGCGAACCCATTGTTCTCTATCGCAAGGCCGACGGTGGCGTGGTGGCCCTGGAGGACGCCTGCCCCCACCGCAAGCTGCCGCTCTCCATGGGGCGCCTGCAGGGCGACCTGGTCGAATGCGGCTACCACGGGCTGACCTTCGATTGCTCGGGTTCCTGTGTGAAGGCCAGCTGCGTGGCGCGGGTGCCGCAGGCCGCGAAGGTGCGCAGCTACCCGGTGGAGGAGCGCTATGGCCTGGTCTGGCTGTGGATGGGCGACCCGCTGCTGGCCGATCCGGCAAAGATCGTCGATATCCCCGAATGGGATCACCCGGACTGGGGCGTCAATCGCGGCGACTCGATGACCGTCGAGTGCAACTACCTGTACATGACCGACAACCTGCTGGACCCGTCCCATGTCGCCTGGGTGCACCAGAGCACCTTCGGCACCGCGGCCTGCGAATCGGAGCCCCTGCAGACCCGAGTGACCGACGATGGTGTGGTGGTTTCGCGCTGGCTGTACGACATCGATGTGGCGCCGTTCTACACCCAGTACCTCAAGTTCGAGGGGCGCTGCGACCGCCTGCAGTACTACGAGGTGCGCTATCCGTCCCACGCGATCATCAAGGGCGTGCATACCCCGGCCGGCACTGGTGGCGACCGCGCGCCGGTCCACGAGAAGGCGTTCCTCATGGACTCGTACAACTTCATGACGCCGGTGGACGAGAACCGGACCCGTTACTACTGGTTCCAGCTGCGCAACTTCGATGCCGATGACGAGGCCGTGTCCCGCCGGTTCGCCGCGGACGTGCGTCGCGCCTTCGAAGAGGACCGCGTGGTGCTCGCCGCCGTGCATGCGGGCATGAAGAACCGCCAGACGCCGAACATCGACCTGGCCATCGACTCCGGTCCGCTGCGCTTCCGCCGTGCCATGGAACGGCTGATCCGCGAGGAGCTGGAAGCCGTAGCCGATAGGCGCAGCACCCATGAGGTCCAGGCCCATGTTTGAGCCGATTCCCGCCACCAGGGGGTTCGCTCGCTTCCAGGTGACCGGAAAGGTACGGGAGAGCGCGTCGATCACCTCGTTCGTGCTGAAGCCCGCCGCGAACGGCGGGCCCGTGGAGTTCCGCCCGGGGCAGTTCATCGTGCTGCGCGTCCCCGGCACCGAAGGCCCGCAGGTGCTGCGCGCCTACAGCCTGTCCGGTGACCCGGATGACCATACGCAGGTGCGCATCTCGGTGAAGCACGAGTTGCCTCCGGCGCATCTGCCCGATGTGCCGGCGGGCGTCGGCTCGAGCTTCCTGCACAAGGCGGTGGAGATCGGCGAAGAGCTGGATATCGCCGGCCCGTCCGGCGACTTCGTCCTCGACGAGGACAGCGAGCGTCCGGTGCTGCTGTTCAGCGGCGGGGTCGGGCTGACGCCCATGGTGAGCATGCTGCACCGCCTGGCCACCCGCTCGACGCGCCAGGTGTACTTCATCCACGCCTGCGAGAACGGCGCCGTCCACGCCCTGCGCGAGGAGGTGCTGGCACTGGCGGCGAGGCGCAGCGGGATCGCCGTGCACTTCTGCTATCGAGCACCGACTGCGCAAGACCTGGAGCGCGGTCATCACCACAGCAGCGGGCTGGTCAGCAGGGACACCCTGCAGGGGTTGCTGCCGCTGGATGACTACGACGTCTACCTGTGCGGGCCGCGCCCCTTCATGCAGGCGAACTGGCGTCTGCTGCGCAGCCTGGGAATCGACAAAGCGCGGATTCGCTACGAGTTCTTTGGTCCGGCGACGATTCTCGACGAAGACGAGACGCCAGCCACACCCGCCAGGCCGACGCCGACAGGTCCGGCTCCCGCGGCCGATACGGAACTGACAGTGCGCTTCGAGCCCTCCGGCCGGGCCGTCGCCTGGGACCCGGCCAGCCCGTCGCTGCTGGATTGCGCCGAGCAGGCGGGACTCAAGCCGCCTTTCAGCTGCCGCGTCGGATTGTGCAACTCCTGCCTGACGCCCCTTCTGAGCGGTAGCGTCGAGTACACCGAAGCCCCGCTGGTGGAGCCCGAAGCGGGCCAGGTGTTGCTGTGCTGCGCGCGGCCGACCTCCCCGGTGGTGCTGGCGCTGGACAACTGATGGCGGCCGCGGCTGCCGACTATCGACCGAGTACGGATGGAATGCCTATCGAACCGACGCCCGAGCTGTGATTCGCCTTGCCTTGCACGCCCCTTACGACCCCCTGTGGTTTCGCATCGGAGAATACAGAGATGAAAAACAAGAAAATCGAATTCGCCGTCTGCTCGTTGTTGATGATGATCGCCAGTTGCTCGCTGAATGCCCAGGCCAAGGACCTGGAGACTATCCAGATCGCCACGGAGGGGGTGTACGAACCCTGGAATCGCACCTTGCCGGACGGCAGCTTCGACGGCTTCGAACCGGAGATGGCCAAGGTGCTCTGCGAACGCATGCAGGTTCGCTGCAATATCGTCGCCCAGGACTGGGACGGACTGATCCCGGGCCTGCGGGCCGGCAAGTTCGACGTGGTGATGGATGCCCTGGCGATCAGCGAGGAGCGCCGTAAAGTCATCGATTTCTCCCGCCCCTACACCAAGGCGCCCGCCACCTTCATCGCCCTGCAGTCCAGCGGCGTCGACCTCGGCCGCGGCACCCTGCACCTGCGCGGAAAGCCCGAACTGGACACGCCGGCCGTCGAAGACCTGCGCAACCGCCTGAAGGGCAAGCTGATCGGCATCGTCTCCGGCACCGTGTACAGCAAATTCATCCATGACCAGTTCGGCGAGGTGGCGACCATCCGCGAATACAAGACCCCGCCGGAACCGCTGATGGACCTGAAGAATGGCCGGGTGGATGTGGTGTTCGAGGACCTCGGCTTCCTCGCCGGGGAAATGCAGCGGGCCTCGGACAGCGGCCTGGTGCTGGTCGGGCCGGCGATCAACGGACCGATCTGGGGCGAAGGTGAGGCGTTCGGCATCCGCAAGGGCGAGGCGGAGCTCAAGGCCAGGCTGGACGCGGCGATCGCCTCGCTGATTACCGACGGGACGATCAGCGAGCTGAGCCGCAAATGGTTCAAGCACGACTTCACGCCGCCCAGCCAGTGACCGGGTGATCCCGCCGGCGGGCACCGCGATGTGCGGTGCCACGCCAGGCGCAGGGTTGTTCATGCGGCTGTGATTATCGGCCGCTCTCCTGACTCGGTTATCAGCGGGTATGCACGTGATCGACTTGATTGGTTTTGGCGCGAAAGGCTGGGGCAGCATCCTGCTCATGGCCGCGCTCATGACGGTACTGGTGACCCTGGCCGCGCTGCTGGTCGGCGCCGTGCTCGGTGCCCTCGTCGCCGCGGCGAAGCTGCACCACAGCGGGCTCCTGCGCCTGCTCGGGGATACCTACACCACGGTATTCCGCGGGGTGCCGGAATTGCTGGTGATCTACCTGTTCTATTACGGCGGTTCGGCGCTGGTCAGCAGCGTCGGCGGGCTCTTCGGTGCCAGCGGCTACATCAGCATGCCCGCCTTCCTGGTGGGGGCGCTGGCCGTCGGCGTGGTGTCCGGGGCCTACCAGGCGGAGGTCTATCGCGGCGCCTTCCAGGCCGTGTCGCGCAGTGAGTTGGAAGCGGCCAAGGCCATTGGCATGCCGGTCCTGTTGCGCTTCCGAAGGATCATCGCACCACAGATCCTGCGCTTCGCCCTGCCGGGGCTCGGCGGCGTCTGGCAGATCAGCCTGAAGGACTCGGCGCTGATCTCCGTCACCGGCCTGGTCGAGCTGATGCGCGCAAGCCGCGTGGCGGCGGCCTCCACGGGCGAATTCGTGCTGTTCTTCATCACCGGCTGCGCGCTCTATCTGGTACTGACCGGCCTTTCCAACCTGGTCTTCTCGCGGGCCGAACTGCGGGTCGGCAGAACCTTCCGCCGCAGCTGACAAGGAGCGAACCATGTCGATCGATTTCACTTTCCTGCGTGACACCCTGCTGCAGCTGCTGCAGGCCCTGCCGATGACCCTGGTGCTGTTCGCCGCCTCGGTCGCCCTCGGCACGTTGCTGGCGATGCTGGTGACCTGGCTGCGTGTTTGCGAGGTCGCCGCGCTGCGGCACCTGGCGCGAGTCTACATCTTCCTGTTCCGCGGCTCGCCGCTCTTGATCCAGATGTTCCTGCTCTACTACGGCCTGAGCCAGTTCCAGGCGGTGCGCCAGAGCCTGTTCTGGCCGATGCTGCGCGAGCCGGTTACCTGCGCAGTGATCGCCCTGGCGCTGTGCACGGCCGGGTACATGGCGGAAATCTTCCGCGGCGGCCTGCTGGCTGTGCCGTCGCAGCAGGTCGAAGCCGGGCGCGCGGCGGGGATGTCCGGCTGGCTGCTGGCGCGGCGGATCATCATCCCCGTGGCCCTGCGCAGCTGCCTGCCGGCCTACTCGACGGAAATCATCCTGATGATGAAGGCGACCTCGCTCGCCAGCCTGGTGACCGTCTACGAAGTCTCAGGCGTCGCGCAGCGGATCATTTCCGAAACCTACCGGACGATGGAGGTGTTCCTCTGCGCCGCCCTGATCTACCTGGTGTTGAACTTCCTGATCGTCCGCGCACTGGCGCAGGTCGAACGCTGGCTGTCCCCCCGGCCACCGGTCGCCGCGCGTCCAACAACAAGAAATCACGCTCTCAGCGTGCGAAGAGGGTAAGTGGCATGGCTACAGGCAATGAACCGGTCCTGCAGGTGAAGCATATCCGCAAGTCGTTCGGCGACCTCGAGGTGCTCAAGGGCATCTCCCTGGATGCCTACGAAGGCGATGTGGTGTCGATCCTCGGCTCCAGCGGCTCCGGCAAGAGCACCTTCCTGCGCTGCATCAACCTGCTGGAAGTTCCCGATGCCGGCGAGATCCGCGTCGCCGGCGAACAGGTGGCGTTCAAGCTCGGGCGCAACCAGATGCTGGTGCCCGCCGACCGCCGCCAGGTCGACCGCATCCGCCCGGAGCTGGGCATGGTGTTCCAGAACTTCGGACTGTGGTCGCACATGACGGTGCTGCAGAACGTCATCGAAGGCCCGGTGCATGTGCAGAAGCGTCCGCGCGCCGAGTGCATCGACGAAGCCGAAGCCCTGCTGGAGAAGGTCGGCATGGCGGACAAGCGCAACCACTACCCGGCGTTCCTCTCCGGCGGTCAGCAGCAGCGCGTGGCCATCGCCCGCACCCTGGCGATGCGGCCGCGGGTGATCCTGTTCGACGAGCCCACTTCGGCGCTGGATCCGGAGCTGGTCGGTGAAGTCCTGAAGGTCATGCGCGCGCTGGCCGAGGAGGGCCGCACCATGCTGGTGGTGACCCATGAGATGGGCTTTGCGCGAAACGTCTCCAACCGCGTGGTGTTCATGAACCAGGGCCTGATCGAGGCTCACGGCACCCCGGAAGAGATGTTCAAGGAGCAGCGCTCGGAACGCTTCAGGAAGTTCATCCTGAACCAGGCCTGACGCCCGCCCGATCCCCTGACTTTTTTCGCCTGTCCTGCGACGGGGCAGGCTCCCTTCGCCTTGAAAAAGGCCAATGAACCGAGAGAGCAAAGCAATGCCCATGCACCCGAAAGATATTTCCACCGTGATCCTGGACGATGCCAGACCCACGCTTGAGGAGTTCATCGCCGTCGCCCGTTACTCGGCGAAGGTGAGTTTTTCCGACGCCTATCGTGCCCGGGTTGCGCGCTCGCGCCGGCTGGTCGAACGCTTCCTCGACGAGAACCGCCTGGTCTATGGCGTCACCACCGGTTTCGGCGACAACGTGCGCCACGTGATCTCGCCGGATGACGCCCAGACCCTGCAGGTGAATATCGTCCGTTCCCACGCGGTGTCGGTCGGCGAGCCGCTGAACCGCGAGCAGGTCCGTGCCATCCAGCTGATGATCCTGGTCAGCCTCGGCAAGGGTTACTCGGGCGTGCGCATGGCCTTGCTGGAACAGATCGCCGGCCTGCTCAACAACGACGTGATGCCCTTCGCCCCCGGCGAGGGCTCGGTAGGCTACCTCGGCCCGGAGGGCCACCTGGCCCTGGTGCTGATCGGCGAAGGCAAGGCCAGCGTCGCCGGGGGCGCGTGGGTGGATGGCGCCACCGCACTGCGCCAGGTCGGCATGCAGCCGATCGACCTGCAGTGCAAGGAGGGCCTGGCGATGCTCAACGGCACCACCTCGGTGACCGCCATCGCCACCCTGGCGCAGTACAACGCCAACCAGGCCGCCCAGGCGGCGGACATCGCCGCGGCGATCTCGTTGCAGGCGCTAAAGGGCACCGTCCGCGCCTTCGACCCGCGCTACCACTCGATCAAGGCCCATGCCGAACAGGCGCAGACCGCCAGCTACATCAAGCGCCTGCTGGCCGACAGCCGACTGGTGGAGGAGAACATCGACTATCGCCTGCAGGACACCTACAGCCTGCGTGCCATTCCGCAGGTGCACGGCGCCTCGAAGAAGTTCATCGCCTATGCCCAGGCCTGCATCGACAACGAGATCGCCTCGTCCGGCGACAATCCGGTGATCTACCCGACCAGCGAGGACGACGGCATCGCCATTTCCGGGGCGAACTTCGATGGCTCCTACATCGGCATCGCCGCCGACACCCTGTGCAACGCGATGACCAACCTGGCAAAGATCTCCGAGCGGCGCACCGACCGCATGGTCAACTCGCACTTCAGCGAGATGCCGGCCTTCCTCGTGCGCAACCCCGGCCTGAACAGCGGCTACATGATCATCCAGTACACGGCGGCGGGTCTGCTCGGCGAGATGAAGGTGCTGTCGCATCCGTCCACCATCGACAGCGTGTCTACCTGCGGCAACCAGGAGGACCCGGTGAGCTTCGCCTTCAACGCGGCGATCAAGGCCTACCAGGTGTCGCGCAAGCTGGAGTCGGTACTGGCCATCGAGATCCTGGTCGGCTGCCAGGCCCTGGACTTCCACGAGGTAGGCAAGTCGTCCAGTGCCACCCGCGCGCTCTACGACCTGGTGCGCAGCCGCGTGGCACGGGCCGATGAGGACCGCGCCTTCTACCCCGACATCGTCGCGGTGACCGAGCAACTGCGCTCGGGCGAGATCCTCGCCACCGTCGACCGCACCCTCGCCACCGTCGACCGCACCCTCGCCAACCCGTGAACCCCGAAGCCGGCCCGGGCGACGCGCCGGGCCGGTCCAGGCCAGGAGATACAGGCATGATCAAATCCCGTGCTGCCGTTGCCTTCGAACAACGGCGGCCATTGCAGATCGTCGAAGTGGATGTGGCGCCGCCCAGGGCCTTTGAGGTGCTGGTGCGCATCGTCGCCAGCGGCGTCTGCCATACCGACGCGTACACCCTGTCCGGGGCCGACCCGGAAGGCCTCTTCCCGAGCATCCTCGGCCATGAAGGCGGCGGCATCGTCGAAGCGGTCGGCCCGGGGGTAACCTCGGTCGCGGTCGGCGATCACGTGATCCCGCTGTATACGCCCGAATGCGGGCGGTGCAGGTTCTGCCGCTCGGGCAGGACCAACCTGTGCCAGGCGATCCGCGCCACCCAGGGCAAGGGCCTGATGCCCGATGGCACCACGCGCTTCTCCTATCAGGGCCGGCCGCTGTTCCACTACATGGGCACCTCGACCTTTTCCGAATACACGGTGCTGCCGGAAATCGCCCTGGCGAAGATTCCCCGGGAGGCACCGCTGGAGAAGGTCTGCCTGCTGGGTTGCGGCGTCACCACCGGAATCGGCGCGGTGCTCAACACCGCCAAGGTCCGGGCGGGCTCCAGCGTGGCGATCTTCGGCCTTGGCGGCATCGGCCTGTCGGCGATCATCGGTGCGGTGAAGGCCGGCGCAGAACGGATCCTGGTCGTGGACATCAACCCGGCCAAGTTCGAGATCGCCCGCCAGCTCGGCGCCACCGACTGCATCGATCCGCGCGACTACGACCGGCCGATCCAGGACGTCATCGTCGACCTCACCGATGGCGGTGTGGACTACTCCTTCGAGTGCATCGGCAACGTGGAGCTGATGCGTGCGGCGCTGGAGTGCTGCCACAAGGGCTGGGGCGAGTCGGTGATCATCGGCGTCGCCGGCGCCGGGCAGGAAATCAGCACCCGGCCATTCCAGCTGGTTACCGGGCGGGTCTGGCGAGGCTCGGCCTTCGGCGGCGTACGCGGCCGCAGCGAACTGCCCAGCTATGTGGAGATGGCGCGGCGGGGCGAGATTCCGCTGGATACCTTCATCACCCACACCATGGGCCTGGACGATATCAACCAGGCATTCGAACTGATGCGGGCGGGCAAGAGCATCCGCAGCGTCATTCATTTCTGACCACAGCAAGGAGAGAACAATGACTGTCTATACACACGTCACCGTCGGTACCAACGACCTGCCCAAGGCCCGCGCCTTTTATGACGACGTGCTCGGCAAGCTCGGCCTGAAGCGCCTGGCCGACCTCGGCGAGAACGGCTCCATCTGGGGCGTCGATGCACCCTCGTTCTTCGTGCTCAAGCCCGCCAACGGCCAGCCGGCCACCGTCGGCAATGGCGTTACCGTCAGCTTCGAGGCAGCCGACCGGTCTGCCATCGACGCCGCCCATCGGGCGGCCCTGTCCCATGGTGGCCAGGATGAAGGCGCTCCCGGTCCGCGCAATTGGAAGGAGAACGCGTACGCCGCCTACTTCCGCGACCTGGACGGCAACAAGGTCGCTGCCTACTGCTTCAAGCCCGCCTGAGCGTCCAATGCTGAAGCGATACCCATCGGTGACTTGCGATGGGTATCGCTGGCCAGGGGCTTCAGGGCTGCGGGAAGGGCAGCGGCGTATCCGTCCCGCGCCGCACCTGGAACACATTCAGCGTCATGGCCACCAGGGCGTAGTAGCCGAACACCCCCACCAGCTCCACTACCGCCGGCTCGCCGAAGGCCGCGACGGCTTCGGCGTAGAGCCCATCGTCGATTCGCCGCGTGGCATACAGCGTGCGGCCCAGGCGATGGACCAGGCGCTCGTCATCCCGCTCGTAGGGCGGCTCCACCCCCTGGCACAGGGCCTCGATCACCGCGTCGCTGAGGCCGGCCTGGCGGGCGATGGGTTCGTGGATCTGCCATTCCGCCTGGGATTGCCACCAGGACGCGGTAACCAGGATTGCCAGCTCCGTCAGGCGCAACTCCAGGCGAGTGTCGTAGCGGCAGAACGCGCCCAGCCGCTGGGCGCGGTCGGCCAGCTCGGGGCTGTGGACCCAGGCCAGGAAGGGGCCGTCCAGATTGCCGCGCGGGCCGCTGAGGATGGCTTTCAGCACGGCGCGCTGGGCGTCGCTCATCTGCTCTTCGGTCAGGGCGGTCAGTCGCGATTCGATCTTCATCACCGGCTCCTCAGGCATTGGCCAGGGCGTCGCGCAGGGCGGCGTCGAGCGTGTGGACAAGTTCGTCCAGGTGCGGCTCCTCAAGGATGAAGGGCGGTGCCAGGAGGATATGGTCGCCGCTGCGGCCGTCGAGGGTGCCGCCCATGGGGTAGCACATCAGGCCGTGGGCCATGGCGGCTTTCTTCACGCGGGCATGGAGTTTGCGCGCCGGGTCGAAGGGCGCCTTGCTGGCGCGATCCTGCACCAGCTCCAGACCCTGGAACAGGCCGCGGCCACGGATATCGCCGACATGGGGATGCTCCGCGAAACGTTCGCGCAGCCGGGTTTGCAAGGCCGCGCCCAGCTCCCGCACGCGCGGCAGCAACTGGCGTTCCTCGATGGTGTTCTGCACCGCCAGCGCCGCCGCACAGGCAGTGGCGTGGCCGATGTAGGTGTGGCCGTGCTGGAAGAAGCCCGAACCCTGGCGAATCGCATCGACGATGCGGCCGCTCACCAGCGTTGCGCCGATGGGCTGGTAACCGGCACCCAGGCCCTTGGCGACGGTAATCAGGTCGGCGCTGATGCCTTCCTGCTCGGCGGCGAACAGCGTGCCGGTACGGCCCATTCCGCACATCACCTCATCCAGGATCAGCAGCACGCCATGGCGGTCGCAGACCTCGCGCACGCGCTTGAAGTAGCCGGGCACTGCCGGCACCGCGCCGAGGGTGGCGCCGACCACTGGCTCGGCGATGAAAGCCATCACCTTGTCCGCGTCCAGGCGGAGGATTTCCGCTTCCAGCTCCGCCGCCAGGCGAATGCCGAGGGCTTCCGGCGACTCGTCAGCGCGCTGTTCGCGATAGGCGTAGCAGGGGGAAACGTGGCTGACGTCGATCAGCAAGGGCTGGAATTGCTGGCGCCGCCAGGCGTTGCCGCCGGCCGCCAGGGCGCCCAGGGTGTTGCCGTGGTAGCTCTGGCGACGGGCGATCACGTGCCGGCGCTGGGGCTGGCCGATCTCCACGAAATACTGGCGCGCCAGCTTGAGCGCCGCTTCCACCGCCTCTGAGCCACCAGAGACGAAGTACACCGACTCCAGCCCCTCCGGCGCCCGCTCGATGAGGAAGTCCGCCAGCGCCTCCATGGGTTCGCTGGTGAAGAAGGAGGTGTGGGCATAGGCGAGCTTGCCGACCTGCTCGCGGATCGCCTCGATCACCGCCGCGTCGCTGTGGCCGAGGCAGGACACGGCAGCGCCGCCGCTGGCGTCCAGGTAGCGCTTGCCCTGGCTGTCGATCACGTAGGGGCCGTCGCCCTGGACGGCGGTCGGGTAGCTCTGGGTGAGGCTGCGGTGGAATACGTGGCTCATGATGCCCTCCGGTGCATTTTGGCAAAGAATATATGCAAAAACTGGTTATGCAATAAATTTTTGCCACAACTGGTGTGTTCATGATTTCCGCGGATTAGCGTATTCCATTCAGAGTTTCCCGTGTTTATTGGGCTGTAGAGGATAATTTGGGGGTGCGTGGTACTTTTTGGTTGTGCAAATTGATATTGCATTTGTCAAAAATGCATGTTTATCTTGCTCGAAAGCATGGTAGCCGTGCAGCGCGTCGCTGACTGGCCTAGCAGCTGATAACAACAAACCGGCAAGGTGCCTTCCTCGGGCCCTTGCTGAACCTTGACTGCCAGAATCGCCTGAAGCCGTACCGGCCAGGGCCAGTTCGTCCACGACCGAGAGGAAGCATGCACATGAAGCACCTGCTGAAAGCAGCCCTGACTGCGCTCGCCATCGCCGCAACCACCCACGCCAACGCCACCGACAATGAATTGCTGGTCGCCACCGATACCGCCTTCGTGCCCTTCGAGTTCAAGCAGGGCGACCAGTACGTGGGCTTCGATATCGACCTCTGGGCGGCCATCGCCAAGGAGCTGGGCTGGAAGTACCAGCTCAAGCCCATGGACTTCAACGGCATCATCCCCGCGCTGCAAACCCGCAACGTGGACCTGGCCCTGGCCGGCATCACCATCAAGGAAGAGCGCAAGCAGGCCATCGACTTTTCCGACGGTTACTACGACAGCGGCTTCCTGCTGATGGTCCGCAGCGACAACGACGCCATCAAGGGCGAGGCGGACGTCGCCGGCAAGACCCTGGCGGTGAAGAGCGGTACTTCCTCGGCCGATTACGCCAAGGCCAACCTCAAGGCCAGCGACCTGCGCCAGTTCCCCAACATCGACAACGCCTATCTGGAACTGCGCACCGGGCGCGTCGACGCAGCCATGCACGACACCCCCAACGTCCTCTACTACATCAAGACCGCCGGCGAAGGGCAGGTGAAAGCCGTGGGCCAGCAGATGATGGCGCAGCAGTACGGCATCGGCTTCCCCAAGGGCAGCGAGCTGCGTGAGCCGGTAAACGGCGCGCTGAAGAAGCTGCGCGAGAATGGCACCTACGCCGAGATCTACCGCAAGTGGTTCGGCACCGACCCGCAATAAGCCCGCCCTGGAACTGAAGTAGGAGCAGTGCAATGTCTTTCCAATGGGATGCCATCTGGGGCGCGCTGCCGGTGTTGCTCGAAGGCGCCAAACTCACCCTGTGGATCTCGGTGCTCGGGCTCCTGGGTGGGGTGGTCATCGGCCTGGTCGCGGGCTTTGCCCGCGCCTATGGCGGCTTCCTCAGCAACCGGCTGGCGCTGGTGTTCATCGAGCTGATCCGCGGCACCCCGATCATGGTGCAGGTGATGTTCATCTATTTCGCCCTGCCGCTGATGGTGCCGGTGCGCATCGACCCGTTCGGCGCGGCGGTGGTCACCATCATGATCAACTCCGGTGCCTACATCGCCGAGATCACCCGTGGCGCGGTGCTTTCCATCAATCGCGGTTTTCGTGAGGCGGGCCTGGCGCTCGGGCTTTCCGGGCGGGACACCCTGCGCTACGTGATCGCCCCGCTGGCTTTCCGGCGGATGATCCCGGCCCTGGGCAACCAGTGGATCGTCAGCATCAAGGACACCTCGCTGTTCATCGTCATCGGCGTCGCCGAGCTGACCCGGCAGGGGCAGGAAGTGATCGCGGGCAACTTCAGGGCGATGGAAATCTGGACGGCGGTGGCGGTGATCTACCTGATCATCACCCTGGCCCTCAGCTACTCCCTGCGCCGCGTCGAATCGAGGCTGAAAATTCTATGATCGAGTTCAAGGGCGTTTCCAAGCACTTCGGCAGCACCCAGGTGTTGCACGACATCGACCTGAAGATCGGCAGCGGTGAAGTGGTGGTCATCATCGGGCCCTCGGGTTCCGGCAAGTCCACCCTGCTTCGTTGCATCAACAAGCTGGAAGTCATCAGCGGGGGGCAACTCTACGTCGATGGCTTCGAGGTCAACGACCCCAAGGTGGAAGAGCGGCTGATCCGCCAGGAGGCCGGCATGGTCTTCCAGCAGTTCCACCTGTTCCCGCAGATGACCGCCCTGGAGAACGTCGCCTTCGGCCCCATCCGCGTGCGCGGCGCCAGCAAGACCGATGCCGAGAACCTGGCCCGCGAGCTGCTCGCCAAGGTCGGCCTGGCCGAGCGCGCCGGGCACTATCCGTCGGAGCTTTCCGGTGGCCAGCAACAGCGCGTGGCCATCGCCCGCGCCCTGGCGGTGAAGCCCAAGCTGATGCTGTTCGACGAGCCCACCTCGGCGCTGGACCCGGAACTGCGCCATGAAGTGCTGGGGGTGATGAAGAACCTGGCGGAGGAGGGCATGACCATGGTCATCGTCACTCACGAGGTGGACTTTGCCCGCAAGGTGGCCAGCCGCCTGATCTTTATCGACAAGGGCCGCATCGCCGAGGACGGCGATCCCGCATCCCTCGTCAGCAACCCGCCGAGCCCGCGCCTGCGCGAGTTCCTCCAGCACGTTTCCTGAACAGGTAGAGCCTCATGGCATTTCCTCACCTCCATCTGGGCGGCGGCGCCTACGACATCGGCCACGGCCTGGGCGAATTCGGCCGCGAGGCGGTTCACCGGCACCTGCGACCGCTGCCGTTGTGGCAGCGTCTGGCGGACCTTGCCGGCAGCGATGCCGCCCGCAGCATGCGTGCCGCCGTGGAGCGGCGCTTCCCTCGCTACTGGCAGGAACTCGAAGGCCTGGCGGACGGACTGGAGCTGCCGCTGGAAGAGGTCTTCCTGTGGAACTGCCGGGGCGACTTCGTGCAGCAGCAGAGCATCGATGGCTGCACCACGATGCTCGGCCCCACCGCCCGTGGCACCCTGATCGCCCACAACGAGGACGGCTTTCCGCAACTGCGCGGGCACTGCGCCCTGGTCAGTGTTTCACCGGAGCAGGGGCTGGGCTTCACCTCCTTCGTCTATCCCGGCTCCATTCCCGGCCACACCTTCGCCGTGAACGAGAAGGGCCTGGTGGTGACGGTGAACAACATCCGTCCCCGCGCCATACCCGCGGGCCTGCCCCGGCAGGTGCTGGGACGTGCCAGCCTGGATGCGGCGAGCATCGACGAGGCTGTGGATATCCTGGCCAGCGAGGGCCGCGCCGGTGCCTTCCACCATGCCCTGGGGCAGCTGGGGAGCCAGCGCCTGGTCAGCTTCGAGGGCACCTCCGAAGGGGCGTCCGTGGTCGAGGTGCAGCATCCCTGCGGCCACTCCAACCATCTGGTCCACCCGGCGCTCGGCGGCGTCGCGCAACGTATCACCGGCAGCTCCGGCAAGCGCCAGGCTTGTGTGGATGCGCGCATCGCTGGCCTGGGCGAACGGCTCGACCGCGCAGAGGCGCTGGCCATCCTGCGCGACACATCGGGCGGCGACCTGCCGGTCTACCGGTGCGCAGCCGATGATCCGGACGACGAGAACACCTTGGCCACGGCGCTGTTCCTGATCGGTGCCGATGCCGTGGACTGGGCTGTGTACACCGAGGCGGATATCCACACCCCGACGCTCAGCGGGCGGGTCGTGTCCTGACGTGGCGCCGCCCATCGCCGCCGGGTCCAAGGCCCGCTACTATGGGCGCCTGCCACCGGGGCGCGTCCCGGGAAACCTTCAGATGGATGCTGTCATGGCAAATCCCCCCGATACCCTTGCGGGCCTGAAACTGCTGCTCGAAGCCATCGAGCGGCGGGAAGCCGACATTTCCCTCGGCAGCAGCTCGCGCCGCGTCCTCACCGCCCTGATCGAGGCGCCCCAGCGCGCAGCGGTGTCCTCCATCAGCGAATTGGCAGATCAGTTGGGGGTGAATCCCTCGACCTTCTCGCGCCTGGCGCAGAAGCTCGGCTACGGTGGCTTCAGCAAGTTCCAGGATGTGTTCCGCCGCGAAGTCACCGAGGGCCGCACCTTCTATAGCGACCAGGCATCGCGCCTGCTGGTGCCCAGCGGCAGCAACGACAGCATCGGCCAACTGACCCGTCTCGGCCGCCAGGAAAGCGCCAATATGGCGAGCATGATCGAACAGGTGGATTGCGCCGATTTCGACGCCACCGTCGAGCTGCTCACCGCCGCCCGGCGCGTGCGCATCCACGGCATGCGCCAGTTCAACTCCCTGGCGCTGTTCATGGCCTACGCCCTAGGCATGCTGCGCCCGGATGTTGCGCCGCTGGACTCCGCCCGCCAGGGCGTGGCCGATGCTCTGGCCCAGTTGGACGAAGGTGATGTGCTGGTGGTGGCGAGCTGCTTCCCCTATACCCCCAGCGTGCTGGCCACGGCGGAAGTGGCGGCCAAGCACGGCATCCATGTGGTCGCGCTGACCGACTCCAGCAACTCGCCGCTGGCGAAGATTGCCCGCTACAGCTTCTACGTGCCCAACCAGAGCCTGTTCTTCAGTAACAGCATGTGCGCCTTCATGCTGCTGGCCGAAGGCATCCTCAGCGCCGTGGCCAGCCGGCTGGGCGAAGCCTCGGTGGCCGCGCTCAAGCACCGCGAGGCGCTGATCGCCGAGCTCAACGCCTCGCTCTGAGGCACATCAGCCCTTCGATATCGAGATGATGCTCAGGGGAAAACGGGGAGGCGTGCTGGGAAATTGAAACCATACGCCTCGCCCTGCAAGAACGATCAAGTGCCTCCCTCACGCTCGCGGCACACTTTCCCCGCACCTCGTAAGGAATGACCATGCACGACCCTACCGGCAAGGCCCTTTGGCTGATCGAAAGCGATCTCGACGGCAACCTCGATCTCCAGGCCATCGCCGACGCCTGCGGCGTATCGCGCTTTCGCCTGGCTCGGGACTTCGTCGTCGCTACGGGCTGGCCGGTGATGCGCTATGCGCGTGTACGGCGGTTGAGCAGGGCGGCGCGGCGGCTCGCCGACGGTGAGCAGGACATCCTCGGCCTGGCGCTGGAAGCGGGCTATGGCCCCCACGAGGCGTTCACCCGGGCGTTCCGCGAGCAGTTCGGCATCACGCCGGAAGGCCTGCGGGCGCGCGCCAACCTGGATGGCATCGAACTGAGGGAGGCCATGCGTATGCAACCGACCAGCACTTTTCCACTATCCGAACCACGCTTCGAACAGGGCGATGAGCTGTTGATCGCCGGGCTCGGAGAGCGTTTCACGTCCGACAAGACCCAAGGCATAGCCGCCCTCTGGCAGCGCTTCGTGCCCTACATCGGCCGGGTGCCGGGTCAGCAGGGCGAGGAGACCTTCGGCCTCTGCCACAGCCCGGACGAGGAAGGGAGCTTCGAGTACATCGCCGGCGTGCGGGTCAGCCGCACCGACGACCTGCCCACAGGCTTCACCTACCAGCGCCTGCCGCCACGGCGCTATGTGGTGTTCCGGCACCGCGGGCATATCTCCAGCATCCACGAAACCTTCGCCGCCATCTTCCAGCGCTGGCTGCCGCAGTCTGGCCTGCTGGCGGCGGATGCGCCGGAGTTCGAGCGCTATAGCGCGGATTTCGATCCCATGGCCGGCACCGGCCATGTCGAAGTCTGGGTGCCGCTGAAGGGCTGAAGGGACAGCTGGTACCGGCGGCAACGGCTTTTTCGTGCAGGAAATGGCTGGTGCGGGGGGATTGGCGAGGGGGCGGGTAACGCGGTATCAGTTTGCCCACTCGGCAATGAGCAGGACCCCAGAACCGACGCCCTCACACCGGATTGCCAATCCGATATGCCTCAGCATCTTCCCGGTTTTTCGCGAAGGATCTGTTGCTCGGGGGCAGGGGCTCATCGTGCGGCGCTGACACCTTCGAGCGTGGCAAACGACGTGTCCTTGGCGGTCAGCAGGAAGTCGCGCATGAAGGGCGCGTCCAGCATATCGGCACGGATCGCCGCGAATAGCGTACAGTACAGCCCCTTGTCACCGAGGCGCTTGGCGGTGACATAGCCGCGCGAGCTGTACTCGTGCAGTGCCCAGTTGGGCAGGCAGCATACGCCCCTGCCGCTGGCCACCAGCTGCATCATCATCACCGTGAGTTCCGAGGTGCGCACCTGCGCCGGCTCCACATCGGCCGGCTCGAGGAAGCGCGTGAAGATGTCCAGGCGATCACGTTCCACCGGGTAGGTGATAAGGGTCAGGCTGGCAAGATCCTCGGGGACTATGTAGGGCTTGCCGGCCAAGGCGTGCTGGTTATCCACAGCCAGCAAGGCCTCATAGGTGAAGAGCGGCACATAGGTGATGCCGGCGAGGTCGATGGGGTCGGCGGTCACCACCAGGTCCAGGTCGCCGCGGGCGAGGGCGGGCAGGGGGGCGAAGGAGAATCCCGAGGCCAGGTCCAGCTCCACTTCGGGCCAGGCGTCGCGGAACTGGTCGATGGTGGGCATCAGCCACTGGAAGCAACTGTGGCATTCGATAGCCATGTGCAGCCGGCCGGCGGTGCCGCCGGCCAGCCGCGACAGGTCGCGCTCGGCGCTGCGCAGTTGCGGCAGCACGCTATCGGCCAGCTGCAGCAGGCGCAGGCCGGCGCTGGTAAAGCGCACCGGCTTGGTCTTGCGCACGAACAACTGCATGCCGAGGCGCTCCTCCAGTTCCTTGAACTGGTGGGACAGGGCGGACTGGGTCAGGTGCAGGCGCTCGGCGGCTTCCACCAGGCTGTCGGCTTCCCGCAGGGCGTGCAGGGTCTTGAGGTGGCGCAACTCGAGCATGGGACGGCCCTCCATGAGCAAAACTTGAGATCAACACGAATTTGTTGAGTTTGTCTCAAGTGGCCATGACTGTCGACAATGGCTCCATCACTTGCATGGAGATTCACCACATGGCCCTGTCCCATTCCCTCGGCTTCCCGCGCATCGGTCGCGACCGTGAACTGAAGAAAGCCCAGGAAGCGTTCTGGAAGGGCGAACTGGATGAAGCCGGCCTGCGCGCCGTTGGCCGGCAGCTGCGCGCCGAGCACTGGCAGCTGCAGAAGGACGCCGGCATCGAGCTGCTGCCGGTGGGCGACTTCGCCTGGTACGACCAGGTGCTGACCCATTCCCTGACCTTTGGCGTCATCCCCGAACGCTTCCGTGGACAGGGCAACGCCAAACCGACCTTGCAGACCCTGTTCGGCATGGCCCGCGGTGTGAGTGACAGCTGCTGCAGCGGCGCCCATGCCCAGGAGATGACCAAATGGTTCGACACCAACTACCACTACCTGGTCCCCGAATTCAGTGCCGACCAGCAGTTCGCCCTGAGCTGGGAACAGCTCTTCGAGGAAGTGGAGGAGGCCAAGGCCCTGGGCCACAACGTCAAGCCGGTGCTGATGGGCCCGCTGACCTACCTCTGGCTGGGCAAGGTCAAGGGCGCTGCCGCTGAAACCGAGGGCTTTGACAAGCTCGACCTGTTAGAGCGCCTGTTGCCGGTCTATGGCGAAATCCTCCAGCGCCTGGCCGCCCAAGACGTGGAGTGGGTTCAGATCGATGAGCCGATCCTGGTGCTGGACCTGCCGCAGGAATGGAAGAACGCCTTCGAGCGCGCCTACAACATTCTCCAGCGCGAGCCGCTGAAGAAGCTGATCGCCACCTATTTCGGCGGCCTTGAAGACAGCCTCGGCCTGGCCGCCAGCCTCCCCCTGGATGGCCTGCATATCGACCTGGTGCGTGCCCCCGAGCAGTACCCGACCATTCTCGACCGCCTGCCGGCCTACAAGGTGCTGTCGCTTGGCCTGGTCAACGGCCGCAATGTCTGGCGCTGCGACCTGGACAAGGCGCTGGCGGTGCTGCGTCACGCCCATGAGCGTCTGGGCGAGCGTCTCTGGGTGGCGCCGTCCTGCTCGCTGCTGCATAGCCCGGTGGACCTGGCCCGCGAAGATCAGCTGGATGCCGAGCTGAAGAGCTGGCTGGCCTTCGCCGTGCAGAAGTGCGAGGAAGTTGCCCTGCTTGCCCGTGCCCTGACCGAGCCGGAAGCCCCAGCGGTGCTGGAGGCCCTGGCCCGGAGCCGCGCCGTGCAGGACAGCCGGGCCGCTTCGCCGCGCATCCACAAGCCGGCCGTTCAGGCTCGTGTTGCGGCCCTTCGGCCGGAAGACAGCCAGCGTCCATCTCCGTTTGCCGAGCGCATCGTCAAGCAGCGCGAACGGCTCGACCTGCCGGCCTTCCCGACCACCACCATCGGCTCCTTCCCGCAGACCTCGGCTATCCGGTTGGCGCGCCAGGCCTTCAAGCAGGGCAAGCTGTCGCAGGCTGAGTACACCGAGGCCATGCAAGGAGAAATCCGCCATGCGGTAGAAGTGCAGGAGCGCCTGGACCTGGATGTGCTGGTGCACGGCGAGGCGGAGCGCAATGACATGGTCGAGTACTTCGCCGAACAGCTGGACGGCTATGCCTTCACCCGGTTCGGCTGGGTGCAGAGCTACGGTTCCCGCTGCGTGAAGCCGGCGGTGATCTACGGCGACCTGAGCCGGCCGAAGGCCATGACCGTTGAGTGGATCCGCTATGCCCAGGACCTGACCGTCAAGTGGATGAAGGGCATGCTGACCGGCCCGGTGACCATGCTGATGTGGTCCTTCCCCCGCGAAGACGTCTCCCGCGAGGTGCAGGCCAAGCAACTGGCGCTGGCGATTCGTGACGAAGTGGTGGACCTGGAAGAGGCCGGGATCCGCATCGTGCAGATCGACGAGGCTGCCTTCCGCGAGGGCCTGCCGCTACGCAAGTCGGGCTGGCAAGCGTATCTGGACTGGGCTACCGAGGCCTTCCGCCTGACCGCCAGCGGGGTGAAGGACGAAACCCAGATCCACACCCACATGTGCTACAGCGAGTTCAACGACGTGATCGAATCCATCGCCGCCATGGATGCCGACGTCATCACCATCGAGACCTCGCGCTCGGACATGGAGCTGCTGGACGCCTTCGAAGCCTTCGCCTATCCAAACGAGATCGGCCCGGGTGTCTACGACATCCACTCGCCACGGGTTCCGGACAGCGCCGAGATGGCCAAGCTGCTGCGCAAGGCCGCCGAACGCATTCCCGCCGAGCGGCTCTGGGTCAACCCGGATTGCGGCCTGAAGACCCGCGCCTGGCCGGAAACCGAGGCGGCGCTGGTGAACATGGTGGCGGCGGCGAGGACGTTGCGGGCGGAGTTCAACTGCCGCTGAAGTCCGGCCGTGAGCATCCGGGCCAGGGATCAGGCCCGCGCATTCCCCGCCAGATCATCGAGAAACGCCTGCAGGATCGGCGGTGGTGCCAGGCCGCGGCGGGTGATGGCGTCGAAGGCGGCCAGCGGGCGCAGGCGCTCGGGCAGCAGCGGGCGCATGTCGCCGGTTTCCACCCAGCGGGCGGCGAAATGGCGGGGCAGGAAGCCCACGTACGCGCCGGAGATGATCAGGATCGCCGCCGCCTCGATGTTATCCACGGTGGCCGCGGCCTTGCTGGCGCCCACCAGCTCCATGTCGTTCTGCTGCATGAACCCCCGGGCCACCAGGCGCGAGGCGGCGATCTGCTGCTGCAGCTCGTCGTCCGCCGCCTTGCTCAGGTAGAGCGGATGGTGGCGGCCGCAGTAGAGGCCGAGCACTTCCTGGTAGAGCGTTCTGTAGTGCAGGCCGGGCACGCGGAAGGGAAAATGGCCGATGGCCAGGTGCAGGCGGCCGTCCAGCACCCGCTCCTCCAGCTCGGATGGCGTGCCGACGTAGACGTTGAGGTGGACGTCATGCCCGCGCGCGACGAAGCGCTGGGTGGTGGCCGGCAGGGGCGAGTCCGGGTCTGTGATGGTGGTGTCGATGCTGCCGAGATTGAGGGTGCCGCTGATGTGCTGCTTGAGCACGTCGGCGTCCATGCAGAAGGCTTCCACTGCCGACAGCAGACGCTGGGTCGCTTCGTGGATGGCCACACCCTGCTCGGTGAGGCGGAAGCCGCTGCGCCCGCGCTGGCAGAGCTTGACCCCGAGGCGCGCCTCCAGCTGGGTCATCTGTTCGCTGATGGTCGACTGCCCAACATTGAGGGTGGCCTGGGCAGCGGAGAAGCCGCCACAGCGAACGATGGTCTCGAAAACCCGCAGCAGTTTCAGGTCGATGTCATAGAGCTGGATCACCGCAACCTCCCGCCTTTTTTAAGATCGGTTTTTTCCGATTTTTGTATCTGATCTTTTGCATTTTACCAATGTGAAACCGGGGCCATAGTCGACTCAACGGCGATCCGTGGCAAGGCCTGCTCGCCGTCTTCCCGACCACGCGCCCTGCGCATGACGACGAGAACGACGATGGACACCAGAACAAAAAATTACCTGCAGCAATACGGCGTTTCCGAAGCGACCCAGCGCTTCCTCTCCAAACCCAAGCAACTCTTCATTGGCGGCGCCTGGCGGGATGCCTCGGATGGCGCCAGCGCCGAAGTGATCGAACCCTCCAGCGAGGGGGAACTGTGCCGTATCCCCATGGGCACCGCGGACGACCTGGACCGCGCCGTACAAGCGGCCCGCGCGCAGTTCGACGGTGGCGCCTGGAGCCAGCAGAAGCCCCTGGAGCGCGAGCGCCTGCTGCATCGCCTGGCCGACCTGATCGAGGCCAATGCCGATGAGCTGGCGGAGATCGAATCCATCGACATGGGCAAGTCGGTGGCCCAGGCGCGCGCCGTGGACATCCAGGGCACCATCGACACCTTCCGCTACTTCGCCGGCTGGGCCAGCAAGATCCACGGGCGCACCGTGGAGCCCTCTCTGCCTGGCAACTACCTAGCCTATACGCGCAAGGAGCCGGTGGGCGTGGTGGGCGTCATCGTGCCCTGGAACTTCCCGCTGCAGACCATGGCCTGGAAGCTCGGCGCCGCCCTGGCGGTGGGCTGCACTGTGGTGGTCAAGCCGGCCGAGCTGACCTCTCTTTCCGCCCTGCGCTTCGCCGAGCTGGTGCAGGAAGCCGGCATTCCCGACGGCGTGGTGAACATCGTCACCGGCCGTGGCAGCGTGGTCGGCGCGGCCATGGCCAGCCATCCGGGCATCGACAAGCTTAGCTTCACGGGCTCGACGCCGGTTGGCTGCAATGTGGGCAAGGCGGCCATGGACCAGATGAAGCGCCTGACCCTGGAGCTTGGCGGCAAGTCGCCGGTGATCGTCTTCGCCGATGCCGATATCAAGGCGGCGGCCCAGGCAGTAGCCAACGGTGTGTTCTTCAACTCTGGCCAGGTCTGCGACGCCGGTACCCGCGCCTATGTACACCGTAGCGTCTACGCCGAGTTCCTGCGCGAGCTGGCCGCCTACACCGCGACCCTGAAGATCGCTCCCGGGCTGGACCCCGACTGCTTCATCAGCCCGATGGTGTCGCGCCAACAACAGCAGCGGGTGCTTGAGTACATCGAGATCGGCAAGGCCGAAGGCGCGGAGCTGTATTTCGGCGGCCAGCCCGTCGATGGCCCAGGCTACTTCGTACAGCCGACGATCTTCGCCAACTGCCGCAATGACATGCGCATCGTCCAGGAGGAGATCTTCGGTCCGGTGCTGGTGACCGCGCCCTTCGATGACGAGGAGGAGGCCCTGGCCCTGGCCAATGACTCCGCCTTTGGCCTGGCTGCCGCGCTCTACTCCAACGACCTCGGGCGGGTCCACAGCCTCATCCCGCGCTTGCGTGCCGGGACCGTCTACGTCAACGCCCACAGCACCCTCGATCCTTCCATGCCCTTCGGCGGCTACAAGCAGTCGGGCTACGGCAAGGACCTTGGGTCGGAACAACTGGACTACCTGCTGGAAACCAAGGCGGTGTGGATCACACTTCCTTAAGTGACTTCAGCTGAGGCGTCGGCAGTCCCCGCTGCCGCCGCATGATCGATCCGCACCCGCCTTGCCAGGCAGTTCCTTACGGGCTGCCGGGGTGCGGACCCTGGTGATACTCCATACGAAAATAAGAGCGGAGATACCATGAAATCAGCATCGCAAAGTCTGTCCGCGACCGAGGGACAACGCGGACTGGAAATCGAAGGCCACTCCATCGATTTCATCCAGGAGAACGAGAGAACCGACAAGCTGTCCGCTCAGGGCCCCTTCTGGTTCGTCGGCAATTTCACCTTTTTCACCATGACCATCGGTTTCGTGGGGCCGAGCGTGGGTTTGAGCGCGTTCTGGACCATGATCGCCGGTACGCTGGGCATCATGTTCGGCACCCTGTTCATGGCGTTCCACGGCTCGCAGGGGCCGCATCTCGGCCTGCCGCAGATGATTCAGTCCCGCGCCCAGTTCGGCTATCGCGGTGTGGTGCTGGTGTTGCTGGCGACGCTGTTCGTCTTCGCCGGCTTCAACATCGTCAATCTGGTACTGATGATGCAGGGCCTGCAGACGCTGTTTCACTGGGGACCGATGACCGTTGCCCTCGCTGTCTCGGTGCCAGCGACGGTCCTGGCGATCCTCGGGCATGACTGGATGCACAAGACCTTCAAGTGGTCGCTGTTCCTGTCGCTGCCGCTCTATGGGCTGGTGACGTTGGCGGTACTGCTGGGCTGGGTTCCGTCCGCACCGTTGCCGGCCGACGGCACCGAAGCGGTCCAGCTCGGGTTCACCCTGACCGGATTCGTCGCCCAGTTCGCGGCGGCCGCCAGCTACAACATCGCCTACGCGCCCTATGTCTCGGACTACTCCCGTTACCTGCCGAAGAACACTTCGAGCGGAAAGCTGATCACGGCGGTGTTCGTTGGAGCCTCACTCTCGGGGGCCTGGATGATCTCGGTCGGCGGCTGGCTGGCGGAGCACCTGCGTACCACCGATGTTCTCGTCGCGCTCAACAGTGTCGGTGCGAGTTTCGCCCCGCAGCTGGGAACGGTGGTGGTGGCGATCACCATCCTGGCCTTCCTGCCAGTAATCGCGATGAACATCTACAGCGCCAAGCTCACCACCATCACCGGCGTGGACTCGTTCAGGAAGATCAAGCCCACGGCCAGGGTACGCATCCTGGCGATTATTTTCGTCGTGCTCCTGCAGCTGGGCGTGGCGATCAGCATCAATGCCTCAGGTTCGGGCCTGTCGATGCTCAACATGTACCTGGTGGTGATGCTGTATTTCCTGGTGCCGTGGACGGCGGTGAACCTCACCGACTACTTCTTCGTGCGCAAGGGCCGCTATGCCATCCCGCACTTCTTCCTGCCCCACGACAACATCTATGGCCACTGGGGCAGCCGCGGGCTGATCGCCTACCTGATCGGCTTCGTGGTGATGATCCCGTTCTTCACCATCTTCAGCGGTCCCGAGGAGGTCTACGTCGGCCCGCTGGCCCGGATGATCGGCAGCGTGGACATGGCGTGGCTGGTCGGCCTGATCGTTTCGGGTGTCGCCTACTACCTGCTGTGTCTGTCGCTCGATCTGAAGAAAGAGGAAACCCTCATTCGCCAGATCGAGAAAGACGCTCCCCAATTCACGACGGGTAAAGCCTGGTAACCGCTCCGGCCCCGTCCAGTTTCATTGCGAGAAAGATCATGGCTAACAGATACGACTACATCATCATTGGTGCGGGTTCGGCCGGCTGCGTTCTGGCCAACCGCTTGACCGAGGACGCCGGCACCTCCGTGCTGGTCCTGGAATTCGGCGGCAGCGACCGCAGCGTGCTGATCCAGATGCCCAGTGCCTTTTCCATCCCGATGAACACCAAGAAGTACAACTGGCGCTACGAGACGGCGGCCGAGCCGCACCTCGACGGCCGTCGCCTGCACTGCCCGCGCGGCAAGGTGCTCGGCGGTTCTTCTTCCATCAACGGCCTGGTCTACATCCGTGGCCACGCCTACGACTTCGACGAATGGGAGTCCCTGGGCGCGAAGAACTGGGGCTACCGCAACTGCCTGCCGTACTTCAAGCGCGCCGAGAACTACAAGTTCGGCGGCGACGACTACCGCGGCGCCAGCGGTCCGCTGTCCACCAACAACGGCAACAACATGCAGAACCCGCTCTACGGCGCTTGGGTGGAGGCCGGCGCCGAGGCCGGCTACATCAAGACCGACGACTGCAACGGCTACATGCAGGAAGGCTTCGGCGCCATGCACATGACGGTGAAGGATGGCGTGCGCTGGTCCACCGCCAACGCCTACCTGCGGCCGGCCATGGAGCGGCCCAACCTGACGGTGGTCACCCATGCCATGACCCGCCGCATCCTCCTCGATGGCAAGCGCACCGTGGGCGTGGAGTATGACCAGGGCGGCCGGACCCACACCGTGTACTGCAACCGCGAAGTGCTGGTTTCCTCCGGGCCCATCGGCTCGCCGCACCTGCTGCAGCGTTCCGGTATTGGACCTGCGGCGGTGCTGAAGAAGGCCGGGATCGAGGTCAGGCACGACCTGCCGGGGGTGGGCGAGAACCTGCAAGATCACTCGGAAATCTACATCCAGTACGAATGCAAGGAGCCGGTGACGCTGAACAGCAAGATGGGCCTGTTCGCCAAGGCCCTGATCGGCCTGCGCTGGTTGCTGTTCAAGGACGGCCTGGGCGCCAGCAACCACTTCGAGGCGGGTGGCTTCATCCGCTCCGAGCAGGGGCTGCGCTGGCCAGACATCCAGTTCCACTTCCTGCCGGCGGCCATGCGTTACGACGGCGACAAGCCCTTCAAGGGCCATGGCTTCATGGTGCTGACCGGGCCCAACAAGCCGAAGAGCCGTGGCCACGTCCACGCGCTGTCGGCCGACCCTTACCAGCACCCGGAAATCCGCTTCAACTATCTGGAGAGCGAGGAGGACCGCGAGGGCTTCCGCCGCTGCGTGCGCCTGACCCGCGAGATCATCGGCCAGCCGGCCATGGACCGTTACCGGGGCGAGGAGCTGGCACCCGGACCGGACGTGCAGACGGACGAGCAGATCGACGCCTTCGTGCGCGCCAACATGGAGAGCACCATGCACCCCTGCGGTTCCTGTCGCATGGGCGAGGACGACATGGCGGTGGTGGACTCCGAGCTGCGGGTGCGCGGCATCCAGGGCCTGCGGGTGATCGATTCGTCGGTCTTCCCCACCGAGCCCAATGGCAACCTCAACGCGCCGACCATCATGCTCGCCGAGCGCGCCTCGGACCTGGTTCGCGGCCGCCGGCCGCTGGCACCCGAGGACCTGCCGGTGGGCCTGGCCGCCAACTGGGAAACCGCTCAGCGCAGCAGCGCCCCGCAGCGCCAGGTCCGCGTCTGAGTCAGGCGCCGGGAAGGCGGCCGCGCCGGCTGCCTTCCCGGTCCTGGCAATGACCGTTCGGCACCATTCATCAAACTGTCACGGTTTTGTGGCAGTGCGAATCACTGGAATTCATCAGAATCGCGTTCAACTGGGGTTTTGCGTTCTGGATTTCCGACATGCGTGTGCTGATCCTGCTCGCCGCGCTCATTTGCGGCTTGCCTTCCTTTGCTTTCGCCCGCTGCGATGTGACCGTGCCGACGGAGACCGTCGACCTGGGCGAGGTGCGCCTGGCATACCAGAGCGTGGGGCGGGAACGGGACCCGGCGTTGCTGCTGATCATGGGCCTGGGCGGGCAACTGATCCATTGGCCGGACGAAGTGGTGGAACGGCTCTGCGAGAGCGGTTTCCGGGTGATTCGTTTCGATAACCGCGACGTCGGGCTGTCCGCCTGGACCGGCGCCGTGCCCTCGGCGAACCTGCCTTACGAAGTCGTGCGCTATCGCCTGGGCCTGCCGGTGTCGGCGCCTTACGGTCTGCGGGACATGGCCGGTGATTCGCTGCACCTGCTGGACGCCCTGGGGATTCGCCAGGCCCATGTCCTGGGCGCCAGCATGGGCGGGATGATCGCCCAGCACCTCGCGGACCTGGCGCCGCAGCGGGTGCTCAGTCTGACCCTGGTGATGACCAGCTCCGGCGCCGAGGGCCTGCCGGCGCCGAGCCCGGCGTTGCTGGAGCTGCTGGCCAGGCGCGAGGCGCCGAGCCGGGACGTGGCCATCCAGCAACAGGCCGACCTGCTGGCCGCCCTCGGCAGCCCCGACGTCAGCGATGATCGCGGACAGCTGCTGGAACAGGCGGCCAAAGCCTATGACCGCTCCTTCAACCCCGAAGGCGTTCAGCGGCAGATACTGGCCATCCTCGCCGAGCCCAGCCGCGTCGATCTGCTCAACCGCCTGCAGGTGCCGACCCTGGTGGTGCACGGCACCGCCGATCCATTGCTGCCGGTGATGCACGGCGTGCATGTCGCGGCGCATATCAAGGGTTCGGAACTCAAACTGATCCCCGGCTTGGCCCATCGCTTCCAGGAAGCGTTCAAGGAGCCGCTTCTATCGGCGGTGCTGCCGCACCTGATGGCCCATCGCCGGGCCGAGGGGCATGTGGCGCAGCTGTGATCAGGTTTGTGGTTGGCGTTCGATTTCATCTGTAGGGGCGAATTTGCATTAAGTGTTGCTAGAGCGTCCTGAGCCGGGTTGCTTATCGAGTGGGCTGCGAGTCCCTGTTTCGCCTCCCGGCGAGTCACTTCTTTCAAACGTCGGGATGCCGAACCACAAAGAAGTAACCAAGAACGCTCGCCCCTGCATCCGG
>NZ_SSOJ01000139.1:0-132 GCF_029871205.1 Pseudomonas sp. BN417 | reverse complement strand
CGTCGGGTTCCCTCGCTCCATCATTGCTCCGGGGGCCCGGCGTGAGGGGCCATCCCTGGCCCCGCACGTCTCTCGCGGCATCCATGCCGCTCGTCCCCCTGCGCAACGCTTCCGCTCGGCCTGCTGACGGGG
>NZ_SSOJ01000138.1:31737-72870 GCF_029871205.1 Pseudomonas sp. BN417 | reverse complement strand
CCACCGGAATGCCGGCCGAGTCTTCGTTGCCAGTGCCGGAAGTCGTAGCCGTCTCCGGCGCATTGTTGACCGACGCGACGGTGATGGTGCCAGTGGCGGGCGTGCTGTCTTCCAGGCCAGCATTATCCACCGAGGCGTACTGGAAGCTGGTGGAGCCGTTCCAGTTGGCATTGGGCACGAAAGTAATCGAGGCACCATTGCCAGTAGCCGGCACGCTGTCGCCGATGGCCAGCGCGACACCATTGAGCAGCAGCGTGCCATTGGCCGGCAGGGACTTGATGACGAAGTGGTCGACGCTGCCGTCGACATCGCTGCCGCTCAGGGCCACCGGAATGCCGGCCGAGTCTTCGTTGCCAGTGCCGGAAGTCGTAGCCGTCTCCGGCGCATCGTTGATCGAGGCGACGGTGATGGTGCCTGTGGCCGGAGAGCTGTCCTCCAGGCCTTGGTTATCCACCGAGGCGTACTGGAAGCTGGTAGTGCCATTCCAGTTGGCGTTCGGCACGAAAGTGATGGATGCACCATTGCCAGTGGCCGGGACGCTGTCGCCGATGGCCAGTGCCACGCCATTGAGCATGAGGGTGCCGTCAGTGGGCAGGGATTTGATCACGAAGTGATCGATCGCGCCGTCACTATCCGAGCCGCTCAGGTTGACGCTGATCAGGTTGTCTTCGTTGCCGGAACCCGAGGCTGCAGCAGTTTCCGGCGCGTCGTTGACCGAAGCGACCGTGATGGTGCCGGTGGCCGCGCTGCTGTCTTGCAGGCCCTGGTTATCCACCGAGGTGTATTCGAAGGTGGTGGAACCATTCCAGCTGGTGTTCGGCACGAAGGTGATGCTGGCGCCGTTACCAGTGGCCGGGATGCTGTCGCCGATGGCCAGTGCCACGCCATTCAGCAGCAGGGCGCCATTGGCCGGCAGGGATTTGATGACGAAGTGATCGACCGTGCCGTCGAGATCCGAGCCGCTAAGCGCTACCGGAATGATGGCTGCGTCTTCATTGCCGGAGCCCGACGCTGCTGCCGTTTCGGGGGCATCGTTGAGCGGAGCCACGTTGCCGAAGTTCAGCTCCGCGGTATCGGTGAGTTGGCCATCGCTGACCGTATAGATCGCGCTCGGCACCGGACCGGTGTAGTTCGGCGCCGGAGTGAAGGTGTAGGCACCATCGCTATTGATCACCAGCGAACCGACGCCATTGATCACGGCAGTCTGGCCGGCCTGGTAGGTGCTGGCGCCCACGGTGAATTGGGTAACGGTGAGGCTATCGCCATCGGCATCCGTGTCATTGGCCAGCACATTGCCGCTCGCCGGCGTGTCTTCGGTGACAGCGACCGGGCCGTCATTGGCGGCGGCGGGGGCATCGTTGACCGGGGAAACATCAGCAAAGCTCAGCTCGCCGGAATCGGTAAGGCTGCCATCGCTGACGGTGTAGGTGGCAGTCGGTACGGCACCGGTGTAGTTCGGCGCCGGAGTGAAGGTGTAGGCGCCATCGCCATTGATCACCAGCGAGCCAACGCCATTGATCACGGCAGTCTGACCAGCCTGGTAGGTGCTGCCGCCCACTGTGAATTGGGTGACGGTCAGGCCATCGCCATCGGCATCGCTGTCGTTGCTCAGCACATTGCCGCTCGCCGGAGTGTCTTCGGTGACGGAAACAGGGCCGTCGTTGGCAGCGGCGGGGGCATGGTTCACCGGGTTCACCCCGATGCTGACGGTGATGGTGTCAGTGCCGCCTTTGCCGTCATCGACTATGGCGGTGAAGCTGTCGCTGCCGTTGAAGTTGCTATTCGGGGTGTAGGTGTAGGAGCCGTCCGGGTTGATCACCAGGGTGCCATTGCGCGGTCCGCTGTCCAGGCTGTAGGTGAGGGTGTCGCCATCCGGGTCGTTCGCACTCAGCTGGCCCTGCACCGGCGTGTCTTCGTCGGTGGTTATGCTGGCGCCCTGGCCTTGCGGGGAGCTGTTCGGACCATCCGGCACCGGAACGGTTTCGCTCGGCAGGGAGTCCTGAGGCTGGGCGGCGTCAAGCGGCAGCGCCTCTTCCTCGTCCAGCGCTTCGGTGGTCAGTGGTGCGGCGTCGGTGGCAAAGCCGATGGTGGGGTCGACGTTCGCGGCGGTGGCATCCAGCATGACGAAGCTGTGGCCGCCGCCCGCGCCACCGCCGCCAGACGCGCCACCGGCACCCGGGCCGGCCGCGGTGGCTTCGAGTTCCTTAGTCGGGTCGACGCCAGCCTCGATCGCCTTCTGCAGCTGCGCTACTCCGTCGGCGGGAGTCTGGGTTGCCGGCTGGGCGGGCGGGGCATCTGCAGCGGCAACGGCGTCGGTGTCACTCCATTGGCTGTCGCGACCCAGGTCGACGGTGCGGCCGTCGGTCAGTTCCAGGGTCGCCATGCCTTCATTGCCGGTCAGCAACTGGTCGCCCTTGAAGAGGCGATCGCCTTCCACGATCAAGCGTTGAAACCCCTCCGGCGACATGGCGTAGACCTGGCCAACAATGCTTTTGACGATCGCAATAACACTGCTCATGGGGCGACTCTCCTGGAGTGACTTTCAGTTGGCTTGCCGTCGCTGGCGTCGTTGTTGTCGACGGCCAAGCGCAGGACTGACATTCCCTTCTATTATTTAAGTACGTGGCACAAAGATGGCGCCAAAATGTTGGCTTATTACGTTTGGCTATTGCGGTTATGCCAAAGTATTGACCAATTGACTCTCATCCTAAACAATCAATCCAATGCTGTCACTTTGATATTTGCTTCCTCGTTTCAGGTCCTTCGGTGTGACCTGGTTCACGAAGTATGAAGGTGAACGAGAAGCGCTTTCGGCAGGTTTCCGGCGAGGTTTCCGGGCCTTCAATTCAATGAAAAGGATGCCAAGAACATGCGTTTGCGTTTCTCATCGGTTCTTCCGTTCGCCCTGGTCGCAAGCCTTCCAGCCCAAGCCCAGACCCTCCCCGAGGCCATGCAACGGGCCATGGACGTCCACCCGGAAGTCCAGGCCGGGGTTAACAGCCGCCTGTCGGCCGACAAACAGTTGCAGGCTGCCAAGGGCGGCTATCTCCCCTCCGTGGACCTATTGGGCGGATACGGCCGTGAAGGCACCGACAACACCACGACTCGCGCTACAGGCGATGACCACTGGGAGACCCTGAACCGCGGCGAGTCCAGACTGCGCCTGCAGCAGATGGTGTTCGACGGTTTCGCGACCAAGAACGAGGTTGGCCGCCAACAGGCCACCGTGAATTCCCGTGCCTATGCCTTGCTCGGCACTTCCGAGCGCACCGCGCTGGATGTGGCCCAGGTCTATATCGACGTGCTGCGCCGCGAGGAGATGGTGCGCCTGGCCCAGGAGAACCTGCGCAGCCACGAGCGCATCTTCGACCAGATCAGCCTGCGCAGTGAGCGTGGGGTAGGGCGCCTGGCGGACCAGGACCAGGCCGAAGCGCGCCTGGCCCAGGCCCGCAACAATCTGATCACCGAGCAGACCAACCTCAGCGACGCCCGCACCAACTACTACAGCGTGGTGGGCATGGACCCGGCCGACCTCAGCGAACCGACGGGCTTGCCGGGACAGCTTCCGGACTCTCTCGAGGCGGCCCGGCAGGCGCTCCAGGCCAATAGCCCGATCCTGCGTTCCGCGGAATCCGACGTCGCCGCGGCAGAAAAGCAGTACGAGGCGGCCAAGTCGTTCTTCTATCCCCGCTTCGACGCCGAACTGTCCCGTGGAGCGGACAATGACCTGGACGGCGAGAACGGCCATTCCAACGACTGGCAGGCAATGTTGCGCATGCGTTACAACTTGTTCGCCGGGGGCAGCAACAAGGCTGACCTGGAGTCCAAGGCCTACCAGATCAACGAGGCGCTGGATATCCGCAACAACGCCATGCGGGTCCTGAACGAAGACCTGGGACTGTCCTGGAACGCGCTGAACAACGCCCGCGAGCAGGTGCCGATCGCCCAGCAGTACGTCGATTACAGCACCCGCGTGCGCGAGTCCTACCAGAAGCAATTCAGCATCGGCGAGCGCACCCTGCTCGACCTGCTGGACAGCGAGAACGAGCTCTTCACCGCTTCCCGTCGCCTGGTCGATTTGCGCTACACCGAGCTGTTTACTCAGTACCGGATCAAAGCAACCCTAGGCGAGTTGCTGAAGAGCCAGGGAGTGGTGGCACCGATGGCAACGGTCGTACAGACCGAACTGAAGCCGCAGGCAACCCTTCCCGGCATGAACTAGGAACCTGACTCGGATCTGCACGGCAGAGGTGGGATTGTTCCCGTCCCACCTGCGCTGGCGAGGTCCGGCCTAGGTACTGTCTCCCGAATAACCCAGAGCAGAGTATCCAGGCGTGGACCCAGAAGTCAGTCGCGTACAAGTCAACGTCGATCCCCGCGGGCAGCATGACGACCCCTTGCTGGACTCGCTGCTGTCCCTCTGCGAGCTGCACCGCAAACCCGCCAACCGGGCCATGCTCACCAGTGGCCTGCCGCTGCCCAGGCAACGCCTGACCGTCGAGCTGCTCCCCCGCGCGGCGGCTCGGGCCGGCTTGCAAGGGCGCCTGTTGCAGCGGCGCCTGGAGCAGATTCCGAAGATCGCCATGCCGGCGCTGCTGCTGCTGAAGGAAGGCCGCTGCGCGGTGATCCTCGGCTGGGACGCCGACGGTGGTGCGCGCCTGCTGCTCAGCGAAAGCGATGGCGGCGAAGTGAAGGTCGCCCGCGAGCTGCTGGAGGAGGACTACAGTGGCCAGGTGTTCTTCGCCCAGCCCCAGCACAAGTACGACCTCAACCAGGGCAGCCTGATCCCGCGCACCCAATCCTGGTTCCGCGACACCCTCAAGCGCTCCCGCTGGCTCTACATGGATGCGGTCGCCGCCAGCCTGCTGATCAACCTGATCGGCCTAGGTGCGCCGCTCTTCGTGATGAACGTCTACGACCGCGTGGTGCCCAACCAGGCCGTCGCCACCCTCTGGGTGCTGGCCATCGGCATTTCCGGCGCCTACCTCTTCGACCTGTTGCTCAAGACCATGCGCGGCCTGTGCCTCGACCTGGCCGGCAAGAAGACCGACCTGATCATCTCCGCCACCCTGTTCGAGCGGATCGTCGGCATGGCGATGAAGTACCGCCCGATGCGGGTCGGCAGCTTTGCCCAGAACATCCATGAGTTCCAGACGCTGCGGGACTTCCTCGCCTCGCTGACCCTGACCAGCGTCATAGACCTGCCCTTCACTCTGCTGATCCTCCTGGTGATCGGCCTGCTCGGCGGCCACCTGGTCTGGGTGCCGCTGCTTGCCTTCCCCCTGGCCATGGGCATCAGCTGGCTGTTGCAGAAGCCGCTGGTGGAGACCATGGACCGCACCATGGCGCTGGCCGCCGAACGCCAGTCGAGCCTGATCGAAACCCTCTCCGGCCTCGATGCGGTGAAGGTCAACAACGCCGAGAGCGACCGCCAATACCTCTGGGAGCAGACCATCGGCACCCTGGGCCGCCTCGAACTGCGGGTGAGGATGCTTTCCAGCCTGGCGATGAACATTACCCTGATGATCCAGCAACTGGCCGGCGTGGTGATGATCGTGGCCGGCGTCTACCTGATCATGGCCGGAGATCTCAGCATGGGCGGCCTGATCGCCTGCTACATGCTCAACGGTCGCGCCCTCGGCCCGCTGACCCAACTGTCCGGCCTGTTCACCCGCTACCAGCAGGCGCGCCTGACCATGCACTCGGTGGACCAGATGATGGATCTGCCGCAAGAGCGCCAGGAGGGCGAGCAGCCCCTGGTCCGTTCCAAGCTGCAGGGCAGCCTCGAGCTGCGCCAGGTCAACTTCACCTATCCGCATCAGCAGACCCCCGCCCTGAGCGAAGTCAACCTGATCATCCGTCCGGGGGAGAAGATCGGCATCATTGGCCGCAGCGGCTCGGGCAAGAGTTCCCTGGCCAGGCTGATCGTCGGGCTCTACCAGGCCGACTCGGGCAGCCTGCTGGTGGACGGCACCGACATCCGCCAACTGGACGTCAGCGAGCTGCGCCACAACATCGGTTATGTGCCCCAGGACATCCAGTTGTTCAGCGGCACCCTGCGCGACAACCTGGTGTCCGGCGCCCGCTACGTTGAGGACGAACTGGTGCTGCAGGCGGCGGAACTCTCCGGCGTGCACGAGTTTGCCCGTCTGCATCCGCAGGGTTATGAATTGCAGGTCGGCGAGCGCGGCCAGAACCTTTCCGGCGGTCAGCGGCAGAACGTTGCCCTGGCCCGCGCGTTGCTGCTGGACCCGCCCATCCTGCTGCTCGACGAGCCCACCAGCTCCATGGACAACCCCGGCGAAGAGCGCCTGAAGGAGCGCCTGACCGCCATGATCGCCAACAAGACCCTGCTGCTGGTCACTCACCGTGCCTCCATGCTCTCGCTGGTGGATCGGCTGCTGATCATCGACCGTGGCCGGGTCATCGCCGACGGTCCGAAAGACGCGGTAATGGAAGCGCTGAAGAAGGGGCAGATCAGTGTCGCATAAGGGTTTCGGCGTGCTTCGCCAGTATTTCAAGGGCAGCGAATCCCTGTCGGACCAGCCCCTGCCCGAAGTCAACAAGGCGTTGGTGGAGGACGCGCCGCGCGTGGTGCGCCTGACCATCTGGACGCTCATCGGCTTTACCCTGTTCATGCTGGTCTGGGCGCACCTCGCTCAGGTGGACGAGGTCACCCGTGGCGATGGCAAGGCCATTCCCTCATCCAAGTTGCAGAAGGTGCAGAACCTCGAGGGCGGCATCGTCTCGGAACTGTTCGTCCGCGAGGGGCAGGTGGTGGAAATAGGCGACCCTCTGCTGCGCCTGGACCCGACCCGTTTCCAATCCAACGTCGGTGAGACCGAGGCCGACCGCACCGCCATGCTGCTGCGCGTCGAGCGCCTGAGCGCCGAGGTCGAGGACCGCGCCCTGCATATCTCGGAAGAGGTGCGCACGCTCGTGCCCGAGCAGGCGGCCAGCGAGGAAGCCCTCTACCGCAGCCGCCAGCAGCAGCTGCAGGACGAGGTGGCCGGCCTCGAAGAACAACTGGTGCAACGGCAGCAGGAGCTGCGCGAGTTCGTCTCCAAGCAGGGCCAGTACCGCAACAGCCTGCAGCTGCTGCGCCAGGAGATCGCCATCTCCGAGCCGCTGGTGGCCCAGGGCGCCATTTCCAAGGTGGAGGTCCTGCGCCTGCGCCGTGCCGAGGTGGAGAACCGTGGCGAACTGGACGCCACTGGCCTTGCCATTCCCCGAGCTGAGTCGGCGATCAAGGAAGTGGAACGCAAGATCGCCGAGACCCGCTCGCGCTTCCGCAGCGAGGCGCTGACCCAGCTGAACGAGGCGCGTACCGACCTGAACAAGGCCAATGCCACCGGCAGGGCGCTGGAGGACAGGGTCAAGCGCACCCTGGTCACTTCGCCCGTGCGCGGCATCGTCAAGCAACTGCTGGTCAACACCATTGGCGGGGTGATCCAGCCGGGCAGCGACCTGGTGGAGATAGTGCCGCTGGACGACACCTTGCTGGTGGAAGCGCGGATCAGGCCCCAGGACATCGCCTTCCTGCATCCTGGGCAGCACGCCATGGTCAAGTTCACCGCCTACGACTACACCATCTACGGCGGGCTGGCGGGAGAGCTGGAGCAGATCGGGGCCGACACCATCACCGACGACGAAGGCAACAGCTTCTACCTGATCAAGCTGCGTACCCAGAAGAGCCACCTGGGGACCGACGAGAATCCGCTGTTGATCATTCCCGGGATGGTCGCCTCGGTCGACATCATGACCGGCAAGAAGAGCATCCTCAGCTACCTGCTGAAACCCATCATCCGCGCCAAGGCCGAGGCGCTTCGGGAGCGGTGATCGTGCGCATGTTGTGGGGGCGAATTCATTCGCGAATCAGGCCATAGGCCTGACCTGTCGCACCCAGTGGTGTTGGGGCCGCTGCGCAGCCCTAAGCGAATGAATTCGCCCCCACAGGAAAAGCAGGCTCCTGCAGGGGTACTCAGGCCGTAGCCCGGATGAAATCCGGGGATTGCGCGGCTGATCGTGCATTGTGCGGGGGACTCAGCGTCACTCCGCAAACAGCTTCTGCACCACCGAGAAATCCTTCTTGCCCTTACCCTGCTTGAGCAGCAGGCGATAGAGCTGCAGCGCCAGGGCGCCCATGGGGGTGCTGCTGAGGCTGTTCTGCGCGGTTTCCTGGGCGAGCCCCAGGTCCTTGGCCATCAGCTCGGCCATGAACCCTCCCTCGTATTCCTTGCTCGCCGGCGCATTGGGCATCACCCCGGGCCAGGGGTTGTAGCGCTCCAGCACCCAGTTGCCGCCCGAGCTCTGGCGCATGATCTCGGCGAGGATGGCCGGGTCCAGGCCGTTGGCCACGCCGAGGGCCATGGACTCGGCGGTGCCGATCATCTGCACCGCGAGCAGTTGGTTGTTGCACACCTTGGCCACCTGGCCGGCGCCATCGGGGCCGGCGTGGAAGATGTTCTTGCCCATGGCCTCGAATATCGGCCGCGCCGTCTCCAGCGCCGCCGCCTCGCCGCCGACCATGAAGGTCAGGGTGCCGGCCGCGGCGCCGGCGGTGCCGCCAGACACCGGGGCGTCCAGCAGCTCGATACCGCGTGCCTTGGCCGCCGCGTGCACCTTGCGCGCGGACTCGGGGGCGATGGTGGAACACTCCAGCACCAGGCTGCCGGGAGCGATGGACTGCAGCAGACCGCCTTCGCCCAGCAGCAAGCCTTCCACATGCTTGCTGGCGGGCAGCATGGTGATCACCACCTGCGCACCGCTGACGGCCTCCCGTGCATCCCGCGCCGGCCTGGCGCCTTCGGCGGCCAGCTCGTCGACGGCCGCCTGCACCAGATCGTAGATCGCGAGCGTGTGGCCCGCCTTGAGCAGGTTGCGGGCCATGGGCAGGCCCATATGGCCGAGTCCGATAAAGGCGATCTTGCTCATCGTGCTTCTCCTTGGCCGGGGCCGCGCGGCTGCCGGCTGGTTGTCAGAGATCGTCCAGCGGGTGCCGGCCTTCCCACACCGGCTCGAAATGGGCGTCGATCACCGCCCGCGGAATCGCCGCCACATCCGGCCAGTGCCAGCGCGGTGCGTTGTCCTTGTCGATCAGCCGGGCACGCACGCCTTCGGGGAATTCCGGATGGCGGCAGCAATTCAGGCTCATGCCGTATTCCATGCGGAAGACTTCGGCCAGCGACAGGTGCTTCGCCCGGCGGATCTGCTCCCAGACCAGGTGGGCGGTGAGCGGGCAGCCGGCGGCCAGGGTCTTGGCGGCGCGAGCCAGGGGCACATCGCTGTCGTGCTGCAAGGCGGTGATGGCATTCCAGGCGGCAGGCAGGTCGGCCACGTCCAGCAGTTCGTCGATGCGCTTGCGCCGCGGCAACCACTGGGCTTCCGGCAACTGGCCGCGGGCTTCGTGCTCCAGCGCCTTGAGCAGGCTGTTGAGCTGGGTCCGCGACTTGTCCTGCCAGTTGAGCTGCACCAGGCCATTGATCAGGGCGTCCTGCTGGTCTTCCAGGAGGAAGCGGTCGGCCAGGTTCAGGTCCAGGGCGTCATGGGCGTTGATGGCGCTGGCGCCCAGGCCGAGGAAGAGGCCGAGCTTGCCCGGCAGGCGGGCGAGGAACCAGCTGCCGCCGACATCGGGGTAGAGGCCGATGTTGATTTCCGGCATGCCGAGGCGGCTGGAGGGCGTGACGATGCGGATCGCAGCGCCCTGCATCAGGCCCATGCCGCCGCCCAATACATGGCCGTGGGCCCAGCAGATCAGTGGCTTGGGATAGGTGTGGATGCGGTGGTCGAGGCGGTATTCGTCGGCGAAGAAGCGGCCCGCCAGCGGCGGCACCACGCCCGGGTGCTCGCGGCAGGCGTCCACCAGGCGGCGCACGTCGCCACCGGCGCAGAAGGCCTTGGGCCCGTTGCCGCGCAGCAGCACGCAGACGATCTCCGGGTCCTTGGCCCAGGCGCGCAATTTCGCATCCAGGGCTTCGATCATCGGCAGGGACAGGGCATTCAGGCTCGCTTCGGCATCCAGGCTGGCGATGCCGATGCGGGCGCCATGCAGGCCGTTGCGTTCTTCGAAACTCACATTCATGGTCGTTCTCGTCGGGCTCTCGATCATTTGTTGCGCCAGTGCGGGTCGCGTTTTTCCAGGAAGGCGTTGACGCCCTCGCGGGTGTCGTCAGCGTCGAACAGGTCGACGAAGCGCTCACGCTCTTCCGGCAACCAGCCGTTCGGTCCGCGCTCCCGGGCGCCCTGGATCAGTGGCTTGATGGTGCGCACTGCCACCGGGCTCTGCCGTGCCACCTTGGCCGCCAGCAGCAGGGCAGTGCCGCGGGCCTCGCCGCTGTCCACCACCTGCTCCACCAGGCCGATGCGCAGGGCGGTTTCGGCGTCCACCCGTTCGCCACAGAGAATCATGCGCTTGGCCCAGCCTTCGCCCACCATCCAGGGCAGGGCCTGGGTGCCGCCGGCGCAGGGCAGCAGGCCCACGGTGGCTTCGGGCAGGGCCATCAGGGCCTGGCGCTCGGCGATACGGATGTCGCAGGCCAGGGCGCATTCCAGGCCACCGCCCATGGCGTAGCCGTTGATCGCGGCGATCGACACGCCACGGAAGTCCCGCAATGCCTCGAAGGCTTCGCCGAAGCGCCGCGCCATCTCGCGGGCGCGGGCTTTGTCGCCATCGGCGAACAGGTTGAGATCGGCGCCGGCGCTGAAGAACTTCGGCCCCTGGCCGGTCACCACCAGGGCGTAGATCTCGTCGTCGTGGTTGAGATGCTCGATCAGCTGCTTGAGGCCGATCAGCGACTCGCGGTCCCAGGTGTTGGCCGGTGGGTGGTTGATGGTGATCAGCGCGGTATGCCCGTGCTTTTCCACCGTGAGTTTGTGGGTCAGGTCGAAGATCCCGGGCTGGTAGGGTTCAACGGCAGTGGTCATGTGCATCTCCTTACAGCAGGCGGTCGAGCGTGCCGCCCTGTTCCAGTAAACGACGCGCCACGATGACGCGCATGATTTCATTGGTGCCTTCAAGAATCTGGTGCACCCGGGTATCCCGCACCCAGCGCTCCAGAGGATAGTCGTTCAGATAGCCGTAGCCGCCGTGCAGCTGCAATGCCTCGTTGCACAGTTCGAAGCACTGGTCGGTGGCGAAGCGCTTGGCCATGGCGCAATAGAGGCTGGCTTCGGCATGGCGCTGGTCCAGGCGATGGGCGGCCAGGCGCACCATCTGCCGGCTGGCGGTGAGGGCGGTGAGCATGTCGGCGAGCTTGAACTGCAGGGCCTGGAACTCGGCCAGGGGCTTGCCGAACTGCTTGCGCTCCTCCACATAGCGCAGGCTCTGCTCCAGGGCCGCCTGGGCGGCGCCGAGGGAGCAACTGGCGATGTTCAGGCGGCCGCCGTCCAGTCCCTTCATCGCGTAGACGAAACCCTGGCCTTCGGGGCCGATGCGGTTGCCGACGGGGATGCGCACGCTCTCGAAGGTGATGGTGCGCGTGGGCTGGGCGCGCCAGCCCATCTTGTCCTCGTTGCGCCCGTAGCGGACGCCCTCGGCATCGGCCGGCACCAGGAAGCAGGAAATACCCTTGGCGCCGTCCGCTCCCGTGCGCGCCATGACGATCAGCACCTCGGTGCTGCCTGCGCCGGAAATGAAGCACTTGCTGCCGTCCAGCACGTAATCCTCGCCATCGCGGCGGGCGCGGGTGCGCAGGTGGGCGGCGTCGGAGCCGGCGTCCGGTTCGGTCAGGCAGTAGGAGGCGAGCCGTTCGCCGTTCAGCAAGCCGGGCAGCCAGCGTGCCTTGAGCTCGGCATCGCCGAAGGAGGCGAGCATCCAGGCGGCCATGTTGTGGATGGTCAGGTAGGCGGTGGTGGCCACGCAGCCGGCCGCCAGTTGTTCGAAGATCAGCGCGGCGCTGAGTCGGGACAACCCCAGCCCGCCGTCTTCCTCGGCTATGTAGAGGCCCAGGTAGCCCTGCTCGGCGGCACGGCGGATCACTTCCAGCGGGAAGTGGTGGCCGCGGTCCCATTCCGCTGCATGGGGCGCCAGCTCATGGCTGGCGAAGGCGCGGGCGCTGTCCACCAGCAGGCGTTGTTCTTCGGTGAGGTCGAAATCCATCTATCTGCCTCGGCTGCTCAAGGGCGGGGCTCGGCCCGTATTCGGAACTGCAGGAGCGATTTGCATCCTGTCCCTATTTCAAGTGGATGGTCATGTTGGGGCCGGTGACCGGCGTGTCGTCGAACCAGCGCGTGGTGACCGTCTTGGTCTCGGTATAGAAGCGTACCGCCTGCTTGCCGTAGGCGTGCAGGTCGCCATAGAAGGAACCCTTCCAGCCGGTGAAGGAGAAGAAGGGCAGGGGCACCGGGATGGGCACGTTGATCCCCACCTGGCCGACTTCCACCGCGTGCTGGAAGTGCCGTGCGGCGCCGCCGGAGCGCGTGAACAGGCTGGTGCCGTTGCCGTAGGGGTTGGCGTTGACGAGGGCGATGGCGTCTTCCAGGCTGTCCACCTCCATGCATACCAGGACCGGGCCGAAGATTTCCTCGCGGTAGAGGCCCATCTTCGCGGTCACGCCGCGGAACAGGGTCGGGCCCAGCCAGTTGCCGTTCGGGTAGCCGGGCACCTGGCACTGGGAACCGTCCAGCAGGCATTCGGCGCCTTCCGCCTTGCCCTCGGCGATCAGCCGCAGCACTCGTTGCCGGGCCTGCTGGCTGATCAGCGGGCCAAAGGCCGAGTGGGCGTCCTTCCAGTGGCCGGGGCGCAGTTCGGCCATCTGTGCGGCGAGTTCGGGAATCCACTGGCGCGCCTCGCCGACGAAGATGGCGACGCTGATGGCCATGCAACGCTGGCCGGCGGCGCCGCAGCTGGCGCCCACCAGGTTGCTCAGCACCTGGTCCTTATGGGCGTCGGGCAGAACCACCATGTGGTTCTTGGCCCCGGCGAAGGCCTGCACCCGCTTCAGGTGGGCGGTGCCAGTGCGGTAGATGTGCTGGCCCACCGCCACCGAGCCGACGAAGGAGATGGCGCGCACGTCCGGATGGGTGAGCAGGGCGTCCACCTGTTCGCGGCCGCCATGGATCACCTGCAGCACGCCCTTGGGTGCGCCGGCCTCGATGAAGAGTTCGGCGAGGCGGTTGGATGTCAGCGGGTCCTGCTCGGAAGGCTTGAGGACGAAGGTGTTGCCGCAGGCGATGGCCAGCGGAAACATCCACAGCGGAATCATCGCCGGGAAGTTGAAGGGGGTGATGCCGACGCACACGCCCAGCGGCTGGACCCAGCTGGCGGTGTCGATCTCGCGGGCGACGTTTTCCATGGTCTCGCCCATCATCAGGCTCGCCACGTTGGCCGCGTGCTCGACCACCTCGATGCCACGCCAGACGTCGCCCTTGGCATCGGCCAGGGTCTTGCCGGTGTCGCTGGCGAGCAGTTCGCCCAGCTCGTCGTGGTGCTCCTTGAGCAGCTGCTGGTAGCGCAGCATCAGCCGGGCGCGTTCCGGCACCGGTACTTCACGCCAGCTCTGGAAGGCGTCCTTGGCGCTGGCAACGGCGGCCTCGATTTCTTCGGCGGTGGCCTTGGGCGCCAGGGCCAGGACTTCCTGAGTCGCCGGGTCGGTGATCTCGATCAGCTCACGGGCGCGGCTTTCGCGCCACTCGCCGTCGATCAGTTGCGGAATTGTCCGAGCCATCTGGTCCTCCACCCGTAAGACGGGACCTGGTTGTTTCTTGCTCTTATAGCGGCCGCCGATCCAGATGTGGATTGACGATCTTGGTTGTGGGATGGACGATCTTGGTATTGCAGGCCACTACAAGAACACCCATGAGCCGCTCTGTGGATACCTCCAACTGGCCCCTGCCGACCAATGGCGTGCGCTTCACCACGCCACCGCGGCTGCGCCGCCTGCTGGCCCGCCATCCGCTGACTTCAGCCTGTTATCCCCTGGCCCTGGGCTACTACCCGGAGGCCTCGGGCCACCGCATGCAGCGCCAGGTGCCGGAGGACAACCTGCTGATCTACTGCCGTTCCGGGCAGGGCTGGCTGGAGGGCGAGGATGGACGATTCGAGGTGGGTGGTGGCGATCTTCTACTATTGCCTAAGGGCCGCCTGCATGCCTACGGCGCCGATGCGCAGCGGCCCTGGAGCATCTACTGGGTGCACTTCGAGGGCGAGTTGGTGGCGGAATACCTGCGTCCCCTCGGTCAGTCGGCACTGCGCCGTATCGGCGTGCAGCCACGCCTCCTGGCGGACTTCGATGCCCTGCTGGCGTTGCGCAAGCAGGGGCTGAACCTGCCGCACTTCATCCATGCCGCTCATCAGTTGCAGACCCTGCTCACCTCCCTGGCCGTGCTGCCGGTGCGCGGTTACCTCAAATCCGGCCGGGTGCTGGACGTGGACGCCGTGCAGGCGGTGATGCGGGCGCACCTGCACGACAGCCTCAACCTCGACCAGTTGGCGGCGCAGTTCAAGTTGTCGCGCTTCCACTTCGCCAAGACCTACCGCGCCCTGACCGGCCATGCGCCGATCCAGGACTTCATCCAGCTGAAGATGGCCCACGCCTGCCGGCTACTGGACGAAGGGGACCAGGGCGTGCGGCAGATCGCCGAGCAACTGGGGTACGAGGATGTCTATTACTTTTCGCGCCTGTTCAGGAAGGTGGTGGGCATGGCGCCCAGTCACTACAGGGCGTTGCACCAGGGTTGACGTGTGGAAGCGAATTCCGGCCCGGTAGGGTGCGCCGCGCGCACCGGCTGTCGGGCGTGGCGCATAGGCTGAGTCAGGGCAAGCGGTGCGCATGGCGCACCCTACGGGCGAGCAGGTGCAGGACTACTGCCTCGACCCTGTCGTTCAATCCGCCTCCAGCGGCCTGCCGCCCAACAACTTCAACCAGAGCGCCACGACTTCCGCCAGCTCCGCCCGCAGTACCTGCGGCGTCGGCAGTTCCAGCCGCTGATAGGCCGGCAGCCTGGCCAGGCGGTTGTCGTCACGGGGTTCTTCCAGCAACTGGCCGGCGACCTGCACCACATCCGCCAGGTCGGCCGGTCCCTTGTGCTGGCGGCACCAGTCGCGGCGCAGACGGGCGCAGTCCACCAGGGCTGAGGGCAGCTTCCAGGCGCTCAGCAGCAATACGCCCAGCTCGGCAGAGAGTTGTTCGCAGAGGCGCTGCACATCGCATTCCAGGCGCGAGACCTGCGGCCAGCGGTGCAGCTCCTGCAGCAGCGGCAGGCTGCCGACGTCCTGCACCAGACCGGCCAGCAGGGCGTCCTCCTCCTTCAGGTGGGGCAGATGCTGGGCCAGGCCGGCGCTGAACGCCGCGCGCCGCAGGCTGAGGCTCCAGCGCTTGTTGAAGACCTTCTGCAGGCTCGGTTCCTGCCCGTCGAACAGCTGGCGCAGCTCGAAGGCCAGCACCAGATTGGCCAGTCGCTTGCCGTCGAGCTGTTGCACCACTTCCGCGAGCACTGTGCTCGGCCGGATATGGCCGAGCAGGGGCAGGGCGGCGAACTGCATCAGGCGTTCGACCAAGTCCGGGGATTGTTCCAGCAAGGCGCTGACCTTTTCGACCGAGGGCCGTTCGGCGGCCAGCAGCCGGCGCAGCTGCAGCGAACTGTCCGGCATCGGCGGCAGCGCGCTGGCGTCCTTGAGAAAACGCTCGTAGAGCGCGAGTTTCACGGCGTCGTGGCGATTTTCCATGCAGGCTTGCTCCTGTCGTCCTTGATTGACAAGGGTAGTGGGCATTTCTTAGGGTGCCCGACCATCGGACGGGAAGCGCCCCGGCACCTGCAACGGAACAGAATGAGCAATGACTGAAAGCGATGATCGGATAAGGCTCGATGCGAGCTGGAAAGAAGCCCTGCGCGACGAGTTCGAGAAGCCCTACATGAAGTCCCTGGGGGACTTCCTGCGCCAGGAGAAGGCCGCCGGCAAGGTGATATTCCCGCCGGGGCCGTTGATCTTCAACGCCCTCAACTCCACGCCGCTGGAGCAGGTGAAGGTGGTGATCATCGGCCAGGACCCCTACCACGGGCCGGGCCAGGCCCACGGCCTGTGCTTCTCGGTGCAGCCCGGGGTACCGGCGCCGCCGTCCTTGCAGAACATCTACAAGGAGCTCAAGCGCGACCTCAATATCGAGATCCCGTCCCACGGCTACCTGCAGTCCTGGGCGGAGCAGGGTGTATTGCTGCTCAACACCTCTCTCACCGTCGAGCAGGCCCGTGCCGGCTCCCATGCCGCTGCCGGTTGGCACCATTTCACCGACAAGGTGATCGAAGTCGTCAGCCAGCAGCGCCCACGTCTGGTGTTCCTGCTCTGGGGCTCCCATGCCCAGGGCAAGGAGCGGCTGATCGACCCCACCAAGCACCTGATCCTGAAGTCGGCGCACCCGTCGCCGCTCTCTGCCTACCGGGGCTTCCTCGGCAATGGTCATTTCAGCCGTTGCAACAAGTTCCTCGCCCAGCACGGGCTGGAGCCCATCAACTGGAGCCTGCCGGCGCTCTGAGAGGCTGAGGATTCAGCCCGGATAGCACTCCAGTCCCTTGAGGTCAGTGCTCAGTTCCCCGATACGCTCGCGCAATACGGTGCGCTGGCGTTCGTCGGCGCTGTTGAACAGATCGGCCAGCAAGCTCGCCAGGGCTTGCTCCACGGCTGGGTAGGCCTTGCGATAGGCCGGAGTCCAGGAGGCCTCGGGCTGCTGCAGCAGCAGCGTCAGGCGCCGCGAGAAGTCCTGTGTGTGGCGGCCATACAGCGTATTGCGCAGTTCCTTCTGCCAGTTCTCGCGGTTCGCCGCCCATAGCCGGTTGTAGTCGCCCTGGGCCTTGGCCCAGGTGTCGATGCGTGCCTGCTGGGTCGGCCGCAAAGGGCCGATCCAATCCTCGACCCGCTCCCGCATGCGCTGCGCCCGTGCCTGCACCTGGGCTTTCAGCGGCGGTGCGGCGTGCTCCGCGCGCAGTTCGGCGTTGTGTTCATCCATCGATACATAGAGCTCGCCCATCTGCGTCGGGGTCAGGCTTTTCGCCAGGCCCAGCACCGTGGGGGTGATTTGCACCGCTACCTCCTGCATGGCGTCGCGGATCTGCGTCATCTGCCCCAGCACGTCCGACGGCGTCAGCCTGGCTTGCCGACTCATCTGGTCGAACTGCTCCAGCCAGGCGACATAGCTCGGCAGCTGGGTGCTGCAGTGCCAGGCCAGGTGCTTCTGCAGGCGAGGCTCCAGCCAGTTTTTCTGCTGGTCGTCGAGGCTGACGAAGTTGCTGATCCACCAGGGAATGATCAGGTCGAGGTTGCGGTAGGCCAGGTCGAGGCGGCTGCAGGCGGTGAGCAGCAGGGCACAAGCGAACAGCAGCAGGAGGCCGAAGGGGGCGATGCGTCCGGACATGGGGAGGCCTTGGCGACGATCGGGATAGGGGAGAGCATAGGCCCGGTTGCGTTCCAGCAAGGGGCGATGCGTCGATTCGCGAAAGAGCTCGCTCACAGGCTTTGACGCCAGAACCGCAAAAAAAGAGCCCGCAAAAAGCGGGCTAAGCGTGGGTCTCTTGTTTCTGCCAGCGGCGGAATACCGGCTCGGCAAGGAACAGCACCAGCAGCAGCCTCAGTACCTGCAAGGCCGTCACCAGCGGTACCGAGAGTTGCAGGGCCTCGGCCGTCAGGCAGAGTTCGGCGATACCGCCGGGCATCATGCCCAGCATCAACGCCCGATGATCGAGGCCGTCCAGCCAGCCCAGGGCCTCGGCCGCAAGGGCCGCGAAGGCCATGCCCAGGGAGGTGGCGAGCAGGGTGCGGGCGATGAAGGAGGGCGCGTGGCGAAAGAAGGCGCGGTCGAAATGGCAACCCAGCGCGCTGCCAATCAACCATTGGCCCAGCTGGCTACCGCCTGGCGGCAATCCCATCTGCAGGTCGAAGCCAGTGCTCAGGGCGGCGCTGACCAGCAGCGGGCCGATCAGCCAGGGGTTGGGTTGGTGGTAGCGCTGCATGAGCCAGGCCAGCGCGGCGCCAGCGGCCAGCAGGACCGCCAGCCAGCCCCAATCCGTGGGCACGGCATGGGCCGACGCGGGCGGCGCGCCGAGGACCCATTGGAACAGCGCCGGTACGCTGAGCACGACCAGCAGCAGGCGCAGGCTCTGGCCGGCAGCAACACGGCTGATTACCGCCCCGTTGCGCTGGCCGAGGTTGACCATCTCGCTGGCGCCGCCCGGCATGCTGGAGAAGAACGCGGTGGCGCGATCCTCGCCGCTGCGCAGCATCAGGCTGATGCCGATGACGCTGGAGAGGGTGGTGGCGATGGCGCCGACCAGGACGATGCCGCCGTGCGCCAGCACCTGCTCGATCACCGCGGGGGTGAAGTGCAGGCCAATGCCGACGCCGACTATCCACTGGCCGCATTTGCGCCCACCCGGCACCTCCGCCAGCGGCAGGTTGCCGATGCAACGCACGGCGATCACCGCCAGCAAGGATCCGACCATCCAGGGCAGCGGCCAGCCCACCAGGCTGGCCAGCCAACCGCCGGCGGCGCCCGCCACCGGCGTGAGCAGCCACTTAGGCATGAGCCAGCTTCGCCTTGTCCCGGCGTGCGCGCATCCAGCGGATGCCCGGCAAGGCCAGCATCACGGCCGTGAGCACCCAGAGGGCGATGGTGATCGGGCTGCTCCAGAGGATACCCAGGTCGCCGTTGGTGATGGACAGGGCGCGGCGCAGGTTGGACTCCATCAGCTCGCCGAGGACGAAGCCGAGGATCAGTGACGACAGCGGAAAGTCCATCTTGCGCAGCAAGTAGCCGAAGACGCCGAGGGCGGCCATCAGGACCAGGTCGAAGGTGGTGCTGTGCACGGCGTACACGCCCACCACGCTGATCACGATCACGGCCGGCACCAGGATCCAGGTGGGCACGCTGAGCATGCGCGCGAACAGGCCAACCAGCGGGATGTTCATCACCAGCAGGATCACGTTGCCGATGAACAGCGAGGCGATCAGGCCCCAGACCACGTCCGGCTGCTGTTCGAACAGCAGCGGGCCGGGGGTGATGTTGTAGAGGCTCAGGGCGCCGATCATCACCGCGGTGGTGCCGGAACCCGGGACGCCGAGGGTCAGCATCGGGATCAGCGAGCCGCAGGCCGAGGCGTTGTTGGCCGCCTCGGGGGCTGCCACGCCGCGCAGGTCGCCCTCGCCGAAGGTGCCGGAGCTTCCGGCCATGCGCTTCTCGCTCATGTAGGTGATGGCGCTGGCGATGGTGGCGCCGGCACCCGGCAGCACGCCGATGACGAAGCCGGCCAGTGAGCTGCGCACGCTGCTCCACCAGGTGAAGGTGAATTCCTTCAGGTTGAACAGCATGCGCCCGCTGGCCTTCACCGCCTGCTGGCCGGTGGCGGTGTGTTCGAGCATCAGCAGCATCTCGCTGATGCTGAACAGGCCGATGACCACGATCACGAACTGGATGCCGTCGGACAACCCGACGCTGTCGAAGGTGAAGCGGTAGACGCCGGTGGTGGCGTCCACGCCCACCGTGGCCAGACCCAGGCCGATCAGCGCCGAGAGCAGGGTCTTGACCGGTTTGTCGCCGACCATCCCGCCGAGGCAGGCTATGGCGAAGACCATCAGTACGAAGTATTCCGCCGGGCCGAAGGCCACCGCCCAGTTGGCCAGGATCGGCGCGAACAGCACCACGCCAATGGTGGCGATGGTGCTGCCGATGAAGGAGCTCATGGCCGACAGCGACAGGGCGATGCCCGCCTTGCCCTGGCGCGCCAGCGGGTAGCCGTCGAGGGTGGTCATGATGGCGGCGGCGTCGCCCGGCACGTTGAGCAGGATTGCCGAGATGCGCCCGCCGTATTCGCAGCCGAGGTACACGGCGGCCAGCAGGATCAGCGCGGTTTCCGGCGGCAGGCCGAGGGCGAAGGCCAACGGCAGCAGGATGGCCACGCCGTTGATCGGCCCCAGGCCCGGCAGCAGGCCGACCACGGTGCCGATGAAGGCGCCGAACAGCGCCACCAGGAGGTTGATCGGGCGCAGGGCGACGTCGAAGCCCTGGGCCAGGAAGTTCAGGGTTTCCATCTCAGTTCTCCAGGAAGGCCAGCAGGCCCAGGGGCAGCGGGACGTCCAGCAGGTAGTCGAACAGGCCGTGGAGCAGGGCGCCCATCAGCACGCCGCTGGCCAGGCTCGGCAGCAGGCGGCCGTTGAACAGGATACCCAGGCCGAACCCAGCCAGGGCGGTGCTGAGGATGAAGCCCAGGGGTTCGAAAAGCAGGGCGTAGGCGAACATGGCGATGACGAAGAGCGCCACCTTGCGCGCCAGGGACCAGGAAATCGGCAGGTCTTCGGCGTCGCCCGGCTTGTAAAGCAGCCAGATGGCGGCCGTGGCCATCAGGAACAGCAGCAGCAGGGGATAGGCGCGCGGGCCGACCGGGTCGTAGCTGAAGGGCGCCTGGAAGCCCCAGGCGACTACGGCGAGCAGGGCGCAGACGAGCAGCCAGACCGCAGCGAAGATTCGTACGTACATGGCGGTTTACCTAGAAATTGTTGATCGCCCCTCTCCCGTGGGGAGAGGGGCCGGGGGTGAGGGGATTGGTCGCCTCACCTGATCGTCAAGGGCTGCTTACTGCACCAGGCCGAATTCGCCGGCGAGTTGCTTGTACTGCTTCACCTGGTCGAAGACGTAGGCCTTCAACTGGTCGCCGGTGAGGCTGAGGGGGAACAGGTCGCGCTGTTCACGCAGCTTGGCGAACTCCTCGCTGGCCAGCAGGGTGTCGAACTGCTGCTTCCACCAGGCGAAATCCTCGTCGCTGACTTCCGGGCCCATGTAGAAGCCGCGGATCACCGGCCAGGTGATGTCGAAGCCCTGCTCCTTGGCTGTGGGGATGTCCGCCAGCTTTCCTGGCAGGCGCTGGTCGGAGAGTACGGCGAGGACGCGGATCTTGCCGGCGGCGAGCTGTGGGGTGATCTCGCCGAGGCCGCTGCTGGTGACCTGAACATGGCCGCCGAGCATGGCGGTGAGGGTTTCGCCGCCGCCTTCGAAGGCCACGTAGCGCAGCTTCTGCGGGTCGATGCCGGCGGCACGGGCGATCAGCGCGGTCTGCATCCAGTCCTGGCCGCCGATGGTGGCTCCGGCGCCGAAGACGGTGCCGGCCGGGTCCTTCTTCACCGCTTCGACCAGGTCGCCGAGGGTCTTGTACGGGGAATCGGCGCGTACCGAGATGGCACCGTAGTCGGTGCCAATGCCGGCCAGCCAGCGCACGGCGTTCTCGTCGTAGCGGCCGAACTTGCCCTGGGCCAGGTTGAGCAGGGAACCGGAGGAGAAGGCGGTGATGGTGCCGGCATCCTTCGGCCGCTGGGCCACCACGGCGTTGTAGGCCACCGCACCGACACCGCCCGGCATGTAGGTGACGCGCATCGGCGCCTTGAGCAGGCCGCCATCCTTCAGGCCGCTCTGGGCCAGCTTGCAGGTGAGGTCGAAGCCGCCGCCGGGCTTGGCCGGGGCGATGCACTCGGGACGCTTGGGTTCGGCCAGCAGCTGGGTGGACAAGAGCAGGCCGGAGGTGATCAGGGCGATGCGGGACAGGGCGGTTTTCATCGAAGGTTCTCCTGTGGAGTTTTATTGTGGTTCAGGCATCACCAGATCGGCAGTGCGTAACTGACGATCAGGCGCAGTTCGTCCGCATCGCGGGCGAAGTTGGAGCGGAATCCGGCGTGGCGGGCGCGCAAGGTGAGGTTCTTCAGGCTGCCGCTGGGCACCACGTACTTGAACTCGACATCGCGCTCCCACTCGCGGCCTTCCTCGCTGCTACGGGTCACTTCGGCGTTGTCGCTGGTGACGTAGCGGGTCATGAAGCTCAGGCCCGGCACGCCCATGGCGGCGAAGTCCAGGTCGTAGCGCGCCTGCCAGGAACGCTGGTCGGCGTTGGCGAAGTCGTTGATCTGCACGAAGTTGATCAGGAAGGGGTCGCTGCCATCGATGTAGGCGTAGCCGGTGTCGCCGCTCATGCGCTGGTAGCCGAGGCCGACCTTGTGGCTGCCCTGGCCGTAGCTGAGCATGCCGTTGAGGGCGCGGTTGTCCACCTTGCCGGCTTCGGCGCGGCCGCTGTCGTCGCTGACGGCGTAGCGCAGGTCGGCGCTCAGGGTGCCGGCACCCATCGGCTGGCTGGCCAGCAGGCCGAAGAAGTGCTGGCGGTAGACCTCGTCCAGTTCGGCGAAGTAGTAGCGGCCGGTGTAGTGCTTGCTGAAGGCGTAGTCGGCGCCGGCGAGGTCGAAGTGATCGCCCGTGGCGGCCGCGGCGAAGCGCTTGTTCTTGTTGCTGATGGCCAGGTCTTCGGAGTTGGTGGAGGCGCGGTCCTTGACCTCCGAGAGGCGCCCGCCGGTGAAGGTCAGGTTGCTGATCTCCTTCGAGCTGAGCAGGCCGCCCTCGAATACCTGGGGCAGGATGCGGCTGTCGCTGGCCTTGACCACCGGCAGTTCGGGTATGTGGGTGCCGAGGCGCAGCTCGCTATTGGATGCCCTGACCTTGGCGGTCAGGCCCAGCTTGCTGTACTCGTCCGGGGTGCCGCCGTCGTCCTGCACCGGCAGCAGGTCGGTGCCGCTGGTGCCGCGACCGGAGTCCAGCTTGATGCCGAGCATGCCCAGGGCATCGAGGCCGAAACCCACGGTGCCTTCGGTGTAGCCGGATTCCAGGTTGAGGATGAAACCTTGCGCCCATTCATCGCGCTTGGACTGGCCGCTGCCGTCGTGGAAGTCGCGGTTCAGATAGATGTTGCGGGCTTCGAGGGTCGCCGAACTGTCCTTGATGAACTCGGCGTGGGCCTGGGGGGCCAGGGTACAGCCCGCGATGGCGAGGCTGAGGATGCGAACAGGCGGCAATGCGCGCCGTGCGGCAGTGTGCATCGGGTGGTCTCCATTGTTGTTCTTGTAAGCCGGCGCAACCACGGGCCGGCTTTTTACGGGTGGTCCTTGCCACCCTGTCGCGATGCTATGCAGCGAAGCTTTCGCCAGGCTTTCAGGCTGAAAGAAATCCGGCGCGGCGTTCACAGTGGGCGATGGGCCGTTAAACTTCTGACCGATCGCTGCCATTTCGGAGACCTTGTCGTGCGAATCCTGCTGGTCGAAGACCATCCCCAACTGGCCGAAAGCGTCGCCCAGGTGCTCAAGGGCGCGGGCTGGACGGTGGACGTGCTGCATGACGGCGTGACCGCCGACCTGGCCCTGGCCAGCGAGGACTACGCCCTCGCGGTGCTGGACGTGGGCCTGCCGCGCATGGACGGCTTCGAGGTGCTGGCGCGCTTGCGCGGGCGTGGCAAGACCCTGCCGGTGCTGATGCTCACCGCCCGTGGCGAGGTGAAGGACCGGGTCCACGGCCTCAACCTCGGGGCCGATGACTACCTCGCCAAACCCTTCGAGCTGTCCGAGCTGGAGGCGAGGGTCAAGGCCTTGCTCCGCCGCAGCGTGCTTGGCGGCGAGCAGCAGCAGCGCTGCGGCGCCCTGGTCTACGACCTGGGCACCCGGCGCTTCAGCCTCGCCGATGAGATCCTCAGCCTGACCTCCCGCGAGCAATCGGTGCTGGAGGCGCTGATCGCCCGGCCGGGCAGGGTGATGAGCAAGGAACAGCTGGCCTCCCAGGTGTTCGGTCTGGACGAGGAGGCCAGTCCGGAAGCCATCGAGATCTACATCCACCGCCTGCGCAAGAAGCTCGAAGGCAGTGCGGTGCGCATCGTCACCTTCCGCGGTCTGGGCTACCTGCTGGAGAGCCAGGATGCGTGAAGCCGGCAGCCTGCGCGGGCGCCTGCTGCGGCGCCTGGCGCTGATGCTGGGCGTGCTGCTGCTGATTGCCAGTCTGAGTTCATACTGGAATGCCCGTGGCGCCGCCGATACCGCCTATGACCGCACCCTGCTGGCTTCGGCCAGGGCCATCGCCGACGGCCTCTACGAGGCCGACGGGCGTCTGAAGGCCGACGTGCCCTACGTGGCGCTGGACATCTTCGCCTACGACAGCGCCGGGCGGATCTTCTACCAGGTGCTGGACCCGGATGGAAAACTGGTATCGGGCTACGAGAACCTGCCGCCACCGCCGCCAGGCACCAGACGCACCGACGACTACCCGGCCCTGGCGCGCTTCTATGACGGCGAATACCAGGGCGTGGGCATTCGGGTCGTCAGCCTCCTGCAGCCGGTGAGCGAGCCTGGCCTGAATGGCATCGCCGAGATTCGCGTGGCCGAGACCGAGAGCGCCCGCGAGCGCCTGGCCCGCGGACTGCTGGTGGACAGCCTGTGGCGCCTGGTGCTGCTGGTGGTGGCGGCGCTGGTGCTGGTCTGGCTGGCGGTCAGCGCTGCCCTCAGGCCGCTGAACAAGTTGCGCCTGGCGGTGGAAGAGCGTCAGGTCGACGACCTGCGGCCCTTGCCGGAAGTCGCGGTGCAGCGTGAGCTGCGGCCGCTGGTGGATGCCCTGAACCAGTTCACCGAACGCCTGCGCGGTCTGTTTCAGCGCCAAGCGGACTTCATCGCCGACGCGTCCCATGAGCTGCGCACACCGCTTGCGGCGCTCAAGGCGCGGGTCGACCTGGGGTTGCGCGAACGGGACCCGGAGGTCTGGCGCGCCACTCTGGTGGAAGCGGCGCAGAACACCGACCGGCTGACTCATCTGGCCAACCAGCTGCTGTCCCTGGCGCGCATCGAGAGCGGTGCGCGGGCCATCGCCGAAGGCGGCGCCGAACGTATCGAGCTGGGTCAACTGGCCCGCGAACTGGGCATGGCCCTGGCGCCCCTGGCCCATGCCCGCGGCGTCGCCCTGGCCCTGGAGGCCGAGGACCAGGCCTGGGTAATGGGCGAGCCCACGCTGCTCAATGAGCTGCTGTGCAACCTGGTGGATAACGCCCTGGCCCACACGCCGAGTGGCGGCAACGTGGTGCTGCGGGTCAGTGCACCAGCGATGCTGGAGGTGGAGGACGACGGCAGCGGCATTCCGCCGGAAGAGCGCGACAAAGTGTTCCAGCGCTTCTACCGGCGCAATGCCCAGGGCAGCGGCGCAGGGCTCGGGCTGGCGATAGTCGGCGAAATCTGCCGGGCGCATCAGGCCGAAATCAGCCTGCACGATGGTGTTGGCGGGGGACTGAAGGTGCGGGTGAGCTTTCCGCCGGCGTGACTCATGCAGGCTGGTCGAAGCCATTGCAGGAGCGAATTCATTCGCGAAAGCGGGCCGCAGGTCCGCCCTGCTGGTCCCCATGCGTCAGCTTCGCTGCCCAATCGCGATTGAAATCGCTCCCACAGGCGCCTCTCGGGTCAGGGTGCGAGGCTCAACTGCTGCTGCACTTCCATCAGGTACTGGGCAACCTTGCCGCTTTCCCGCAGCAGGGCCAGGCCCTGGTTGAAGCGTGCGATCAGCGCGGCATTGCCGGGCACCTCGCGGGACAGCATCAGGTGCAGGCTGTCGCTGCGCAGGGGCAGGGGGTGGAAGCTCAGCTGGGCGCGCTCGGCGGAGCTGAACTGGTCGTTTAGCAGGGCGAAGGCCACCACCTTGTCCATGGGGAAGGCGTCCAGCCGGCCGGCCAGCACCATGCGCAAGCCTTGCTCCTCGTTGCTCAGACGCTGCACCTTCAGGCTTCGCTGCTGCTCGGCCTGCTGGAAGGCGGCCCCGTAGTCGTAGCCGATGGCGCCGCCCAGACGCAGGCGCTGGAGGTCGGAAACCTGCTTCCAGTCGAAGGGGCGATCCTTGCGATGAAACAGGTAGTAGGCGGTCTCGATCACCGGGTCGCTGACATGGAAAAGCTTGTCTCGCTCGGGGCTGCGCAGCCAGACGGCGGTGCCGGCACGCTCGCCGCGCTCGGCCAGGTGCAGCGAGCGCGCCCAGGGATAGAACTCCCAGCGAACCTTTACGCCTTCGAGGGCGAAGGCTTCTTCCACAATGCGCGAGGCCACGCCCTGGTGCGGCAAGCTGGCGCCCAGGTAAGGCGCCCATTCACCGTTGGTCAGACGCACTTCCTCCGCAGCGGCCAGGCTGCAGCAGAGGAGGCAGAGTGTGAGCAGCAATGCGCGCATCCGGATCCTTCCAGCGACATCGGGGGATGACTGAGTCTAGCGCTGGAAGGCGGAGTGCGCGTGGTAATTACTGGAGCATGCTCATGGCCGCGTCCATCGCGGCGGAGAGGTCTTCGTCGGCCTGCATGTCGACATTCGGGTCGAGGCCGAGTTTGGCGAAGGCGGGTACCTGGCTCCAGTCGAGCTGGGTGTAGGGGTGCTCGCTGCCGAGGTAGCTCTGCAGAGTGGCGACCTGGACGATGTCGACGTAGTCGGGACGGGCCGAGTTGCGGCTGAAATCCAGGTACTGGCTGGGTACGGCGGCGATGGGTTGCGGAAACTCCCAGGCGCGCAGGATGTGGTCGCCGACCAGGGGGTGGATACGCTCGATCACGTGGTTGAGGCTGATGGAGTCGGACAACAGCTCATTGTGTTCTTCGGCGTAGGTGAGGATGGGCAGTACGCCGATCTGGTGCACCAGGCCGGCCAGGGTGGCCTGGTCGGGCATCAGGCGGGTGTAGTGGCGGCAGAGTACGTGGCAGATGCCGGCGATTTCGGTGCTCTTGTTCCACACTTCGCGCATCTTGCGGTCGACCACGTCGGAGGTGGCCTGGAACATCTGTTCCATGGCCAGGCCCGTGGCCAGGTTGCTGGTGTAGTTGATGCCCAGGCGGCTGATGGCCATCTGCAGATCGGTGATTTCCCTGTTGGTGCGCAGCAGCGGGCTGTTCACCACCTTGATGATGCGAGCGGTCAATGCCGCGTCGTTGCCGATTACCTTGGTCAGGTCCTGGATGCTGGCGTTCGGGTCTTCGGCGGTCTCGCGCACGCGCAGCGCCACCTCCGGCAGGGTCGGCAGCACCAGTTCGTCGTTGTCGATGGCCTGGATCAGTTCCTGTTGCACTTTGTCGGCAAGCTTGCTCATTGGAGTTCTCTTCAGGGCCGGCAAGGGCGGGCTAGCGTTGGATTTCGCGGTCGGCGTCCAGGGTATAGGGCAGGCTGAGCAGCTTCAGGGCAGCGCCGTCGGCGGCGCCCAGGTGGATTCGGCCATCGGTGACAGCATCTTCCTGGAGGACGGCGAGCAGCTCGCAACCGCCAGCGCCATCTGCCGGGGCAGCCAGCACCACTTCGCCCACCGAGCTCTGATGTACCGGGGAGAAGAGTTCGAGTCCGGCCTCGGGCACCTCGCCTTCGGCCAGGGCCAGGCGGTAGAGACGGCGCTTGAGTTTGCCCAGGTACTGCATGCGGGCGACGATTTCCTGGCCGGTGTAGCAGCCCTTCTTGAAGCTGACGCCGCCCAGGGCCTGGAGGTTGATCATCTGCGGGATGAACAGCTCACGGGTGGCGCCGAAGACCTGGCCGATGCCGGCGCGGACCTGGGCCAGCAGCCAGGCGTCCAGCGCGGCCAGCGGCAACTGCGCGGCGAGGCGTGCCTGGAGCGTGGTAGCTTCGGCCTGGGGTGCCCAGAGTTCGGCACGGCCATCGGAGAGGCGCAGGGCGATCAGGTTACCTTCGCGGGCGACGCTGTCGACGGTCTGCGGCAGATCCAGGCCCAGGGCGAGCAGGGCGCCATCGCCCCGGCTCAGGCCGAAGCGCGCCCAGTCGGCGCTTTCGTCGGTCAATTTGGACTTGGAGAACACGGCGTACTTTTTCAGGTCGGCCAACTGGGCGTCGATCAGGTCGCTGGACAGCGCCAGGAGGAAGCCGTCGCCTTCGGCCAGGATACGAAAGCTGGAGATCATCCGCCCTTTGGGGGTGCAGCGGGCGCCCAGGCTGCTGGTGGCCTGGTCCAGGTAACTGAGGTTGCAGGTCAGCTGGCCCTGGAGGAACTTCGCGGCATCCACGCCGCGGACGGCGAGCAGGCCTTCATGGGTGAGCGGACAGAAGAATGCTGAGTCGGCCATTGCGGATCGCTGGAAAAAAGTCTGGGGCGCCATCATAGAGTCCCGCCGGTGGCTTGTCAGCGGGTGCCCGGGGAGGCGGCTGTGGTTATAATGCGCGCCTCTTCCCTGGAGGCGCTGTGATGGCCGACGCAACTGAACTCAATCGACTCTTCTGGCACAGCCGCCGCGGCATGCTCGAACTGGACGTGCTCCTGGTGCCCTTCGTGAAGGAGGTCTACTCCAGCCTCGACGCCGAAGACCAGGCCCGCTACCGCAAACTGCTGGAGTGCGAAGACCAGGACCTGTTCGGCTGGTTCATGCAGCGTGGCGAGCCGGAGGATGCGGATCTGCTGCGCATGGTTCGCATGATCCTGGATCGTGTCCAGCCCAAGTAACGCCTTCGAATGCCACTGGCGCCCGTCGCGGCGCCTGCTGGCCCTCTACCTGACCCTGCAGTGCCTGGCCATCCTGGCCTTGCTGCTCGCCGAACTGCCGCCCTGGGCGCGCATTGCCGGCGTGCTGGTCTGTCTGGGTCATGCCGCCTGGTGCCTGCCCAGGCAGATCCTGCTGAATTCCCCCAGCGCCTTTACCGGTTTGCGTCTGAACGAGGACGGCTGGCAGCTCTGGCGCGCCGCCGATGGCTGGCGGCCGGTGCAGCTGCGGCCGGACAGCATGGCGCTGCCGGTCGCGGTGATCCTGCGATTTCGCTTGCCGGGGCAGTGGTGGGGGCGGGGGCTGTGTATCCCGGCGGATGCCCTGGATCGCGAGCAGCACCGCCGGTTGCGGGTGAGGCTGGGGTTCAGTCGCCGAAGGTGGGCGGCGCCAGGATAGTGTCCTTGGCCTCCGGCAACAGGTCGGGGTAGTCCAGTGTGTAGTGCAGGCCGCGGCTTTCGCGGCGCTGCATGGCCGAGCGGATGATGAGTTCTGCCACCAGTGCCAGGTTGCGCAGTTCGATCAGGTCGCGGCTGACCTTGTAGTTGCTGTAGAACTCGTCGATCTCGCTGAGCAGCAGGCGCACCCGGTGCTGGGCGCGCTGCAGGCGCTTGTTGGTGCGGACGATGCCGACGTAGTCCCACATGAAGCGCCGCAACTCGTCCCAGTTGTGGGCGATGATCACGTCCTCGTCCGAATCGGTCACCTGGCTGGCGTCCCAGGTCGGCAGGTCGGCCGGCATTGGCACTTCGTCCAGTTGGCGGACCATGTCTTCCGCGGCCGAGCGGCCATAGACGAAGCATTCCAGCAAGGAGTTGCTGGCCATGCGGTTGGCGCCGTGCAGGCCGGTGAAGCTGGTTTCGCCAATGGCGTAGAGGCCGGGAATGTCGGTACGGCCATGCTGGTCCACCACCACGCCCCCGCAGGTGTAGTGCGCCGCGGGGACCACCGGTATCGGCTCGCGGGTGATGTCGATGCCGAAGTCCAGGCAGCGCTCGTAGACGGTGGGGAAGTGGCTCTTCACGAATTCGGCGGGCTTGTGGCTGATGTCGAGGTAGACGCAGTCGACGCCCAGGCGCTTCATCTCGTGGTCGATAGCGCGGGCCACTACATCCCGCGGGGCCAGTTCGGCGCGCGGGTGGAAGCGCTGCATGAAGCGCTCGCCGTTGGGCAGCTTGAGCAGGCCGCCTTCGCCGCGAACGGCTTCGGTGATCAGGAAGCTCTTGGCCTGCGGATGATAGAGGCAGGTCGGGTGGAACTGGTTGAACTCCAGGTTGCCCACCCGGCAGCCGGCGCGCCAGGCCATGGCAATGCCATCGCCGCAGGCGCTGTCGGGATTGCTGGTATAGAGGTAGACCTTGGCCGCGCCGCCGGAGGCGAGCACGGTGAAGCGCGCATGGTAGGTGTCCACTTCGCCGCTGTTGCGGTTGAGCACATAGGCGCCCAGGCAGCGCTGGCCCTCCAGGCCGAGCTTGCGCTCGGTGATCAGGTCGACGGCGACGCGTTGCTCCAGCAACTGGATGTTCGGCCGCTTCTTGGCCTGTTCCAGCAGGGTATTGAAGATGGCTGCGCCGGTGGCGTCGGCGGCATGGATGATGCGCCTGTGGCTGTGGCCGCCCTCGCGGGTGAGATGGAACTCGAAACCGCCATCCTCGCGAGCGTTCTCGTCGTCGCGGGTGAAGGGTACGCCCTGGTCGATCAGCCATTGGATGGACGCGCGGCTATGCTCAACGGTGAAGCGTACGGCGTCTTCGCGGCACAGGCCGGCACCGGCGACCAGGGTGTCTTCGACATGGGAATCGACCGTGTCGGTATCGTCCAGCACCGCGGCCACGCCGCCTTGGGCCCAGTAGGTCGAACCGTTGCTGAGATCGGCCTTGCTCAGCACCACGATATTGAGGTGCGAGGGCAGGGTGAGGGCCAGGGTCAGGCCGGCGGCGCCGCTGCCGATGACCAATACGTCTTGCTGGAAATGTTGGCTCATATCGGTTCCCGCGAGAAAAGCGGCGGCTAGTATATAGCCGGGGTGGGCGGCAAAATAGCGCGCTTATGACCATGTGTGGCGCCAGGGAACTTTTTAAGTCTTTCAGGTTCCATTCAGGGTCACCCATTTGAAGAGACGGTGCTTGCTTACATTGACGCAACGAATGCACATGAAATGTGCAACCGGGATGCCTGTAGATCAAGCGACTTATATTCGGCGCAGCATGGCCCGTGGCCATGCTGCGCCATTCCGTGCAGATGAGAAAAGATCAATCTGCAGGAAGCTTGCTTGGAGGGGAGAACTTTTGCGCAACGCCCGAGTCTATTTTGGCAGGCCGATCCACTGGCTGGCGCAGCACCCCTTCGAGACCGACGAGGAGTGTTCATGCTAACCCAGGAACAGGATCAGCAGCTGGTCGAGCGGGTGCAGCAGGGCGACAAGCGGGCTTTCGATTTGCTGGTGCTGAAGTACCAGCACAAGATTCTCGGGCTGATCGTGCGATTCGTGCACGACGCCCAGGAAGCCCAGGATGTAGCCCAGGAAGCCTTTATCAAGGCTTACCGCGCACTCGGCAACTTCCGCGGTGACAGCGCCTTTTATACCTGGCTGTACCGCATCGCCATCAATACGGCGAAAAACCATCTGGTGGCACGTGGAAGACGTCCGCCGGACAGTGATGTAAGTGCTGAGGACGCCGAGTTTTATGACGGCGACCACGCCCTCAAGGATATCGAGTCGCCGGAGCGAGCCCTGCTACGCGACGAGATCGAGGCCACGGTGCACCGGAGCATCCAGCAACTGCCGGAAGATTTACGCACGGCGCTGACTTTGCGTGAGTTCGATGGTCTTAGTTATGAAGACATTGCGAGTGTGATGCAGTGTCCGGTGGGTACTGTGCGATCCCGCATCTTCAGGGCGCGGGAAGCCATCGATAAAGCCTTGCAACCTTTGTTGCAGGGAACCTGAGACAGCGGCGACAGCCAAGAGGGGAACCGCCATGAGTCGTGAAGCTTTGCAGGAATCGCTGTCCGCGGTGATGGATAACGAGGCGGACGAACTGGAGCTGCGTCGAGTTCTCGCCGCCAGCGAAGATCAAGAATTGCGGGCTACCTGGTCGCGTTACCAGATCGCTCGCGCCGTGATGCACAAGGAGCTGCTGGAGCCGCGCCTCGACATCGCCGCCGCCGTTTCGGCTGCGTTGGCCGAGGAATCCGTGCCCGCCAAGGTGGTGCGTGGTCCGTGGCGTACCCTTGGGCGTCTGGCCGTGGCCGCTTCGGTGACCGTGGCCGTGCTCGCCGGTGTGCGCCTGTACAATCAGGACGACGTCGCGGGTACCCAGCAACTGGCGCAGCAGCAAGCCACACAGCCGGCGATGACGATGCCGCAGGCGCAGCAGGGTGCTGTCCTGGCCGGCTATAGTGAAGAAGGCCAGCAGGCACAGCAGCCGATCGGCCCGACCCAGGCGTCGTCCGGTTGGCACGAAAAACGCCTCCCGGCCTATCTGCGGCAACATGCCCAACAGGCCGCGATGAGCGGTAGCGACAGCGCACTGCCCTATGCCCGCGCTGCCAGTCTGGAGAGCCGCTGAGGAGGAACATGCGCGCACTACCGGTATTCATCTTGCTTGGCGGCTGGCTGACCCAATCAGCCTTTGCCGCCGACGCTCAGGACTGGCTGCAGCGCCTCGCTGACGCGGAGCAGCGCCAGAGTTTCCAGGGAATTTTCGTCTACGAACGAAATGGGAGCTTCTCCACCCACGAAGTCTGGCACCAGGTCCAGCAGGGAGGCGAAGTACGCGAGCGTCTGTTGCAGCTCGATGGTCCGGCGCAGGAGGTGGTGCGTGTCAACGGCCGCACCCAGTGCGTGAGTGGCGCCCTTTCCGACCAGATGTCCGATGGCCAGGTCTGGCCCGCCCGGCGCCTGGATGCCAAGCAGCTCGCCGAGTGGTACGACCTGCGTCTGGCTGGTGAGTCCCGCGTAGCGGGGCGGCCAGCCGTGGTGCTGACCCTGACCCCCCGCGACCAGCACCGCTATGGCTTCGAGCTACACCTGGACCGTGACACCGGCCTGCCGCTCAAGTCGCTGCTGCTGAGCGACAAGGGCCAGTTGCTGGAGCGCTTCCAGTTCACCCGCATCGACACTGCCGGCGACCTGGATGACGGCAAGCTGCAGCCCGGCGAGAGCTGCAAGGCGGTACGCGTCAGCGAAGCGCCGAAGGACAAACCGGCCCACTGGCGTTCCGAGTGGCTGCCGCCGGGCTTCAGCCTGACCAGTGCACTGGAGCGGCGCAGTCCCGCTTCGTCCGACCCCGTGTCCAGCCTGCTCTACAGCGACGGCCTGGCGCGTTTCTCCGTATTCCTCGAGCCCCTGCACGGCGCTGTCGTCGAAGACGCGCGCAGCCAGCTGGGCCCCACCGTCATGGTGTCCAAGCGGGTCAGCACCGCAGATGGCGATGTGATGGTGACCGTGGTCGGCGAGATTCCCCTGGGGACCGCCGAACGGGTGGCTCTGTCCATGCGCGCAGCGGAGGCTTCTGCGACGCAATGATCCCCGTTGCAGGAGCTTCAAGCGATTTCCGGTGCGGGAGCCCAGGCTCCCGCCGTGTCTTTTTCACGATGTTCCACCGAGCCTGGGGCTGACGCTCCGGGCTCTTTTTGCTTTTGTGTTTCAGTTTTGCTCGCCGGGCCGGGCGGCTCGGCGAGTTCATACCACTCGTTATGCGACGGGAGCTGTATGTCGATGCTTAACCTCAAATCCTGCATGACCGCTGTGGCAGCCTTGCTGCTGCTCGGTCAAACCCTTGTGGCCCGTGCCGATCTGCCGGACTTCACGCCCCTGGTCGAAGAGGCGTCCCCGGCGGTGGTCAATATCAGCACCCGGCAGAAGCTGCCGCAGCGTGGTGCGGGCGGTGCCCAGGTGATGCCAGACCTGGAAGGACTGCCGCCCATGCTGCGCGAGTTCTTCGAGCGCAACATGCCGCCGGTGCCGCGCAATCCCCAGGGCGGCCGCCAGCGCGAGGCCCAGTCCCTCGGGTCCGGCTTCATCATCTCCAAGGATGGCTACGTCCTGACCAACAACCACGTGGTGGCCGATGCCGATGAAATCATCGTGCGCCTGTCCGACCGCAGCGAGCTCGAAGCCAAGCTGATCGGCGCCGATCCGCGCACCGACGTCGCCCTGCTCAAGGTCGAGGGCAAGGATCTGCCGATCGTGAAGATCGGCAAGTCCGACGAACTCAAGGTGGGTAGCTGGGTGCTGGCCATCGGTTCGCCCTTCGGCTTCGACCATTCGGTGACGGCCGGTATCGTCAGCGCCAAGGGCCGCAGCCTGCCGAACGAGAACTATGTACCGTTCATCCAGACGGACGTGGCGATCAACCCGGGTAACTCCGGCGGCCCGCTGTTCAACCTGGACGGCGAGGTGATCGGCATCAATTCGCAGATCTTCACCCGTTCCGGCGGCTTCATGGGCCTGTCCTTCGCCATCCCGATCGACGTCGCCATGAGCGTTGCCGATCAGCTCAAGGCCGAAGGCAAGGTCAGCCGCGGCTGGCTGGGCGTGGTGATTCAGGAAGTGAACAAGGACCTGGCCGAATCCTTCGGTCTGGACAAGCCGGCCGGCGCCCTGGTGGCCCAGGTCCTGGAAGGCGGCCCGGCGGCCAAGGGCGGCCTGCAGGTAGGCGACGTCATTCTCAGCATGAACGGCCAGCCGATCGTCCTTTCCGCCGACCTGCCGCACCTGGTGGGCGCGCTCAAGCCGGGCAGCAAGATCGATCTGGACGTGGTGCGCGGCGGAACCCGCAAGACTCTCACCATGGCCATCGGCGCGCTGCCTGAGGAAGGCGAGGAAATGGCCGCAGCCGGTGCCGCAGGCGTCGAGCGCAGCAGCAATCGCCTCGGCGTGAGCGTGGTCGAGCTGACCGACGAGCAGAAAAAGGGCCTGGATATCCAGGGCGGCGTGGTGATCAAGGACGTGCTGGAAGGTCCGGCTGCCATGATGGGCCTTCGCCCGGGTGACGTGATCACCCACCTGAACAACCAGGCCATCAGTTCCGCCAAGACCTTCACCCAGATCGCCAAGGACCTGCCGAAGAATCGTTCGGTATCCATGCGCGTACTGCGTCAGGGGCGCGCCAGCTTCATTACCTTCAAGCTGGCCGAATAAAGCGGTTCCAGGGAAAAGGGCGGCCAGGTGCCGCCCTTTTTCATTTCCGCCGTCCGCTGCATGGACGTGACGGGTCCACTGCCGATCAGGTAAACTCCCCCGCTATTTTTCGGCGAGCAAGCCTGCTCGCGGCTTTCTTGAGTGTTGATCCGTGAGTGACCTGAGTCATATCCGCAATTTCTCCATCATCGCCCACATCGACCATGGCAAGTCGACGCTGGCAGACCGCTTCATTCAGATGTGCGGTGGCCTGTCCGACCGCGAGATGGAGGCCCAGGTACTGGACTCCATGGACCTGGAGCGCGAGCGTGGCATCACCATCAAGGCCCACAGCGTCACCCTGCACTACAAGTCGCAGGACGGTAAGACCTACCAGTTGAACTTCATCGACACCCCCGGCCACGTGGACTTCACCTACGAAGTCAGCCGCTCCCTGGCGGCCTGCGAAGGCGCGCTGCTGGTGGTGGACGCCGGCCAGGGCGTGGAAGCCCAGTCCGTGGCCAACTGCTACACCGCCATCGAGCAGGGCCTGGAAGTCATGCCGGTGCTGAACAAGATGGACTTGCCCCAGGCCGAGCCGGAGCGGGTCAAGGACGAAATCGAGCACATCATCGGCATCGACGCCACCGACGCCGTACCCTGCAGCGCCAAGAGCGGCATGGGTGTGATCGACGTGCTGGAGCAACTGGTCAAGGTCATCCCGCCGCCGGAAGGCGAGATCGAGGCGCCGCTGCAGGCGCTGATCATCGACTCCTGGTTCGACAACTACCTGGGCGTGGTCTCGCTGGTGCGCGTGAAGCACGGCCGGGTGAAGAAGGGCGACAAGATCCTGGTCAAATCCACCGGCAAGCTGCACCAGGTGGACAGCGTCGGCGTGTTCACCCCGAAGCACACCGAGATGGCCGACCTCAAGGCCGGCGAAGTGGGTTTCATCATCGCCGGCATCAAGGACATCCACGGCGCCCCCGTGGGCGATACCCTGACTCTGTCCAACACCCCTGACGTCGACGTGCTGCCGGGCTTCCAGCGCATCAAGCCGCAGGTTTACGCCGGGCTGTTCCCGGTCAGCTCCGATGACTTCGAGGACTTCCGCGAAGCCCTGCAGAAGCTGACCCTGAACGACGCCGCCCTGCAGTATGAACCGGAGAGCTCCGAGGCCTTGGGCTTCGGCTTCCGTATCGGCTTCCTCGGCATGCTGCACATGGAAATCATCCAGGAGCGCCTGGAGCGCGAGTACGACCTGGACCTGATCACCACCGCCCCGACCGTGGTCTTCGAGATCGTGCAGAAGAATGGTGAGACGATATACGTCGACAACCCGTCCAAGCTGCCCGACCTCTCGTCCATCGACGAGATGCGCGAGCCCATCGTGCGCGCCAATATCCTGGTTCCCCAGGAGCACCTGGGCAACGTCATCACCCTGTGCATCGAGAAACGCGGCGTCCAGCGCGACATGCAGTTCCTCAGCAGCCAGGTTCAGGTTTGCTACGACCTGCCGATGAACGAGGTGGTGCTGGACTTCTTCGACCGCCTGAAGTCGGTAAGTCGTGGCTATGCGTCGCTGGACTACAGCTTCGACCGCTTCGAACCGGCTAATCTGGTGAAGCTGGACGTACTGATCAACGGCGAGAAGGTTGACGCCCTGGCGCTGATCGTGCATCGCGACCAGGCCCACTACAAGGGCCGTGCGTTGACCGAGAAAATGAAGGAACTGATCCCGCGGCAGATGTTCGACGTGGCGATTCAGGCGGCGATCGGTGGACAGATCGTTGCACGTACTACCGTGAAAGCGCTCAGGAAGAACGTTCTGGCCAAGTGCTACGGCGGCGACGTCAGCCGTAAGAAAAAACTGCTGGAGAAGCAGAAGGCCGGTAAGAAAAGGATGAAGCAGGTCGGCAGCGTGGAAATCCCGCAGGAAGCCTTCCTCGCTGTGCTCAAAGTGGATAGCTAGGGTCTATGTCGATCAATTTCCCGCTGTTGTTGGTTATCGCCGTGGCAGTTTGCGGCGTGCTCGCCCTCGTCGACCTGGTTCTGCTGGCCCCGCGCCGGCGTTCCGCGATCGCCACCTACGAGGGGCAGGTCGGCGAGCCCGATCCGGAGGTAGTCGACCGGCTGAACAAGGAACCGCTGCTGATTGAGTACGGGAAGTCCTTCTTCCCGGTGCTTGCCATCGTCCTGGTGCTGCGTTCCTTCCTGGTCGAGCCCTTCCAGATCCCGTCCGGCTCGATGAAGCCCACGCTGGAAGTCGGCGATTTCATCCTGGTCAACAAGTTCGCCTACGGCATTCGCCTGCCCGTGCTGGACAACAAGGTAATCGAGGTGGGTGACCCACAACGCGGCGATGTCATGGTGTTCCGCTACCCCAGCGACCCGAACATCAACTACATCAAGCGTGTGATCGGCCTGCCGGGCGACCGCATCGCCTACAGCAGCGGCAAGCACCTGACCATCAACGGCCAGCCGGTGGCGGAGAAGCTGCTGGGCGAGGAGCCGGGCACCCTGGGCAGCGCCATGCTCTACGAAGAGAAACTGGGCGCAGCCGAACACCTGATCCGCAAGGAAATGAAGCGTTACCGCATGGAGCCGGGCCGCGAGTGGGTGGTGCCGCAAGGGCACTACTTCATGATGGGCGACAACCGGGACAACTCCAACGACAGCCGCTACTGGAACGACCCCCGTATTCCGAAGGGCCTGCTGGGCATGGTTCCGGACCGCAATATCGTCGGTAAGGCCTTCGCCGTCTGGATGAGCTGGCCCGATCCGAAGCTGCGCAACATGCCGAACTTCTCCCGAGTGGGCCTCATTCACTGATAGCCCGCTTGCCATCGTGGTTTTGCGGCGTTGTTCATGACAGCGCCGCAGACGCCATATAGTCTTGCTTGCGGGCCATTCGGCCTCCAAAAAATACAGACATTGAGGTCGATCATGACGTTCGCGCGTAAGCAGAAGGGTATGTCGGTTCTGGGCTGGCTGCTGGTCCTGGCCGTAGTGGCTTTCCTGGCCAGCACCGCCTTCAAGGTCATCCCGCATTACCTCGACTTCTTCTCCCTGGAGAAGATCATCAGTTCGGTGGAAACCGAGAAGGCCCTGGAGATCAGGACCATTCCCGACTTCTACAGCCATGTCAGCAAGGGCATGCAGGTCAACGGTATCCGCGACCTGGACCTGGACAAGGCGCTGAAGGTGACCCTGGAAAACAACGAGTTCCTGGCCCACCTCCAGTATGAAAAACGCGAACCCCTGGTCGAGAACCTCGATCTGGTGGTGCGCTTCGACAAAGAATTCCGTGTGCGAGCCCAGTGAGCGTATCTCTCAGCCGTCTCGAGCGTAAGCTCGGCTATACCTTCAAGGACCAGGGTCTGATGACCCTGGCCCTGACCCACCGCAGTTACGCGGGGCGTAACAACGAGCGTCTCGAATTCCTCGGCGATGCCATCCTCAACTTCGTCGCCGGCGAGGCGCTGTTCGAACGCTTTCCCCAGGCCCGCGAGGGCCAGCTGTCACGGCTGCGCGCGCGGCTGGTGAAGGGCGAGACCCTGGCCCTGTTGGCCCGTGGTTTCGAGTTGGGCGAGTACCTGCGCCTGGGCTCGGGCGAGCTGAAGAGCGGCGGTTTCCGCCGCGAGTCGATACTCGCCGACGCGCTGGAAGCGTTGATTGGCGCCATCTACCTGGATTCCGGCATGGACGCTGCCCGCGAGCGCGTCCTCGCCTGGTTGGCCAACGAGCTCGAAGGCCTGACCCTGGTGGATACCAACAAGGATCCGAAGACCCGGCTGCAGGAGTTCCTGCAGTCCCGGGCCTGTGAACTGCCACGCTATGAAGTGGTGGATATCCAGGGTGAACCGCACTGCCGTACGTTCTTCGTCGAGTGCCAGGTCACCCTGCTGAATGACAAGACCCAGGGCCAGGGCGCCAGCCGCCGTATCGCCGAACAGGTGGCCGCGGCCGCCGCCCTGGTTGCCCTCGGCGTGGAGAACGGTAATGACTGATTTCGATACCCCCCGCTGCGGCTACGTCGCCATCGTCGGCCGCCCCAACGTGGGCAAGTCCACGCTGCTCAACCACATCCTCGGGCAAAAGCTGGCGATCACCTCGCGCAAGCCGCAGACCACCCGCCACAACATGCTCGGCATCAAGACCGAGGGCAATGTCCAGGCGATCTACGTCGACACCCCCGGCCTGCACAAGAAGAGCGACAAGGCGCTGAACCGCTACATGAACCGCAGCGCCTCGGCGGCCCTGAAGGACGTGGATGTGGTGGTCTTCGTGGTCGACCGCGACCGCTGGACCGAGGAAGACCAGCTGGTGCTGGAGCGTGTGCAGTACGTGCAGGGTCCGGTGCTGCTCGCGGTGAACAAGACCGACCGCATGGACGAGAAGGGCGACCTGATCCCGCACCTGTCCTGGCTTCAGGAACAACTGCCGAACGCCGAGCTGGTGCCGATCTCCGCCCTCCAGGGCCACAACCTGGACACCCTGGAGCGCCTGGTGGCTGAGCGCCTGCCGGAAGGCGACCATTTCTTCCCGGAAGATCAGATCACCGACCGCAGCAGCCGCTTCCTCGCCGCCGAGCTGGTGCGCGAGAAGATCATGCGCCAGCTGGGCGCGGAACTGCCGTACCAGATCACCGTGGAGATCGAAGAGTTCAAGCAGGAAGGCCGTGTCCTGCATATCCACGCGCTGATCCTGGTGGAACGCGACGGTCAGAAGAAAATCATCATCGGCGACAGCGGCGAGCGCATCAAACGTATCGGCCAGGACGCGCGCAAGGACATGGAAGTGCTGTTCGACTCCAAAGTCATGCTCAACCTCTGGGTGAAAGTGAAGGGCGGCTGGTCCGATGACGAGCGTGCCCTGCGTTCCCTGGGCTACAACGACCTCTGAGCCTCTCCATGCACAGCGCGGCGCTACCGGCCTTCGTCCTGCACAGCAGGGCCTATCGGGAAAGCAGCGCGCTGGTCGACTTCTTCACCCCTGAAGGCCGCCTGCGCGCCGTGCTGCGCGGTGCCCGCGGCAAGGCCGGCACCCTGGCGCGGCCGTTCCTGCCGCTGGAGGCCGAGTTCCGCGGCCGCGGCGAGCTGAAGAACGTCGGCCGCCTGGACAGCGCCGGCATCCCCAACCTGCTGGCCGGCGACGCCCTGTTCAGCGGCCTCTACCTCAACGAACTGCTGGTCCGCCTGCTGCCGGCCGAAGACCCGCAGCCCGCGCTCTTCGAGCACTATGCCGCGACCCTCCAGGCCCTGGCCGCCCATCGTCCGCTGGAGCCCCTGCTGCGCGCCTTCGAATGGCGCCTGCTGGATGAGCTGGGCTATGGTTTCGCCCTGGATACGGACCTGGCCGGGCAGCCCATCGCCGCCGATGGCATCTACCGGCTGCTGCCCGATGCCGGGCTGGAGCCGGTGGGCCAACTGCAGCCCGGCCTGTTCCGGGGCCGCGAACTCCTCGCCCTGGCTGAAGCCGACTGGGACGCCCCCGGCGCCCTCGGCGCGGCCAAGCGGCTGATGCGCCAGGCCCTGGCACCTCACCTGGGCGGCCGGCCTCTGGTCAGCCGCGAGCTATTCATGACGATCAAGGAACCTCCCCGTGACTGAAGCCAACCGCGTACTTCTCGGCGTCAACATCGACCACGTCGCCACCCTCCGCCAGGCCCGCGGCACCCGCTACCCTGACCCGGTCAAGGCAGCCCTGGACGCCGAAGAGGCCGGCGCCGACGGCATCACCGTGCATCTGCGCGAAGACCGCCGGCACATCCAGGAACGCGACGTGCGCCTGCTCAAGGACGTGCTGCAGACGCGGATGAACTTCGAGATGGGCGTTACCGAGGAGATGATGGCGTTCGCCGAGGAAATCCGTCCGGCGCACGTCTGCCTGGTACCGGAAACCCGCCAGGAACTGACCACTGAAGGCGGCCTCGACGTTGCCGGCCAGGAAGCCCGTATCAGGGCGGCCGTGGAACGCCTGGCCAAGGTGGGCAGCGAAGTTTCGCTGTTCATCGATGCCGATGCCGCGCAAATCGAGGCGTCCCATCGCGTCGGCGCTCCGGCCATCGAACTGCACACCGGCCGCTACGCCGATGCCCATACACCGGAAGAAGCGGCCCGCGAGCTGCAGCGCATCCAGGATGGCGTCGCCCTTGGTCTCAAGCTGGGCCTGATCGTCAACGCCGGCCACGGCCTGCACTACCACAACGTCGAGCCGGTGGCTGCGATTCCGGGCATCAACGAGCTGAACATCGGCCACGCCCTGGTGGCCCATGCGCTCTTCGTCGGCTTCAAGCAGGCGGTGGTGGAGATGAAGCAGCTGATCATCGGGGCGGCTGCGCGGGGCTGATTCCTGCGCTCGAACCACCCCTCTCCCTCGGGGAGGGGTGGCTGAAGCTGATTCTCGCTGAGGCGGGCGGAGGCATTTCTTCGTCGCCTGGTCCCTTGTAGGGTGCGGTCGGAGATCGCGTCTGATTCGCGAATGAATTGGCTATGTCTGCATTCAGTGTTGCTAGAACGTCCTGAGCTGAGTTGCTTATCGAGTGGCCTGCGAGTCCCGGTTTCGCCTTCCCAGGCGAGTCCCTTTTCCAATCGTTGAAAAGGAACCAAAAAACTTGCCCCTGCATCCGGCCCCGGCTTCGCCGGGGTCCCCTCGCTCCATCGTTGCTCCGGGGGCACGGCGTGAGGGGCCATCCATGGCCCCACACGCCTCTCGCGGCATCCATGCCGCTC
>NZ_SSOJ01000138.1:0-31687 GCF_029871205.1 Pseudomonas sp. BN417 | reverse complement strand
TCGCGGCATCCATGCCGCTCGTCCCCCTGCGCAACGCTTCCACTCGGCCTCCTGACGGGGCAGAGTCGCTGCCCCACCTCTTCTACACAGGTTCAGGTAATGACCGGGCATCAGGATTGCTGTGCCCTGTCAGGCGCGAGTCACCCCTCTACCGCTTGCGGGGCGAAGAGGCACGCTGTCGGAAGCACCGCTTCCGGTGCCGATGAGCGCCTGAGCGCGAAGCGATCAGGCTGGGGCGCAGGGCGGGGGCCGGGGGAGAGGGATGCATCAGGCACGCACGCAGGTCTGAAAGGTCCGTGCTAGACGCTTCTATTCGGTATTGCAACAGCTAACGCAGACATAGCCACGGAATTCGCTCCCTCGGAAATGCGCCCCTCAGCGCTCCTTCAGCAGCCGCGCAACGCCCTGGACCCCCGGTTCGTAGCGCTCCTGCTCCACCGCTGCCAACGCCAGGCGAAGCACCTGCTCGGCGATCACTTCGTGCTGCTGGTACATGGAATTCACCGGTAGCGGCAGGAAGTCCAGCAACTGGGTGTCGCCGAAGGTGCCCACGCGCATCCGCTCCGGCCAGTCGCCGCGTTCGCGCAGTACGTCCAGCACGCCGGCCAGCAGCACGTAGGCGGTGGTGATCAGCACATCCGGCAGTTCGCCCTGGAGCTCCAGCAGTTCGCTCATCAGGCGCCGGCCGCAGTCGCGGCTGAACTCCTCGCCCTGTTCCTCCAGCACCTCGCAATCCAGCCCGGCCAGCGCCTCGCGAAAGCCCGCGCTGCGCTCGGAGCTGATGGGCAGCTCTGGTCGCGCGCCGAGCAGGGCGATGCGCCGGGGCGCCGCTCGCAGCAGGCTGCGGGTGAGCTGCAGGCAGGCCTGGCGATCGTCGCTGACCACTGAACAGAAACGCTGCGGATCACGCACGCGGTCGACGGCTATCACCGGCAATCCCTCGTCCAGTAGCTGTGCCAGGCTGTCGTCATCGTCCGGCAGGCAACTGGCGACTATCAGTGCATCGCAGCGCCGCGCGCGGAACAGCTTGAGCAACAGCCGTTCACTTTCCGGCTCGTCGTCGGAACTGGCGATCAGCAGCTGGTAGCCCCTTGCCCGCGCACCCTGTTCCAGCAGTTTGGCCAGGCGCGCGTAGCTGGGGTTTTCCAGGTCCGGGAGGATGAAGCCCAGGGTGCGCGTCTGCCGGCTGCGCAGGCCGGCGGCCTGGGGGTTCGGCTTGAAACCATGCTCGTCCACTACCGCCCGCACGCGCTCGACGGTCGCCGCGCTGATGCGCTTCTGCTCGGCCTTGCCGTTGATCACGTAGCTGGCCGTGGTCACGGAGACGCCAGCCAGGCGGGCGATATCACTGAGTTTCAACTTGATGACTCCTGTTATGCGGAACCGTTTCATCGGACGGGCTTCAAGAATCGAAGATTATCGAGTAACGTGCCCGCTCAGTTTAGTGAAACGATTCAGCATGCGCTCTGTCTACTCTTTCGCCAACCATTTCGACGGTTGGCAGCGCTGGCTGATGGCAGGTGACAAGTACAAGAAGGGCGCAAGGCCCGTGAGAGGTGACGAAATGCTCGAACTGACCGCAGGGCAGATTTCCATGGGCCTGGTCGCGGCGGACAAGGTCGCCGCGCTGCGGATGCTCGCCGAGCAGCTGGAGGGCGACGGCTTGGTCGCCCCGGGCTACCTGGCCGGACTCGAGGCCCGCGAGGCCCAGGGCTCCACCTATCTCGGCCAGGGCATCGCCATTCCCCATGGCACCCCGCAGACCCGCGAACTGGTGTTCAGCACCGGCGTACGCCTGATGCAGTTCCCCGAAGGCGTGGACTGGGGCGATGGCCAGCGCGTCTTCCTCGCCATCGGCATCGCCGCCAAGTCCGACGAACACCTGCGCTTGCTGCAGATACTCACCCGGGCCCTGGGCGAGGCCGATCTGGGCAGCGAATTGCGCCGTGCGGAAACCCCGGAAGAAGTGCTCAAGCTGCTGCAGAGCGCGCCCCAGGAGCTGGCGCTGGACGACCAGTTGGTCGGCCTCGGCGTGCCGGTGGAGGACTACGACGAACTGGTGCTGCAAGGCGCCCGACTGCTGCGCCGCGCCGATTGCGTGGGTGGCGGCTTCGCCGCCGCGCTGCTGCAAGGGGAACCGCTGCCCCTGGGCGATGGCCTCTGGTGGCTGCACAGCGACCAGTCCGTGCAACGCCCGGGCCTGGCCTACCTGACCGCGGAAAAGCCACTGCGCTACCTCGACCAGCCACTCAATGGCCTGTTCTGCCTAGCCAGCCTGGGGGATGCCCACCTGGCCCTGCTGGAGCGCCTCTGCGCCCTGCTGATCGAGGGCCGTGGCCGGGAGCTGGCTCGCGCCACCCAGCGCCGCGCCGTGCTCGAAGCCTTAGGCGGCGAAACCCAACCCGACTGGCCCAGCCTGCGCCTGCCGCTGGCCAACGCCCACGGTCTGCACGCCCGACCGGCCAAGGAGCTGGTGCAGCTGGCCAAGGCGTTCGAGGGCGATATCCGCGTGCGGGTGGCCGACAGTGGCGCCGCCGCGGTTTCGGCGAAGAGCCTCAGCAAGTTGCTCAGCCTCGGTGTGCGTCGTGGCCAGGTGCTGGAAATCCTCGCCGAGCCGGCCATCGCCGAGGCGGCGCTGCCGGCCCTGAAGACCGCCATCGAACTGGGGCTGGGCGAGGAAGTCGAGCCGTTGCCGCTCAACGAAGCGCCCATGGTGGACGCCGAACCGGAGTCCCAGCCTTTGGCAGCGCCCACGCCGGGCAGCCAGCTCCAGGCGGTCCCCGCCGCGCCTGGCATCGCCGTTGGGCCCGCGCATATCCATCTGCACAAGGAGCTGGACTACCCCCTGCGCGGTGAGTCCCCCGATTTCGAACGTGAGCGCCTGCAACAGGCCCTGGTCCATGTGCGCGGCGAGATCGAGGCGCTGGTGCTGCGCAGCGAGGCCAAGGCCATCCGCGAGATCTTTATCACCCACCTGGAGATGCTTGCCGACCCCGAACTGGGTGACGAGGTGGACGCCCGTCTGAAACAAGGTGAAAGCGCTGCCGCCGCCTGGATGACCGTAATCGAAGCCGCCGCCACCCAGCAGGAGAGCCTGCACGATGCGCTGCTCGCCGAACGGGCCGCCGACTTGCGCGATATCGGCCGGCGCGTGCTCGCCCAACTCTGCGGCGTGGAAGGCGCCCCCGAGCCGGAAGAGCCCTACATTCTGGTGATGGACGAGATGGCACCCTCTGACGTGGCGCGGCTGGACCGCAACCGCGTGGCCGGCATCCTCACCGCCCGCGGTGGCGCCACCTCCCACAGCGCCATCGTTGCCCGCGCCCTGGGCATTCCCGCCCTGGTGGGCGCCGGCGCCGGCGTACTGCTGCTGGAGCCGCGCACCTCACTGTTGCTGGACGGCCAGCGCGGCCGTCTGATCGTGGCGCCGGACAGCGCCCAGCTGGAGCGTGCCCGCCAGGAGCAGGAAGGCCGTCAGCGTCGCCTGCAACTGGCCGATGCCCACAAGCTGGAGCCGGCCATTACCCGCGACGGCCATCGTCTGGAAATCTGCGCCAACCTGGGCGACAGCGCCGGCGCCGCCAAGGCCGTTGCCCAGGGCGCGGAGGGCGTGGGCCTGCTGCGCACCGAATTCATCTTCATGGCCCATCCCCAGGCGCCGGACCTGGCCACCCAGGAGGCCGAGTACCGCCGCGTGTTCGATGCCCTCGACGGCCGCCCGCTGGTGGCCCGCACCCTCGACGTCGGCGGCGACAAGCCCTTGCCCTACTGGCCGGTGCCGGAAGAGGAGAACCCCTTCCTCGGCGTGCGCGGCGTGCGCCTGACCCTGCAGCGCCCGCACCTGATGGAAACCCAGCTGCGCGCGCTGCTGCGAGCCAGCGACGGGCGAGCGCTGCGGATCATGTTCCCCATGGTCGGCAGCGTCGAGGAGTGGCGCCAGGCCCGGGACATGAGCCTGCGCCTGGCCGCCGAGATTCCCCAGGCCGACCTGCAGCTGGGGATCATGGTCGAGGTGCCCTCGGCCGCGTTGATCGCCCCGGTGCTGGCTCGCGAAGTGGACTTCTTCAGCATCGGCACCAATGACCTGACCCAGTACTGCCTGGCCATCGACCGTGGCCATCCGACGCTTTCGGCCCAGGCCGACGGTCTGCACCCGGCGGTGCTGCAGCTGATCGATCTCACGGTGCGCGCCGCCCACGCCCAGGGCAAATGGGTGGGTGTGTGCGGCGAGCTGGCCGGCGACCCGCTGGCGGTGCCGTTGCTGGTGGGTCTGGGGGTGGACGAACTGAGCCTCTCCGCAGGCGGCATCCCCGAGGTCAAGGCGCGGGTACGTGAGTTCAGCCTGTCGGCAGCCCGCGAGCTGGCCGAAGGCGCGCTGACGCTGGAAAGCGCGGCAGCGGTGCGCGAACTGGCGGAGCGTTTCTGATGGCGCGCATCCTCAGCCTCACCCTGAATCCCGCCCTGGACCTGACCCTGAGCCTGGAGCGTCTCACGCCCGGCCAGGTCAACCGCAGCCAGGCCCAGGCCAGCCACGCCGCCGGCAAGGGGCTGAATGTGGCGCAAGTGTTGGCGGACCTGGGGCACAGCCTCACCGTCTCGGGCTTTCTCGGCGCCGACAATCCGGAAGCCTTCGAGGCGCTGTTCGCCCGGCGCGGTTTCGTCGACGCCTTCGTCCGCGTGCCGGGGGAGACCCGCAGCAATATCAAGCTCGTCGAAGCCGACGGGCGCATCACCGATATCAACGGCGCCGGTCCTCTGGTGGATGCCGCGGCCCAGGCGGAACTCCTCGCGCGTCTCGATGCCACCGCCCCCGGCCACGACCTGGTGGTGGTCGCCGGCAGCCTGCCGCGCGGGGTGGAACCGGGCTTTCTCGGCGAACTGCTTCTACGCCTCAAGCGTCTGGGCCTGAAGGTGGCGCTGGACAGCAGCGGCGAGGCCCTGCGTGCCGGCCTGCTGGCGGCGCCCTGGATGATCAAGCCGAATACCGACGAACTGGCCGAGCTCTGCGGCCGCTCCCTGGACGGCATCGAGGCCCAGCGCGACGAGGCGTTTCATCTGCAGGCGCTCGGCGTCGAGCAGATCGTCATTTCTCAGGGGGCCGACGGGGTGAACTGGTTCGGTCCCGGCCTCGCCCTGCATGCCCAGCCGCCACGGGTCAGGGTGGCCAGCACCGTGGGTGCCGGCGATTCCCTGCTGGCCGGCATGGTCCACGGCCTGCTCTGCGGCTGGCCGGCGGCGCGCACCCTGCGCCACGCCACCGCCATCGCCGCCCAAGCGGTGACCCAGGTGGGCGTTGGCATCAATGATTCCGCGCAACTGCAACAGCTCGAAGGCGCCGTGGTGGTCCAGGCGCTGCCAGAACAACAAGAGGTGCCCCGATGAAACTCGCCATAGTCACTGCCTGCCCCAACGGCATGGTCACCAGCGTACTCTGCGCACGCCTGCTGGACGCCGCCGCCCAGCGCCTGGGCTGGAGCACCAGCGTCGAAGTGGTGGACCCGCAGCACCCGGAAAGCCAGCTGTCTGCCGCTACCCTGGAGGCCGCCGACTGGATACTCGTCGTGCGCAGCGGCGCGCTCGAGCTCAACCGCTTCGCCGGCAAGCGCCTGTTCCTCGCCACCCCCAGCGAAGCCCTGCGCGACAGCGAGGCTTTCCTCCTGCGCGGCGCGGTCGAGGCCAGGGTGCAGGAAGCGGAGGCGCTGGTCATCGCGCCTTCGGCCAGCGCTCGCCCGCGCCTGGTGGCGGTTACTGCCTGCCCGACTGGAGTCGCCCATACCTTCATGGCCGCCGAAGCGCTGAAGCAGGCGGCCCAGCGCCTGGATTACGAACTCCAGGTGGAAACCCAGGGCTCGGTGGGCGCCCGCGATCCCCTGAGCCTTGATGCCATTGCCGCCGCCGACGCGGTGCTATTGGCCACGGATATCGAAGTCGATACCGCCCGTTTTGCCGGCAAGAAGGTGTTCCGTTGCGGCACCGGCGTGGCACTCAAACAGGCCGAGGCCACCTTGAAGCGCGCCCTCGCCGAAGGCCAGCCACTGGAGGCCAAGGCCGGCGACGCGCAACCGGGCAAGGCCAGGGCCGAGCCCAAGGGCGCCTACAAGCACCTGCTCACCGGCGTCTCCTACATGCTGCCGATGGTGGTGGCCGGGGGGCTGTTGATCGCGCTGTCCTTCGTCTTCGGCATCGAGGCCTTCAAGGAGGAGGGCACCCTGGCCGCCGCCCTGATGCAGATCGGCGGTGAGGCCGCCTTCAAGCTGATGGTGCCGCTGCTGGCCGGTTACATCGCCTATTCCATCGCTGACCGCCCGGGTCTGGCGCCGGGCATGATCGGCGGACTGCTGGCCAGCACCCTGGGCGCGGGTTTTATCGGCGGCATCATCGCCGGCTTTCTCGCCGGCTACTCGGCGCGGGCGATCAACCGTCATGCCAAGCTGCCGCCCAGCGTCGAGGCGCTCAAGCCGATCCTGATCATCCCGCTGCTCTCCAGCCTGTTCACCGGGCTGGTGATGATCTACGTGGTCGGCAAACCGGTGGCCGAGATGCTCACCAGCCTCACCCACTTCCTCGACAACATGGGCACCTCCAACGCCATCCTCCTCGGCCTGTTGCTGGGCGGGATGATGTGCGTGGACCTCGGCGGGCCGATCAACAAGGCCGCCTATGCCTTCTCCGTGGGCCTGCTGGCGTCCCAGAGCTACGCGCCGATGGCCGCCACCATGGCTGCCGGCATGGTGCCGCCCATCGGCATGGGCCTGGCCACGCTGCTGATGCGCCGCAAATTCGCCCAGAGCGAACGCGAGGCCGGCAAGGCGGCGCTGGTGCTGGGGCTGTGCTTCATCTCCGAGGGCGCCATTCCCTTCGCCGCCAAGGACCCGCTGCGGGTGATCCCGGCCAGCATCGCCGGCGGCGCCCTGACCGGCGCGCTGTCCATGTACTTCAGCTGCAAGCTGATGGCGCCCCACGGCGGGCTCTTCGTGATGCTGATCCCTAACGCCATCAACCACGCGCTGCTCTACCTGCTGGCGATAGTCGCCGGCAGCCTGGTGACCGGGGTGCTCTATGCCATGCTCAAGCGCGGCGCCGAGCAGGAGCTGGTGCTGGAAGGGAGCCGTGCTGCCTGAGGACCTGTAGGATGGGTGGAGCTCGGCGATACCCATCGGCGGTGGTGATGGGTATCGCGTAGCTCGCGGAACGCCGCCCGACCCATCCTACGGATTGCCCCGGTTCTATTCATGCTGCTGATCTCCAACAACGTCCACCTGCCCGACGACGAAGTCGAGCTGACCGCCATCCGCGCCCAGGGCGCCGGCGGGCAGAACGTCAACAAGGTGTCCAGCGCGGTGCACCTGCGCTTCGATATCAATGCCTCGTCATTGCCGCCCTTCTACAAGGAGCGGCTGCTGGCGCTGCGCGACAATCGCATCACCGGCGAGGGCGTGATCGTGATCAAGGCCCAGCAGTACCGCACCCAGGAGCAGAACCGCGCGGATGCCCTGGAGCGCTTGGCGGAATTGATCCGCAGCGTGGCCAAGGTGGAAAAGGCGCGGCGGCCGACCAAACCCACACTGGGCTCGAAGAAGCGCCGGCTGGAAGGCAAGGCCAAGCGCGGGGCGGTCAAGGCGGGGAGGGGGAAGGTGGATTATTGAAGGAGGGCCGCGAAGCGGCCCCGTAAAGCGCTGCTCAGCACACCTTGGCGATCGCTGCGGCCAGGTCGGCGATGCGGCTGAAGTCCAGACCCGCCACGTTGGCGCGACCGGTGCTCACCATGTACACGCTGAACTCCGCACGCAGCCGCGCCACCTGTTCAGGTGACAGGCCGGTGTAGGAGAACATGCCGCGCTGCTCGCCGATGTGGGCGAAGCGTTCGGCAAGGCCGTAAGGCTGCAGGGCTTCCACCAGGCCAAGGCGCAGGCCGGCGACGCGCTGGCGCATGGCATCCAGTTCTTCCACCCATTTCGCCTTCAGGGCCGCGTCACCGAGGATGGTCGCCACCACGGCGGCGCCATGGGCCGGCGGGGTGGACCAGAGGTTGCGGGCGAGGAAGGCCAGTTGGCTGCGGACGTCGGTGAGCTTGTCGGCATCGCCGGCGCAGACGATCAGCGCGCCGGTGCGTTCGCGGTAGAGGCCGAAGTTCTTCGAGCAGGAGCTGGTGACCAGCAGTTCCGGCAGTGCCTCGGCGAACAGCCGCACGGCCCAGGCGTCCTGCTCCAGGCCGTCGCCGAAGCCCTGGTAGGCGAAGTCGATCAGCGGCAGCAGTTCGCGTGCCTTGACCACTTCCAGCACCCGGCGCCAGTCGTCCTGGCCCAGGTCGAAGCCGGTGGGGTTGTGGCAGCAGGCGTGCAGCAGGACCACGTCGCCGGCCGGCACTGTCTCCAGCGCTTTGATCATGGCGGCCACGTCCAGGCGGTTGGTCGCATCCACATAGGGGTAGTGACCGACCTTGAGGCCGGCGCCGCCAAAGATGGTTTCGTGGATCGGCCAGGTCGGGTCGCTCAGCCAGATGCCTCGGCCTGGCAGGTTGCTGGCGATGAACTCCGCCGCCAGGCGCAGGGCGCCGGTGCCGCCCGGGGTCTGGGTGGCGCCGGCGCGGCCGGCGGCCTCCAGCGGGTTGCCGGTACCCAGCACCAGGTCCAGCAGCAGGCGGCCGAAGGCTGCGTCACCGTGGCCGCCGACGTAGGTCTTGGTGGTTTCGGTATCCACCAGGCGCTGCTCGGCGAGCTTCACTGCCTGGGGGATGGGCGTCAGGCCGCGGGCGTCCTTGTACACGCCCACACCCAGGTCCAGCTTGGCCGGGTTGGGGTCCACGCGGTACGCATCCATCAGGCCGAGGATGGGGTCGCCGGGCACCCGGCCGACCTTGGCGAAATGGCTCATTTACGCCCCTCGGCGGTGGCGGCCACCTCGTCGGTGCGGGCGGACATGATGAAGTCGTTGCGGTGCAGGCCTTTGGCCTCGTGGCTCCACCAGGTCACGGTGACTTTGCCCCACTCGGTGAGCAGGCCCGGGTGGTGGCCTTCTTCCTCGGCGATGGCGCCGACGGCGTTGGTGAAGGCCAGGGCATAGCGGAAGTTCTTGAAGCGGAACTCCTTCTCCAGCTGCATGATCCCGTCGCGGACTTCGATGTTCCAGTCGGGGATCTGCTTGATCAGCACGGCCAGCTCTTCGTCGGAGACTTTCGGCGCATCGGCGCGGCAGGCTTCGCAATGGGCTTGGGACAGGGCGGTCATGGGGAATCTCCAGGTATGAGGTTCTGTAGGTTGGCGTAGAGCGAAGCGAAACCCGACATGCGGACTTGCAGCCTCTCGATGTTGGGCTTCGCTGCGCTCAGCCCAACCTACGAATGTTTCGAGTGTGGTTCAGGCGGCCTTCGGCTTCGGCGGGAACTTCGGCGTGTGCAGGCCCATGGTCATGGCCTTGTGCACCAGGGCCATGATGTCTTCATGGGCCAGGTCGAACAGGCGCTTGAGTTCCGGCAGCACGAAGTAGAGCGGTTGCAGGATGTCGATGCGGTACGGCGTGCGCATGCATTCCAGCGGATCGAAGGCCTGGTGCTCGGGTTCGCCGGATAGAGCGTAGACCGTCTCCTTGGGCGAGGAGAGGATGCCGCCGCCGTAGATGCGCCGGCCTTGCGGGGTGTCCAGCAGGCCGAACTCGATGGTCATCCAGTACAGGCGGGCGAGGTAGACACGCTCTTCCTTGGTCGCCTTGAGGCCGAGCTTGCCATAGGTGTGGGTGAATTCGGCGAACCAGGGGTTGGTCAGCAGCGGGCAGTGGCCAAAGATCTCGTGGAAGATGTCCGGCTCCTGCAGGTAGTCCAGTTCTTCCGGGGTACGGATGAAGGTGGCCACCGGGAATTGCTGGCTGGCCAGCAGTTCGAAGAAGGTCTGGAAGGGGATCAGCGCCGGTACGCGGGCAACGCGCCAACCGGTGGCGGCCTCGAGCACCTTGTTGATCTCACCCAGTTGCGGGATGCGGTCATGGGGCATGCCCAGACGCTCGATGCCATCGAGGTATTCCTGGCACGCACGGCCCTCGACCACTTTCAGCTGGCGGGTGATCAGGGTGTTCCACACCTGATTCTCGGAATCCGGGTAGTGGATGAAACCGTTGGCATCGGGTTCACGGGCCACGTACTGCGTTGCTTTCATTCGGCCTCCTGGGGGGTGGGGCTTCGTTGTTGTGTTGCCCTATCGATAGCGCAGGACAGGCCGCGACGCAGCAGGGGCGGGGGCTCAAGGAGCAGTCGCGCAGCCTGGAAATCGTAAGGAAATTTTTACATTGGCGGCGAGGCGGCCAGATATCGCCTTGTCGCAGTCCTGATTTGTCACATATTCTTGACGGAAAAATAGGGTCGAGAACGGATTTTTCTGTCCGGAACCCAAGCAAAAGCCCGACCCAGGGGTGCCTGATGCGTATCAAAGTCCATTGCCAGAACCGCGTGGGAATCCTCCGCGACATCCTCAACCTGCTCGTCGATTACGGCATCAACGTCAATCGCGGTGAAGTCGGCGGCGACCAGGGCAATGCCATTTACCTGCTCTGTCCGAACCTGATCAACCTGCAGCTGCAGTCCCTGCGGCCGAAGCTTGAAGCCATACCCGGCGTATTCGGCGTCAAACGCGTCGGCCTGATGCCCAGCGAGCGCCGCCACCTGGAGCTGAACGCCCTGCTGGGCGCGTTGGACTTCCCGGTGCTGTCCATCGACATGGGCGGTTCCATAGTCGCCGCCAACCGCGCCGCCGCGCAGCTGCTCGGGGTACGGGTGGACGAGGTGCCGGGCATTCCGCTGGCGCGCTATGTGGAAGACTTCGACCTGCCGGAGCTGGTGCGCGCCAACAAGGCGCGGATCAACGGCCTGCGCATCAAGGTCAAGGGCGACACCTACCTCGCCGATATCGCGCCGCTGCAATCCGAGCACGACGAAAGCGAAGCCCTGGCGGGCGCGGTGCTCACCCTGCACCGCGCCGACCGCGTCGGCGAGCGTATCTACAACGTGCGCAAGCACGAGTTGCGTGGCTTCGACAGCATCTTCCAGAGCTCGCGGGTGATGGCCGCCGTGGTGCGCGAGGCACGGCGCATGGCGCCCCTGGACGCGCCGCTGCTGATCGAGGGCGAGACCGGCACCGGCAAGGAGTTGCTCGCCCGCGCCTGCCACCTGGCCAGCCCGCGCGGCCAGTCGCCCTTCATGGCGCTGAACTGCGCCGGCCTGCCGGAATCCATGGCCGAGACCGAGCTGTTCGGCTACGGGCCCGGCGCCTTCGAAGGGGCGCGGCCTGAAGGCAAGCTGGGCCTGCTGGAGCTCACCGCCGGCGGCACCCTGTTCCTCGACGGCGTCGGCGAGATGAGCCCGCGCCTGCAGGCCAAGCTGCTGCGCTTTCTGCAGGACGGCTGCTTCCGCCGGGTCGGCAGCGACGAGGAGGTCTACCTCGACGTGCGAGTGATCTGCGCCACCCAGGTGGACTTGTCCGAACTCTGCGCCAAGAGCGAATTCCGCCAGGACCTCTACCACCGCCTCAATGTGCTGTCCCTGCATATCCCGCCGCTGCGTGAGTGCCTGGATGGCCTGCCGCCCCTGGTCGAGCACTTCCTCGATTCGGCCAGCCGGCAGATCGGCTGCGGCCTGCCGAAACTGGCGCCGCAAGTGCTGGACAAGCTTGGCCACTATCACTGGCCGGGCAATGTGCGGCAGCTGGAGAACGTGCTGTTCCAGGCGGTGTCGCTGTGCGATGGCGGCACGGTCAAACTCGAGCACATCCGCCTGCCGGACTACGGCGCGCCGCAGCCTTTGGGCGACTTCTCCCTGGACGGCGGGCTGGACGCCATCCTCGGCCGCTTCGAGAAGGCCGTGCTGGAGCGCCTCTATGCCGAGCACCCGAGCAGCCGCCTGCTGGGCAAGCGCCTCGGGGTGTCGCACACCACCATCGCCAACAAGCTGCGCCAGCACGGGCTAGGCAAGGATGACTGACGAAGGGCCAGAGCCTGTTCAGGATCTGCTGCGCGTCGGCGATACGGCGTTAAAAACAGCGTCGGAATGCTCATTTACAGTCGTAAACTCCGCTTCCTCGGCTGTTTTTGCCTTGTCTCGCTCTAGCTCGCGAAATCCTGAATGGGCTCTTAGACCTTGGTGCAATGGCCCCCGTGGCCTGCGCCGCGTAAAAAGGCTCCTGTCTGAATCTTGCGTGATGCGGACACAAGCGTTTCTGACATTCCTCTCCCGGAATGATTGGGCGGGCGACCAACAGGTCGCCCATTTTTTTGCCTGTCGTTCGGGTGGCGGGGAATTGTTCTTCCTGTGGGGGCGAATTCATTCGCTAAGGACCGCGTAGCGGTCCCGGCCCCGCCCAGGGCAGGCCTGCGGCCTGCTCAGCGAATGAATTCGCCCCCACAAGATTCTTTCCACATCTTCTGTGCCGTTTCTTACCCCACCTCCCGGCCCAACCAGTCGAAGAAGGCCTTCACCGGCGGATGGCGCTCCCGCCCCGGCACGCAAAGGGTGGAATAGCCCGCGCCGGCCACGCGGACCTCCGGTCGATAGGGCACCAGCAGGCCACTGGCGAGGCTTTCCGAAACCAGGATGGAACTGGCCAGCACCAGGCCCTGGCCGGCGATCGCCGCCTGCAGGGCGTAGTGTTCCTCGTCGTATTCCCGCTGTGGCGCGACTTCCAGCAGATGCTCGTCGCCGGCCGCCTGGCACCAGGCCTTCCAGCCCAGTTCATAGAGCAGGGCATTGCGCCAGCGCACCGTGATCAGCGTCGGCACTCGGTCCCCCAGGCCGGCCACCAGCGCCGGCGCGCCGTAGACCGCGAAGCATTCATCCAGCAGGCACTGGCTGTGCAGGCTCGGGTATTCGCCCATGCCGTAGCGGATCACCAGGTCGACGCTGGCGTCCTGGTGCAGGTCGATCAGCGCGTTGCTGGTGTCCAGGCGCAGGTTGATCTCCGGGTGCTCGGCATAGAAGCGACCAAGGCGCGGGATCAGCCAGAGGGCGGCGAAAGCCGGCGTGGTGGAGAGCGTCAGGTTGCCGCTGCTGCGCTGCGGACGCAGCTGGTCGAGGGTCTGGGTCACTTCGAGGAGGGCGCCGTGGAGGCTGCCGAACAGGCGCTGGCCACAGTCGGTCAGGCGCACGCTGCGCGGCAGCCGCTCGAACAGCGGCACCCCCAGCCAGCTTTCCAGGCCGCGAATCTGGTGGGACACCGCGGTGGGCGTCACGGCCAGTTCCTCGGCGGCTGCCTTGAAGCTGGACAGGCGCGCGGCGGATTCGAAGCTGCGCAGGGCGGTCAGCGGCAGGTTGGCGAACATGAAGGGCTCAATAGGTGAAATGGATTCATCTGGATGAACTAACGCTCATTTGTCCGTGATGGTCGATGTTACTAGCTTAGTGCCTGAGTTTCTGCCAATTATCGTGCTTCAGGAAGCACGGCCATCAAGGAGATTGAGATGAGTACCATTCTTTCCGTGCAAGGCAGCCCCCGAGGCGAGCGCTCCCATTCCCGCCGCTTGCAGGAGTCCTTCCTCAAGGCCTGGCAGTCTCGCCAGGCTGACAGCCAGGTGCTGCGCCGCGAAGTAGGGCGGGTGGCCATTCCGGCGGTCACGGAGGGCTGGATCGCCGCGGCCTTCCACCCCGAGCCGGAGGCTCGCACCGAGGTGATGAAGGCCGACCTCGCGGTCAGTGACCTGCTGGTGGATGAGCTGTTTGCCGCAGACCGCCTGGTGATCTCCGCGCCCATGCATAACTTCGGCGTGCCCAGCGGGGTCAAGGCCTGGATCGATCAGATCGTCCGCATTCGCCGCACCTTCGACTTCGACCCGAGCAAGCCGGGTAACCCCTATACCCCGCTGGTGCTGGGCCGCAAGGCGCTGATCATCACCACGCGCGGCGATTACGGCTACGGGCCGGGTGGCACCAACGCCCATCTGAATCACGCCGACGTCCACCTGAGCGCGGTGCTGGGGTTCATCGGCATCACCGACGTCACGGTGGTGGCTGTGGAGAGCGACGAGTTCGGCGGCCAGGCCTTCGAGCAGTCCTACCAGCGCGCCGAGCGGACCCTGGCGGACCTCGCGGAAACCTTCTGAGGAGACGGCCATGGCCTGGATATTCCTGCTGGTGGCGGCCGTCTTCGAGGTGCTGTTCGCCATGGGCATGAAGTACGCCGAAGGCTTCACCCGGCCCTGGCCCAGCCTGCTGGTGGTGGTGGCTGCGGTGGCCGGTATCTACTTCCTGACCCTGTCCATGCGGGTGTTGCCGGTGAGCATCGCCTACCCCATCTGGACCGCCATCGGCACCCTGGGTACCGTGCTGCTGGGCTTTCTGCTGCTGGGGGAAGCGCTGACTCCGGCGAAGCTGGTGTCTGTGGGGTTGATCGTCGCGGGGGTGGCGGGGCTACGGTAGGTTGTGGCTGAGCTCAGCGAAGCCCAACGATCGGGGCCCGCTTCGCGCGCCATGTTGGGCTTCGTTCCTCAGCGCCAACCTACGGGGCGGCGATGCCGCCCAATCGCGAATGAATTCGCCCGTACAGGATTCGCGCGACCCCGGCCGTCCTATCTGCGGCTGACCTGCACCGCCGGCGCCAGGTCCTGGCACTGGGTGTTCAGGCCGGGTGCCAGGTAGGGTTGGAGGATCGGCGCCATGCCTTTGAGCACCTGCACGGGCAGGGCGGACGTGAAGCTGAACTTGTCGGCCTGGCTGCCTTCGACGAAGGCGGTCAGGGTGCCGAAGTGGCGCGGGCCCAGGTAGAAGACGAAGGTGGCGGTGCGGTTCATCGGCTTGGAGCTCTTCACCGCGCCATAGCGGGTTACGGTCTGGATGCGGTTGTCGCCGGTGCCGGTCTTGCCGCCCAGCACCAGCGGGTGGCCGTCGGGCAGGGTGAAACTGCCTTGCAGGCGCCGCGCGGTGCCGCCTTCCACCACCTTGGAGAGCGAGTCGCGCAGGGTCGCGGCCACTTCCGACGTCATAACCCGCTTGCCTTCGCCGGTCTGATAGCCGACCAGGGTCTCGTAGGGCGTATCGGCGGCGAAATGCAGTTGGTCGATGCGCAGGGTGGGCTGGCGGACGCCGTCGTTGAGGACGATGCCCATCAGTTCGGCCAGGGCCGCCGGCCGGTCGCCGGAGCTGCCCAGGGCGGTGGCCAGCGACGGCACCAGGTGGTCGAAGGGATAGCCCAGGGACTTCCAGTGCTCGTGGATGTCGAGGAAGGCTTCCACCTCCAGCATGATGCGGATGCGCTTGTCGCGGGCGTACTTGCGCTTGGACTTGAACAGCCAGCCATACACTTCACGTCGCTCGTCACCGCTGGCTTCCACGGCTTCGCGGTAGGTCGCCGTCGGGTGCGCCTGCAGGTAGCCCAGCAACCAGAGCTCCAGCGGATGCACGCGGGCCACGTAGCCCTGGTCGTTGAGGTTGAAGGCACCCGGTCCGTAGCGGGTGTAGAGGTCTTCGACGCGTTTGTCGGTCAGCGGGGGATTGGCCTTGGGCACCCGCTCGCGCATGAAGGCGGCGAAGGTGGCGAGGTCGGCCTGGGGCTGCAGGTAGCGGTGGATGGCGGCCATCCGCGCGCCCCAGGGGTTGAGGCCGTCGAGGAAGGTGGACAGGCGCTGTTCCGCATCCTTGCCCTGGTACTTGTTCCAGAACCGCCGCAGGTAGGTCTGGCTCTCGCGGGAGATGAACAGGTCCAGATAACCCTGGCGGCGCGGGTCCTTGTCGTCGCTGAGCAGTTGCATCTTGCCGCCGTCGGGGCGGTACATGTCGTGCCGCACCACGTCGCGCAACAGGCGCACGAACGGCAGGTTGATCGATTCGCGCAGGGCATCGCGCAGGGTCGGCCGGCGGTCGTTGTCTTCCTTGCGGAAGTTGTTGAAGGCATGCAGGCCACCGCCGGTGAAGAAGCTTTCATAGGGGCTGGCCGAATACTTGCGGTCCATGGAGGCCTGGAGCATGGCGGTGAGGTCGCGGTCCTTGGTCTGGATCAGGTAGTCGATGGCCCAGCGGGTGATGAAGTCGAGCTTGTCGACCGGCACCTTGCGCAATTCTTCCGGCGTCATGGCGGCGTAGCGCCGGTGCAGGGTGGCGACGTTTTCCAGGTAGGTGGCCAATACCCGGAACTTGGCGGTGGAGCCCAGTTCCAGCTTGCTGCCCTCGTTGATGTCGAAGGGCTGGTCGGTGTTGTCGGTCTGCACCCGCACGCGGTTGCCGGACGGGGTGCGCTCGAAGAGGGTGAAGCTGTAGCGCACCTCTCGGGTCTTCTCCGGCGACAGCAGGCGTTCGCCGTAGAGGCCCACCTGTTCGGCGAAGGCCGGGTCGGCCAGACGCCGCAGGTAGTCGGTGACGGCGTTCTGCAGCTCGCTCTGCAGGGTACTGCTGGCGGTGAGGTCAAGACGATCGAGGTCGTAGAGCGGCATCTTCAGCAGGCCGGAGAGGCGGCTGCGGGCGACGCTGATGCCCTTGTTGGCTTCAACGCTCTGCATTGCCGGCTCTTCCACCCAGTTGCGGAAGCGCAGGCGTGCGCCCAGGGCGGCATCGCGCAGGGCCGGGTCAATGACTGCGGCGGCGGCCAGCACGCGGATATGGCTGTCGGTCAGAGTGTTCAGCTCTTCATGGGCGCTGGACAGGTAATAGGAAGGGCGGCGCTGGGCGATGAACAGCGAGAGCACCTGGCGCATGGCCAGGCCGCGCTCGGCCAGCGGACTGTCCTTGTTCGCCAGCACCTGGTTGACCTTGCTGAAATCGGCGCCGTACCAGACCCGCAGGCCGTCGGCGATGCCGTGCACCTCGCCATGCCCCGGCGCCGCCGAGAGCGGCACGCTGTTGAGGTAGTCCATGACGATGCGCTTGCGAATGGCCAGGGTTTCCGGGCCGTTCTGGTAGGCGCGCACGCTGGCGGACACCATCTGGCGGATCTTCTCGGTGGCCGAGACGGTGCGACCGAAGGGCGAGTGGCGATATTTCTCCAGCTGGGTGGCCAGGGTGCTGCCGCCGGCGGACTGGCCGTCCAGGTCGATGGCCTTGCCCATTTGCGTCAGCGCCGCCTTGGAAAAGCGCGGCCAGTCGACGGCGGGGTTGGCCAGGGGTTCATTGTGGTCCAGCAGCTTGCGGTTCTCGATGAACAGCAGACTGCTCACCAGCAACGGCGGGATGCTGTCGAAGCTCGGATAACGCAACTGCGGGTAGCTGAACTGGTAGAAGGGCAGGCCGCGGCAGTCGCAGATGCTGATGCCGGCCTGGACCTTCTCCCGGTAGGGCGGGAACAGCCCGCGCTCGGTGTAATTGACCAGGGCCGGGGAGAAGCGGGCCTGCTGCTGGATCGCGAAGCCGCGCTTTTCCAGGCGGTCGAGCATCTGCGGCAGGAAGGCGTAGCCCAGGCGACGGTCGAAGGGGCCGTCACCGGGGTACCGGATGGAATTACTCGGGCCTTCCCCCAGCTTGTAGCTCAGGGTGGCTGCGTAACGGCTGAATTCCCGCGCCTGGAACCTCGAGGTGCGCATCTCGTGGGTGGCGGCCAGGCCTACAATGCCGGCGGTCAGCAGGCAGACGCTCCAGAACAGCAAACGGTGCTTGCGGCGGGACTTTTTCGGGGGAATGGCGGGGTCATTGAGATGACCTTGGGGTACCTCGTTCCTGGCTTCGTCAGATTGCCATATTGCGCCCATAGTTCACCGGCCTGGCCTGCTACCGCTCTTGCTTCCAATCTTAGTAGGTCGCGGGCGCGCTGCATGCCGGAGTGACGGCAAAATGGGAGCGAATCAATGGCAGGCGATAATCGGAAGCAACTTGGCCACAGCTGGCACGCCAACGCCCTAGCTTGGACCCGTGCGGTGCGGGAAAGTCGCATCGAAAGCAGGCAACTGGCCACTGACCGGGCCATCATCGAGGCGGTGCTGGCGCACCAGCCGGCGCGAGTGCTGGACCTCGGCTGCGGCGAGGGCTGGCTGTGCCGGGCCCTGGCCGGGGCGGGAGTGGAGGTGTTGGGTGTCGACGCTTCGGCACCTCTGGTGGAGGCGGCGCGGGAGGCGGGCGGCGATTTCCTCTGTCTGGACTACGGCCAAATTCAGGCAGATCCTGCCCAGTTGGGCCAATTCGCCGCGGTAGTGTGCAATTTCGCCCTGTTCGAGGAGCAGCTGGCCCCGCTGCTGGCCGCCGTGCGCGCCCTCCTGGCGGCCGAGGGCGTGCTGCTGATCCAGACCGTCCACCCCTGGCAGGCGCGAGGCCAGGAGGGTTACCGGGATGGCTGGCGATGCGAGGACTTCGCGGCCTTCGCAGGCGAGTTCCCGGAGCCGATGCCCTGGTACTTCCGTACCCTGGAGTCCTGGTGCGAAGTGCTGCAGCGCAGTGGTTTCCGGATCGAGGCCCTGCGCGAGCCGGCCCATCCGCACACCGGTGAGCCGCTGTCCCTTTTGCTGGAGGCAAGGCCCTCGTCATGACCGTTCGGCCGAAAGCATCACGGGCGATTCTGGGGTTTTCCGGCCTGGCGGCGGGAAATCCTGTCGATCCATTTCCGGCTTTTGCGACGATCGCCGGTACAGTCCCTACCCAGGTTGGCCCTGGTACCCCAGTGCACCAAAAGTAGGCATGACGTTACCTCCTCTTTATGCAAGACTCGCCGCCGATCTCGGACGCGTCCGCTCCCGCATGACTGTTCCGCCCCACAAGGACGGGCCTGTCAGGCGGCCAAGGGTCGTCACCACGACCTGGTTTTCCGGCAGCGCGCCTGACTCCTCGACAACTACAAGATGAGGTACCACTGCATGTCCGTTGCTGATCATCAGCCACAACATGAATCGCTGCACCGAGACCTCGGTGAGCGGCATATCCGCCTGATGGCCCTTGGCGCCTGCATCGGCGTCGGCCTGTTCCTCGGGTCGGCCAAGGCGATCCAGATGGCCGGCCCGGCCATCATGCTCTCCTACATCATCGGCGGCCTCGCCATCCTGGTGATCATGCGCGCCCTCGGCGAGATGGCCGTGCACAACCCAGTGGCCGGCTCCTTCAGCCGCTACGCCCAGGACTACCTCGGCCCTCTGGCCGGCTTCCTCACCGGCTGGAACTACTGGTTCCTCTGGCTGGTGACCTGCGTGGCGGAAATCACCGCCGTGGCCATCTATATGGGCGTCTGGTTCCCCGAGGTGCCACGCTGGATCTGGGCCCTGGCGGCGCTGGTCAGCATGGGCAGCATCAACCTGATCGCCGTGCGCGCCTTCGGTGAGTTCGAGTTCTGGTTCGCCCTGATCAAGATCGTCACCATCGTCGCCATGGTGGTCGCCGGCACCGGCATGATCGTCTTCGGCCTGGGTAACGACGGCGTCGCCACCGGTATCGCCAACCTCTGGGAGCACGGCGGCTTCATGCCCAATGGCGTGCAGGGCGTGCTGATGTCGCTGCAGATGGTCATGTTCGCCTACCTCGGCGTGGAGATGATCGGCCTTACCGCCGGCGAGGCGAAGAACCCGCAGAAGACCATTCCCCAGGCCATCGGCTCGGTGTTCTGGCGCATCCTGCTGTTCTACGTCGGCGCGCTGTTCGTGATCCTCTCCATCTACCCCTGGAACGAGATCGGTACCCAGGGCAGCCCCTTCGTGATGACCTTCGAGAGCCTCGGCATCAAGACCGCCGCCGGCATCATCAACTTCGTGGTGATCACCGCCGCGCTGAGTTCCTGCAACGGCGGCATCTTCAGCACCGGCCGCATGCTCTACAGCCTGGCCCAGCAAGGCCAGGCGCCGCGCGCCTTCGCCGTCACCTCCAATGGCGTGCCGCGCCGCGCCCTGCTGCTGTCCGGCGCCGCGCTGCTGCTGGGCGTACTGCTGAACTACCTGGTGCCGGAGAAGGTATTCGTCTGGGTGACCTCCATCGCCACCTTCGGCGCCATCTGGACCTGGGCGATGATCCTTCTCGCGCAGATGAAGTTCCGCCGCAGCCTCAGCCCCGCCGAGCAGGGCAAGCTGCAGTACCGCATGTGGCTGTTCCCCGTCAGTTCCTACCTGGCGATGGCGTTCCTGGTGCTGGTGGTCGGCCTGATGGCCTACTTCCCCGACACCCGTGTCGCGCTCTACGTGGGCCCGGCCTTCCTGGCCCTGCTGGTGGTGCTCTACAGAGTGTTCAACCTGGCGCCGGCCAAGGCCGCAGAGCCGGTTGGCGCCGCCGCCTGACGCCTGCCTTCGCCATGACCATCGGGCCCGCCATGTGCGGGCCCGATGCATTCTGGGGGTTGGACCCTGGCGTAAGAAGCTAGGCTGAATCAATCCGTCTATTGAATGGAGGACACCGCCATGGCCGGTTCTACTGCAATTCCCTGCCTGCGTTACCGCGATGGGCCTGCCGCCATCTCCTGGCTCTGCCGCACCTTCGGCTTCGTCGAGCACCTGGTGGTGGCTGAGCAGGACGGCAGCATCGCCCACGCCCAGCTCAGCCTCGACGGCGGCATGATCATGCTCGGCTCGGTGCGCGACAACGACTACGGCCGCCAGCTGCGCCAACCCGACGAGGTTGGCGGACTGGGCAGCCAGGGCATCTACCTGGTGGTGACTGACGTCGATGCCGTGCACGCCCGCGCCCTGGCCGCCGGGGCTACCGTGGTCCTGCCGCTGAAGGATGAGGATTACGGCGGCCGCAGCTTCAGCTGTCGCGACCCGGAAGGCCACCTGTGGAGCATCGGTTCCTACGACCCCTGGGCTTGAGCCGTGCCGTGCATTGCCGGAATATCGCGCCCCAGCTGCCGGCAATCCACTGAACGGACTTCCTGAGGACCGAGCCATGCACAGCATTACCTTCCCCGACGGCATCCAGGTGCCCGCCATTGGCCAGGGCACCTGGCACATGGGCGAGAGCCGCAGCGAGCGCAAGCGCGAAGTCGCGGCCCTGCGCCAGGGCCTGGAACTGGGCCTGAAACTGATCGACTGCGCCGAAATGTACGCCGAAGGCGGCGCCGAGGAGGTGGTGGGAGAAGCCATCGCCGGCCTGCGCGAGCAGGTCTTCCTGGTCAGCAAGGTCTATCCCTGGAACGCCAGTCGCAGGGGCACCGCCCAGGCTTGCGAGAGCAGCCTCAGGCGACTTGGCACCGACCACCTCGACCTCTACCTGCTGCACTGGCGCGGCGAGCACCCGCTGGAGGAGACCGTCGAAGCCTTCGAGCGCCTGCGTGAGCAGGGCAAGATCGCCCGCTGGGGTGTCTCCAACCTCGATCTCGACGACCTCCATGAACTGCCCGCCGGTTGTGCCGCCAACCAGGTCCTTTACAACCCTGAGGCGCGCGGCGTCGAGTTCGACCTGCTGCCCTTCCAGCAGCAACAGGGCGTGCCGCTCATGGCCTACTGCCCGGTGGGGCAGGGCGGCAAGCTGCTGCGCAACGCCGCCCTCCAGGAAATCGCGCGCCGCCACGAGGCAAGTCCTGCCCAGGTCGCCCTGGCCTGGGCCCTGCGCCAGGATGGGGTGATGGTCATTCCCAAGGCCGTCGACCCCCTGCACATCCAGCAGAACGCCGAGGCCCACAAACTCCAGCTCAGCGCCGACGATCTCGCCCTGATCGACCACAGCTTCCCGCCGCCCAGGCGCAAGGGGCCATTGGCGATGGTCTGAGGCCGGCGAGCGTTCCCTCTTGTGGGAGCGAATTTATTCGCGAATGAATTCGCTCCCACAGAAGAACAGTGCATTGTCCACCATCAGGGGATGGAACCCGCCTGATGGCAAGATAATTCCTCTAGCCAGATTCCTATTGTCCGACAGCTCTCATAGACTCTTGCCCAGTTCTTTCCAGGGAAAGGTCCTTATGAAACGCACGCTGCAGTGGACGCTGTTGGGCTTGATGGGACTGGTCGCCGCCGCCTGGGCGGAGGAACCACCCGCGCCGGACCCCTTGCTCGATGCGCCCGCCGTGGCGGCCCCGGCCAGCAGCGATGCCCGCGGCGTGCTGCGTGCCCGCCACCAGGCCGTGCTGGCCAGCGAACTGGCCGGGCGCATTGTCGATATGCCCTATGCCGAAGGCCAGGCGTTCAAGAAGGGGGAGGTGCTGGTGCGCTTCGACTGCAGCGCCTACCAGGCCCAGCTGAACGCGGCCAACGCCGCGGTGCGCGCGGCGCGGGAAGAGCTCCGGAACAAACAGCAATTGGCGGCCCTCAACTCGGTGGGACGCTTCGAAGTGGCCCTGGCCGAGGCGCGCCAGGCCCAGTCCCAGGCCGAGGCCCAGGTCTACCAGGTGCAGGTGCAGCGCTGCCAGGTGAAAGCACCCTTCGACGGCCAGGTGGTGGCGCGCAAAGTGCAGCCCCACGAGAGCGTGGCCAGCGGCGCGCCCCTGCTGGAAGTTGTGGATAACCGCACCCTTGAGATCCACCTGCTGGTGCCTTCCCGCTGGCTGAGCCGGCTCAAGCCCGAGCAGAGCTTCAGCTTCGTTCCCGATGAAACCGGCAAGTCGCTGCAGGCGGTGATCAAGCGCCTGGGAGCACGGATCGACGAAGGCAGCCAGACCCTGCTGCTGATCGGCGGTCTGCCGGACGACGCCCCGGGCCTGCTGGCCGGCATGAGCGGCACCGCGCACTTCCCGGAGACGCCATGAGCGCGGCCCTGCCCGGTGCCGCCGAGCGCGTCTTCGCGCTCTTCCTTGGCCTGGAGAAGCAGGCCCGCCAGGCTGCCAGCACCGAGCAACTGGCCTTTTGCATGGTCAACGACGGCCAATCGCTGTTCGGCTTCCGCCATGCCGCGCTGCTGATCGCCGGCAAGGTTCAGGCCCTCACCGGCATCAGCCTGGTGGAGCCCAACGCTCCCTTCGTGGCCTTCGTCGAACGCGCTGCAGGACAGCTGCTCGACCAGGGCCAGTTGGACGAGCCCCGCGCTGTCGACGCAACGCTGTTGGACGAACAGGCCCGCGCCGATTGGCAGGCGCTGTCGGCCGCCCAGGCGTTCTGGCTGCCCTTGAAGGTCCGGGGCGGCGAAGTTTTCGGCGGCCTCTGGCTGGCCCGCGACCGGGCCTTCAACGACGCCGAGCAGGCCCTGCTGGCCCAGCTCGGCGACACCTACGCCCACGCCTGGCTGGCCTTGCAGCCACGCAAGCCCTGGCGCCTGCGCTGGCCGAAGAAGAAGCTCCTGGCCATTGCCGGCGGCCTTTGCCTGCTGCTCCTGCTGCCGGTGCGCCAGTCGGTGCTGGCGCCGGCCGAAGTGGTGCCCCAGGGCGGCCGGGTGGTCGCGGCGCCGCTGGACGGGGTGATCGCCGAATTCCTGGTCAAGCCCAACCAGAGCGTGGCCGCCGGCGACCTGCTGGTGCGCTTCGACGCCACCAGCCTCAAGGCCCAGGCCGATGTCGCCGAGCGCACCCTCGGCGTGGCCGAGGCGGAACTCAAGGCCAACAGCCAGCGCGCCTTCGCCGATGCCGAATCCAGCGCACGCATCGACCTGCTGGCGGCGCGGGTGGAGCAGAAGCGCGCCGAGCGCGACTACGCCAGGCAGTTGTTGGCGCGCAGCGAAGTGCGCGCCGAACGTGCCGGCATCGCGGTGTTCGCCGATGCCGAACGCTGGACCGGCAAACCGGTGCAGACCGGCGAGCGCCTGATGCAGATCGCCGATCCGGCCCAGGCCGAGTTGCGCATCGAGCTGCCAGTGGGGGACGCCATTGCCCTGCAGCCCGGCGCCGAGGTGGCGCTGTTCCTCGACAGCGATCCGCTCGATCGCCACAGCGCGCGGCTCGAACGGGCCGCCTATGAAGCCCAGGCCACCGCTGCCGGGCAACTGGCCTACCGCCTCGATGCCGCCTTCGCCGAAGCGCCGCCGCGCATCGGCCTGCGCGGTACCGCCAAATTGTTCGGCGAGCGCGCGCCGCTGGCCTATTACCTGCTGCGCCGGCCCCTGGCGGCGCTGCGTCAGGGGCTGGGCTTCTGATGCTGCCGGCCCTGCGCCCCGACCTGCAGCTGTCGCCAGCCGCCCCCGGCCTGGACGGCGCGCCCCAGTGGACCTTGGCCGACCCGTTGCGCGGGCGCTATTTCAAGCTCGGTGCCGCCGCCGTACGCCTGCTGCGCCACTGGGCCCTGAGCGATCCGCAGCAGGTACTGAGCGCGGCCAACGCCGAGCCGGGCCTGCCCCTGGGCGTCGCCGAGCTGGAAGAGCTGCTGCGCTTTCTCCGTGGCCATGACCTGATCGCCGCCCTGGACGGGGAACAGCGCGCCAGCTACGGCGCCAAGGCCGCCTCCCAGCGCCAGAGCCCGGCAAAACGGGCGCTGCACCAGTACCTGTTCTTCCGTATTCCGTTGTGGCGCCCGGATGCCTTCCTCAACCGCACCTGGCCCGTGCTGCAGCGCAATGGCCGCTGGCTGCTGCACTGGGGGCTGCCGCTGGTATTCGCGCTCGGCCTGTTCCTGGTGGCGCGCGACTGGGAGCGCTTCCTCGCCACCTTCCCGCACCTGTTCAGCCTGGGCGGCGCCATGGCCTTCGGCATCGCCCTGACCTTCGCCAAGCTCTGCCACGAGTTCGGCCACGCCTTCATGGCCAAGCGCGCCGGCTGCCGGGTGCAGAGCATGGGCCTGGCCTTCATGGTGCTGCTGCCGATGTTCTACACCGACGTCAGCGACGCCTGGCGGGTCAACGACCGCCGCTCGCGGCTGTTGATCGGTGCCGGCGGCGTGCTGGCCGAACTGGTGCTGGCAGTGCTGGCGCTGCTGGCCTGGTCGCTGCTGCCGGATGGCCCGATGCGCACCTCGGCCTTCATGCTCGCCAGCGCGACCTGGATCACCACCCTGGTGATCAACCTCAACCCCTTCATGCGTTTCGATGGCTACTTCCTGCTCAGCGACCTCTGGGCTGTGGATAACCTCCAGGCGCGGGCCTTCGCCCTCTGCCGCTGGCGCCTGCGCGAGGCGCTGTTCGGCTACGGCGAGCCCATGCCCGAACCCTGGCAACCGGCCTTGGCGCGGCGCCTGCTGGTCTGGGGCTACGGCGCCTGGCTGTGGCGCGCGGTGCTGTTCTTCGGCATCGCCCTGGCGGTCTACCACCTGTTCTTCAAGGTACTCGGCATCTTCCTGATGCTGGTGGAGCTGGTCTGGTTCATCGGCCTGCCGATCTGGAAGGAGCTGCGCGAATGGTGGCAGCGCCGCGACCAGGCACAGCCGGGCAAGGTGCTGCTGACCGGCGCCGGGCTGCTTCTCCTGCTGGCGCTGCTGATGCTGCCCTGGCGCAGCTCGGTGGAGGTGCCGGCCCTGCTGGAAGCCTCCCGCGCCACAGCTCTGCACGCGCCGCTGGCGGCGCGGTTGAAGCAACTGCACGTGGTGGATGGCCAGGCGGTGGGGCAGGGCGACCTGCTGCTGGAGCTGGAGTCCCCCGACCTGGATTCGCGCCAGGTCATCGTTCGCCGCGAGATCGAAATCCTCCAGCTGCAGCTGCGCCGCCAGGCCGGACGCAGCGAAACGGCGGCCGACGCCGGCATCCTCGAACAGCGCCTGGCCGAGGCCGTGGCCGAGTACCGGGGCCTTGCCGCCCAGCGCGAACGCCTGCAACTGCGCGCGCCCCGATCCGGGGTGGTGCGCGACCTGTTGCCGGACCTGACCCCGGGCCGCTGGCTCAGCCCCGCGGAAACCCTGGCACGGGTGGTCGAACCCGGCTTGCGCCTGCGTGGCTACCTGGCCGAGGAACAGCTCTGGCGCGTCGAACCGGGTGCCCAAGGGCGCTTCATCGCCGACGATCCGGCGCGCCCGGCGCTGCCGGTGCGGCTGGACGAAGTGGATGCCACCGGCGTCGCTTACCTGGAGTTGGAAGCCCTGAGTTCCGACCACCATGGCCCTATCGCCATACGTCGCGACGCCCAGCGCCGGGCCGAACCGGTTCAGGCCCAGTACGGCGTGCGCCTGAGCCTGCTGGATGCTTCGATCCAGCCGGCCCAGCCCCTGCGCGGTGTGGTGGTGCTGGATGGGCAGGGGCAGTCGCTGCTCGGCTTCGCCTGGCGCCGGCTGGCCGCGCTTGGGGTCAGGGAAAGCGGTTTCTGAGGCAAGGCCACCCACCACACAGGAGCAAGGACAGTTCCATGCCAACGTCACCACTGCCGGTCTGCTCGCGCCTGCCCCTGCGCTTCGAGCTGGCACCACTCCTGGATGCGCTGGCGCGAATCGACGCCGCCGCGTGGCAGGGCCACTTCAACACGGGCTATTACGAGGGCGACTGGAGCGGCGTCGCGCTGATCACGCCGGAAGACGCACCGCTGCCGCTGGCCCCCGGCCTCGGCGCGCCGATGCGCAGCGGCTGGTGGCAGCGGGAAACGGCCTGGAACCACCTGCTGGATGCCTTCCAGACCAGGGTGCGCAGCGCACGCCTGCTGCGCCTTGGGCCGGGCTCGCGCATCCATGAACACTGCGACCCCGACCTGGGCCTGCCGGGCAGCGACCTGCGCCTGCATGTGCCGCTGCTGAGCCCGCCGGGCGTGGAGTTTCTTGTCGACGGCCTGCAGGTGCCCATGCGGCCCGGCGAGTGCTGGTTCCTCGACCTGTCCCGCCCGCATCGTGTGGATAACCCGGGGCCGGGCGAGCGCATTCACCTGGTGCTGGATTGCCATCCCAATGACTGGCTGCTGGCGGCTGTTCACCAAGGGTTGCCTGACACCCCCGCGTTACAGCCGGGGAGGGCGGTGCAGGCGTTCGCGCAATTCCGCCGGCAGGTGGCAGGGGATGTCGCGCTTGCCCGGCAACTGCAGGGCCTGACCGATGTGCGCGACTTCACCCGCGAAGTGGTGCGACTGGGCGCGGAGCTGGGCCTGCTTTTTGCCGAGGCGGAGGTTCGCGCGGCCATGCGCCAGGGCAAGCAGGCATGGCGCGAACAATGGAAGGTGTGAACATGAGCGAAGACCTGAACGGCTGGTTGCCCATCCGCGCCTGGCGGTATGACGGCGAATGGCGGGTGGACTGGTGCTGGTTCGGCGAGCAGCAACTGAACCGGCCGTTCTTCCGTGACGACGTGGAACTGGCCCTGCGCCTGCCCTTCAACCAGGCCTTTCGTCGCGACACCCCGCTGGCGTCCCTGCTCGACTGGCAGGCGGCCAGCCCCGGCCTGGCGCCTGGCGCCTTGATCTTTCACGCCTCGCGCTGCGGTTCCACCTTGCTGGCGCAGTTGCTCGCCGGCATCGAACGCAACATCGTGCTGTCCGAGCCGCCGCCGCTGGACAGCCTGCTGCGTGCGCACTTCATCGACCCCGCTGCAGCCGCGCAACAGGCCGGCTGGGTGTGCGCGTTGCTGTCGGCCTACGGCCAGCGTCGGCGCGGTATCGAAGAGCGGCTGATGATCAAGCTCGATGCCTGGAACGTCTTCGAGGCGCCGATGCTGAGCGAGCTCTACCCGGACACACCGCGCATCTTCCTCTATCGCGACCCGCTGGAAATCGTCGTCTCGCAACTGCGCCAGCCCGGCATGCACAGCGTGCCGGGCTTTCTTGGCCCCTCGGCGCTGGACCTCGCCGAGGAAGAGGCCCAGGCCATGTCGCCGCTGGAATTCACCAGCCGCAGCATCGGCCGCATCCTCGAACAGGGCCTGGAACTGTGCCGACGCCACGGCGGCGTGCCGGTGAACTACAGCGAACTGCCCGATGCCCTCTGGGGTCGGCTGGCGCCCCTGTTCGACGTGCGCGAGACCGAGGTGCCGCGCTTGCGGGAAATCGCCGCCTTCGACGCCAAGCAACCCGCCATGTGGTTCAGCGCCGACAGCCAGCGCAAGCGCGAGGCGGCCGATGACCGGGTGCGCGAAGCCGTGGATCGCTGGGCCCGCGCGCCCTACGAGTCCCTGGAGAGGCTGCGCCGTTAGAGTAGAAGCTTCATACAAATGTCTAGGAATAATCCTATTGATTCTTGAGAAGACAGTGGCTAGTGGCCGGCAGCTTCGGCTAATCTCTCGTCGTTGAGGTCGCGTGATATCAAAATAATAGGAAGCCGGCTCTTCCCAAGGGGAAAAGTCAGCAAGGACGCACGACGCCATGCCAACTCTCGAGTTGCACCTTCGCTCCATTGCGCAAACCGACCTGGCGTTCCTGCGGGCGCTCTACGCGACCACCCGCGCCGACGAAATGGCCTCCACCGGCTGGACCCAGCCGGCCATCGATGCCTTCCTCGCCCAACAGTTCGACGCCCAGCACCGCTATTACCAGGAGCACTACCACGACGCGCAGTTCTCCCTGATCTGCCATCGCGGCCAGGCCATAGGCCGGCTTTATGTCTTCCGCGGGCCCAATACGCTCAACCTGATCGACATCGCCCTGCTGCCTGAATGGCGGCGGCACGGCATCGGTACGCGCTACCTGCAGGCACTGACCCTCGAAGCCGACGAGTCGGGCAAGGCGATCCGCCTGTTCGTCGAGTCCGACAATCCAGCGCGGCGCCTCTACGAGCGCTTCGGCTTCGTGGTCACCGGCAACAACCGGGTCTACCTGCAGATGCAGCGCAGCGCCAGTACGCCCCACGCACAGGAAGTACCCGCATGACCTCGATCCCTTCTCGCCAGGAATTCGAACAGCAGCTCCAGCAGCCATGGCACCTGAGCTGGGAGGGCGGCGAGGGTATCGCCGTGACCCTGGTGGAAGTCAGCGAGGGCGCCGCGATGAATGCCCGGTACGAATGCTACAGCGCCGTCTTCGCCCAGCCCGTCGGCATCCAGCTGCCGCAGCACATCTACCTGCTGCGCAGCCCCAGCAGCGCCCAGTGGCCGGTGCTGCTGTGCCCGATCGGACCGGACGAGGAGGGTGAGCGCCATTTGCTGCAGGCGGTGTTCCACCGCCGCAAGGCCCAGTAGGGCGAGCCAGAAGGTTGACCCGCGCAGCGATGCGCAACCTGCCGCACAGGCGGCATCAACAAGGAGCAACAGCAATGAGCGATCCCTTCATTGGCGAAATCCGCATGGTCGGTTTCAACTTCGCCCCCCGTGGCTGGGCGCAATGCTCTGGCCAACTGCTCTCGATTTCCCAGAACCAGGCGCTGTTCTCGCTGCTTGGCACCATGTACGGCGGCAATGGCCAGGTCACCTTCGGCCTGCCCGACTTCCGTGGCCGCAGCCCGGTCGGGCAGGGGCAGGGTGCAGGCCTGAGCCCGATCGACATCGGTGAAGTGAGCGGCACGGAGAACGTGACCATCCTCTCCACCCAGATGCCTGCCCACACCCATACCGCGGTACCCACCAGCACCTCCATCGCCGCTTCCGGCCAGGCGTCCATTCCGGCCGCGACCACCGGCACCACCCAGGCCAATCCGGGACCGACCACCGTGCTGGGTCCGGTTGCGGCGGGCGGACGGGGCGGCACCCTGTACGCGACCACCGCAGCCGACACCACCCTGGCGCCTTTCAACGTCAGTGTGCTGGGCGACATGCCGGGCATCACCATCGGCCTCACCGGCGGCAGCCAGCCCCTGGGGATTCGCAACCCCTTCCTGGGTACCAACTTCGTGATCGCGCTGGAAGGGATCTTCCCGTCGCGCAACTGATCCCGGAGCGCCTCTGGCGAACCGGACTCGCAACAGGCTGTGGGGGAAAGCCGTCCCAGGCTTTCCCCGTATCGAATGCTGTAGGAGGTACCCCATGTGGTGGAACAGGACTGCCCCGGAAAAATCGTCGAACCCGCCGGCAAGGAGCGCGCTCGCCGTGGCGCTCGAGCCCCGGATGATGTTCGACGGCGCGGTCGCTGCCACGGCTGTCGAGGTGGCGGATGCCCAGCCGGCAGCCGATGCCGCCGACAACCAGGCCTCCACCCATGACGCCTCCTCCAGCAGCGATACCCTGGCCGCGACCCCGGCCGGCACGGCGGACAACCGCCAGGAAGTGGTGTTCGTCGACAGTCAGGTCAAGGACTACCAGCAGCTCGTCAACGGCCTCAAACCCGGCACCGAAGTGGTGGTGCTGGATGCGAACAAGGACGGCCTGCAGCAGATCGCCGACTACCTCGGCGGCCGCAGCGGCATCGACGCCATCCATATCCTCAGTCATGGCGACGTGGGCAAGGTCCAGCTCGGCAACGACTGGCTGGAAGGTGGCGACCTCGCCACCCGTAGCGGTCTGCTGAACGCCATCGGCCAGTCGATGGGCAGCGACGGCGACATCCTGCTGTACGGGTGCCAGGTCGGCGCCAATGGGGAGGGGCAAGCCTTCATCGATGGCCTGGCCTCCGCCACGGGGGCGGATGTCGCCGCATCCAGCGACCTGACCGGCGCGGTATCGAAGGGCGGGGACTGGGAGCTGGAGAGCCGCAGTGGGCTGGTGGAATCCTCCGCGATGGGCGTGGCGGGCTACCAGCACCTTCTCCTCGCTCCGGCGGATGAGAATTATGACGATGATTCTGGCCAGTCCTTCTCCAACACCGCCGTTTTCAACTTTGATGGCGTCAAGTACACCATCACGGGCACTGCGGGGAACAGCTACTCCAGTGTGATCAGTAACGATTCCTTCTCGCCCTTGGGCAATGGCGGCACGGATTACTACCTTCTGTTCGACTCTGTCGGACTCAATGGCATAAGCAGTATCAAGATCGAGGCTCTCGATGGCAGCGCTTTCCGGCTATTGGGGCTGTCCATCGACGGAATCGCGGATGCGGATATTTCCATCACGCCCAATGGGGGAAGTGCGGTCAACTTTGCCAGTAATGGCAGCTTCGTTACTTCGGAGAACTTCAGTTTCTCGGCCAACACCCAGTTCCACAACATCACCAGTTTCACGATTTCCGGCGGGAACCTGCTTCTAAACCTGGACGACCTGAATTTCGATGCGCCGCAGGTAGCCCCTACGCTGACGTCTGCGACCGTCGCCGACACCAACCTCAAGGCCGGCGAGACGTCGCTGGTGACCTTCACCTTCAACACCGCCGTGAGCGGTTTCACCACCGCCGACCTCACCGTTGCCAATGGCAGCATTACCGGGCTGTCCAGCAGCAACGGCGGCCTCACCTGGACCGGCACCCTGACGCCCACTGCCGACACCACCGACCCCACCAACTTGATCACGGTGAACCTCGCCGGGGTCACGTCGGTCAGCACCGGTACCGCCGGCTCGGGCACGGCGAGTTCCAACAACTACGCCATCGATACCGAACGGCCGACCGCGACCATAGTGGTGGCGGACAGCGCCTTGCGAGTCGGCGAAACTTCGCTGGTGACCATAACCTTCAGCGAGTCCGTGAGCGGTCTCACCAACGCCGACCTGACCATCGCCAACGGTACCCTGACCGCGGTGAGCAGCAGCGACGGCGGCATCACCTGGACCGGCACCTTCACCCCGAGCGCCAGCATCACCGATACGACCAACCTGATCACCCTGGACAACACCGGCATCGCCGACCTGGCCGGCAACGCTGGCAGCGGCACCACCGACTCCAACAACTACGCCATCGATACGGTGCGGCCGACAGCGACCATCGTGGTCGCCGACAGCGCCCTCAGTGCCGGTGAAACCTCGCTGGTGACCATTACCTTCAGCGAGGCGGTGAGCGGCTTCACCAACGCCGACCTGACCATCGCCAACGGCACCTTGAGCGCGGTCAGCAGCAGCGACGGCGGCATTACCTGGACCGCCACCTTCACCCCGACCGATGGCATCAGCGACGCCAGCAACCTGATCACCCTGAACAACACCGGGATTAGCGACCTGGCCGGCAATACCGGCAGCGGCACCACGGACTCGGGCAACTATGTGATCAACACTGCGCACCCGACCGCGACCATAGTGGTGGCCGACAATGCCTTGAGGATCGGTGAAACCTCGCTG
>NZ_SSOJ01000137.1 GCF_029871205.1 Pseudomonas sp. BN417 | reverse complement strand
TTAAACCAGCGTCCCTTCGGCATCCTTGGTCGCGAACCGAGGGGCCACCAGGCTGGCAAACTTCTCCAACTCTTCATTGTTCTGCTCCGGGTCCAGGTGGCCCTGGCCAAACATCAGGAACAGTTCGTTGAAGCCCAGGCGGTCATGCGCGCGGCCGATCTGCTCGGCGATGTCGTCAGCCGAGCCGATCAGCACGTTCGGCATTTTCTGGCCGAACGGGATGAACCACTTGTCCCAGAACCACTTGTGCTCAGCCATCAACTGCTTGGCCTTGTCCTTGTCATCGGTCAGCATCAGGAAACCACCCCAGGCGGCAACATCCTCGCGGGCAACTTCGCGCTCATGCTGGCGGGCGGTATCGGCATAGCGGTTCCACAGGGCATCGCAGAAGTCCAGGTCGGCAGCCAGCACGATCGGCTTGCCGCCTTCCCGTGCCCACATGTCGACGGTGCGCATGCTGCCGGCAAAGCCGCCGTAAATCTTCGGGTGGGGATTCTGGTAGCACTTCGGCGCAATCCCGATCTGGCGCACGATGCCATCGGCATCCATGCCCTTGCCCATGCTGGCATAGGCCGGGTGACCGGCAGAGCCGCCATTTGGCGGGAACTCCCAGTGCTTGCCCTTGTGGCTGAACACGTCGTTGGCCCAGGCCTTCTTGATGACCTGCAGCGACTCCTCGAAGACTTCGCGGTTCAGCGCATCCTGCTCATCGCGGGCCTTGGCGTTGTCCGGCGTAGTGGCGCTGACCCCCGGACGCGCGGCATAGGAGTCGACCCAGCGCGCATGGTAACCACGGGTGAAACCGACCATCAGCCGCCCTTGGAGCATATGGTCAAGGGTGGCGATTTCTTCGGCGATGCGCACCGGGTTATGGGTCGGCAGGGTGTACCCCATGATGCCGGCCTTCATCCGCTTGGAATGCAGGCCCACATAGAGGCTGAACATGCCGGGATGGTTGTTGATCTCAAAACCCTCGATCTGCAGGTGATGCTCAGGTTGGCAGTAGCCTGCGTAGCCAAGCTCATCCGCCAGACGCACGTAATCGCGCACCTCGGATAGAAAGCGCTGATACAGCTCAGGGCGCTGACCGGCCATGCCCGCTTCCAGCTCATAACGACGACCGATCACACCTGTTTGCATCAAATGAAACTTCATTGGGCCACCTCCTGTTCGTTGGTTTAGCAAAACTAATCAGCTCCGAACCATCTGTCAACACAAATGTTGATAAACTGGACGAAGCAATAAGCGGCAACCTGAGTCGCCAACCATGAAATCAATAACTTATTGATTTAAATCAAATAATCCTGGGGGTCGGCGCAGAAGGCCCGAAGTGGCATATCGCAGATTCCGGGCGCGAAGGAACATCGCACACAGCGATGCGGCGTAAGCTGTAGGCGCGCACGGATCAACCGATGACAATAGGGTCCGGGATCACTTCAATTTGAGATGGGAGAGCATATGCCCCAACTTGATTGCCTTGGTTTGCAGGTAATGTGCATTGCAGGGAGTCAGGTCTGACTGCAACTTGACCCTCTCTACAACGGTGATGCCGTCACGCCTCAGGGCATCCACCTTCCGTGGGTTGTTCGTCATCAGGCGCACAGACTCAATGCCAAAATGACCGAGCATCTGTGCACCAATCAGGTAGTTGCGCATGTCCGCTTCAAATCCCAGTTGCTCATTGGCCTCGACAGTGTCGGCCCCCTGATCCTGGAGTTCGTAGGCCCGGAGCTTGTTGATCAAACCAATGCCCCGCCCTTCCTGGCGCAGGTAGAGCAAAATGCCTCGCCCTTTCTCAGCAATCAGTTTCAGCGCGATATTCAACTGCGATCCACAATCGCAGCGCTGACTGAACAACGCATCTCCAGTCAGACACTCGGAGTGCACCCGGCACAGGATAGGCTCGCCGGAACGGACATCGCCTAGGGTAAGGGCAACATGCTCCTTGCCGGTCTCGGGGTCTTCAAACCCGTGAATATCAAAAGTCGCAAAGGGCGTTGGCAGACGCGTGGATACCGCATACTTCAAGCTCATTTCGTGCTCCCGATATGTCCAGTCATCATCAACGCCCCCCTTTCTTGCGCAGCACCACGCCCTGGACAACGGCTCAGTTGCTACCTTGCAGCAATGGCTGATAATTGGCCCAGGCTTGGCAACCTGGGCGCCAGAGAAGAATCAGCTGCAGACGACGTATTCCGAAACCTGCAAGTTGAATCCGGAGATACCGTGATATTTGGCCGGCCCCGCCATCAGTCGCATATCACCCAGGCCAAGGTCGCGAAGAATTTGCGAACCCACACCAATCATCAGAGGATCACCATCTGCCGACGCTCGAGGCAGCTTGGATTTGCCGTTCAGGGCATCTATTTTGTGTTTCATGTCGGCGGAGGTCTCGGTACCAGCTAGAAGCACCAGCACCCCTTTCTTCTCCGCAGCAATGCGCGCAAGGCAGCGCTGTATATTCCAGCCGCTGCTGCCGGGAATCTGGATGCCGAGTAGATCGCGGAGGCAAACCGACTGCTGCACCCGAACCAGCGTGGGCGAGCCATCCAGTTCTCCCAGGGTCAGGGCTAGATGGATATCCCCATTAATACGGTCTCGATAGGAAAGCATCATGAACTGACCATGATCGGTCATCACCGACTGCTGCCCCAGCCGCTCAACGGTCGTTTCATGGACGGCCCGGTAATGGATCAGATCGGCAATGGTACCGATCCGGAGCCCGTGTTCCTTGGCAAACTCGATCAGCTCGGGCAGGCGTGCCATGGAGCCGTCTTCGTTCATCACCTCACAGATCACACCGGTTTCGTTCAGACCAGCCAGCCTGGCGAGATCGCAGGAGGCTTCTGTATGCCCGGCTCGTACCAGCACACCACCCGGCTCCGCGACAAGCGGAAAAATATGCCCAGGCTGGACAACGTCCTCTGCCCGCGCGTTGGGCGCCGCTGCGGCCTGAACGGTTAGAGCTCGATCCGCGGCGGAGATCCCCGTGGTGACCCCCGCCGCCGCCTCGATCGAGGTGGTGAACTTGGTGCCGAACCCTGACCCGTTGCGTTCGACCATCAGCCGCAACCCCAAGCGCTCGGCCTGGGACTTGCTCATTGGCATGCAAATCAGACCGCGGGCAAAACGGGCCATGAAGTTGATGTGCTCAGCCTTCACATGCTGAGCAGCCATGACGAGGTCGCCCTCGTTTTCGCGATCCTCATCGTCAATCAATACGACCATTTTACCGAGGCGGATGTCTTCGATGATGTCTTCAATCTTGTCTAACTGCATAGCTGCACCCTTAATGGCCGTTTGATGGGATTCCCCCTAGCTACAGGCTTTCCCGGCGTGCCGGCAAATCGGCCGGCTGCGGATCGCTACCCGGCCACCGGACCCGCAGATCGGCGGTGAGTGAGGTCGCAACCTGCTCCCAAGGCCCCATATGTACTGCCAGCATTTCCCTTTTAGAAAAATGCCATTTGCCGTGCAGACGTTGGTATTTGTCGTTATAACGCACAGCCCCAAACAGGCTCTGCCCAGCCATGGCAATTTCGAGATGCGCGCCAACCACCCCCGTTGCCGTGTCTTCTCCGGTGAAGGTGATTAGGCAGTAATGGGGGGTATGGATAGTGACGCCCATGTTCGCTCTGGCACTTCGCAGGAAAGCCATGATGGCGGCCCGATCAGTACCGCCAGTGAACCCGCCGGCACGGAGTACGGCCTCAGGCGTAAAAAGCGCTTCTAAAGTGGCGTAGTCATCATCGTCCGTGGCAACGAAGTAGCGGACCGCCAAATCCTGCAATTCGGCGCGGTCTTCCAGGGCTTTCAGCCTGCGTTCGATATCCGACATGGTGCATACCTTCTTGTTGTTTCAGGCAATCGTGCAGCCTTTGTCGACGCCAGTCAACTAAAGAGTTGATAAATCCTGTTGACGACAGAACCTCCAGATCCGATCCCCGGGCAACCTGCCATGCGCGGCAGCCAACATGGCGACATCGGAATGAATAAATTCCAGCCTCAGCCTGCAGATCCGCGGCCGCATATTCAACACCAAAGTTGACTAAATGACCTTGCCAGCCGACATTCGGAGCAGATGAACAACACCAGGAGATGCGCACATGCGAGCAATCATTTGCAGAGAATACGGCCCGGCAGACAAGCTGACCCAGGGCGAGATGGACAGTCCGGCCATAGGGCCCGACGACATTCGGATCAGGGTCTATGGGGCGGCGATCAACTTTCCGGACAATCTGATCATCCAGGGGAAATACCAAGCCAAGCCTCCGATGCCCTTTGCACCCGGCTTCGAGATCGCGGGGGAGGTGATTGAAACCGGCACCAATGTCAGCACATTACACCCGGGTGACCACGTCATGGCCCTGACCCGAGACGGCTATGGCGGCTTCGCCGAAGAGGCTGCGGCCCGGGCCGAACTGGCGGTTCCGGTACCGGAGGGCATGGACTGTATCACCGCATCAGGTTTTTATTCCTCGTACGGCACCAGCTACTACGCCCTGGTTCGCCGCGGCCGGATTCAGGCAAAGGAGACCCTGGTTGTGCTTGGCGCTGCGGGCGGCGTGGGCCTGGCAAGTATTGAAATTGCCAAGGCGCTGGGTGCAACGGTCATCGCCGTCGCCAGCTCTCCCCACAAGCTGGAGACTGCCAGGGCGCACGGCGCCGACCATCTGATTGATTACAGCCGCGAGGATCTGAAGCAGCGGGTGCTGGAGCTGACCGACGGCCAGGGGGCGGATCTGTGCATGGACACGGTGGGCGGCGAAGCCTTCAACAGTATGTCGCGCTGCATGAGACATGACGGCAGGCTGTTGATTGTCGGCTTCGCCAGCGGACAAATTCCGCAGATACCGGCCAACCTGCTGTTGCTGAAAAACTTCCAGGTGGCCGGCATCTTCTGGTGGCCTGCCGTGCAACGCAATCCAGCGCAGCACCAGGCCAGCTTCAGGCACCTATCGGAACTTTACAGGGCGGGCAAACTGAGGCCGCTGATTGCGCAGACCTACCCCTTGGAGAAGACTCCGGATGCCCTCAAGATGGTATTGTCGCGCAACCTGACCGGCAAACTGGTTATTACGCCGACCGCCGAGCCACGCAACTAGAACCAGTCGTCCCGGTCGCCAACCCCGCTTAACTGGGTTGTTCTGTCGCCATCTGCCGGTGCCGATAGACGGGATCGGCCGGGAAGCGGGAACCGCGCAAGAACCCGTCGAGAGGGATCGGCGCCTGCGCGTCGGCCCAGGCTTCAACCTTGTGCCAGTCCAGCACCACGGTGCGCTCATCAATCTTCCATTCGCCATTGCGCCGGGACAGTCGATCCAGATAACGGGCGCCCATTACATCGGCCAACTGCGGACTGCCCTTGCGCACAAGGGTCGCCATGACCTGCGACTCCGATTGGGCGGTATCCCCGTGAACCTCAATTAGCACGTTGGTGATTGAATGCGTGGTCGCTAGGTTGGCAGCTGTCAGGCGTGCAGATACAAAACGGGCAAAGTCGCTACCGGATCCCCGCCAGTAACCATGATCATCATAGGCATCGTCATGGTAGACGGAGCGGATCAGCTCCTCATCGCAGCGATCCACACCACGGCAGTAACGGATCAGCACTTCATAAATCGCCTGCTTGTCCAGCAGCACCTGCATGTCGTTGTTCATCTATCAACCCTTACTGTCACTGTGATCCCGGCCATAAGCCAACGCTCGGACAGCCCGAACGGCTTACAGCGACACTTGTAGCTAACGACTTAGCATCGTTCATCCGAAAGCATCAATCAACACAATTGTTGACACGAGTGAAACAGGAATGCTACTGATAGCCACACCACACAAGAGGTGGGCTAGGCCGAGCGACATTAGGCAAGCTGGCGATCGGATCAGCCAATCCAAGTCACAGGAGTAGCACAGTGAACACAGCCAACAACCTGCTCGAACGCAATAAGGAGTTGGTGCGCCACTTCCTGAGGGTCTTCTCGTCCGGCGATGTGACCGACATTCTCGACTGCCTGGACGATGAATGTACCTGGTGGATATCCGGCAACATACCCGGCATTTCAGGCAGCTACAGCAAACAACAGATGGGCGAGCTACTGGCTGGCATCGTCACCGTCTACAAGCAAGGCGCCCTGCCCATCACCCCCGGTGGCATGACCGCCGAAGGCAATCGTGTCGCGGTGGAAGCCGAGTCTTGCTCGGAACTGAACAATGGACGGGTGTTCAAGAACACCTATCACTTCCTGTTCGAAACGGACGGCAAGCGCATCACCGGCATACGGGAATACAGCGACACGCTGCACATGTACGAAACCTTCATCGTCGAGTAGATCAGAGCCCTCACCAGCATCGCAGGGCTGCCCCTGCACAACACAACAAGAGGAAGAACCGTGGGTAGACTAACAGGCAAAGTGGCGTTGATTACCGGAGCTGCCAGGGGCATGGGCGAGTCCCATGCCAGATGTTTCATTGCGGAAGGCGCCAAGGTGGTGCTGACCGATCTGTCGGAAGAAGCCGGCCAGGCCCTGGCCGATGAACTGGGCGGCAATGCGCTGTTCCTCAGACACGACGTCACCAGCGCCAACTCCTGGGCAGAGGTGGTGGCGAAGGCCGAATCCGCGTTCGGCCCACTCACGGTGCTAGTCAACAATGCAGGCATACTCGGCCCGGTTGCTAACACCCTGGCCCTCAACGAGGCCGACTACCTGAAGGTCTGCGACGTCAACCAGCACTCGGTGTTCCTGGGAATGCGGGCCGTTCTGCCGTCCATGCTCAAGGCCGGCATCGGCTCAATTGTGAACATTTCCTCGATTGCGGGCATGGCCGCCAACTATGGCTTCCCGAATCTGGCCTATGTGGCCAGCAAGTTCGCAGTACGTGGCATGACCAAGGCCACAGCGATTGAATACGGCCCGAAAAAGATCCGCGTCAACTCAGTACACCCCGGCTTCATTCAGACGCCGATGATGGTCGAGGCGACCGATGAGAGCGGCGGGGATGCGCTGGGCCTGATTCCGCTGGGCCGTATAGCCGATCCCAAAGAGGTCTCCAACCTGGTGCTGTTTCTTGCCTCGGACGAGTCCTCCTACATCACCGGCAGTGAACACCTAGTTGACGCCGGGATGCTGGCTCAGTAACCAGCCCATCCTTGCTGATCAAAGCAGTCGTGCTTAGGATTTCTTTGCCAAGCTCGAAGCGTCAACAGCCCCTCGCGGCGCCCCGACTCGAGCGCTGCGAAGGGCTCAAAGCCGCGTGACTGGATCCGTGGCTGGCCAGCTGATTGCCCACGGCTCCCCGCTTCATTGAGCCGCCCGGCTTTCGGCTAATTCCTACAGCAATGAAGCTGTGAGGCGAGAAAATGCGCAAGATGCGATTCAAGGGCGCCGCGGGCGTCAGCCTGGCGGCCGATGTCGGCGGCGATCCCGATCGTCAGCCCGTCGTGTTGCTGCATGGCGGGGGACAAACTCGTCACTCGTGGAAGAATACGGCGCAGCGTCTGGTTGACCGCGGTTATCACACCGTGTCGCTGGACTTGCGAGGCCATGGCGACAGCGACTGGTCGCACGACCAAGACTACAGCCTGGATCTCTTCATTGCAGACTTACGCGAGGTATTGGAGACCCTTCGCCGACCACCTGTACTGGTCGGAGCCTCGCTCGGCGGGCTGACTTCGCTACTCGCCATCGGCGAAGCCCGTCAGCCGGCCCGCGGCCTGGTGCTGGTGGACGTAGTGCCGCGGATCGAGGCCGAGGGTGCAGCGGAGATCCTCCAGTTCATGCAGGCCGCCCCGAATGGATTCGAAAACCTACAAGAAGCGGCCGATGCAGTCTCCGCCTATCTTCCCCATCGGCAGCGACCGACAGACTTCGCAGGGCTCGAGCGCAACCTGCGCCTGTGCGCGGACGGCCGCTACCGCTGGCATTACGATCCGGCGTTCACCTCTCCGGACAACCAACGCACTCGGCACGCCGAGCGCCTAGAAGCTGCTGCCTCAGGGGTGGGTATACCTACGCTGCTGATCCGTGGCGGCGCCAGCCGGCTGGTCAGTGAGAAGGGGGTAAAGCAGCTACTTGCGCAGATTCCGCACGCACGACTGGCCAACGTGGCCGGCGCCGACCACATGGTCGCTGGCGACAGCAACGACGCGTTCAACGAAGCCTTGTTCGACTTCCTGAGCAACTCGGTAAAGGCTTAGAAACCATCCGTAAATAACGTTGATGGTCGGTGCAACCGTTCGAAATGACGATGATTGCTGCGGCCAAACAGGAAGGGCAAGGGAGCTTCGCTCACGCTTTTCGCACAGGCTGTGGATGGTTCACATAGGTAGCCATAGCAACCCGCAGGCCTTGGCTACCATGCTTTCGTAAACTCGTTTCAGCTTGTCATATCGGAACGCCACAGCAAGGTATACATTTTTCCCAGTAGTGCGGACCTCGAACAATTTTCACCTCAACCCATACGCCTGACATTTTCAATTTATGCCAGTCCTGGCGCTAGGGCTTCCTCATGCCCCCAAGCAGGAGAGCCTGGTTCGCCTGAGCCATTTCTCGCAGAAAATTCCCGCCTGCCTTCATTCGTGCAATGTCCTTCAGTTCAATTGGCATCAGCATCCAGAACGTCCGGGTGAACTCAATCTGCTCGCTCAACACTCGTCTCAAGCGCAGATCCGAATCGGCAGAGAATGACGGGAGGATCGCGATACCGGCCCCTGAGGCGGTGGCCTGCTGCTGCGCGAGAATACTGGTGCTTCGCAATGCAACATGCCGGGGCTTGCCGATTTCATCGAGATAGAGGAGCTCCTTGCTGTAAAGCAAATCATCGATATAGCTGACAAAAGCATGATCGCGCAGATCCTCCCGATGCCGAATGGGCGGATGCTGCTCCAGATAACTGACGGAGGCCTAGAGCTTGAGCACGTAGTCGGTCAGTTTGGTAATGATGAATGGCCCACGCACGGGACGTTCCAAGGTAATCACGATATCGGCTTCGCGGCGCGACAGTTGCACGGTCCTAGGCACTGCCAGCAAATCGATCCCCAGGCTCGGATGACGTTGGGTGAATTCGGCCCGATCGGCGAGCAGCCCTGAAGCCAACGCGAAATCAGCAGGCCGCGAATAGGCCTGCCTACTCCTTTTCAACATTGAAGAGTGCAGCCAGAGTGATCTCGAGCATGGCCCTTTGCAGGGCCAGGTCTTGTGTGTCCTCGACCTCTTCCCGGCTGACCGTGTACGTCAGCGAACCCAATGCCCCCATCCACAGCAACTGCGCCGTCTCCCTCGGCGGATACTTCAATAGCCCCTGCGCATGGAACTGGGCCAGGTCGTCAGCCAAGCCTCGCAGGGTATCGGCGACAAGGCTCGGTGGCTCTCCCGCCATGATTTGCTGGATCACTATGCGACACATATTCGGCTCTGAGTAAGCAAACTTCAGGAAGGTTGCCCACCCATCGCGAATCCCCTTGAGCGGCCCCTTCTCTTCGGTGCCGTCGTGATAGGCCTCGGCAACCTGCAGGTAGGTTTCGTCAATCGCAGCCTTGTGCAGCCCCTGCAGATCACCATAGTGGTGATACAACGTTGGCGGCGTTACACCTACCTCCGCACAGATCGCCCGCATGGTTGCACCGTCGCGTCCCTTGGTGCTCAGCAGGTGCATTGCTGCACGCAGCAAGTCCTGCTTGATATCGCCATTGCTGGGGTCGATCCGACCTTTTTTTTCCAGAGGGCACGCTGTTGTCAAAGTAAGTCCTCACTGCCGTGTTCGATCCAGGGCGACCCAAGCCACTCGGCTGCTAAACGCCCCTCCGGAAAACCGGTCCGCACAATACCAGCATGCTTCACAAGTCAAAACCACCCATCAACCATGCCGTTGAATATTTTTCACCGCGCATGTTGACCACCAACGCCATCGTCCATATATTTACTATATCACCGATATACAGCTCAACCTGACCCGTTGAGCAACGCGGCTCGGCCTCGCTGGCCCAGGCCCAAAGCACAATAAAAACGAGGTGTAACAATGCAATATGCAAGAGCAGCTGTGATGGTCGAGCAAAATCGGGTCGAGACATGGAAAGTCCCGATTTTTGATCCTGCACCAGGCGGAGCCCTGGTACGCGTGGTCCTCGGTGGCGTGTGCGGCAGTGATGTTCACATTGTTTCCGGCGAAGCAGGCACCATGCCCTTCCCGATCATTCTCGGCCACGAGGGTGTGGGCCGCATCGAAAAACTCGGGGCCGGCGTCACCACGGATTACGCAGGAGTTCCGGTCAAGCAGGGTGACATGGTGTATTGGGCACCCATCGCCCTGTGCCATCGCTGCCACAGTTGCACCGTTCTGGATGAAACCCCCTGCGACAATTCAACCTTTTTTGAGCATGCGGAAAAGCCCAACTGGGGCAGTTACGCCGACTTTGCCTGTCTGCCCAATGGCATGGCCTTCTACCGCCTGCCCGATCATGCCCAGCCGGAAGCACTGGCCGCACTCGGCTGCGCCCTGCCAACTGTGCTGCGCGGCTATGACCGCTGCGGCCCCGTCGGCCTGGATGACACTGTCGTCGTCCAAGGTGCTGGCCCGGTCGGACTCGCAGCCGTGCTGGTTGCTGCAGCATCGGGTGCCAAGGAAATCATTGCCATCGACCACTCGCCGGTTCGCCTCGAAATGGCCCGTAGTCTCGGCGCGACCGAGACCATTTCGCTCAAGGACACAACGCGGGAAGAACGACAACGTATTGTCAGCGATCGCTTCGGCAAGCGTGGCGCCAGCGTGGTGGTGGAAGCGGCCGGCGCCCTGCCGGCATTTCCCGAGGGCGTGGATCTGACCGGCAACCATGGTCGCTACATCATTCTCGGCCTGTGGGGCGCGATCGGTACTCAACCCATCGCACCCCGCGACCTGACCATCAAGAACATGCACGTTTCCGGAGCCACCTTTGCCAAGCCAAAGCACTTCTATCAGGCGATGCACTTTGCCGCCCGGATGCAGGATCGCTATCCGCTGGCCGACCTGATCACGCAGCGCTTTTCCATCAATGATGCCAACAAGGCGCTTGAGCTGGTCAAGACAGGTGCACTGATCAAACCCGTGATCGATCCGACGCTCTAGCCGCCCCCTTCTTCCGGAGAACAAAAATGAGTACTGAAGCCACACAGAGCAATGCCAATCTTGCGCCCCTGCCGCCCCATGTACCTGAGCACCTGGTTTTTGACTTCGACATGTACAACCCACCGAACATATCGGAAGGTGTGCAGAAAGCCTGGGCGACTCTGCAGGGACCGAATGTACCGAATATTGTATGGACTCGATGCAATGGCGGGCACTGGATTGCCACCCGGGGACGATTGATCCGTGAGGCCTTCGAAGATCCCGCACACTTTTCGAGCGAGTGTCCGTTCATTCCCCGCGAAGCGGGCGAGGCCTACGACTTCATTCCCACTTCGATGGATCCGCCGGAGCAGCGCCAGTTCCGCGCCCTAGCCAGCAGCGTGGTGGGTATGCCGGTAGTGGATAAAATGGAAGGTCATATCAGGGAGCTGGCGTGCTCACTGATCGACAACATCCGCCTTCAGGGTCACTGCAACTTTACCGAAGATTTTGCCGAGCCCTTCCCGATTCGGATCTTCATGCTGCTCGCGGGGCTGCCGGATAAAGACATTCCGCATCTGAAATACCTCTCGGATCAGATGACTCGCCCGGATGGCAGCATGACCTTTGCTGAAGCCAGAGACGCGCTCTATGAGTATCTGATGCCAATCATCGCAGAGCGCAAACTTAAGCCAGGCACTGACGCCATAAGCGTAATCGCCAATGGCCAAGTCAACGGACGCCCAATCACCAGCGACGAAGCCAAGAAAATGTGTGGTCTGCTGCTGGTTGGTGGCCTGGATACCGTAGTCAATTTCCTCAGCTTCTGCATGGAGTTTCTGGCCAAAAGCCCAGAGCACCGCAAAGAGTTGATAGAGCATCCAGAGCGCATTCCGGCTGCCACCGAGGAACTGCTCCGGCGCTTTTCACTAGTAGCTGATGGCCGAATTCTCAAGTCCGACCTTGAGTTCCATGGCGTGCTACTAAAGAAGGGCGATCAGATCCTCCTGCCGCAACTGCTGTCGGGCCTGGATGAGCGTGAGAACGCCTGCCCGATGCACGTCGACTTCGGCCGCCAGAAGGTATCGCATACGACATTTGGTCACGGCAGTCATCTGTGCCTTGGCCAGCATCTAGCCCGCCGCGAAATCGTCACCACCCTACGGGAATGGCTAGCCAGGATTCCTGACTTTGCCATTGCCCCGGGCGCCCAGGTGCGCCACCAGAGTGGCATTGTCAGCGGCGTGCATGCACTCCCGCTGGTCTGGGATCCGGCGACTACCAAAGCGGTATAAACACGTGGGGTGGGTGCAGTGAACGCAAACAAAAATCTGGTCATCGTCGGTGCTGGCCACGCAGGGGTTGAGGTTGCTTTTAGCCTGCGCGCCAACGGCTGGGAAGGTAATATCTGGCTGGTGGGGGATGCAGCAGTTATTCCCCATCACCTGCCGCCCTTGTCCAAAGCCTATCTGGCTGGCAAGTCCACACCGGAAAGCCTGTACCTGAGAACCCCGGATGCCTACGCGGCGCAGAACATCCAATTGCTCAGCGGCACGCAGGTAACGGCGATCAACCGCAACCGACGGCAGGTCAGCCTGTCGGATGGCCAGGTACTGGACTACGAGCGGCTGGTGTTGGCTACTGGCGGACGTCCGAGGCTGCTACCGGTAGCCAGTGGCGCAGCCGGCAAGGCGGCCAACTTTCGATACCTACGCACACTCGAGGATGCCGAGTGTATCCGCCAACAGCTGATTCCCGGCAATCGCCTGGTAGTGATTGGCGGCGGCTATGTCGGCCTTGAAGTGGCTGCAACCGCCATTAAGGCGAACGTGCAGGTCACCCTGCTCGACACGACAGACCGCGTTCTCGCGCGAGTTACCGCTCCGCCGGTTTCGGCCTTTTACGAACGCCTGCACCGTGACGCCGGCGTTGACATACGAACCGGCATGCAGGTGTGCGGATTTGAGATGTCAGCCGACCAGCAGAAAGTGACCGCCGTACTGTGTGAGGACGGCACGCGACTGGCAGCAGATCTGATAGTTGCCGGGATTGGTCTAATCCCGAACTGTGAGCTGGCCAGTGCGGCCGGGCTGCTGGTAGATAACGGTATCGTGGTCAACGAGCAGATGCAGACCTCTGATCCCGTGATCATGGCGATCGGCGACTGCGCCCGGTTTCACAGCCAGATCTATGGCCGCTGGGTACGTATCGAGTCGGTGCCCAATGCATTGGAGCAGGCGCGGAAAGTTGCCGCTATCGTCTGCGGCAAGCCAACGCGCAACGAGACTGCCCCTTGGTTCTGGTCCGACCAGTATGAAGTCGGATTGAAAATGGTTGGGCTGTCCGAGGGATACGATCGGATCATTATACGGGGCTCTTTGGAACAGCCCGACTTCAGCGTTTTCTACCTGCAGGGGGACCGAGTGCTGGCGGTTGATACGGTGAACCGTCCGGTGGAATTCAACCTGTCAAAGCAGATCATCACGGATCGACTTCCGGTTGAACCAAACCTACTGGATGACGAAAGCGTGCCGCTGAAAGAAATAATTGCGACAGCCAACACTGAATTGAATAGGGCCTGAAATTTTCCCGCGATCGGTACCCGCTATAGATCGCCGTTTTTGCCCCAAGAGTGCGAGGATAAAAATGTCTAAAGTAGTGTATGTGTCACATGATGGAACGCGCCGCGAGTTGGATGTTGCTGACGGAGTAAGTCTTATGCAGGCTGCAGTCTCCAACGGTATCTACGATATTGTCGGCGATTGCGGCGGCAGTGCCAGCTGCGCAACATGCCATGTGTATGTTGATAATACCTTCATGGACAAGGTGCCGACTCCCACCGAGCGAGAAACAGGAATGCTGAGTTGTGCTGCGGCCGAAGTGAAGCCGAACAGCAGACTTTGCTGCCAGATATTCATGACCTCTGACCTGGACGGTATTGTAGTGAACATACCAGACAAGCAATGGTGATTTGCGGTATTGACGAACAGCGACCAAGGCCTGCCGGACAGACGTCTGTCCGGCAGCAATTCGAGATACGCCCTGATCGCCGCAATTGCACAGGGCCGCAAGACCTTGACGTGAACCTTGCGACTGCGGCTCTCCGCTCCCACCTGAACACCAGCGCCTGCAAGGCAAAGGCATTACTCGCTTCGTCCTATGCATTCATTGCACGGCAGAGGCCGTCAAGGCGTGCGTTTCATGCTTGAAGGTCTTTGCAAGGATGGACCATCAGAAACGTGCAACATAGATGAAAAGTTGCAAACGGGTGGCGCGAGAGTATAGTGCCGACACTGTGCATATAGAAACATCATAACTTTGCGATGAAATGCCCTCCCCTTACCGCCAAATCCACAGAACAGTAGATCGGGATACCGACAAAGACATTTCATGAATTTAAGATTGTCCCGATATCATGACCGAGCCCAGCTCTTGAACCAGGTCTCTTGGGAAATCCTGAAGAAGACTTCCTGAATCTGGTGAAATACGCCGATCCCGTTGCATGAGTTGCCCGATGAAGCAGATGACCTTCGCCGACGCCGAGTACGCCGGCAAGCGCAAGCAGACCCGCAAGGAGTTGTTCCTGATCGAGATGGATCAGGTGGTGCCGTGGCAGGGTTTGATGGCCCTGATCGAGCCACATTACCCGAAGGGCGAAGGTGGCCGCCCGGCCTATCCGTTGAGGGCGATGCTGCGGGTGCACCTGCTGCAGAACTGGTTCGGCTACAGCGATCCGGCGATGGAGGAAGCACTGTACGAGACGACGATCTTGCGCCAGTTTGCCGGGCTGAGCTTGGCGCGTATCCCCGACGAAACCACCATCCTCAACTTCCGTCGTTTGCTGGAAAAGCACGAACTGGCGGCCGGGATTCTGGCCGTGATCAATGGCTATCTGGGGGATCGCGGCCTGTCGCTGCGCCAGGGCACCATCGTCGACGCCACGCTGATTCATGCGCCGAGTTCGACCAAGAACCAGGACGGCCAGCGCGACCCGGAGATGCACCAGACCAAGAAGGGCAACCAGTGGTACTTCGGCGCGAAAGCGCACATTGGCGCCGACGATGAATCGGGACTGGTGCACAGCGTGGTGGTCACGGCGGCCAATGTCGCGGACGTCACCCAGGTCGACAAACTGCTGCATGGCGCGGAAAACGTGGCGTGTGCCGATGCTGGCTATACCGGGGTCGAGAAGCGTGAAGAGCATGCGGGGCGCCAGGTCATCTGGCAAATTGCGGCCCGGCGCAGCACCTACCAGAAACACGGCAAGCGCAGCGCCTTGTACAAAGCGATCCGCAAGATCGAGAAAACCAAGGCCCAGGTGCGAGCGAAGGTCGAGCATCCGTTCCGGGTGATCAAGCGCCAATTCGGCTACACCAAGGTGCGCTTCCGCGGCCTGGCCAAGAATGCAGCGCAAATGGTCACGTTGTTCGCCCTGTCGAATCCGTGGATGGCGCGCCGCCATTTGTTGGCCACAGCAGGAGAGGTGCGCCTGTAATGCGGGGAGTGGCCGCCGCGAGGTGCTCGCAGCGGCTCAAAACATAGAAAAAAGCGGATGATCTGGGTGTTTTGGGTCGATTGACCGCTTTCCAAAATCGGCGGGGTCTGAAGTCAGCCGGAAAGACATGGCTACTTCAGACCATCCCTTGATCCTGACGTCAGGTCAGTCTTTCTGCATTCCAGTAAAGAATATATTGCAAAAAGCATCTGCCACCTCCTTGGCCGAAAACTTGCTTTTTGGGGTGTACCAGCGGTACGTCCAGTTCAACATGCCGAAGATAGTGTTGGCTGCCAGGCTAGCGGGGATATCATCCCGGAAGCTACCCTCGGCCACGCCCTGCTTAATCAGAGCTAGCACCGCATGCTCGAAACCCTTGGTTTTTTCAAGCATTTCCTGCGCCCAAGGAGTTTTGGCATCGGCGATCTTGTGCATCTCCTCCTGAATATAGACATACATGTAAGGATAGCTATCGCTGTATGACTGCATCAGCAGTTGTACCAGTTGCCTCAGCTTTTCCCGGGTACCTATATCCTCGCGGGCGAGCATCTGTTCGATATTCTTGGCATTCTGCTCAACACCACCCTTGACCGCATCGCGGAAAAATTCCTCTTTGTTGCCTACGTAATAATAGACGCTGGCCCGATCCATACCAGCATAATTGGCAATGTCGTTGAGGGTCGTTGTCTGATATCCCTTTTCCTTGAAAAGATCAGCTGCAAGGCGGATCAACTCATCTCTCTTGGCCTTGTACTTGACTCCCCCGTCATTCAAGGCAGTCTTGCGACGCCGGGATATATTGCTACTCGGAGGTGACGAATTGGGCATGCTGCAGGTTCTTCCTTAAGTCAAATGTAGTGACCCACTTGCTGATCACTTTTCAATCAATGCTACCGATTATCAACGCATGCGTAAAGAAGAAGATATTGCCACCTGACTGCTCCAACCACATGCTGCGGCACCTGAGCAATCTACAGCCAGCCGCACCGGCTTCCAGCCTGGCGCGTGCCGGCCTATCTTCAATCCAATGTCGTTAGGCAGCCTCAATAGCTGTAAAAGCCTTGGCCGCTCTTGCGTCCCAGATAGCCGGCTTCGACCATCTCACGCAATAGCGGTGCTGGACGGTACTTGGAGTCATTGAAGCTGCTGTAAAACACTTCCATCACCGACAACAGGGTATCCAGGCCAATCAGGTCTGCCAGCGCCAGTGGCCCGATGACATGGTTGCAGCCCAGGCGCATGCCCTCATCGATCGCCCTAGCACTGGCGATCCCTTCCTGCAAAACGAATACCGCCTCATTGATCATCGGTACCAGAATCCGATTCACGGCAAAGCCCGCGCTGTTCTTTACCGAGATAGCAGTCTTTTTGATATTTTCTACAAACTGCTCGGCTGCCTGATGGGTGGCATCATCGGTCTGCAGCCCACGAATCAATTCGACCAGCAGCATAACCGGCACTGGATTGAAAAAGTGCATGCCTATGAAGCGGTTCGGCGCGCTACTTGCCGCCGCCAGTTTGGTGATGGACATGGATGACGTATTGCTGGCAATAATCGCGTCTTTACGTACCGTTTTGTCCAGGGTCTGGATGATAGCCAGCTTGACTTTCTCCACCTCGGAGGCAGCTTCAATCACCAGATCTACATCAGCGAGATCGGCGTAATCGGTGGTGCTCTTGATGCGCTGCAGGGCAGATTCGCGGTCAGTCGGCAATAGCTTTTCCTTGCGCACCAAGCGCTCAAGGCTACCAGACACAGTATGGAAACCTCGCTCCAGTGACCGCTGATCAATGTCCAGCATGACCACGCTGAGCCCCGCAGTGGCACACACCTGAGCAATACCGTTACCCATGGTACCGGCTCCGACGACACCAACCTTGTTGATCTGCATAGCTGTTGTCCAACCTCTATAAAAAATGCTGTCTATTACACACGCTCAAATATGGCGGCAATACCCTGCCCGCCGCCGATGCACATGGTGACCAGGGCATAACGCCCACCTGTACGTTGCAGCTCATAAATGGCCTTGATGGAAATGATTCCACCGGTAGCACCGACCGGGTGCCCGAGAGAAATACCCGAACCATTGGGGTTCACAATCTCTGGATTCAACCTCAACTCCTTGATCACCGCACAGGCCTGGGCGGCAAAGGCTTCGTTAGCCTCAATCACATTAATCTGGTCGAGATTGATGCCGGTTTTCTCCAGCACCTGACGAACCGCCGGCACCGGACCTATACCCATGTAATCTGGATCGACTCCGGCATGGGCGTAGCCAACTAGGCGGGCTAGGGGAGTCAGGCCTAACGTCTCTACTGCCTTGCCCTCCATGAGTACTAGTGCTGCGGCACCGTCGTTCAGACTGGAGGCATTTCCTGCGGTAACCGTGCCATTTTCTTTGACAAAAATCGGCTTCATGGCTGACAGTTGCTCGATTGTCACGTCGGCGCGGACATTTTCGTCGCGGCTGAAGTAGTTGGTGCCTTTGCGAGTCTTGAGTTCGACCGGCACAATCTGCTCGTCGAAGTAGCCCTTGGAAATTGCACGGGCAGCGCGGCGCTGACTTTCAACCGCGAGTTCATCTTGCGAAGTACGGTCAATGCCAAAACGGACAGCCACATTCTCGGCGGTGACCCCCATGTGCATGCGCTTCCAGGGGTCATGCAGAATGCCGTTCATATAATCGATGGCTTCAGCATTGCCGAGCCGCGCGCCCCAGCGCAGATTGCCCATGATGAACGGACCGCGGCTCATGCTTTCCGCTCCGGCACCGATGGCAATATCCGTGTCGCCTAGCAGAATCGACTGCGCGGCGGATACGATGGCCTGTAGAGCGGAGCCGCACAGACGATTGACATTGAACGCTGGAGTTTCCTGCGGCACACCGGCATCGATGGCAGCGACTCGGCTCAGGTAGGCGTCCTTGGGCTCGGTGGGAATCACATTTCCCATGACCACGTGCCCGACCTGTCCCGGCTCGATGCCGGCACGCTCAATTGCCGCCCGTACCGCTACGGTAGCCAGAGTGGAAAGCGGAAGGTCCTTCAGGGAACCGCCAAAACTGCCAATTGCGGTGCGTGCAGCCCCCACCACAAATACCTGACGCTGTGTCATGTGTAGCCATCCTAATCAGTAATTTGGTAGCGGCCTTGGCGACAGTGCCGTCCCTATACCTTAAAAAAGAAGGGCCTGACTGACATTATCTGCCAGCGGCCCAAAATGGAGCGTTGCCACAAACTAAACCGGAAGCGCGAACTTCAGGGTAATTACCGAAAGTTCTCGTTGCCCCGATACTTCAGCCATTCCTGTTCGGTAGCCAGCCGACCTTTCCGCTCTCGGTATTACCGATCCGCGCGTTGAAACTCTCAACCGCCTGCGCCACCACTCCGCCGATATCAAAGCCGGTCATGGAGGTTAAACCTCCGTCAACGGCAATGGACTGGCCGGTGACATGCGCAGAAGCATCGGAGGCAAAGAACAGTACCGCTTCAGCAATATCCTTCGGCTTGCCGGCCCGGCCCAGAGGAATCAGCTTGCCGTAGGGCTCCTCAAGACTTTCAGTGAAGGCCGCGTAATGCTCAGGTGCCACATCGCAAGCAGTACCAATGATTGGCGTGAGAATTAGACCGGGCGCGACCACGTTGGATCTGATTTGCTTGGGCGCCAGTTCATAGGAGGCTGAACGTGCCAGGTGCAGTACTGCGGCCTTAGCTGCATCGTAGGAAACCGATGACCAGCCGGCTTCGATACCGGCAATACTGGAAATTGAAACGATGCTACCGCCCTGCCCCTGGGCAATCATCTGACGCGCAGCATACTTGTGACCAAGTGCCGCAGAGCGAAGCAGCAGGGTTACCGTTTTGGTAAAACCGTCCGCATCAAGGTCGATCAGCGCGGTCTGATCGCCAAGGGCACCGGCGTTGTTAACCATGATGTCCAGGCGTCCGAAGCGTTCAACCGCATAGGTAACCAACGCCTCAATCTCGACATCGCTGGTCACATCCGTACGCTTGAAGGCAACCACCTCCGCGCCAAGCTGCGATTCGAGTTCGGCAGCCTGATCATTGATGTCACCGACCACCACCTTCGCACCTTCGGCAACGAAGGTCTCGACAATGCACTTGCCAATACCCCGCGCGCCGCCGGTGACGATAGCTACCTTGCCCTGCAATCTCGACATGCTAACCCCTTCTTGTCTTCGTTCATTTTAGGGGCACTCTTGCACATCACCGCCCCAACAATCAACACATAAGTTGATTTGCGCTTCGCATTTGCTCCCCACTCCGAAGAGCAAGCGCATCAACCCTACCTCAGCGACGCCGCAAGCCTTCCAGCAGCGCTCTAAACTCGCAGGTAGCCATGCAGGCGATGATGGATTGCGCCTCGGCCTCAAGCTGCTGCTCAAATGGAACTGAGGCCGATTGCCAGACCAGACGTTTTGTGCCGGACACCGCTGCCGGGCTCAGCTCAGCCAGACGCTCAGCGTATTCACAGGTTTTGGCTTCCAGTTCGGCCGGCTCGACCACCCTGGACAACAAACCGAGTTGCCTGGCCCCATCAGCGTTCAACTCCGGCTCGTCCAGAAATATCTGCAGGGCGCGCCGAGCCCCTAGGGCCTGCACCAGACCGATCGTACCGCCACCGTCAGGTGAAACACCGATCTGCGCATAGGCCGGACGAAAACGGGCATTGGCCGCGGCAATACAGAAGTCCCCCATGAAGGCCATGGAAAAGCCGGCACCGGCGACCGCACCATGCACACTGGTCAGCACCAGCTTGTCCATGCGCCGCAGCACCAACAGAAAGCGGTTGAAATGCGCCAGTAACTTGCTGATCGGCGGTGCCAGATCGTCGATATGGGAGAGGAACAGATTGACATCACCGCCGGCACAGAACGCCTTACCCGCACCACGAATGACCAGCACCCGGACGCTATGGTTCCGCTCAACAGTCAAGGCCAGCTGCTCCAGACATACCGCCATATCTATATCTATTGCATTGAATGAGCTGGGACGGTTGAGCGTGATGATGGCAATCACACCATCCATCTCCAAAAAGGCCGGCGCATCAGCTGACCGCGTATTCGTAAGCGTCATATGGCAGCGGAACCTGGGTTGATCGAAGGAGGCTAGACCCGAGCGCCCGCCCGACCTGCGGTTAAGTTCAAATCATGGTTGCATCACCAACGCCACCAAGTCAACGATTATGTTGATTATTCCAACAGAAAATCAACAAAACCGTTGACTTGCACATCCCTATAGCACCATCCTTGAAGGCGCCAGCGCTGCGCAGCAACTTGGCACGGCCATTTCCGGAACGGTCGGGAGGTTCGGCACGACGCCTTACGAGCCTCAGGTTTAGGCATACAGCCCTTCGATCAATAAGACAGAGAACAGGAAGGCAACATGAAACTGCTAGAAGGTAAAAGAATCATCGTAACCGGCGGCGCACAAGGTATTGGTGCGTCCGTGGTGCGGGCCTACATTGCCGCGGGTGCAACTGTTGCCTCAATGGATATGAACGACACGCTCGGACAGCAGGTGGTTTCCGAAGCTGGCAAGGCCAATCCCGGCTGCAAATCCCGCTACTACCATTGCAACATTGCCGACCGTCCCGAAGTGGAAAAGGCCTTTGCTACAGCGGCTGAGGATATGGGCGGCTTGGATGTCATGGTCAACGTGGCGGGAGTCCATCGCCACTCCCCGCCGGACGCCATAGCGGAAGAACTGTACGACATGCTTTTCCGCGTCAATGTACTAGGAACCATCAACACCAATGCCGTTGCCTATCGGCTTATGAAGGGGCAAGGTATCGGCAATATCATCAACTTCGGATCAGAATCGGGACTGACGGGCGAAATTAACAATGCCCTCTATTCTGCTACCAAGGCGGCGGTTCACACCTGGACACGCAATGTCGCCCGCCAATGGGGTCCTGACGGCATCCGCATCAACGCCGTTCTGCCTTATATGGTCACCCCCATGTATGTCGATTTCCGCAATGCACTGTCATCGGAAGATCTAGCTGCCCATGATGCCGCCACCAAGACAGACATACCGCTGGGCGGAAAATTCGGCGATGCCGACAAGGATCTGGCACCGGTAATGGTGTTCCTCGCCAGCGACGCGTCCCACTTCATGACCGGTCAGATGTTCCCGGTGGATGGTGGCCTGATCGCTGTACGCTAGGCGTCCCAAAGGCTCCAGCCATTCGGCTGGAGCCCCCACCTCAGGTTTCAACCACAAACGCGCCCCAGACAGGCTGAAATTGGACAAATCAGAGAGCGGCATAAAAAATCAACGCACGAGTTGACTTTTGTCGATTTACGGCTAATCATTACGACAACGCCATTCCCCTACACCACCGCTTGTGCTGACTAATGGAGCACACCATGGGAAGTCAACGCGAATCAGCTATACAACGATTTTCCGGAAGCGTCTGCGAGATTGTTGCGGCCGTTCTTTCCCATAAGGGGGAGCTAGCTCTGCTACGTCGCAGCAATCTGGTAACAGGTGATGTCGGGCGCTGGAATTGCATTACCGGGTTTCTCGACCACGATCGCGATCCGCTTTCTCAGGCCCTGACCGAAGTGGAAGAAGAAGCCGGTATCTCAAAGCATCACCTGAAACTGCTCAGTAGCAGCGTGTTGCACCTGCTGGGGCAAGATGGTCGGACGTGGCGCGTTTACGCCTTTCACTTCCACAGCCTGACTCGAACGCTCACGCTTAACTGGGAAAACGACGCCTCAGTCTGGCTGGCGCCGCATGAACTGGGTCAGGTGCCCACCGTCTCCTGGTTCGCACACATCTTGAATGCCTGCGAGCTCAGATCCTCGTCAATGACGGCTAACCTAAGCTAAAACTCTCATTCACGTCCCGCCTACTGTCTACCAATCCCCAACAAGGACACTCTGAACATGTTTACTGGGGGACTATTCCTTCGTACATACCGGCTTCCTTGGACTCCCGCTAACTGCTGCTGAAGACAGCGACTCGGCCACCAGCTATGCCGAGGATACCGGCGAAGCCAGCGAACTTCTGATCAGTACCGCATGGACAGCCTTGCCAACAGCCATATCATCGATACTCGACTATCAATGGCGGCATCCGTTGAGCAGAAAGATCAAAGTCAAGCAGGCATCTACTTAAAAGGTGAACGACTATCTGGCGGTAGTCGGCTACTACTACCCCAAACTGAATACATTGCCCCCACCGCCGACAAATCAGCTCTAGCCTGCAACTGCGTGGCAGGCCATGATCTGCGACAAAAATATTGCAGGAGATAGGATGGCCCCCTCAGAAAGCTGGCGAAAGAAACCGCAACAGGCGCGCTCAAGGCTGACAGTCGAAGCCATTTTGCACGCTGCAGAAGCACTGTTCGTCACCCATGGTTACGAAGCCACGACGCTGGAGAGAATTGCCGAAAAGGCTGGGGTGGGAATAGGGTCAGTATACGATTACTTTACCAATAAGCATGCCATTGCTCTGACCCTATATGAGCTGACCTCGCAACAAGCTGCACTGGACTCGCGGAAGCTGCTGATTGATCCGGGTATCGAGGATATCGAAACCAATCTGCCCAAGATCATCCGCGGCGTTTATCAATGCTACCGGGATCACCAGTCCATACTGATTGACTTAGTGGATGAGGTCGTTGAGCTGCGGGCGGCAGAAGCCTACTCCTTCGAACGGCTGATTTACCGAGCCAGCTTCATGTACCTGCAGATATACGAGGATCGATTTGCGCAGCATGATCTGCAGTCTGCACATGCTTATCTCATATTGATGGTCACCAGTACCATAAAGCAGTACATCAAGTCCGCACCGACGCAACTCAGCGAGGAAGACTTTCTCGCACACCTATCCCGAACCATACTAAGCCACCTGCTTGCCGAACCACCTTCTCCTCTCCTATTACGGCACTGAGAATTCGGAGCGCCGATCTCAAGGTACGATATAAACACCTACCAGTATGACTGACGCGGCAGCATAGACCCAGCTTCCATACAGCCGCCTCCAGGGTTCGGGAAAATGCCGAGCCTCCATGTAAAACATGATCACCAACTGAGCCTTTACTGCGGCAATCAGTATCACAAGCAATGCCACACCCTTCTGCACGGAACCAATTTCTCCAGAATAGACCGAGACCAAGGTTAGCAGCATTAGACATCCGCACAGAAAAACCGGTGTACGCACCAAACTCGCCACTATGGATTGTCCTTTCATACAAGATACAATAATGGAAAAATAAAAATCCACAACACATCGATAAAATGCCAGAACAACCCAGCATTCTCGACCCCTGACAAATGAACTGCAGGTTGATTATTTTCCTGAAACGCCCGCCGATAGCCATTCAAAAACAACAGGCCTGCCAGAACATGTAGCAGATGCACCATCGTAATGAAAAAATAGAAAGCGATGAACGAATTATTTATATCAATTGCAACACTCAACTCCTGGTAATACTCAAGCAGTTTGCTCAGGCAGAAAACGCCCCCCAGTGTTATCGCAAATCCAAGCTGCCGTGCAGCTCGTACCGAAAGCGCCTGGCGCGCGCTGCAGACAGCCTCGAACACTAGCCATGAACTCAGCAGCAAGATTAGAGTGTTCACCAATCCGAATAGCGGATTCAGTTGTTGCTGCCCCGCGATGTACTGCTCCAGATTGGCCCGCCGCTCCGTCATGAAGGCCAGAAATACCAGCAGAAAAATACCCATGTCCATCAACACGAAGATCCAGATACCTTCAGTGCCCGGTGCGGACTTACCTACTTTCATCCGCTCCGGGCTTGCAGCAGTTATTTCTTGCCACTTTGTCATATATAGGCCCCACATCGGGTCAGCGAGAGTCCCTCCCCACGCTGCTTTTCCGCAGAGACGGGGAGGGACAAGACAGTCACACCTCAGTGGGCATAGCTCGACGCGACTACCGGCATTAGAGTCGAGCCCTTCTTCACTGCCTGGATCATGTAGTAACTAAACGGGGCAAAGAATAGGAACAACCAGGTACCAAAGACGATGTAGAAATTCCACGTGCCGTTGACGGCAAAGGGGCCAGAGGAGACAAAGGGGATCAGCACCAATGGCATGAAGATGATACCCACCGCGATCGCGCCCCAGCCCGTCCAGCGCGGGAACAGATTCTGGCTCTTGGCTAGTACGACATACAGACCCAGCCCGGTCAGTTGTACCGTCGTGATCATGAAGGTCGTGTCGTAGATGAACCAGGTGAAGACGTGGACGAGCTTAAGCATCTCGGGATTCATTTCGTGTGCGAATATTGCACAAGCAGCCCAGATTGCAGGGCAAAAAGCGAGTACCCAAGCGGTCAGGATGCCACCGCCCAACTCCATATAGCCGAAAAGGCTGAAACTTCCATCTTCATCTCGGAGCATCCAAGCTAGCAAAATGGACCAGGGCAGATAGAGCATACCAAAGACAGCAGACCCGATCATGCCAACTGCGATCATGTTTTGGTACTTTCCGTAATGATTCGCCACCAACTCCTCTCCGGACATACCCATCATATTCGGCGGCGGCAAGTTATTTCCCATGATGGCCCAGAAGACAATGTAGGCAAAAATAAAGAGTGGCCCTATCCATGCAATTGCTAGCTCGACTTTTTTTCTTGTTTCGTTATCCACGGCAAAGCACCTCGATTGCGTTTAGTTAAGGTTCTCAAGCCCTAAGCTTGAACTGAAGAGCGACCCTCAGGATTGACACTAGGGATTGAGTTTTTAACGATCAATACGAATAGGCCTCGGATTCATCTCGGAATTTGCTCGCATTTGGCGCAATACTGGTCACCACGACCGGTATGGTGAAGGAGTCCGGGTGAAGACCGCTTGTGCTGAACCGCTTAGAACAGAGCCCGTTAACCAACTCGGTGGTCAAGCGCTCTCCACAGTTTCACAAGTGATTACATCCTTCAGGCCAGCTAGCTTCAGCCATTCCAGTCACCCCTAATCGGTGGCTATGCATGTGATGCCCCATCCAGACCTCGTTGGGACGGGTCGGCTCGAAAACCTGCCCCAGCCTGCTCCAGTTAGTTCTCTGCCACCTGTAGCGCGTGTGTCGAATGGATGATTGCCTAGAAGTTGCTCCTTTGCCGGCATCGAAAGCCCAGTTTGCGACGCAGGCGGGTAATACGGTCGTACCCAGCAATAAAGCCGTCTTTCGCCAGCTCCGGCTGTAGGCGACGTGCTTTTTAAGTCTCGCGGGTCTAGGTGTGAGCTACTCGAATCGCCATGCTCAACCGTTCGTTCTCCGGTAACGGCGTTAGCCTGCGTACAAACCGGGTGCAGCCTTCGGGATCGAAGGCTGGCCATTTCACGATCAGCGTTTCTTGCCCGTACGGCAGGTCGTTGGTCACCGTCGCCTGGGGATGGCACTTTGCCCCGACCTTCAATGAAACAAATGCGGGCATGTTGGTGAATGGTTGGTCGCGGTAGAACGATAGCCACTTGCGCACGACATTGGCGTTGACACCATGGCTCAGGGCAACACTGGCCACCGCGGCACCAGGTTGCAGGCATTCCTTGACGACCTGGGATTTGAACGAAATTGGTTAGGAGTTTCGTTGGCAAATGGCGATCCGCTTGCAGGAGCCTGAATGGTGTCCACTTGAGATAGGTGGGCACCATTACCCTTGACGCAAGGATCAGGAAGGTGTGTTTGCTGCCAGCTTACGTAACTCGCAGCGCCACCATCCCTCATCTATCGAAATCGGTCGAGCGTGACGGTCGCGTCAGGCCACGCTTGACGACGGGAGGGCTTTCGCTCAGCCGTGACCGCCTGCTTCGAAGCAGACTGAAAATCGGTCCCGTTGCTGGCAGAGCGGGAGTGGTTAACCAAAGCGACTCTGAAGGTTGTGACAGGTCATGAAGCGCGTATTTCGGGAAATTTAATCGCGACAACCAGCAAAAATAGGTATCTACTAAAATTAGTGCGACGCTCTTACTGTTCGCCTAGCAATGTCACCTGCACAACCCAGTGGAGGAATCCGAGAACAACTCTGAACCTGAATCGCCAACTTCATTGAGCAGGAGGCGAGTCATGAATATAAAACGCTGGTCTAAACTTATAACAATCGCAGCTTTCCTAGTTGGCTGTACGACGTCCCAGAACCGCCAGGTGGCCAATATCCCGTTAACTCCCAGCATCCACAATGCTGGACAGATTGGGCAGGCAACCTTGGCATCGGCAGGAAAAGAAACAGCCCTATCAATCTTTATCAGCGGCGTTCCAAGCGACACAACAAGGCCGGTTCACATCTACACTTTTATCTACTCCGGCACTTGTAAGCAACCAGAAAGGACACCAGCATTTGAAATGAACCAGTACGCGCTGGCAGGCAAGGCATACGCCAAACGCGGATGGACCATTTACAGAAGCGCTCCTGTAAAACTAAGCACGCTTCGAACCGGTGGCTATTCGATCGTGCTCCGCGTCGGCCCGGCCGATGGGAATCGGACGATATTCTGTGGAGAAATCACGTAGAGGTCAGTGAGAAGCGGAGGAGATCTCTCCCGGCCGAGTGGTCGCTACATTAAGGTGGACCTCCGCCTCAAAAGCAGCCTGATGTGGCGCCTCCATCTTGGCATATTCCTTGCCGCGCTTCTCCAACTCACTTTGCCTACGTTGCGCGTTCCTTTCTGCTCGGCGGGACGCTGCCTGCATGGAGCGCAATGTTCCCTTCCATCCCATATTCGTGACTCCCCTTTGCTTCCCTATCGGTCTCTGGGTACCAGAAATACCGAAGCAACGTCATATAGCCATCACAGAGTACCTGAACGTAGGGGAACCTCAGGAGACCAAGTTTTAAAGCGAATTCGCTCGCAGCACAGCTGACACTCTTGAAGCAACCTGCAAGTTGGCGAATACTGGCTTGCTTACTGACACCAGGCACCGCAGTTTGACTTTATTGGACGCTACAATTGCCCTCTTGCTCGCCGCTCAGATTCACTGTTCGGATAAGGCCATCAAAGCCACAGCGAAACGCTGCGCCCAACGTCTTCCCCGCAGCAAACGAGATTTGATGTTCTCCATCATCGACAGCGCCGAACCACTCAAGCTTGTCAGGTACATAGCAGAGAATTTGGACTGATGGATTGGAGGGTCGAGCTACCCTCGTAACTCGATCAAGGGCAATGGCATCCGCCAAAGTTATAGCAGACGATATCGGTCAACTGTGGTGTTTATTTGCATCACGCTAAGGAGAACGCAATGAGCAAACTGGCTGAATTTAAACGCCTGGAAGCCCAGCTGGCAGAACAATTAGCAGCCTTGGACAGCCTCAAGAACGACACGGGGCTCAAGCGCGAAATTGAGTTTGAAACCAAACTCAGAGCGCTGCTGGATGACTACGGCTTTGGGCTAAAGGCAGTAATCAACATCCTTGATCCAGGTCGCACGCGCACGCCACTACCAGCTCAAAAAGGCCAACGACGCGAGCGCACCGTCAAGGTCTACAAGAATCCGCACACCAATGAAGTGGTCGAGACGAAGGGCGGCAACAACAAGGTGCTGAACGCTTGGAAAGCTGAGTATGGGGCAGCAGCAGTAAAATCTTGGGTCCAGTGAGTCCGCGTAGCTTAAGGTCGGTAACGCCCGGCCTTAAGCACTCCCACAGCTGGTGATGTGAGCGAGCTGCTCGCCGTAGCAAATTTTAGGCAATCGGACCAGCCAAACGCCCAGCTGGCTCAAGCTCTCTACCTTTCTCCAGGCCGACTCTGAGAAAACGACGCTGATTGCCGGAGATCGCCCCGGCCGAACAGCGAGTTTTGGCTTTGGAGTCGACGACTTCCCGCAGCTTAGACAGGCGCGCTTTCGCTTTCATGGCCTTCACCAAGGTGTGGAATCCCGACAAGACTGCCCAGGCACATTAGCCGAGGGGACTCTCGGCCCCCGGGTCGCACCAGTTCCGCAGCGATCAGGTGGCCAGCTTCCAGCACCAAGGCGATCACCGCATCAAGCAGGGCGCGATCGACGTTCTGGCGAGCTAACGCTTTAGGTGACAACGGCTCAGGTCGCTCACGCATGCTGGTACCCTTACAGTGGGCTGGTGCAGGGACTGGCCTGCCGCCTCACCGGCAGGCAGGTCACGCCTGGGCGTTAGCGGTGGCCCTAAAAACTCAGGGTCAGTGATAGACCCCATACTCGATGCGCCCAAGAAAGGTCTCGAGCACTTCCAGGTCCTCTGCGTTAGAGAGCATGTCGATCGGACGACGCCGCTCGAGCCCCAAGGCCGGCGCCGCCATCCAGCGCTCGGCGGCCTCTCGACTGCCCAAAACTTGCGTGGCGCGCTTCAGCACTTTGGAATACTGCACAGCAAAATTCTCAGTCATGATGGTCGCTCCTCTCCGGGCCATGCAGGCGCCCGGTCCCAGTTAGCCAAGCCTAGTCACCACCAAGCGTCATGACGCGGGACTCAGCGCTGCTGACTGGGTTCTGTTGCCGAGCATGCGGTTAGTGGTCAATGGACCGCGTTCGCTTAAACTCTGTCGCCGAGCTAAACACAGGGCCCAAGGCACCTAAAGGCAAGGTTTCCGCCTGCTCCTCGATTTTGCCGGCCAGCAGTACATCGTGCTTGGTTGGAAAGTGACGCAAGAGAAAGCGGGCGGCGCGGCGCACGCGCTCTGGCAGGGTCGCATCACGGGAGAGCTCAACCAGAAAATCGTAGGTCTGTACCACCGCGCGGGTACGCTCGTGGGGCATCGTCATAATATCCACCTCGACAGGGCCACAGGCCACTGTGCTCCTGATCATTGTCCACTTGCACCGCCGTTGCTCGCCAGTACCTCAGGACCAGGAAGCTTGGTCTTCGCCGAGGGAGGTTAGCCCGATAATTTCGGCGTGGTCCCACATTACCGGAGAGCGGGGCCTTGTGAATCCCCTAGAACTCAAGTCCCTACCACTATGTGCTAGGGAAGGCGCCGGGATGAGTCATTGCGGACGTTGAACTGCTCCAGAATTCACGTAGCCCGTAATAGCCCGGACCAGGACCGCCGCCAGATAACCCGCGAGCTCCATTAACGGCGAAGCTCACCAAACGGCATGTCGGGTTCCACATAGCGCAAGGCGGCCTTGGCATCGCGCCAACCGACGTAGCCCATCAGCGCCTTGGCGCTCCACTGGTTGCGGCTCGCCCAGGTCGCAAACCCGCGGCGCAGGGAATGACTGCTGTAGCGTTCCCCCTCCAAGCCACTGCGGACCATCGCCCGGCGAAGGATCCGCAACACGCTGTAGGGATGCAGCCCGGTGTCGGCCAGATGCCCCCAGCGATCCAAGGCCCGAAACACCGGCCCTTGCTGTAACCCAGAGACCGCAAGCCAATCGAGATAGGCCTCCACCGGACACAACCGTTTCAATGCCGGCACCGTGAACGACCGCCCGGTGTTGTCGCGGTCGCCCTTGCTGCTGGGCAAGAACAAGTCCATTCCCTCCCCTGGCCGCGCGTCAATGAATTCCACCCGCAGGCGGCACAGGTCATCGCTGCGAAACGCCCGCCAGAACCCCAACAGGATCAGGGCGCGGTCGCGGCGGCAGCTCAACAGGGCGTGGCGGTCGATCTGTTCCTGCGCCACCAGCCAGTCGATGCAGCGGGTCAACTCGGTCAATTGCAGCGGCTCCGCCTGCCGCTCGAGCCGCGGGTGCAGGGCCTGGATGCCGCGGAGCACCTCCCGCACGTGCGGTGCTTTGGTCGGATCGGGAAAGCCCAGACGCAGGTGCCACTTGGCCAAGGCGGCAAGGTTCGCCCGCAAGGTCGAGCTGGCCAGGGTCTCGGCGTAATCCGCCAGGTAGCGGGCAATCGCCTCACTGGTCGCCGGCAGAAAGCCGCCCCAGGTGTCCTCGAAATGCGCGAGCGCCTGCCGATAACGGCGCTCGGTGCTCTCGCGCCGCGCGGCCTGCCGGTAGCGCTCCACCTTCTCCGTCACCGTTTTGCCCTCCTGCATACTGGAAAAACCGCCCTTTCCCCCTCCTCCGTCGCTGAGGTTTGAGAATGCCCGCTTCTCAAACGCCAGTTCGTCTGGACGAGTCTTCCGAATCAGGGTGCTGATGCAAGCCGTACTTCCATACTCCATGACACACCACGAAATCGTCGGAGTGGAGGGGTGAAGCACCACGCGCCGAAGCAGAGCCCCTGACGAACAAATGAAGAGCAGGCGCGTGTGCCATCCTTCTCGCCCTGTCTGTCCGACTGTCCACCATGTCCCCCAAGGCTAGCGGCGCCGGCGCCCGGCAAGCGGGGCATAAAGGCCAGATCTATCTGTCCGGAGGCGTGGAGACCCAAGGGCGAGCCGGGCAGCTCCACCGCCCGGCTCGATGCGCAGCACGAAAGCCGGCCCGCAGGGCACGGCCATTCAGATGGACGAATGCCAGACGGCGACATCGCTGAAAGGATGCATCGCTCTATGGCATTCGGCATGATCTGCTCTACCCCTCCCTGTCAGGACGTCTTCATGCCCTTGGAGCAAGACCAACCGGATGCCAGCAATGCTGCCTCTCAATTCTCGAGTGCCCGAATCGACGCAGATTTGCCGGTTAACGCCCCCGAGCAGGATGAATTTCAGTACAACGCATTTGCCAAGACGCTGGCCAAGGCAACTGTCACGACCCCGAGCCCCAAGGGAGTGGTCATGTCGCTTCATGGTCCATGGGGCAGCGGCAAATCCAGTCTACTCAACCTGGTAAAGCATCACCTCAACACCATCCCGGAGGATCAGGGACGCCCGCTGGTAATTGAATTCAACCCCTGGTGGTTCAATGGCCGCGAGCAACTGGCTGGGCAGCTCCTGACACAGTTTCACAAAGCGCTGTTCAACGAGTCGGAGTTGCTCCGTGCAGCTGGGGATCTACTTGCTCAATACGCCGGTACGATTTCTAAAGCAGTCACCATCTCGAGTGGTATACCTGCTCTGGATTGGGTCGCCAAACCCTTCCTGAAGCTTCTCGGCCGCAAACCGGTAGACGTCCCGAAGATGAAGGAGAAACTCAGCGACGCGTTAGGGAAGGCAGGTAAGCGCATCCTGATCATCATCGACGACATCGACCGTCTCACTCCGCCGGAGATGATGGAAGTGTTCAAGGTGGTGAAAGCCCTGGGTGACTTCCCCAACGTGCTCTACCTACTGTCTTTCGACAGAGATGTGGTTGCCGAGGCGATCGGAAAGCAGATCAATGCTAATGGTGCGACTTATCTGGAGAAGATCATCCAGGCGTCCTTTTCACTTCCAGTCGTTAGCCAAGCGCAGTTGGATCAGAAGCTATTAACTGAGATTGGCATCCTCCTCTCGGAACTCCCGACCAGCGCCAACGAAACGCACTATTTCCATAGCGCTTACCTGGACGGCCTGCAGCAGTACATTGAAAAGCCGCGGGATGTGGTCCGGATTCGCAATGTTCTATCTGTGACTTATCCGCCCGTTGCGGGTGAGGTTAACTGGGCAGACTTCATCGCCCTGGAGTTCATGCGCGTCTTTGAACCCCTGGTATACGAAACCATCAGAGATCAAGCGCACATGTTCATGGGGGAAGCATCATTCAGCGGCCGCACTGAGGCCCGACGAACATTTCACGAGGGGTGGCTAGAGAATGTCCCGGTGGAAAAGCGAAACGGCATTCGTGAGCTCGTATGCCGCCTATTCCCACGGGTGAAAGTCGCGCTGAAAAATCACCTTGACCAGTACAGTGGAAACCAACTGTACCAACAGATGCGTGTCTGCTGCCCCGACTTTAGGTCAATCTACTTCAGCTTTGGCGTCCCAGATATCGTGCTTGGCAGAGCTGAAGGTGATCGATTCATTGAGAAGGCAGCAGATCCTGAGGCGTTCGCAAGCGATTGGAATGAAGCACGGAACATCATCAGGCCAGATGGTCACTCCAAGGCTCGTGACATTCTGGATCATTTTTCACGCTTACCAGGCTCTGCGGAGCCAGCGGTAGCGAAGCGCATACTCAAGGCTCTCCTGGCTGTTCCCGGTGATCTGCTCATCGACGAAGATCAGCGGGAGTATGCGAATTCATGGGCGATCAATTTCGCTCTGCTTAATCTGCTGCGACAGATCCCTGATGATGAGCGGATTGAAACCCTAAGGGATGCACTGTCATCGGCAAACGCAATCAGTGCCTGCATTTTCCTTGTCCACAGCCTCATCAAGCAAAACGACAATCCAGAACCAGAGCAGTTGAATGGAGTCGATGACGTCGTGCTTGAGGAGTTCAAGGCGCTCATGGTGCTTAGGGTGAAAAGACTGGAGCTTGAGACGCTGTTGGCCTACCAATCCCAAGCATTCATGCTTGGAACCTTTGCCAAATGGGCCTCTGTAGACGAAGCTCGGGCCCGCTATTTGCCAGTGTTGGCTGACGATCACTTGCTTGCCGCGTTTATGGAAAAGCTGGCCTCTAAGGGTTCCATGTGGGCATCAAATGATCGAGTAGGGCAAATGTCAGTGCACATTAACCAGAACGCCTTCGATCCAATCGCCAGTCCTGCGGAGATAAGGCCTCGCATTCAGGCCCTACTGGCCGGCGTGAAACATTCCGCTTTCCAGCGAGCGGTAGCTAAGGAATATCTCAGGGTTACAGAGAATCCCAGTTCTGACGAAACCCAAACCCACCAGGATCTTCAGGCTACTGAGTAGGCCGCTATCAGTCGCCGCCCTACCTCGGCCCTTCCTGAACTTCGCCTTGGGCAGAGGGCGAAGGTCGAACAAGTAGGCAGGCCAGGGGCGTGAGGGCGCTCCACCCCTACTTGCAGTTACTAGCCAGGCTATAGCCAGCCTGCAGGGTACGCTGGCTATCGAAGTGGTTGGCGACATCACCTACGTGTCCAGGCAAGACTGCTGCCAGCCGGAAGAGGCACAGGTGCCCGGAATAAGTCGCTGTCGGTCGACTGAATCGAAACCCCGTGGCGAATCAATTGACGGCTACCGTGCCGCCTTGCCCTATGGATCTCCCGTGACGAGAGCCCCTGCCTGCGGCTTAGCGGCCGCGCGGTGACTTCCCATCCGGTAAGTCAGGTTTGCGCGGCATCCGCCGCCGGAACACCGCCTTCCGCACTGAGCGGGAAGACTGGCGCGGCCTCGATATAACGCAAGGCCGACTTAGCATCCCGCCAACCGACGTACTCCATGAGCGCTTTCTGGTTCCAGCCATTGCGCGTGGCCCAGGTCGCGAAGCCGCGGCGCAGGGAATGGCTGCTGATCCCCTGGACGTCCACACCGGCGCCTTGCAGTGCCTGCCGCAAAATAGGAATGACACTGTTGGGGTGCAACGCCGACGCCTTCACCTGTCCCCAGCGGTTGATTGCGCGAAACACCGGTCCTTCGTGGGAGGGAGCTGCCTCCAGCCAGTCGAGATAGGCCTGCACTGGACAGAGGCGTTGCAGCGCCGGCGCCTTATAGGTCACCCCGAGATTCTCCCGATCCGCTTTGCTCTGCGGCAAAAACAGCTCCATGCCCTCTCCCGCGCGCGCCTGAATCAGCTCGACCCGCAAGCGGCAGAGCTCGTCACTGCGAAACGCCCGCCAGAAGCCGAGCAGAATCAGGGCACGGTCACGCCGGCTGCGCCGATAGCGGCCGCGCTGGCCGGCTGCCTGCGCGGCCGCGGCTTGCGATTCCAGCCAGCCGACCGCGGCCTCCAGCTGCTGCAGCTGCAACGGCACGGCCTGCTTCTCCGGGTTGGGATGCAAGGCGCGGATGCCCTTGAACACCTGGCGCACCAGTTCGGTTTTAGTCGGATCGCTGAAGCCATTCTGCCGGTGCCAGCGCGCCAACGCCGCCAGCCGATGGCGCAGGGTGTTGGTCGACAGGGACTCGGCGTAACAGGCCAGGTAGCGCGCCACGCTTTCACCGCTAGAGGGCAGCAGCCCACCCCACACCAGCTCGTAATGCGCCAGCGCGGTCCGGTACGAGCGACGCGTGTTGTCCCGTTCGGCGGCCTCGAGGTAGCGATCGAGCTCGCTCATGTGAGATCCCCTTGGTTGTACTGCTCGCCCCGGCCGTTTGGCCAGAAAAGTCCCCTAACCGTGGATAAATCTAGTTTATCCACAGTTAGCCTGTCGCCCTCCTGAGCCAACCGCCTCCCGTCCATACAGCTGTACTCCCATACTCTGGAACACACTACGAAATCGTCGGAGGGTGCTATGGCACGCGGCGGCATCAACAAAGCCCTGGTCCTGAAGGCCAAGCAAGCGTTGCAGGCGCGCGGCGCCCGGCCGACCATCGATGCAGTGCGGACGGAGCTGGGCAATACGGGTTCCAAGTCCACCATTCATCGCTACCTGCAAGAACTGGCAAGGTTGCCGGAAGCCCCCCCGCCCTCGCTTAGCGAAGAGCTTGGGTCTTTGATTGCCCATGTAGCCGACCGCCTGGTTCTGGAAGCTGAGGCCAAAGTGAGTACGGCACGGGAAGCCGTTGCCCGGCAGCACAACGAAAATCTCACCCAACGGCGTTACAGCGAGGAGCGAATTCAGGATCTGCAAGCAGGAAATATGCGCTTGACCGAGCAATTGAACGAGTGCCAACAGGACCTGGAGCAACTGCGAGAGCGTTACCAGACCAGCGAGTTTGGACGTGGGCAAGCCGAGCGAAGCCTGGAAGAGCGCGCCAACCAGTTGCGGTCGCTGGAGGATAAGCACCAGATGGCCCGCCAAGCGCTGGAGCACTACCGAGAGGCCCGAAAAGAGCAGCGCGAGCAAGAACACCAACATCATGACGCGCAAGTGCAACAGCTGCAGGCGGAGCTGCGCCAGCTTCGTCAGAGTTTGCTGAGTAAACAGGACGAGCTGTCCACGCTAAATCGCGACAACGAGCGCCTCTTGGTCGAAGCCCGAAACTTGGTGAAACATCAATCGGCGATCGAGAGTGAACTGGCGATACAGCGCAGTGCGTTACAAACGCTTCGCCAAGAACTGACGGTACGGAGCACGGAGAAAGCCGCATTGGAGGAGCGATTGAAACAGCATAATGTGGAGCGCTTACGACTGAAGCATCAGGTGCAGCAGCAGGCCCGGCAGCTCGAAGTGTTGCAAGATCGACTGGTCACCCTGGCAGCGGTAGCTCCTCCTCCCGAGGTCGTTCCTCTACCCTCCCCTGCAAGGTAACGGGCACTTCCTCTGCTTCGACCGTGCCGAAGTCTACTGATCACGCGCCCCAAATGTGGTGCTGCGAGTGATCAGCAATGCCGAGACACCTAAGGATCGAAAGCAGCATGCATCCCGCTGAGCTTCTACCCTCGAACGTCCGCTATCTGCCGAACACCCGGCTGAAGCGCAGGGCCGAGGTTCGATGACCATCCCTACTCGTTAACTAGCCCCTGCTCCTGGGGGAAATTTCCGGCTAGGTCAATTCGCCACGTAGGCCCTACGAGCGCGGTCCAATTGTCGACGAAGGTTACGCGGGCAGCGTGGATCACCGCGATGCTTACTTAATGCATAAAGTGTCTCAACGCTAAGCTCCCTAGGCTGCGTCAATAGAATCATCAAGAGCAGTCTCCCACCTGGCACTAACTCTGACACCCATCCCCTCTGAACAGCACGGCCTGCAATCAACCGGTATAAGCGGACATTATGCCGAAACTCACGCTCGTTTCCCGGCCAATGAGAAAGATAAACCTGTCCAAACTTGCCCGTTCCATAAATCTCTAAAATTCGACGAAAGAGCATCGGACCGATATACGAAAGCGGCGGCGATATACAGGCAATCTGCAAATAAGGGAGGATAGATTTTGCAGCCCATCTGCGATGCAGAGAAAACTGAGTCGACCGTGTGCGCAACAAAATCAATAAAGCGCCCAATCGTTTCCAATCGGGACAAAAGAACGCTGGAAGCTCGCCACGACTGCCTGGGGAGGTAAACAAATTGACAGCTGCAGAGTTGGCCAATACGTCCCAGTTTATCTTGTTACCCGGATAAATCACTAAACTCAACCAAAGCAAATTTTTAGGAACTTCACGAAGTTCTTCAAAGAGATCGAGGATTTGATTCAGTAACTCGCCTTTGGGGAAACGCCCCACAAAGAACTCACGCCACTGCTGATCCCGCTGTGTTCCCGGGAGCTGGTTGCACAGCCGTTCGAAGCAGCGCGCTAAGTAGGTCCCGTTATGCTTACAACATGCCAAATCAGCCAACATGTGAGCAAAAAACATGCCTCTCAAGACGCGAGCGCCCCGATCGAGACTTCGCTCGCCGGGAACCCTCCCAGATTCCCACATAAAACACTCCGAGCCACTGTGAATCATGATACGCAGCGTTCTAGACGGGTTGACGTATTTAGTCAACGGTCTTGTCGGTACGTAGTATTGGGAGCAAGGTATTCATCACCGACTCCTTAGCAGGATGTGTTCTAAGGCTTCGTTGTTTATTCGTCCTCGGCAATAGACAAGGAATGCGGTTCAGGGCTGAAAAGCCCAATGCCAGGTACAGTTTGAGGTAGGCATCATGCACATCTTAACTAGAGCCTTACTTCCAAACCCGATGGGAGAGCGTAAGTCTCCATTACTTCAAAGCTCGCGCACGCTTGCTCCCTTCGCTAGAGGGCGCCGAAAACGCTCTGGATCCCCTCGCTGATCACACGTCGGCCGCCGCTGCGTAAAGCAGAAGAATCCACGTAAACCGCCGGCATACGCCAAACACTTTCACATTAAAACATAACCGATTTCTTGATCAATCGGGAGAGCAGTCATGGGCCTGAAAAACAACTCACCCAAACTAAACCCGCCATCCAGAAACATTAAAAACGGACACTTTGGCAAGCATATCGTTTACTTTCCTTCGTTAAAAAACTCGCGCCAAATCGTATGCGAAAGCAAACTCGAATCAGACTTCTGCATACTCTTGGAATTTGACCAAAGCATAATCTCCTACCACCCGCAACCAATTACTATTAGGACGGTAGTGGGCGACACAACAAAAAGATACACCCCGGACTTCCTCATAAAGCGTCGTTATCAAAAGGATCTATACGTCGAAATCAAGCCTGACGCACAACTGCTCACCAATGATTACCTCGAACATATCCTTCAGGCGCGGAGGCAATTCCGGAAAAGAGGTGCGAGTTTCCTGCTGATAGACGCAAAAAAAATCCGCACCCACCACAAACTGAATAACCTCAGGACCATCTACAGCCGAATCCACAACACGACAAAGCTCGAAGATGACTACTTACAGGACTATTTAAAGGAGACTCTATTTCCCTGCTCGATAAAACGCCTTGTATCAAATCCAAACGCCCCGACGCTGAATGCAATCCTCAAAGCCATTTTCACACACAAGCTGTATATGAACCTAGATGAACCAATCAGTCCGACCTCAACTGTGGACACGCATCATGAGCAATGAACTGCAGGTCATCCCTGGCGCGCAATACTCGTTTAACAATGACATTTACGAGGTCGTAACCTCGTCCGATTTGATTACCCTTCGCTCCATCAACACGAAGCTGCATAGGCATATCGGCATTAATGACTTTGCCGCAATGCTGGCAAATAAAACTATTACGAAATACCAGAATGCCCCCATCGATTTGACCTCAGCACCACTCCTGCTTGCGTTAGACGAGAGACACCAGGCCAGATACATCAGAAGACATACATACATTCAGAAACTTGAACACCTGTTCGCGGGAAGCCTACCCCGCGGAAAAACTAATTTGGCAATTCAATCAATAGCCGCTGAAATAAAAGATCCGAAACCACCCAACTACTCGACCGTTTATAACTGGAAAAAAATATTTGACGAAAACAATCGAAATCCGCTAGCCCTGATCAGGAGCGAACCCAATAGGCCGCGAGGAAATCTGTTATCCGAAGAAACTCACGAGTTAATTCAACATTTTATCCATACCGAGTTCTTTAAGGCCGAGCGAGCCAGCGCCAAGACCATACACAAACTGATCTGCGGAGAGATACAAAACATTAATCTGGAACGGTCCAAGTATACCGCTGATTTTCTAAAGGTCCCATCCTACTCCACCTTGAGGCGCGCAATCATGAAACTTGATGGCTATCTGGTTGATTCTCACAGACACAGTAGAAATTTCGTCACTAAAAAATACCATTTCGGCGTTAAGACCGAAGTAGCCGAGTCGTTATATGGCCAAGCACAAGGGGACACGGCTTTGATGAACCTTTTCGTAGTCGATGAGCATGGCATTGTCATGGGAAGACCGATACTCAGTGCCATTTTGGACCTAGGTTGTCGAGCGTGTACAGGCTGGGACATTTCGTTAGGCGCACCCAATGCGGAAAGCTTCATTAAGGCAATTAAAATGGCGGTAGAGGCGAAACCCGAGGGCGCCATTGGGGGAAAGATGGAAGAGCTTGTCGTTGATAACGGTCCCGAGGTTAGAAATGACCGCGTAAAACTTATCGCACGCCTACTAGGTATTGAACTGCGCTACGTGCCTCCAGGCCAACCAAACGCAAAGGCATTTATTGAGCGTTTTTTCAGAACGGTCGACACCGGTTTGACACATTTTATTCCAGGCACCACAAAATCGAATCCACTTGAACGCGAAGATTATGACTCGACCAAGCAAGCGACTCTGACACTGGATGAGTTGCGCGCTATTTTCAAACGCTGGCTCGATGAGGTCTATCACGAAACAATACACTCCTCACTCCATATGTCGCCAAAGCAAGCACTCAAAAAAATGAGTGAAAATCATATTCCGCCCGAGCGTTTTTCACGGGACGATCTTGATTTTGCTTGTTTATGCTCGAAAAGAAGAACAATAACGGGAGGACGGACGCAAATATTCAATCTAACGTGGACCGGTGCCAGCTTACCCGATTTAGCACGGCGGCTTGGGAAAAAACTTGCCATCGTCTATTACGACCCCACAAACCTGGGAACAGTATGGACTGCTCACCCGGAAGAACCTCGCCACCTGTTCCCTGCTTTTGCAACCAATCCGCAATATCAAGAGGGTCTCTCACTGCAAAGCCATAATGCGGTGAAAGAGCGCCTCGCCGAGGAAGGAAAAGAGTTCACTAATACTGCCGCGCACCAAGCTTTGAGAGAAATATATAGTGAAATCTCCGAAATAAGCAAAAGCAGCCAGAAGCCTAAAGATAGTCAGAAGCCTAAGTCCGCGCCGAAATCCAAGAAGGCCAAGAAGACCAAGAAAGCAACTAAAACCATTCCGAAATCTGACGATAATGGGAACGACAACGGCAGCCCCATAACCCAGCAACTTGCTGATCAGCAATTCTCAGATGAAAACACTCTGTTTAAATCTTACCGCATAAGACCCACATAAGCCTTCATAGGAAACCTGAAACTTCAACTCCATCTAGCACGAGGGCGCGGCGGTCATGGAAGTCGATATCCAGCTAAAACTTACTGAATTCAAAACCTATGCAGCAAGTCATCCTGATTTTGATGAAGCACTCGAATTGCTCCAAGAAAGTATCGAACTCACATTGGAGCGAGGTGAGCAATCTGGAGTTGTGTTAACGGGTGATTCTGGCACCGGTAAGACCACCGTCTGCAACACTCTGATATCAATGTATCCTCCGCCCCAACTCAGGGAGACCGAGGGTAGCGTCAACTCGATTATTCCTACGCTGTACTGCAGAGTGCCGGCCGACACTACTCTAAAGCACTTGGTCTCAGCAATGCTCGGAAAACTTGGGTCGAACAAAAATGTTGAGCACCGCCCAGTTCTAGAGCATCGACTATTCACAAGACTAAGGGAATGTCAGACTGAACTAGTATTCTTTGACGAACTCCAGAATTTGCTCGAAAAAGGCCAAGAAGCAACACGTGACAAAGTTTGCGACTGGATCAATGGGTTTTGCAACGAATTTAACAAACCGGTAATTCTGGTCGGCCTTCCCGCATGCGCGACAATCGTAGAGAACAACAAACAACTCTCTCTTAGATACCCACTTCGAGCAGAGCTTAAGCCATTACCATGCTCAATCGATTCGTCGCGCTCAGTATTACGAACAATGCTCAGCACCCTACTTAGCGAAATAGTGAGCTGGGACTATTATGAGTCAGTCCCCTGCCTCACCGACCCGAAACTCGAGATGGCTATTTTTGTTGCAACTGGAGGCAACATGAGAGCCATGAGATTCCTTTTACAGCGGGCATTAAAAGTTTCACTTAAACGAGCAGATAGAACACTTCTAGCTAGTGATTTCAGCACAGCACTTAATCGCACGCTACTACGAACACGACTCGCATCCGTTAACCCCTTCACCCTGGATATGCAGGAACTTAATGACATCATCAAGGGGCAAAGAAAATGTCAGAAATGACATTCGTTGCATTACCGTATGAGGATGAAAGTCCTATCAGCGTATTAATGAGAACAGCGGCCGGCAATGGGTACTTAAGTGTGCATGCGTTAGCCGTCGGTTTCGATTTGGCAGTGGATGTCAGGACGAGTGGTTGGCAACTGACGAAATCCACGTTCATCCAGTATATTATGGAGCACTCAAATAAGAGGCACTCTGCTCGTTTTGAATCGGCATTCTTTGGGTTCACCGGAGACAGCAGGCAGCCAAACGTTCAGTTTAATGAAGTTCTCATTCCATACAGGCAATTATCATTTAAGCTTAGAATCTGCCCCGAGTGCGCGAAGAATGGATTTTATGAAAAAAGCTTCCACCTCCAATGGATTGACGCCTGTCCAATTCACGGCTCCAAATATATAGAGGCCTGCCCCCAGTGTGGCAAGCCGATTGACTGGACAAAACTTAACTATTGCATTTGCAAATGTGGCTTCGATTTTCGTACCGCAACCGCACCCCCTGGCGACATAGAAGTATCCAGAACATTTATTGAACATACCACTAGAGGCGATCAGCTATTCATTAATCGATTCATTAAAATATTAAAAATTATCAGCAATGAGTCTGAGCTTGCCTATGACAGATCCCAAAACATAAGAGTTTCAGCCAGAATTGCGGGTGGAGACACAAATGAATTATTGAACCACTTGCTGACCAGAAAGAAACTTATTCCTTCATTAAACCCATTAGCCTATTGCGCGTCCTGGCTATGTTCAAGAGACCAGCTACTCAGCAATGTTGCTGCAGAATTCGTGAAAAACCATACTCAAGTATACCCGGAGGAGTGCGCCCCAGAATGCATCTGCCATACACTACGACTAACATTGAATGAACTATGCTTAGCTTATAAACTTTCTCACACGAGAATGTACGAGCAGCTTGCCGCGGAAAAATTTACATTAACCAAAAACAAGGCAACCAAATATTATAGCTGTAACTCTTTATGCAAAAGCCTTAATAGACGACTAAATTCAATCCTAAGCTTTAATACAATCATTCCATCTTCAACGCTCCGAAAGGATGAATATACGAATTATCGGAGTTCCATTAAATTCCTTGGCGCGTCGGGCGAGCAAATAACGCTAGCAGTTAAATTAAACCTGCTAAGCTGCTACCGAATCCCTCCAGACTTTATACGAGTCATCCCGACAGCTGAGCTCGAGCTTTTTGCCAAACAGTACGTTTTTCACGGCAGCCTAGCTAGGCAACTAAAGATAAATCCAGCCGCCCTTGCTGAATTATTCGATTTTGCAAACGTACGTCCATTTCGAACACTATCGTCCGGCCATGGAAAAACTTATCGTAGATGGGGAGAGATCTACCTTAAGAGCGACACTAAAATTATAACTGACTTTTTACTTAGCATAAGGGCACGTGACGACCGCAAAGTAAATCCTAGCGGCATCCGCTTCCTTTCTAAAGAGCTAAACATTCAATGTTCTGTTATCAAGAAACTTATTGAATGCAAGATTATCGAAGTTGACCTTACTGACGCGAACGGCATGAAGAGAAAAATCAATGAATTGCAATTAGTGGCAGCCTTACAATGGAGATCCAACCATTGCACCCTGAAGGAGTTATCCCAAGAATTCGGGATAAATTGCGCCGAACTATCCCGAAGATTTCTTTCTTGCTACTACGTCCCCGTGATTAGAATTATGAATTATGTTTTCATTCATAAGGATGATGCTCAAAGAATGAGAGACCACCTCTACGATTTCTTTTCATCGCTCCAAGCGGCAAAATTCTTAAATGTCACAACAGCCCGTATTCATTACTACTTAAGAACAGGTGCACTTCAAGCAGTTCCTCCCAGTGAATGCGGGGGAATTCTGAACTTCACCTTGATCCGCCGTAATGACGTAGAACACCTAGCCAACGCTATCACCTAGGAGCCTTGGCAAGGCTCGATTCTGTCCTTTTTTCTACGCTAGGATCTTCACTCGCGCTCACCAGGTCTGCCCTTCCTCCTGCATTTCTCTCCCCTCTGCTGCGAGCGCTAGTTGATTCTCTACGCGGCCCCCTACTTCTCGCCACCAAGCACATTAAGCAGTTTCTTATTTAGCCGAATCAATTCGAATAAATTCCTTTTTTTGTTGCACATCTCGTTTCAATCTAGTGATTACAACCCCTCTACAATAAGCTTTTCCACGGTGAGCATTGCATTTTTTGGTGGCACTGGAGGGGTCAAGACATTAGGAAAAAATAAACGCTTTGCCTGAAATGGAAGTTCGGGGTAGCGATAGAAAAGAGAAACCCCGCCTTGTGCGGGGTTTAATCTTAGGAGTCCGAATAAATGCGTTTCTCCCAGAAGCTCGGAATCACTCCCCACCAGAAGCTTGTACAGCGAGAATCCATTGATCAAGAGCTAAAAAACAGCCTTTGGAGCGCTGTAGTACTGGCGGTATTTGACAATGTAGAATTTACATACGGATACGCCGACAGAACAGATTCATCAAATTTATCGTCCCTAATAACGTGCCTTTGGCTCCATCTTTTTAAAAAACCTGTAGACAGAATCCCAACTTACTTCAGCGACACAAAAGAAGATCTCCGTAAATATTTTTTTACCTGTCGATGGCATGAAGCTTTAGATTTTATTGAAGCGATAGCTGACTACTGCCCAAAAAACCTTAAAGAAAGCTTCATAAAATTATGTAACGCATACTTGGAGCGGGAAAATTCAGCTTATCGATTCATAAGAAGCGAGCTTACCGAAATAACTTCAAAAGAAGAAATCGACAGCGTAGAAGAAGCACTCTCCTCACCATCAGAAAGTGTAAATGAACATCTTCGATCCGCACTCTCTCTACTAAACGACAGAACAAATCCCGACTACAGAAATTCCATAAAAGAGTCCATATCCGCTGTCGAATCACTGGCAAAATCCCTCACCGGTGACGCTAAGGCGACACTAGGCCAAGCATTGAAAACACTAGAAAAAAGCGGAAAGCTTCATGAGGCTTTGAAGTCTGCATTCTCCGCTCTATATGGCTACACTAGTGACGCTGAGGGCATTCGACATGCGCTTCTCCAAGAGTCCAAAATCGGGAAGGCCGATGCAAAGTTCATGCTAGTCAGCTGCTCAGCCTTCATTAATTATCTTGTAGAAATAAGCGAAGTTAAGAGCAGCTAACTCGTGAGGTAGCCTAGATATAAACGCCCAGCCTCGCGTAGGGTGGATGACGCTCTTTTCATCCACCGCCCTCCGAGGCACCGGGCCCAACGACTCAAGGAGGAGTCATGTCCAATTACCGCCGTGCACGGATGCCGGGCGGCACGTACTTCTTTACCGTGAACCTGCGCGACCGCCGCGACAATCTGCTGGTGCGTGAAATTGACCTGCTGCGCACCGTGGTCCGCGCGGTCAAGCAACGTCACCCCTTCCATATCGATGCCTGGGTGGTGCTGCCCGAGCATATGCACTGCCTCTGGACGCTGCCTCCCGGCGACAGGGCCTATGCGGATCGCTGGAAGGCGATCAAGTTCGCCTTCTCCAAACGCTTGGCGAGCGCGGAACAACGCACCGATGCCCAACAAAAGCGCGGCGAACGGGGAATCTGGCAACGTCGCTATTGGGAACACCTGATCCGCGACGACCTCGATTACCAGCGATACTTCGATTACATCCACTTCAATCCGGTGAAGCATGGTCATGTGCAATGCGTGCGGGACTGGCCGTATTCGAGCTTTCATCGAGCGGTGCGGGACGGGATTTACCCGATGAATTGGTCGGGAATTGCGTTGGGGGACGACGCGGGAACCTGGGGCGAGTGAGTTCGGGATTGGCTCCGTCTGGTGGATGAGAAGAGCGTCATCCACCCTACGCGGGGTCATTCTTCGCTAAGTCCAATCAGCCAAATCCCACACCCCAACAGCATTGCCCCTTCCCCGCCCCATCCATAGGCTCTGTCCCCGGCGCCTAAGAAACGCTTACTCACCTAGCGGCCGGACCGCTCCCGAAAGCTCAGCGGCTTTTTTGTGCCTGCGGCATACTCGCGCCCGCACAAAACCTCTGTTCTGCCGGGAGTGGGCTAATACAAAACCCGAAAGGGGAATACGTCCGGCCCTCTAGGTGGGGTTTCTTAACTCCCGGCGCCACAGCCTTAAGAAAGCTGATTGAGACCTAGCAGAGGTAATGGATATGCCCGAGTTCCCCCAGTTTCACCCCGCCCCTCCCCCGGACGCCGAAATCCTGATTCCCGCCCGATTCGTCCGCCACAAGCGCCTGCTGCGCGCCGTGTTGCTGGATGAAGAACCCTGGTTTGCCGCCGGCGACCTGGCCCGGTTGATCAACCACCCGCCCCTGCCCGAACGCGTGCAGCGCAACCTGGACGAAGACCAGATGCAACGCGCCTGGATGCGCAACGGCCATGGTGACTTCGAGCAGGAACTGCTGATCAGCGAATCCGGCGTCTATGCCGTGCTGATCCTCTACTACCACCCGGAAAACCGTGGCATCCGCCAATGGATCACCCAGCACGTGATCCCCCGTTTACGGCAGGAGGAACGCTTCGATGCCACAGGCCCTTACCGCGAAGTGATCCGCTGGCAGGACCGCGACATCGAGGTGCTGCACTGGCAGGGCAAGGCGTGGCTGCATCTGCGCGATTGCCCGAACCTCCTGCAACGTCCGCCGCAGGTGATCGGCTGATTCACCGGTAGGTTGGCGCCGAGGAACGAGGCCCAAGGTCGGAGCCCGATCGAGACTCCGTATCGTTGGGCTTCGTGCCTCAGCCCAACCTACGACGCCTGCAAGCGCCTCAGGTGTTGGACCAAAAAGGGGACAGATTTATTTTCTTTACTCTAACCCTGCCTACACCCAGACACCTCTAGAGTAGAAAAAATAAATCTGTCCCCTTTTCCGGTCCCCTTTTCCGTTTTTCACCCAAACTTTTAGGTCCCGACATAGCGCAGGAGGCCCTTGTCAGTGGGCCAGGTCTGCCAAGTCCCGTCTGGAGTCACCTCGCCGTAAGTTAATGCCGTGCAGTCATAGCCGAAACAGTAGCCTTGAAAATCATCGCCTAACAAAACGATATCCGTCCGGCCGAAGGTAGGGCCGTAAACCTCTTGGGGCAGGATAGGTCAGCTGTAAAGCATGCGCCCACTGACTGTCTCACCCCAGCCGACGTCACGGAGGTAGGTGAAGTACTCTCGTGGGAGTGCCGGGTGCGCGGCGGAAAGCGTAGCAAGTTCTAAGTCCTACAATTGAACTGTGCCCATCGGGGCCTCACAAGAAATAGACGCCAATTAATGTAATAACGATTTCGCCGCCTGCTAAATAAATTGCAGCACTCAATCGGCAGCGATTCAGTCAGCTGAATGCTACTAGTTCTCCAGTCTTCTTCCAGTCCTGCTCCGACTATGCCAGTTTGCAGATTGTTTCGACCTGAGGTAACCCCCCGCCAATCGGCCCGAAGCGGACGTCTAGAGTAGAGAAAATAAATCTGTCCCCTTTTCCGTCCGATGTTGTACGCCTGTCGTGGTAAAAGCAGACAGATCATCTGACTAGATAGTTTACAAACGTGCCCTCCACCTTGGTGTGCGAGGTTTTCTAACACACCAAGTCAGGTTCATATGAAACTCAGAACGGTATGTCTGAATCCGGCTCCTCAGGGCTACGCGTCGGCACGTCAATGGGCGCCGTAGGGGCCGTACTTAGATTCGGCCTCACAGACTCGATTGGCACGTCTACGATGATAGGTGACGGGGGACTCTCGACGACGGTGGCGAGTTGGTATTCACTGTCAGGGAGCCCTGCCTCTGTCTCCGGATCTGTTTCATCAGGATCGAGGTCCTCGAAGTCATCACCCATCATCATCTCGTAGTGGGCCATGTGGTTTGTGACTTTAAAGATTTTGAAGAAGATTTTCATGTAGCTGGCAGCCATAGCGTCACCAATAGCGACGTAGAGCTCGTCAGGAGCGTAATGCGATCCGTCATTTACCCAACTAATGAGCGACTGGCAATGAACTTTCTCATGCCCCTCAAACCGCGCCACAATCGCCTGAGTGTCGATACCGCCGAGGATTTTGAAGTAATTCTCCAAAATTCTGCGCATGGTGTTTTGGAGCGTGAGGGCTGGTACGGGCTTTTTCTTCAGTTCGTTCCACAGTAGCTGATACGAGGTTTTGACGGGGTTAACTGGATGGAATTCGATTTCCGAGTAATTCCCTGGCTTACGAACGATCCAGAACCCTTCATCGCCGAGAGAGGTGCCAGGCTTCCTGCTTTGGTTATAGGTGACTTCTTTGTGAAAATGCACATTGTGAGTGAGCACAAATATTTGCTTCAGATTGCTTCCCTTCTGCCTAATCTCGGTAAATAGTTGTTTGATTAAGCTACTTACGATGAATAGCACATCGCTGTCGAGACTGGAAACAGGATCATCAATGACCACGACACGGTCAGTGGTGATACCGGATGTGGTGATGCTACCTTTGAGCAGATGGTAGAAGTATAAGAAGGTAACGAACGTCTTTTCACCTTCACTAAGCGTGGTCTTGGCGTCCGAACCATCAGCCCTAATAAGCCGGTAGGAATTTCCTGCACAGGCCGGATCGAGAGAAAAGCTACGAAACCCAAAGTCCTTTAGAATTTTGTTAATGGCAATGACCGTGGGCTTAACACTCGTTAGAGATGTTTCTATCTTATCGATCTCTAGATCGGCCTGAGCAATATCCTGCCGTGCCTTCTCAAGGCTCCCCGCGATTCCATTAATCGCTTTTTGTAGGCGAGATTTTTCATCATTATAGTCCGCCAAAGGAGTTTTGAGCTCAACCTCCAGAATGTACTTCCACACCTCTGCGGTCAGCTTCTTTTGCTCAGCGGTAAAGCTCGCGACTAAGCGATTATGCTCCGAGACCTTCACATTAGCAGAATGAATAACATCCTCAATACCTTGACGAAGGCCTTCAAGACTTTCGAGGACGACTTCCATACTCGGACTGGAAATCTTGTTGTCAATTCGCCCTTTGTTGACAAGAACAATAGCCTTCATAGCCTGAAAATCAAGATCAAGCTTTTCCTTATTTAGATGAATGCAATCTGTGGCGAGTATGTTATCAGCCAGAGCTAGAATTTCGTCCGCCCCTCGGAAATACTGCAAGCGAAAATCTGATACGGCCTTGGTATCCGCTTCGAATGCTTCATCAAAATAGCTAGTCAGGCTTTGCTCGAATTCATGAGAAATACCCTGCTGACAGAAGGGGCACTGTTCATCCGAGTGCTCCAAAAATCTCATACCTTGACGAACCCAGTCACTATTATTGAGTCGCTGGATAAGAGCAGAAATGCTTACATCCTCTTTACCTATCACCTTCTTTTTCAGAACCGGGCTGGATTCGAAAGCGATCAAGCGAGACAGATCAAAATTAGGGACAGAGTTCATCGGCGAAGGTGCGTCGCCGTATAATACCAACGCCCTCTCTTTTAGGTTGGCCAGATCGACTAGGGCTGACTGATTACTCGTGCTCTCCTGCAATACGCGAGCCTTAAATCCTTCCTTACTATTCCTTACGCCTGTAAAAGCACCCTGAAAATCATTGTCGTGCTTTTGCTTTTGATCCCAACAGCGGGCAAGAAATTTTGTTTCCAAAGCCAATAGTTCTGCATTTTTACCACCATTGCCATTCTCACCATCCAGCATTGCCACCGCCCTATTTTTTTGCTGTTGGTGACGCTGCTTTTCTGCCTGGAACTCTTTGAGACGATCAAGCTGTTCTTTCTCAGCTTTGCCCAGTGTAAAGACGCCTCTGAGGTCTTCGGAGTCCTTGTAGTTATCCTTGATAAAGTCGTTGTTGTAGACCAGCGCCGTGATTGGGGTATTCCGCAGCCAAGTAATCTTGGAGTCTTCGGAAATCTCGGGATTATTGATGAGCCGACTAATGGTGGTCTTGCCCGCACCATTCGCCCCGTAAAAGAAATTGATGTTCTTGAGATTCGCGATGGTTTGGGAGGCTGCGGGGCTATAAGTAGCAATGTTGGACAGGCTAATCGACTCGATCATGTCTCACTTCCATGGAGAAATTGCGGCCTGCTGAGAGCCGCGATAGGTTCAGAATTGGAGGTGCGAGGCGGCGGTTACGACGGCCTTGACCTTGAGCAATCGCATGCTGGCGAATTGCCTCACCTAGAGTAGCCGGTTCGGCAAAGTGAGCAAAATTCTTGGTGGCCTAGGGCAGTGTCGAGGCGTGGAAAAGAGGTCCACGGTAAAGGGGATTGGGAAAGGGGACAGATTAATTTCTAAGCCAAACCGTCCGCTTTTGGCCGGTTTCTGCCGGTTCCCACCGGCAGCTTCGGTCGAAAACGGACGTAAACAATCGATTGATTCACAGCGCCGCGCATGAGGACTATATCCCGCTGGTTGAGCGCGCCCATGCGAATGCGGTGGGAACGCTCGATGCTCGCGGGCGTTACAATGGCGCCAGCGCCGATTCCCCGAATCGGGCACGCCCGGAGCCAGCTTCAGATGTTCACCCTTGTAAGCCTGGATACATCGCCGCCCGAATCCCTGAAGAGTCAGGTTCTACAAATGGTGGTGGACTACTTCAGCGACATCAGCCCGGTGTCGCTGACGCCCAGCAATCCGCTCTATCAGTTGTATCAGTACGTGATTGGCTACGAGGTGCACCTGTATCTGCAAGCCATGAACAGCTCTCTGGACAGCACCGCGCGGTTGATCCTGGCCCTGGATGATGAAGATCCCTCCCAGGTGCTGGGTTTTGCCCTGTACCTGCCGAGCCAGGATGATGCCGAGGCCTGCACTCTGGCCTATATGGCCGTCAAGGCCAGCCACCGCCGACGCGGTATTGCCCGGGCCTTGTTGCAGCAGATGGTCAAGCATCGGCCTCACGCCGAGCTGGCCTGCGTGGCGAACAAGGTGCCGACCTTTGAGTCGATGGGGTTTCAGGTACTGGCAGCGCAGGGGCCGCACGTGCTGCTGAACACCCGCGATCACCGCTCGGACGGCATGGTGGCGGTGCAGGATCTGGCCCCGATATTCCAATCCAAGGAAGTGCGGCAGATCCACGCTTACCTGGTGCAGCAACACGGCAAGAAGGCCATGAGCGCGGCCGAGAAAAAACGCGACCGCCTGCTCGACCAGATGGCCCATCAGGCTCAGGCATTGGTGAAAGAGCGTTTCCCTACGATTCACTGACGGCCAAAGGGACAGATTTATTTTTTTGCTTTGAACGTCTGTTTTCGGCCGATTCTGTTGAAAAACTCCCTCCGCAATGTCTGGCCGCGAAAGTGAGCGGCTGACGTTGAAATCTGAGCCAGCGTCAACACTGAATTGCTCCAGATTTCCCATAGCGACGCCTCAATCGGATGTATTTCCGGCCTCGAATGAGTGAATCGCGACGACACCGACTTTTTCAACAGAATCGGCCGGTTGTGACCGGCAGAAGTCGACCCATAGCCGCCGCTGGCGAATGGCAGTAATCGGCCAGGAGCGGAAGCGCGGGAAGTTGCATTGCTTTTGAATATCTACGGACTAACCTCAGTGCATCATTACACCGCGCGCAGGGGGACTTGCCGCCAAGGTGTCATTTCCCAACTGACCTCCATTTCACGTTGGCCAAGGAGCCTTATGAAGACCTTCTTGCTAAGGACGGCCCTGTTCGTTGTTTTATTTTTCTTTGCCCTGCTCTGCCTTCTCGTATCTCTTTCCTCGTACAAGGAGGTGGACGAGACGAAGACTTGGCAGAAGTTGAATGCCACTGTCGCCACTGTCTCCATTTCTGAGGAGATGCGCAGTAAGGGTATGACCTATTGCCCTCTGGTTAACGTGACCTTTGAGTTGAACGGACAGCAATACACTTATCCGCTCGAAATATCGCAGACCCCCTGCAAGACCAAGCTGGAGTCGGTCGAAAGATCAGTTGCAACACTCAGGGAAGGAAAAGTGATCGAAATTCTTGTCGACCCTGCAACGCCGGGTAGAGTGAGGCCAGGTACTCACTCACTAGGTGGGGTTTTTTACTTCGGCGTTTTCTTGGGCACACTAGCCTTTATCGGGGCTGTAGCTGTCCTGGTGTTTCCGGCTAAGAAATCTGTCAAGTTGACGCAAATAGAAAGCACTTCACATTCAACTTTGAGCAAGAAGGAGGTTCAGGAAAAAGTTCGCGAGCTACTCGCCGCCGGCACTGCAAAATCGGAAGTATTTTCACAATTCTCCGGGCGGGGTGTGAAGGACAGTCACCTTGCCTACTTTATAGCCTCGTATGCAGATCCAATTCGTTGTGATGAGCACGATCGCAAGGTCAATATTCTCATCACGATAATGCTCGCCCAGGCTTTGATTGCATTCTTTCTGGGATTGGATATCGGCGCCAGGATAGGGCCAACGGCCAAATGGGTTATGGGTGTTTCAATGACCTTGATTCCCTTGCTTTTGGTATGGGGCTTCTACAACCACCGCGTCGGCGCCTACAACGCATACATACTCCTTGCGCTTCTCCAATTCCCAAGATCGCTTGAGGGGTTTACATCGAGTCCGGCAACAACCTCTATCGCATTAGCTATAAGTATCGCTATCCTGGCTTTTGTTTGGTACGTCCGAGGAAAAATCTTTCCAGACTTCGCCTTCGTCAATCCCAGGAAAATCAAAGGCAAGTACTTCTTTTCGGGCTGACCCATCATGCCGCCGGACCTGCCCGAACGGCTGCCCAGGCCTGTGAGTTCAATCGTTAGCGAAGACTGCTTCGGGTCGAAGTCCGACTTTCAACAAAAAACAAGGCGACAAAATGGACTTCCTCTCTGACATCCTTTTCACTGTTCTGGCCCATCGCATCGGTGTGTTCATCCTCAAGGCGCTGACCGGTGGCCGCTTCAAGGGTGAAAGCGGTTTTGCTTGGGGCTGGGCCGTGGCGCTAGGTAGCCTGGTGCTGTTGGCGCCTTTCGCGGCCTTCATTGCCTGGAAGATTCACACCAGTACGGGGTGATATAGCTAAATTCCAAGATTCCATAGGCACTTCGTGGCGACTGCTGCCGGTAACGATCGGCAGAAACGGCCAGAAACGGATATGAGCCTCAGTCCCCCGCCCCTTCGCAAACACCGCGTTGCAGAACGGAGGAATACGTTCACCCCGGAAGGATGTCCATGAGTCCCGCCGGGGTGATTTATTCCAGTCGATGTCAATCAGTCAGGAAAGCAATGGCGCCTCAATCGGTTTTACTAATCTGTGTCCTGTGGGCGGGGGTTTCATTGGCAGCAGAAGGGTACCCGTCGGACGTTGCGCAATACATTGAACGCCGGGAGTTGTGTGAGCATTTCCGTGGAGAGCCATGGCCAGAAGGGGGCTCAGTCGAAGAAAAAGAACGAAGAGCATTCATCACTAGCCAGTTTGAGCGTTACTGCAAAGATTCCGACCAAGCTATTGAAAAGCTGAAGAAGAAATACACAAACAACCAGGCGGTGATGAATAGGCTGGAAAAATACGAGAAAAATATTGAAGGGAAGCAATGAAAAATTCGTATTCTGCCCTGCCATGGCTAAAGCCTGTCAGTTCTCCTGAACGCAAGACAGTGACTGCTTCGGGTCGATAGCTACCGGGGAGCGTGGAAGTTCGGTTGAGCCATTCCCCGCCCGGTGTATTGATCGAGCGCGTAACCTGATTGCTTGCGTAGGGCGGATAACGCGCCAGCGCTATCCGCCGTGGAGGGGCCGGCGTATAACCTATTCCGGGTTATGCGCCCTACGGTACTAGCGATGGTTGCGATAGCGTTCGGTCAAGGACTGCACGAGGGTAACGTAGGATTGCGTCTCGGCGTAGGGAGGCACCCCGTTGTACTCGACCACGGACGCTTCGCCGGCGTTGTAACCTGCCAACGCCAGCACCAGGTTGCCGTTGAAACGCTTGAGCAGCCAGGCCAGGTAGCGCACGCCGCCACGAATGTTCTGTCGCGCGTCGAACGGATCGTCCACGGCGAAGCGCTCGGCGGTGGCGGGCATCAACTGCATCAACCCCTGGGCGCCGGCTTCGGAAATGGCGTTGGGGCGAAACGCCGATTCGGCATGTATCACTGCGCGGACCAGCGCCCTATCGACACCGTAATGACCCGAAGCGGCTTCGATCTCCCGCCGATAGGAAAGGGTGTCCAGGCGCAGTGAGGCGACCTTGAAATCCTTCGGCGCCATGCACAGATAGCAGCCCTTGATGTAATAGAGCTCAAGGACATCGACCCGTGCGGAGATCCCCACGGGGCGCCGGCTCACATATTGACGAATACCCTTGTGGACGAAGGTGTACACCCTAATCCGCACCGCGCCTGAGTTGTCGTCCCGCACAAGCCTTGGCAGGGCCATTGCCTTGGCGCCGACAGCGGGGCCCGCCATGCCCTCCAGGCGAGTGCAGCGGGCGCTGGCGATGGCTTGGCTGGTGTAGCTGATGGTTCCGTCCCTGGCTTGGCACTTGAACATGGCGCTGGCGCACAGTGGAGCGACCAGCAAGGCCAGCTCGATGCAGCCAAGAAGGCTCTTGCGAGCCCATCGCCATGCTCTGGAACTCATCACGTCGCTCCGCGCCGCTGGCGCCGATCAGGCCCGGGGACGCCTGGCCCGGGCAACCGGGAAACACCAACTGGGACTGTCGTTGCCGGCGGTAGCCCCAAGCGAGCTTCGCGCACGCTCGCCGTGCTCCTGTTACTGACAGGTCCCCAGGATTTCCCAGGCGCTGCCTTTGGAGGGCCTATCCGGGTTGACCCACCTTTTGTTCCGGTAGTTATACCCCTTGTAACCGGCCTTGGAGCTTGCGTTGACGTACGGGCTGCCGGCGCTCCCACGCGTGGCGCAGGCCTGATTGCTCGCACGACGCGTCGTCCCGGCTTGCCAGGGCCGGGCGCACGCCTGATCCACGGGTGACGGACCCGGAGCTGGGGCCGGGCAGGCCCAGGTAGTCGACGGCAAAGTTGTCATCGTTATCCGCCCGGGCCGAACTCATCCGAGAATGAAATACACCTGCGCACCGGCGTGATGTTTTCCCAGGTCCCCTTGAACCCCGCCGCCACCACGAACGAATCCCCGGCCCGAAGGTCTTCGCCACGCCGTCCGCATCGGTCAGGCGCACGGTGCCTTCGAGGATGTGGCACAGCTCGTCGTAGTCGCAGGCGCATCTCGGTCTACGCACTGACCGAAACACGGCTGCTTCCCGCGAAGACCCAGCGGTTCATCGAGTTCATACGCGACCATCTCAACAGTGCTTAATGCCTGACGACTGGATAGGGGGCATCCCGACGCAAACGAATGTCTCCTTCTGGCCGATTCTGTTGAAAAAGTCGGTGTTGGCCAGAGTCGCCTATCCATAGGCCAAAAAGCGGCTGATTTGCGCGTTGCTACGTGAAATCCAAGGCAGTTCTGCCCCGGAAATGGCTCAGATTTCAGCGTAAGCAATGCACTTTTGTGGGCAGAAATCTCGATGGGAGTTTTTCAACAGAATCGGCCGACTGGAGCCGCACGGCCACTTCCTGGAAGAGCCATCGGAGACCGGGTAACTGGATGAAAGCCATGATGCTCAGCTCCCGTTCGCCGGAGCGATGTTCTGGTTGATGTGGAAGAGGTTGTCCGGGTCATAGGTCGCCTTCACTGCTGCGAGCCGCTCGTAGTTGGCGCCATAGTTTGCGGGCGCACGGTGATCGTCGTCGCTGGACATGAAATTGACGTAGCCCCCATCGCCGCCCGAGTGGGGATGAATAGCGGCGTAGTAGTCCCTCACCCACTTGATGTTGGCCTCGTTGTCAGCAGGGTCCGACCAGATTCCCACGACCACCGGGGCAAAGCTCTTGTCCCGGTGACCGAACGCAGTCTCGTTGGCGCCGACCCGATGCACCGCACCGTTGATCGGATGGAGATGCATGCTCGAGCTTATGTTGGGTGTCTTTTTTCCATGCTCGACGTGAGCAGCGATCGCCTCGTCGGTGAGCCCGGTGATGAAGTCTGCTTTCCAGTAATGCTGCATGCCCTTCGGAACCAGGCTGTCGAAGGCGCTTTGCAGGGCCGGGAACGGCATGACGCCGAGCTGCTCCGCCTTCACTTCGGCAGCGTCGCGTAGTGGCTTGAGGACTCGCTCTGCCTCCTCGTGTGGACCGTTCCAGCACGTGACCAGTACACAGAACAGATCCCCGACCCGGTCTTCGGGGATAAACGGCAGAGGAGGAGCAATCTGCCAGCCGAAAAAGCATCCGAGCTGTTCGGGCGCCTCCGCGATGTATTCGCGGTAACACTCCAGGACTGCCGCGGCATCGTTGAACTCGAAGAACAGCGGGCCGCCCACGATGTCACCGACCTCGTGGAGCTGAAACACGAAGCTGGTGACGACACCGAAATTGCCGCCGCCCCCGCGCAAGGCCCAGAACAAATCTTCGTTCTGGTAATCGCTTGCGGTGACCTGCCGACCATCGGCGAGGACGACATCGGCCGCCAGCAGGTTGTCGATGGAGAGACCGACGCTGCGGGTCAGGTAGCCGATGCCGCCGCCCAGCGTCAGGCCACCAACCCCGGTCGTCGAGATGATCCCGCCGGGCGCTGCCAAGCCGAACGGGTAGGTCGCATGGTCGACATCACCCCACGTCGCGCCGCCCCCAACCCGGGCGATCTTCTTGACCGGGTCGACCCACACGTTGTTCATCCTCGACAGGTCGATGACCAAGCCGTCGTCCACCGTGCCGAATCCGGGAACGCTGTGGCCACCACCACGAATTGCCAGGTCAAGGCCAGCGTCGCGGCTAGCCGTGACCGCGGCCATCACGTCGGCCGAATCCACGCACTGGATGACAGCGCGGGGTTTACGGTCGTGCATGGCGTTGTAGACAGCGCGAGCGTCGTCGTAGCCAGGATCGGACGGGGTGATGACGCGACCGCGTACCGCTTCGGTCAATGCCTTGATTGTGTCTCTCATTGGGTGCTCCTCCGTTCCGGGTGCTCCTCTGCTTCGTCTTGCCAAGGTTGCTCCCTCAGGCGTTCCCGAAGCGTTCCCTCTCAACCGGACTCGCTCAGAAAGCCGATTGCTGCCCGGAACGCCGGGAGATCATGGCCCGACGGAATGGTCTCGAGGAGGCCCCCAAGTTGCTGACGCAGCGTCTCATCGGGAAATCGGCTGGCGAAAGAGTGGAGCGCCCGAAGCCCCAGCCAGCCCGCACCTTGAGCGCTGGCGATCTCAACGGCACTGCGCAAAGAAGCGGCGGCGGCTTCGGTTTCCCCGGTGCGATAAGCCAGCTCACCGTCGACTCGCCACAGCTCGGCCTCGAGGTAGCGCTGGTTGCAACGGTGTGACCATGAGATCCCCTCGCGTGTGGCAGCTCGTCCCTGGCGGAACTCGCCGACGATGCCGCGGGCCCGGGCGAGGAGAAGGAGTGTGTAGGTCAGATGAAGGGTCTCCCCTTCCGTACGCGAGCGTGCCACCGACTGCACGATCTTCTCGATGCCACCAGCCGATCCCCCGCACACGTCCAGCCAGCCCCGAAGGGCCTCCAGGACGACCATGAGGTAGCGGTCCGAAAAACGCTTCCATAGAAGGTCGGCATCCCCGAGGAGATCGGCGAGGCGGGCGAGATCTTCGGATTCGGCCGCGATGATCGCCGCGTAAGTGATGACGTACCCCAGCGTCATCGGATGATCGAGATCCACGGCGATCTCAAGAGCAGACCGGGCTGTCTTGTCGGACCGGCCGGCATCTCCAGCCCATAGCTCGGCCCAGGCCAGCCGTACGAGGCAAATCGCCTTCGGGTCCTGGGCGTACAACGCCAGATGCTCGTCGCGCTGGGACACGCGATAGGTTTCGATAGCGCCATCGAGATAGTGGCGGGCTCTGGCCAGATTGCCCCGCCAGAACGCGCTCACGCCGAGGAGATATTGGCCCTCTGTCCTGGCAATCGGATCATGATGCTCATCGTCGAGAAGGGCTTGGGCGAGTTCATCGCAATCGTCGAAGCGGCAGCCCTGCAGTCGGGCGAGGCCGAGACCACGGAGGATCGGCGAGTCCACGGGTCGGTGAAGCGTGCGGCAAAGCGAAAGGGCTCGCTCGTAGAGTTGGTGCGCCCCCTTGGAGCCATAACCCTCGAGCGCAACAAGGGGAGATCCGAGAGCGATCCGGATGTCGAGTTCGAATGCATCGCGCTCGGGTGACGGTGGCAGGTCGGCGAGTAGCGCGAGCGCGCGCCGAAACAGGGCGACCGCTTTTTCCAGGGCCGACACGGCCACCGCTCGGCCCCCCGCCACCCGGTAGGCATGGATGGCCGGTTCGACCATGCCGGCCTGGTCGTAGTGTGCGGCCAGCTGCGGGCTGGCCGCGTCGATGTCGTTGTGGAGTTCGACCGCGATCGCCTCGGCGACGGCCCGGTGGAGATGACGTCGACGAGCCGGACTGATCATCTCCAGGGCAACCGCCCGAAGCTTGTCGTGACTGAAATCGTACGTGAGCCCCTGTTCACGAATGATCCTACGACGCCAAAGTTCGTCGACCTGATCAACGAGCTCGCGCTCATCGGTCCCACTGGCCGAGACCATCAGACCGACCGAGAATGGCCGACCGACGACGGCCGCCACCTCGGCTAGTCGCCGAGCGCCGTCAGTCAATTGGCCCAGTCGGGCGCGCAGCACCGCCCGCATCGTCGGTGTGAGGACTGCCTGACTTCCATCAGAGGTGATCCCGGCTCGAAGAGCTTCGATGACAAAGAGTGGATTGCCTTCGGTCTCGCTCCAGAGTCGTGCGGCCAGTTTCGGATCAATCCTGTCTTCAGCGCGCAGCCGAGCAGCGAGCCTCGAAGTGGTGGCTTCGTCAAGTCGGTCGAGTGAAACGGTGGTCGCTGCCTGGTCGTGGCCCAAGGCGTCGATGAGTCCAACGAGTGGATGATGCTGTGGGATCTCCTCCCAGCGGGCAGTACCGACGATGAGGACCGGTGCCGTCTGTCCGCAACGAACGACAAAACCGATCAACTCAATGGTTTCGGCGTCACACCACTGCAGATCGTCGATGATCAGCAAGCGCGGGCGGTCGCCAACTACGATGGCTCGGCTCACAGCCTCGAACAGCCGATGGCGCTGAGCCAGGTCGCCCGACTGGCTCGGTCCAGACGACAGGGAAGCGTCGCGGAGTTCGGGCAGGAGACGAGCGAGCTCGGCCCTCCAGACCGTGTCGAGCGTGTCAATGTGGCTTCGGAGAGCATCCGATCGAAGCAGGTCGACGACGGGCCCCCACGGCAGTCTGCCCGCAGCCTCGTATGCACGAGCCGATGCCACCACGTGTCCCTCTGCTCGAACGCGGCGGCAGAGCTCCAGCGCGAGGCGCGACTTTCCGATCCCCGGTTCCCCTGTCACCAACAAGAAATGTGCCCGACCCGCCCGTGCCGCGTTCCATGCCTCGTTGAGCTGCTTCCATTCGAGTTCGCGGCCGACGAAAGGCGATTCGGCCACGGGTGACAGGTCCTTGCCCTGCACCTCGTCACGGTTGAGTGTTCCAGCCCGGAGCTGTTGGTACATGGCTCTGATCGCCTCGCCCGGAGCCAGCGCGAGGTCACGCTCAAGCGCCTCTGCGTACCGGTGATAGGCGCGCAGCACAGCGGCTCTATCGCCAAGCGCGAGATACGCTTCCATCTGAATTCGAACGGCTGCTTCATCGGTTGGCTCAAGGTCGATGATGCGTTGGGTATACCTGAGCGTGGTTTTGTGGTCGCCGCGCTCCGCAGCCTCTTCTGTCAGCCGCACGAGAGCCCCATACGCCTGCGCTCGAAGTTTCGCTCGCCCGTCCAGGACCCAGTCGTCATAACAAGCTGGTAGGAGATCGCCCGAATAGAGGCGCGCAGCGAGCTCGAAATCACCCGCGGTCATGGCATCCTGGAACCTCAGCACGTCGACCTCGCTCGGCCCAGTCGCAATCCACCACACAATCTCGTTGTCGATCTCGACGAACTTACTGATATCGGGAAGGGAATGACGGAAGTCGTGGAGTAGCTTTCTGAGATTGGTGCGCGCCTGTGGCTCGTCGGAGTCGGGCCAAAGCTCGAACGCGAGTCTTGAGCGGTGTTGCGGGTCTCTTCGCAACACGATCAACGCCAGGAACCGTTGCAAGCGGAGCGAGTTGAAGGCGCGAATACGCCGGCCGTCCAGGATTATCTCGACTCCACCAAGAAGTCGGACCTCTAACCGCGCCGGCGGTTGGCCACAGCCCCCGCTCATGTCACTCGGCATACAGCTACCCTCGTGCCCTGGTTGCGGTCCAGGTCTGAAAGTCCCCTGCCTACCCTCGCCTCTGTCGATAAAAAGCCGATCGGTAGATTGGTGAGGCCGCCTCCGAGTCTCCGGGCCGGAACGCGTGGTGTTGACACCCACCGGCCTACGTATCGTTATAGCTCGCTCCCGCGACCGTTGTCGGGGCGGGGCCAAGGATCCAATCTGCTGCGCTGAACGTTTGAAGCCAAGATCCCCGTTTCCGCCATTGATCCGCCGGCCCAAGGCGGAAATCCACCTCAAGGACTCTCGCTCTACACAAGGTCCAATCCAAACACTTCTGGTATCCACTGCCACGCCCCCCTTCGCGGCCGCTGATCAGCCAATTCCCACACCCCAACGGCATTGCCCCTCCCCCGCTCCGCCCATAGCCTCTGTCTCTGGCGCCTAAGAAACGCTTACTCAAGCAGCGGCAAGACCGCTCCCGATAGTCCAGCGGCTTTTTTGTGCCTGCGGCATACTCGCGCACGCACAAACTCTGCTCTGTCGGGAGTGGGCTAATACAAGACCCGAAAGGGGAATACGCCCGGCCCTCTGCTTGGGGTTTCTTAGCTCCCGACGCCAACAGCCCTAGGAAAGCTGTTTAATCAAGCAGAGGTAATGGATATGCCCGATTTCCCCCAGTTTTACCCCGCCCCTCCCCCGGACGCCGAAGTCCTGATGCCCGCCCGGTTCGTCCGCCACAAGCGCCAACTGCGCGCCGTGCTGCTGGATGAAGAGCCCTGGTTTGCCGCCAGCGACCTGGCCCGGCTGATCAACCACGCGCATCTCCCCGAACGGGTGCAGCGCAATCTGGACGAGGACCAGTTGCAACGCGCCTGGATGCGCAACGGCCATGGCGACTTCGAGCAGGAACTGCTGATCGGCGAGTCCGGCGTCTATGCCGTGCTGATCCTCTACTACCACCCGGAAAACCGCGGCATCCGCCAGTGGATCACCCAGCAGGTGATTCCGCGCCTGAGGGAAGAAGAACGCTTCGACGCCCAGCGCCCCTACCGCGAAG
>NZ_SSOJ01000136.1 GCF_029871205.1 Pseudomonas sp. BN417 | reverse complement strand
TGGCACGGCGATTGCGATACCCCCCTTGTCATCACCGATGGCGCGCGGCCCTCAGGGCCTTCACCTCAACGATACAAGGAAGCAGCCAATGCCAACTCCCGCCTATATCAGCATCCAGGGCAAGACCCAGGGCAACATCACCCAGGGCGCCTTCACTGCCGACTCCGTGGGCAACGTCTACCAGGAAGGCCATGAGGACCAGATCCTGGTCCAGGAAATCGAGCACCTGATCGCCACCCCGACCGACCCGCAGAGCGGCCAGCCTTCCGGCCAGCGCGTGCACAAGCCCTTTATCTTCACCGCGCCGCTGAACAAGGCCACCCCGCTGCTGTATCAAGCCCTGGCCTCTGGCGAAATGCTTCCGGAAGTGGAAGTGAAGTGGTACCGCACCTCCACCGAGGGCAAGCAGGAGCACTTCTTCACCACCAAGCTCGAAGACGCCACCGTCGTCAACATCAACACCGTCCTGCCGCACGCGCAGGACCCGAGCAAGGCTGCGTATACCCAACTGGTCAAGGTCGCCATGGCCTACCGCAAGATCACCTGGACCCATGCCATCGCCGGCACCGAAGCCTCTGACGACTGGCGCAAGCCCCAGGAAGCCTAACCCCCAGGCATATCCGGCAACCGGCGCTACGCGCGCCGGTTGCTCCCTCTTGCACAAGGAGCACTGGGCCGGCAGCGGTCCGGCAAGGATTTCCCATGGCCGTTCAATCCGATTTGCGCTTCACCTTCCTCGCCGGCAGCGACGACTTCGAGGTGGTCGAGTTCCACCTCAACGAAGGCCTGTCCGAGACCTTCAAGCTGGACGTCGACCTGAGCTGCGCCAACCCGGCCGTCGACTTCGGCCAGGTGCTCGACGGCCCCGGGCTGCTCACCATCTGGCAGGGCGGCCAGCCGGTGCGCTTCGTCCACGGCACCGTCTCGGCCTTCGTCCAAGGTGATACCGGCTTTCGCCGCACCCGCTACCGCGCCACCGTGGAGCCGCGTCTGACCCGCCTGCAGCTGGCCTCGGACTGGCGCATCTTCCAGACCCTCTCTGTGCCCGACATCGCCCAGGCCGTGCTCAAGAAGCACAGCATCACCCTGGACTACGAGCAGAAGGTCACCAACCCCCACGAACCGCGCGAGTACTGCGTGCAGGCCGGCGACACCGACTACCACTTCGTCGAACGCATCATGCGCGAGGAAGGGTTCTTCTACGGCTTCCAGCACAGCGCCGAGGGCCACCGCCTCATCCACTGCGACCGCCTGTGGATATTCGGCAAGCAGGCGGGCCTGCCGGTGGAGTACAACCCCATGGCCGGCGGCGACCGCCCACGCCCGGCGCTGCGCAGCTTCGCCTACAGCGAGAACGTGCGCACCGCGCGCCAGACCCAACGCGACTACGACTTCAAGAACCCGCGCTACCACCAGCAGACCAAGCGCGATGGCGACTACCTGGTGCACCAGGCGCGCGGCTATGAGCGCTACGACTACCCCGGGCGCTACAAGAGCGCGGCGGGCGAGGGCTTCACCCAGGACCGCCTGCGCGGCCACCGCGGCGATGTGCGCCAAGCCACCGTCGAGGGCGACGACGCGCGCCTGGTGCCGGGCATCGCCTTCGACCTCATCGGCCACCCACGTGCGGACATGAACCGCGGCTGGCGCCCGGTGCGCATCGAGCACCATGGCAGGCAGTACACCAGCCAGGCCGAGGAAAGCGCCGACGCCGCCCAGGGCACGCACTACAGCAGCACCGCCACCCTGGTGCCGGACGATGCCGAGTGGCGCGCCGAGCCGCTGTCCAAGCCGCGCATCGACGGCCCGCAGCAGGCCACCGTGGTCGGCCCACCGGGCGAGGAAATCTACTGCGACGAGTACGGCCGGGTGAAGGTGCAGTTCCCGTGGGACCGCGAAGGCAGGAACGACGAGCACAGCTCCTGCTGGATACGGGTGTCGCAGAACTGGGCGGGCGCGCTCTGGGGCCACATGGCCATCCCGCGCATCGGCCAGGAGGTCATCGTCAGCAACTTCGATGGGGACCCGGACCAGCCCGTCATCACGGGCCGGACCTACAACGCCCTGCAGTTGCCGCCCTACGAGCTGCCGGCCAACAAGACGCGCATGAGCATCAAGAGCCAGACCCACAAGGGCGATGGCTTCAATGAAATCCGCTACGAGGACGAGGCCGGGCAGGAAGAGGTCTTCATCCACGCCCAGAAGGACCAGAACAACATCGTCAACAACGACGAGACCACCTTCGTCGGCCATGACCGTAGCGAGCGCGTGGACAACGACGAGACCGTCTCCATCGGCCACGACCGCAAGGAGGATGTCGGCAACGACGAAACCATCTCCATCGGCCGGCACCGCAAGGAAGACGTGGGCAAGAACGAGACCATCGAGATCGGCCGCAACCGCCGCGTCACCATCGGCGGCCACAAGACCGAAACCGTCGCCAAGACCAAGATCGAAACCATCGGCATGGCCAAGTTCCTCAGCATCGGCGCGGCCTACCAGACCAGCGTCGGCGCAGCCATGAACACCTCCGTGGGCCTGAGCCAGTCCGAACAGGTCGGCATCAACAAATCGATCCTCGTCGGCCAGACCTACAGCACCACCGTCGGCGAGGAGTTCTCCATCACCGTCGGCAAGTCCAGCCTGGTCATGAAGGCCGACGGCACCATCCTCCTCAAGGGTGTTGACATCGAGGTGGATGCCAGTAGCGACCAACGCTACACCGCCAAGGGCGAAATCATCCTGAAGGCCAAGAACATCAAGGAGAACTGACTGATGTCCGAGCCCAAGCAGAGGCCCCTCGGCGAACAACTTGCCAACGACATGGGAGACAAGACTCCACTCCAGCAGGGGGCCTCCGGACAGGGCAGGCTGCTCGACGCCATGCTGCGCCGCCAGGCAGAGGTCTCGGCCCGCAACACACGCGTCGATGGTGTCCTGATTGGTTGGCTTGCCGACATCGACGACAACGGCACGCCGCTGGTCATGGTGCCCGACCTCCTGCCGGAGCCTCGCCCCGCCGTCTCGCTGTGTCCGCTCTCAGAAGACCAGGTAGGCACCCAATGTGCAGTCATGTTCGGCGCCGGCAACCGGGACAATCCCATCCTGATGGGCATGCTGCATCACAACGTGCTGACGCTTACGCACTCAGGCGGAGCACAGGTGCAGGACGACGGTGAAAGCCTGCGTATCGAACATGCCAAGGAAATCGCCCTGCATTGTGGCAAGGCCTCCCTGCGCCTGACACGGGACGGTCGCATCGAACTGCGCGGCACCACGCTCATCAGCCATGCCACCGGGCTCAACCGCGTCCGCGGCGCCTCGATCAAGCTCAACTGAGGCCGCCATGGAAATCATCAACGACACCCGCATGCAGGCCGAGGCCACCCTGGCCATCGACCCGTCAGGCCAGCGCTTTGTCGTCGCCCTGGCCAAGGCGACCTACACCATACCGCCATCGTCCGAACTGCCCCCCAAACTGGCCGATCAGCAAACGCCCATCCTGACCACTGATGTGTTCGAAGGCGAGCCGGGTCTGAGCAACCCTTTCTTCGAGTGCGACTACGCCTTGTTTCGATCGCACTGCGACGTTGTGCTCAAGGCCACGGCCTATGCGCCCGGCAAACGCTCGGTTTACGAGCTCGAAGCGGGCTTCGAATTCGGTGACTGCGCCAAGCGCGTTCGCATCGTCGGCAACCGCTACTGGAAGCAATTCCTGCTGGGCTTTCGCCCGTCGGACCCGGAGCGCTTCGTCTCCATGCCCATCACCTACGGCCGTGCCTTCGGGGGCACCTGGCCGCCCTCGGATACCGACCCGACGGGCACAGCCTACGAGACCAACCCCATCGGCTGCGGCTTCGCCACCGAACGCCACGTATATGCCCTGATGGACCAGCGCATACCAGTGCCCAACCTGGAGCAGCCAGGCCGTCCCATCCTGCATCACTTCAAGCAGCACCACCCGTGGTCGTTCGGGCCGATTGGACGCAACTGGACGCCGCGCCGCCACTATGCCGGCACCTACGACGAAGACTGGCGCAACACCACCTTCCCCTTGCTGCCAGCCGACTTCGACCCGCGCTTTTGCCAATGCGCCCCCGAAGACCAGCAAGTGCCCTATCCGCAGGGAGGTGAACCGGTCCGCCTCATCAATCTGCACCCCGAGCGCTCCAATATCCGCTTCAAGATGCCCGGCCTGGCGCTGGGCATGAGCCTGGCCATGCGCAACGGCCAGGTCCACGTCCTGCAGCCGGTCGTGGACTGCGTGGCGATAGACGCCGATGCCGGCGAATTCAGTGTGCTCTGGCGTGCACGCCACCCTATCGAGCGCAGCCTCGGCGAAATCGAATTGCTCAGCATCGGCCGGGCCAGCCGGCAACGCGCGCAAGCCCATGCCATGGGCCAGGGGGGATGCCTCACCTGCTCGGGTTTCGCCACGGACGACGCCAGCCGCAAACCCATTCTCGAGGACCTGGACCTGTGATAGCCGAAAGCACGGATATGCCCATCCCCCTCCACCTACTGGCGGCCGGCGCAGTGACCAGCGTCGGCATGAGCCTGCCGTCCTCCGCCGCCGCCTTGCGCGCAGCGCTGGACAATTTCCAGGACACCCACTTCTTCGACGCCCAGGGCAACAGCCTGCGGGGAGCCCGCATCCCACATCCGGCTCCAGGCAATGAAACCCTGACCGGTGGCCACGCGCGTCTTGCGGATTTGTTGGACATGGCCATCGAGGAATGCCTGCACGTGGCCGGCGCACGCACCCGACTGCCCGAGCGCGTCACCTGCATCCTCCTGTGCCCCGAGCAACGCAGCAGCTATCACAGCGGGCTGGCAGTGACGTGCCTGCGGCGCAGCCTCGCCCACTACCGGCCAGACACCAAGCCCTACTACGCCCACATCGGCGGGGAGGTCACCGACTGCGCCAGCGCTCTTGCCCTGGCCGCGCAGCTCATCCACAAGCAGCACGCCAGCCATGTCCTGCTGCTCGCGCTGGACTCCTGGCTCAATACACCCGATATCGCCCAGGCCCTACAGCAGGACCGGTTGCTCACCGAAGACCAGCCGTCTGGCTTCATCCCCGGTGAAGCCGCCGTTGCGCTTCTACTGGGCCCCGTGCCGGAAACGCGCGCGGGCCAGCCGCCGGGGCTGGACATCGTCGGCAGTGCCCAAGCGCAGGAGCCGGCCACCTTGCTGTCGCGCGCACCGTGCTACGGCAAAGGCTTGGCCGCCGCCATCGAGGCCGCCCTGGCACAGGCCGGCATCCAGGCGCACCAGGTGGACCTGCGTCTGGCCGACCTGGCCGGAGAGGAATTCTTCTTCGAGGAGTCGTCCTACGCCTGGGGCCGGTTGCTGCGCGCCGATCTGCCGGCGGAGCACCAGTTCATTCAACCGGCCAACTGCCTGGGCCACATTGGCGCCGCCTTCGGCCCCTTCATGCTCGCTTATGCGTGGCACCTGTCCCGCATCAGCCGCGCCCCCGGCGTCAACACCCTCATCCAACTGTCCACGCCACAGCAGGCCCGCGCCGCGCTGGTTGCGCGCGTGGCCTGAGCCGACAGCACGGAGCTCCCATGGCCCACCACGTCTATGCCAACGACAACGAGATAGCCTCGAAATCCGCGGACGGCAAATCCAGCGCGGCATTCCCCGACACCTGCTTCTCGCCGCCCACCCCGCCGGCAGGCGGCGTGCCCATTCCGTATCCGAACACCTGCTTTGCCCGCGACATCAGCAACGGCAGCCGCACCGTGTTCATCGCGGGCATGGAAATCGCCCTGCAGCACAAGTCCTACTTCCGCACCAGCACCGGCGACGAGCCCGCCACGCCGGGGCTCAAGAAAGGCATCAACTCCGGCAAGATCAAGGGCAAGTGTTACTTCGTCAGCTGGTCGCCCAACGTCAAGGTCGAAGGCCTGTGCGTAACCCGCCACCTGGACTGGGTGACGCATAACCACAGTAATCCGGCAAACGCACTTCAGCAGCAGTACATCAGCGAGCGCATGCCAGGCGATGCCTGCAAGAAAGACAGGGAAGATATCGCCAAGAAGTGTAAAGAAAAAAAGGCCGAAGACGCGGAAAAGAGAAAAGCTCCCAACGCCAGGAAGCGCAGTTTGGGCAAGCGCTTGGAGAACATTGCTTCGATTCCTGACGATGCCGCGAAAAAGGCGATGAAGTACAAGCGGCAGCATGGCGGCATGAACTCGTGGGTGGATGACTACTGCGATGGATTGTGGGTCAAGCCGATGAATGGAGTTAAAGCATTCGAAGACGCAAAAAAACAAGTCAATGAACTGGCCGACATAATCTCAATGGACCCCGTTAGTTTGGGCAAGAAGATTTTCGGCGAGTTGGTGGACTTGGCCTATGAGCGCATGGGGCGCTGGTTTGTTATCCGAAAGCTGGGGGGCTTGGCGGCTCGCTCCGTTCTCAAGAACTTGATAGGTGGCGCTGCAGGAGCTACTGGGATCGGGCTTGTTGTCACAGGTGCCATGGCAGCCTGGACTATTACGGACGTTGTAAGTACCGCCGCGGATATTGCCAAGGCGCTTGGTCCAGAGGGCCAGGAAATTCTGGATGACCTGATGGATTTGGATAAGCTCAAGGAAAAAGCGAAAGAGAAGTTGGGGGAGTACACAAAGTCGCCTGACAAGTTCATGGCGGACCTTATGAGTGCTCAAGCAGCCAGAAGTCCATGTTTGCGCGCAAGAAAATGCATGCTGGTTCCCTACAGGCAGACAAGCGCCGCCAGGGCAGCCAAATCAGGAAAGGGTTGTTGCCCCGGACAGACGGGACACCATGTTATTCCCGGCGCGGTATTCAAGGGCAACGATTGCTACAAGGGAAAGCACAAGGATGCTCCATCCATGTGTGTCGAGGGGGTAAATAACTCCCATGGAAGTCATGGAAAGGCACATACAAAACTTGAAGGAAAACTGCAGCGCCGAAAACTACCGAATGGAACGCCTGTTTCCTACAAGCAAATGCGGGATGCTGCAATTGAAGCCGTCCAAGAGGCAGGTGCAGGAGATTGCTCTGAGAAGTGCCTGCAAGCTCAGCTCGATGAATACTATAAGTCCTGCAACAAAGGTGACGAGAAAAATCTCAATGCCCACTCAGGAAAGAACAGTACGGACGCAAGCGAGAGCGCAAATCAAGACACTGATGTAATCGCAGACTAGAGGCCAAAAATGATTTCAGCTCAAGATTTTTCGAAACGACTGCTCGGCTACAACGTCGTCGATTGCGAGGTCAGAAGGAGGGACTTCTTCTACTTTATCGCTCGGGAAGACTACACCCAATGGACTGATTGGAAGGAGCAAGGTGACTACCCAAGCGAGAGATCTCTTTACAAGCGAGTTCTTACCTTCATGAGCAGTAAAGAGCCTGCGAAGCAATGGGGGCATACCACGTTAAAGGGCTTTTCGAGATTGACTTCAGGGGTTTCATACTCCCCTAAGGAGCAGTTTATTGCAGGGTCCCTCACTGGACAGATATTTGCACTTGGGAGCGGAGACAATGAAATTCAAGATGAAATAGGTGAAAAGCTGCGAGGAACACTGGAGAGATTCGCAACTATCGATGATGAGCTGTACGTGGCAGGTAGCGGCAGAATGGTTGGCTTGCGTCAAGGAAAAAACCAATGGAAGTGGCTGTCCGAGAATGTTCCTTATGACATGGATAGCGAAGTTTCTACAGCTGGGTTTGACGCTATAGATGGCTTCTCTCAAGAAGACATATATGCCGCCGGTGGGAAAGGTGACGTTTGGCATTACAACGGGAAAATCTGGAGACGGGTCGACTTCCCCAGCAACGTAACGATTGAAACCATGTGCTGCGGTGCGGACGGCCGGGTCTACATCGGTGGATACGAAGGCCTGACCTTCGTCGGCCGCGGGGACACCTGGAAGCCGGTAAAGAGAAGGGAAGTCATTCCATTGGGCTTCAAGGACATGGTCTGGTACGAAGACCGCGTCTGGTGCACCAACGACAACGGCGTGTGGTGGATTATCAATGACGAGATAGTTCCCGCCGATATTCCCGCGCTTGCCAAAGTCAGCTCGGGAAACCTGTCCGCCCGTGATGGCGTCCTGCTGCTGGCCGGCTTCTATGGCGCCGCGTATCTGGAAAATGGGCAATGGCACCAGATTTTCAGCTACAGCGAGATGGTCGACCGCTGCAAGGCCGAAGGCCTGTACGACGGCATCCTGCAAGCCCGCTGGCATGAGTTCAAGGACTGACGCCGGGGCAGCACAGGGATGGATTAAATCATGATGGAACCGATAGATTTCAGCAAAGAGCTCTTGGGGTACAACATCGTTGATTGCGTAGTCAGGAGTAGGGATAAATTCTACTTTCTTGCCCGCGAAGACTATACGCAGTGGACGGACTGGGAGGATGTTGGGCGTTATCCAGATGATACTACCTTAATACTTCGAGTCATATCGGACTTCAGCTTCAAACCAAAAGACTCCCAGTGGGGGCACGCAACTCTGACTGGATTTGATATTGCAGATGCCGCAGTGTCATTAAAGCCAAAGGAACAACTGATCGTGAGCTCAATCAGCGGCCAGTTATATGCCGTTGGAAGCGGCGAAGCGGGTATGGAAAACAGTATATTGAAGCAGACACGAGGTGGGGTTTTTAAACTAAAAACCATCTCGGATACCCTTTATGCCGCAGGGGGGCAGCGAACTGTCGGATTTCGGAAGCAGAAAAATGACTGGCATTGGCATAGCGAAAGCATTCCATTTAATAAAGAGCAGGATTCTAGGGTTTCAGGGTTCGATGATTTGGATGGATTCGACCGAGATGATCTGTATGCCGTCGGAGGGGTAGGAGATGTATGGCATTTCAATGGTGGCTTGTGGCGCCGGGTCGATTTTCCAAGCAATCTCTATTTAGAAACAGTCTGCTGCGGTGGCGATGGTCGCGTTTACATCAGCGGCTACGAAGGCCATACCTTTGTGGGCCGAGGCGACACCTGGAAGAAGGTAGAGAGCAAGGAACTCATCAGTCTCGCGTTTAAAGATATGGTCTGGTACGAGGACCGTGTCTGGTGCACCAACGACTACGGAGTGTGGTGGATTGTCGGCGACCAGTTGATGAAAGCCGATATCCCAGCCTTTGCCCAAATCAGCGCGGGCCATCTCTCCGCCCGCGATGGCGTCCTGCTGCTGGCCGGCTTCTATGGCGCCGCGTATCTGGAAAACGGCCAATGGCACCAGATTTTCAGCTACAGCGAGATGGTCGACCGTTGCAAGGCCGAAGGCCTGTACGACGGCGTCCTGCAGGCCCGCTGGCATGAGTTCAAGGACTAGGCCAACTGAGATGATTTCAACAGCTGATTTTTCAAAACGACTCTTAGGCTACAGACTCTCTGACTGCACAGTGCGAAATAAGGAAATTGTTTACCTTATTGCAAGTGAAGATTGCACGCAGTGGACGGACTGGAAAGAAGAAGGTAGCTATCCGAGCGAAGAATCACTCTATAAAAGAGTATTAGTATTCATCAAAACAGAAGAGCCATCTCGCCAATGGGGGCATGTGCGGCTACGCGGATTCTCTAGGCTCACAGGTGGAGTCTCCGTCGTTCCAAAAGAGCAATTCATCGCCGGATCTTTAACCGGCCAAATATACGTCCTCGGCGGGGGCGACGACGAGATACAAGCAGATATTAGAAATGATCTCCGTGGAATCTTGGCAAGGTTCAAAACGATTGAAGGTCAACTTTATGTTGCCGGTAGTGGAAGAGTCGCCGGTATACGAAAGGGGAAGAATCAATGGGATTGGCTGACAAAAGATGTGCCCTTTGACATGGATTCGGAGGCGCTTACGGCAGGTTTTGACGCTTTGGATGGATTCGCCAGTAATGATATCTATGCCGCAGGCGGCAAAGGCGATGTCTGGCACTTCAACGGGCAGCAATGGCGTCGCATTGACTTCCCGAGCAACTTAACCATCGAGACGATCTGCTGCGGTGACGATGGCCGCGTCTATATCAGTGGCTATGAAGGCCATACCTTCGTGGGTCGAGGTGATACGTGGAAGAAAATCAGAACCCGGGAAGACATCAGCCTCGCGTTCCAGGACATGGTCTGGTACGAGGACCGTGTCTGGTGCGCCAACGACTATGGGGTGTGGTGGATTGTCGGCGACCAGTTGATGAAAGCCGATATCCCTGCCTTTGCCCGCATAAGCGCAGGTCATCTCTCCGCCCGTGATGGCGTCCTGCTGCTGGCCGGATTCTACGGTGCCGCCTACCTCGAAAACGGCCAGTGGCACCAGATTTTCAGCTACGGCGAAATGGTCGACCGTTGCAAGGCCGAAGGCCTGTACGACGGTGTGCTGCAAGCTCGCTGGCATGAGTTCAAGGACTGGACTAACTGACATGATGCCAACGGCCGATTTTTCCAAAGACATCCTCGGCTACAACATCGTTGACTGCGAGATCAGGAGCAGAGAAATATTTTATTTCATTGCTCGCGAAGACTGTACGCAGTGGACTGACTGGAAAGATGAAGGTAGATATCCCGACGATACCGCCTTGACGCTACGAGTTATAACAAACTTCATGTCGAACCCGCAAGAATCGCAGTGGGGACATGCAACCCTTAACGGCTTTGATATTTCAACCATCGAAATATCGAAGACTCCGAAAGAACAGTTAATCCTAACATCAATAAGTGGGCAGACCTACGCGATAGGAAGCGGTGAAGCTGGCATGGAGGAAAATATTCTCAAGCAGACGCGGGGAGGTGTTTTTAAATTAAAAAATATAACGGGGACGTTGTATGCTGCTGGAGGAATGAGGACAGTTGGATTTAGAAAAAATAGGAATGAATGGGCTTGGTATAACGATAGCATCCCATTTCAAGATGAGCGTAGAAGAATAGGTTTCAGAGATTTGGATGGGTTTTCTCAAGATGATATTTATGCTGTTGGCGGGTATGGTGATGTATGGCACTTCAATGGAGGATCGTGGCGGCCAGTCGATTTCCCAAGTAATCTTTTCTTAGAGACAGTCTGCTGTGGTGCTGATGGCCGTGTTTATATCAGCGGCTACGAAGGCCACACATTTGTGGGCCGAGGCGACACCTGGAAGAAGGTAGAGAGCAAGGAACTCATCAGTCTCGCGTTTAAAGATATGGTCTGGTACGAGGACCGTGTCTGGTGCACCAACGACTACGGCGTATGGTGGATTGTCGGCGACCAGTTGGTGAAGGCCAATATCCCTGCTTTTGCACAAATCAGCGCGGGCCATCTCTCCGCCCGTGATGGCGTCCTGCTGCTGGCCGGCTTCTATGGCGCCGCGTATCTGGAAAACGGCCAATGGCAC
>NZ_SSOJ01000135.1 GCF_029871205.1 Pseudomonas sp. BN417 | reverse complement strand
CAGGTGCTGTTCCATTCGGATCAGGGCAGCCAGTACGCCAGTCGCCTGTTCCGGCAACGGCTCTGGCGCTACCGGATGCAGCAGAGCATGAGTCGTCGGGGGAATTGTTGGGACAATTCGCCAATGGAGCGCTTGTTCCGCAGCCTGAAGTCGGAGTGGATCCCGTCGACGGGCTACCTGACGGCGCAGGAGGCCCGGCGGGACGTCAGCCATTACCTGATGCACCGCTACAACTGGATCAGGCCGCATCAGTACAACGACGGGCTACCGCCTGCGGTGGCCGAAGAAAAACTCAACCCACTGTCCGGGATGGGTTGACCACTACAAGTCGGAGCTTTTGTAGGATGGGTCGGGCGGCGTTCCGCGAGCCTGCGATACCCATCAGCTCTGTCCGCATGGGTATCGCTCCGCTCCACCCATCCTACGGGGCTATGCGTCAGTTGATAGCCTGCATCCGAGATGCCCCCCTTACTAGGGGGCCCAAAGCAAGTCCACGCTCTACGAACGTGGATTTTTACTTTTCCTGCCGCGCAGCGCGGGCGAACTCGATGAAGGCCTTGAGCGTCGCCGGTACCTGGCGACGGCTCGGGTAGTAGAGGTGCAGGCCGGGGTAGTAGGGGCACCAGTCTTCCAGGACCTGCACCAGGCGGCCGGCGGCGACGTGTTCGGCCACCATGTCCTCGAATACATAAGCCAGCCCCACGCCCTCCAGCGCGGGTCCGACCATCAGGCCGACATCCCCCAGGGTCAGCGGACCCTCCACTTCGATCTCCAGTTGCATGCCGCCACGCTCGAATTCCCAGCGGTACAGGTTGCCGCTGGGAAAGCGGTGCCGGATGCAGGGCAGGCCATGGAGGTCCTCGGGTTTTTGCGGCAGCGCGTGGCGCTCGAAGAATTCCGGTGCCGCCACCACCACGGAACGCATGTAGGGGCCGATGGGCAGGGACACCATGTCCGCCTGCAGTCGCTCGCCGAAGCGCACGCCGGCGTCGAAGCCGCCGGACACCACGTCCACCAGCGCATCGTCGCTGGAGATTTCCAGGGTCACGTCCGGAAAGGCCTCGAGGAATCGGGCGGCCAGGGGCAGCAATACCAGTTGCGCCGCGGCGCGCCCGGCGTTGATGCGCAAGGTTCCCGAAGGCGTCTCACGGAACTGGTTGAGGTCGTCCAGGGCGTCGTCGATATCGCGGAAGGCCGGTCGGATGCGGGCGTACAGGCGCTCGCCGGCTTCGGTCAGGGCCACGCTGCGGGTGGTGCGATTGAACAGCCGTACTCCCAGGCGTTCCTCCAGGGCCCGCAGGGCGTGGCTCAGGGCTGAGGGCGAGAGGCCCAGCTCGATGGCGGCGCGGCTGAAGCTGAGGTGGGCGGCGATGCTGAGGAAGATGCCGAGATCGGCGGCGGAAACGGGTTTCATTGCTGAGTCCTGCTCAATAGCCCATGCCATTTTCTTGGGATTATCGCAGGAGTAACGCGGATTTAAAGTGGCTGCAACTCAAACAGAAAGCCCGCGCGGTGCGGGTTCCCACACAGGAGAGTTGCTATGCGTACCTGGCTCATTACTGGTGCTTCCCGTGGTCTCGGTGCCCTGATCGCCGCCAAGGCGCTCGAAGTGGGCGATGCGGTGATCGCCACCGCGCGCAAACCCGAAGATGTCGTCGCCCGCCTGGGCGAACACCCCAACCTGCTGGCCGTGCGCCTCGACGTGACCCGCGAAAGCGACGCGCATGCAGCGGTCGCCGAAGGCATCAAGCGCTTCGGCCGCATCGACGTGCTGCTGAACAACGCCGGCTACGGCATCCTCGGCGCGGTGGAGGAGACCAGCGCTGCGGAAGTGGAGCGCATCTACGCGACCAACGTCTTCGGCTTGCTCAACGTCACCCGCGCGGTGCTGCCGCACATGCGCCGCCAGCGCTCCGGCCGCGTCATCAACATCTCCTCCCTGGGCGGTTACCAGGCGTATTACGGCTGGGGCGTGTACGGCTCCACCAAGTTCGCCGTGGAAGGCCTCAGCGAGGCGCTGCACCAGGAGCTGGCGCCGCTCGGGGTCAAGGTCACGGTGGTCGAGCCGGGCTTCTTCCGCACCGACTTCCTCGACGACCAGTCGCTGGTGAAGACCGCCCTGGAACTGCCGGACTACGACGAAACCGTGGGCGCCATGCGCCGCTTCGCCGAGGGCGCCAACCATGCCCAGCCGGGCGACCCGAGCAAGTTCGCCGGCGCCATGCTGGAGCTGGTGAACGCCGTCAACCCGCCGCAGCGCCTCGCCCTGGGCAGCGACGCGGTGCAGCGCATCGCCGACAAGCACAGCCTGGTGGAAGGTGAATTGGCCGAGTGGAAGAGCCTGTCGATGTCCACCGACTTCGTCGAGTGAGGCACAGCCCGGAAAGCTGACGGGCCGCGCTGTACGCAGGACGGGCATGGTCTAGAGTGGAACCCCACAACCCACTGGCAAGGAGGCCACCATGCCCAGTCTTCCCATGTACTTCCCCACGGCTTTCTCCCTGGCCCAGGCGCTGCAATGCGCCAACCTGGTGGAAGCCGCCTATGCCCAGTACGACCAGTGGCTGCAGCAGGACAAGCCGCGCAAGCCCCAGGATTTCAACTGGCAGCAGCCGAGCATGACCGGCTGGACCTTCTCGGCACCGGTCTGGAGCATCCTCAGCGAGCTGCACTACATCAACGAATCCGAGCCCTTCGGCTTCGCCGCCAGCGACCCGAATGGCGAGGTCTACCTGGTGTTCCGCGGCACCGAGTCGGCCCAGGACTGGGTCGACGACCTGGAGGTCAAGCAGACCACCTACCCGTGGCAGCCCAACGTCGGTCTGGTCCACGACGGTTTCCTCAAGCTCTATACCTCGCTGCGCGACCTGGCCCTGCAAGCCGTCGACGGCCTCAAGCCCGCCGGCAACCTCTGGGTCTGCGGCCACAGCCTGGGTTGCGCGCTGTCCAGCCTGGCGGTGCTCGACCTGCAGGCGGCGTATCCGGACCAGCCGCTGCAGCACTACAACTTCGCCAGCCCGCGCGTGGTCGACCCGAGCTTCGCCAGCTATTACAACGGCCTGGCGATCCCCACCTACCGAGTGGTCAACGACAGCGACCTGGTGCCCGAAGTGCCGCCGGGCGTCACCGACAAGTGGGTGTACCAGCACCTGGGCCTGTCCATCGACTTCACCGCCAGCTACTCCAGCGTCGAAGGCGACCACAGCCTGGCGGACTGCTACCTCTATGCGCTGAACAACCCGAACGCGCCAATGAACGGGTAGTCGGCGGATTTCCTCAGTAACCGACCCTGCCTATTACGACTCAGGTTGTCTGGGGCGAGTGATAGGTAGGGTGCGCCGTGCGCACCAGCGGTCGAAGGTCGCGCGATGGCCGATCCCGCAACCGGTGCGCACAGCGCACCCTACGAAAAGCCCAGTGCCGGACTAATGACTCGCCCCTACAGGCTCCTTGCCGCCTCCTCGATCAGCGCGAAGATCTCCCCCGGACGCGAGGCCAACGAGGCATGGCTGGCGTCCAGGGTGATGGTCTTCCTGGCGCTGATGCGTTCGGCCATCCAGGCCTGGGTCTGGGGCGGGATCATGTGATCGCCCGACGACACCTGGTACCAGCTGGGTTTGCCGCGCCAGGCCGGGGCGCCTGCCTGGTCCTCGAAGCAGCGCGCGGCGATGGGCTTCTGCGTCACCGCCATGATCCGGGCGTCCTGTTCGGGCAGGTCGGCGCAGAAGTGCTCGCGGAAGCTGTCCCGCGCCAGCCAGAGGAATCCGTCCGGGTCCGGGCGGATGCCCGCCGCGCCCGCGGGGGGATCCGTGCGGGCAAAGAGGCTGCCGAGGCTGTCACCCTCGTCCGGCGCGAAGGCCGCGATGAATACCAGGCCGGTCACGTTGGCGGCGTGGCCGGCACCGGAAATCACCGCGCCACCGTAGGAGTGGCCGACCAGCAGCGTGGGGCCACCCTGGGCTTCGGCGAGCTTGCGGGTGCGCTGGATGTCGTCCGCCAGGGAGGTCAGGGGATTCTGCACGGCGTTGACGTTGTAGCCGGCATCGAGCAGCAGGGGAATCAGGTGACGCCAGTGCGAGGCATCGCCCCAGGCGCCATGGACCAGCAGGATGTTCGGCTTGGCAGGCATGACCTTCTCCATCGATGAAGTGGGTGCGGCACCTGCAAAGCCTAGCCAGCGTCAGTCGGGGCGCCCGGTTCCCCGTCAGATCGCCAGGCTGATCCGCTTTTCGTGGCGCGTTCTGCCGCTGTTTCCACGCACCGATGGCTCCTAGAGTCGAGGTTCAGGCCACCCCGGATGGAGTCCCCATGTACAGCTCGCTCGCCACGCCCTTCGACCCGCACGGTTTCCAGTCGCGTGTCTACGCCGGGGACATCCTGCGCTTCGGCCGGCAACCGGCCATGGCCGCACTGGTGGCCTTCACCCGCGAGTTGCTGGAGACGCGTCTGCATCCCCACAGCCCGTTAGAAATCCACCTGCACCTTTCCCACGCCCGGCAGACCCAGTGCTTCGCCCAGTGCCAGCAGGAGTTCGCTCGTTCGAGCGAGGTGCAGCGGCTCTGGCGCGGGCTGCTGGAGGGGTTGGGGTTCGATGCCGAACATCTCGCCTGCGATCGCTTGTACCTGCGCTTCCAGCCGCACCAGGACGCCGGCCAGGCACTGCCCCGTTCGCGGACCACCGCCACCATCGCCTTCCACCGGGATACCTGGGGCTCCAATCTCTACAGCCAGACCAACTGGTGGGCGCCCATCTACCCGGTCTCGGCGGAACGCACCTTCGCCATCTACCCCGACCTGTGGCGCCAGCCGTTGCCCAACACCAGCGCGGACTTCGACATGCAGGCGATCCTTCAGCGCTCTCATAGCGCTGGGCGCAACTCGGTGGATGCCGACGAGGCCATTCCTCATCTGCTCGGGCAACCGGCGGAGGAGGGCGTGCCGGTGCTGATCGAGCCGGGTGAGCTGATCGCCTTCTCCGGCGCCCATGCCCACGCAGGTGTCGGCAACAGCAGCGGCCTCACGCGCATCTCCTTCGAAACCCGCACCCTGCTGATCCAGGATCTGGTCGACGGACTGGGCGCTCCCAATGTCGATGGCTACGCGCCCTGGATGACCCCGGGACTGTTTCGCCGCATGAGCGACGGCAAGCGGCTGGACGATCTGCTCGGCTGCCGGTTCATCGAGCCCTACGTGGCGCCCTGAGCCAGCGTTTTCAGTCGCTGGCAAAGATCGCCCTGGCTTCGGCAAAGCACTTCTCGGCCAGGGCAGAGCGCGGTTCGGTGCGGCGCAGGACCAGCCCGAGGGGCGCATGGACGCTGGCCTCGGCGATGGGGATCACGCGCAGGTGCTCGCTCAGCTCCTCCAGGCCGTTGGCCAGCGGCATGATGGCGCAGCAGATGCCGGCGCTGACCGCCTGGATGAGCTGGAAGCTGGATTCGCTTTCCAGCAGCGGGGTCGGGTCCAGCCCCCGGCTGCGGAAGCTCAGGTCGATGGACTGGCGGAAATGCATGCCGCTGTTGAGCAGCCCCAGTGGCAGTTCGCCGAGGGTTTCCCACTTCAGCTCCGCCTGCTCGAACGAGAAGTAGCGGGTGTCGTGCAGCAGGCCCATGCGGGTCGAGGCCAGCGCGATCACCTCGAAATAGCTGCTGTTGACTTGGTCCAGGTAGCACAGGCCCAGGTCCAGCTGGTTGCGCCCGAGGCCGTCGATGATCTGCTCCGAACTCAGCGACGAGAGCTGGAAGCGCAGCTCGGGATAGCGCTCGGCCAGGGGCTTGAGCAGGTGCGCCGGGTTGAAGCTGGCCAACGGCACCATGCCCAGGCGCAGGCTGCCCACCAGTTGGCCGCGGCAGCTGGCGGCCTCGGCCTGCAGGCCGTCATGGGCCGCCAGCAGCGTGCGTGCCCAGGCGAGTATGCGTTCACCCGCTTCGGTGAAGCCTTCGAAGCGCTGGCCACGTTTCACCAGGACCAGGTTCAGCTCGTCCTCCAGGTTGCGCAGGCGCATCGACAGCGTGGGCTGGGTGATGTGGCAGAGCGCGGCGGCCTGGCCGAAGTGGCGGGTCTGCTCGAGGGCGATGAGAAACTTGAGTTGCTTGATGTCCATGGCGCCACCTTGGGAGAGTCAGGACGCCTGTGGCGCTGGGCACGGCCGGGCGTCGAGGTGCTGCGGCGTGTTGAAATTCTGCAGGCGCGGGTCGTCCTCGGCACGGTCGAACGCCTGGGCGCCGGCGGCCAGCAGGATCCGCAGCAAGCTGCGCTCGCCGCGCCGCCAGGCGGCTTCCAGCTCCGGCAGGAGACAGTCTGGCAGCAGGCTGAACATCGGCTGCCACTGCTTGCCCTGCCTGACCATCAGCGGGCGGCGGGCCGCATCGGCACGGCCCTCCAGCAGGGGCTGGAGGAGTTGGCGATTGACATTAGGGGCGTCGCAGGGCAGCAGCAGGGTCCAGGGGTGGCGGGCCTTGCGCAACCCCGCCAGGACGCCGGCCAGTGGGCCGGGGAAGCCCGCCTCGTCGTCGCCCACCAGTTGGTCGGCATAGGCGGCATAGCGTGACTGGTTGCGATTGCAGGAGATGATCAGGTCATCCGTCAGCGGTCGCACGACCTGGTGCAGGTGGGCGATCAGCGGCCGCCCCAGCCAGGGCACCAGGCCCTTGTCCCGGCCGCCCATGCGTGAGCCCTGGCCGCCGGCCAGGAGCAGGATCGAACAGTCTTTCTTGAGGGTGTCCATCCGCTTTCCAGAGGCTTGTGGGATCAATTGCCGTTCAAGGCTATGGCGCGCACGTGTCCGCGTCCAATCACCTGTGCTGAATGGGTGATAAGGAGGCTCTATTGAATGTTGGCGGCGCTTGCGTCGTCATAACCGTGTTGGGCAGCTTGCGTACGCCAACCCGGCGTCGCCCATCAGCTGAGGACGAAATCCACCGGTTCCAGCACCGGCGGCAATTCGCGATGACCGAGGGTGGCGAGGATTTCCCGTTCGATGGTGCGCACCATGGCGTCGGTGGGGAGGTCGTTCTCGTCGCGGCCGAAGGGGTTCTCCAGTTCGTCGCCGATGGCGTCCAGGCCGAAGAAGGTGTAACTGACGATGGTGGTGAAGATCGGCGTCAGCCAGCCCAGCGGAATGGCCATGGCGAATGGCAGCAGGATGCAGAAGATGTAGATGGTGCGGTGCAGCAGCAGGGTGTAGGGGAAGGGCAGCGGGGTCGATTTGATCCGCTCGCAGGTGGCCTGGGCCTCGGTCAGGCCGTTCAGGTGTTCCTCCAGGGCGAGCGCCCGCCATTCGCTGATGTCGCCGCGCCGGGCCAGTTGCGTGCACTGCTGGCCGACCCGCCGCAGAATGCCGTCGCTGACATTTTGGCCCTGGCCGAGACCTGGAATCCACTGGCGTGCAGCGGCGAATTCGTCTTCGTCGCGCAAGCGAGCATTGAGTGCGTGGACGAAGCCGCACAGCTCGCGCAGCAGGGCTTCGCGGACGGCGTCGTTGCCGATCGCCACGCTCTGCCGGGTGAAGGCGCGGATTTCCAGGATCACCTTGCCCCAGGCCTTGCGGCCTTCCCACCAGCGGTCGTAGCAGGCGTTGTTGCGAAAGCTCATGAAGATCGACAGCGACAGCCCGAGCAGGGTGAAGGGCGTGGCTTCGACCCGCACGAACCAGGCCGGATGCAGGGTACCCACCAGGACGATGAGGGATGCCAGGGCGGTGATCAGCAGGCTGCGCACGGCGATGCGCCGGGCGATCGATCCCTTGAGGGAGATCAGCACGTTGAGCAGGTTGGGCTTGGGACGAACGATCATGGGGTTGTCGCGCCAGTCTGGTCGTGGAAGGGAGTTCAGCCGCCGGTCATGTTCATGAAACGCAGGACCTGGACCTCGTCATTGACCTGGAAGTTGTGGCTCCAGGGCTTGATCCGCATGGCCTCGACTATCGCCTGCTCGAGCCGCTGCGGATTGCCTGGATGGGCACGCAGCACCGCCTTCAGGTCCACCGCGTGTTCATTGCCCAGGCACAGGAGCAAGCGTCCTTCGACGGTCAGCCGCACGCGGTTGCAACTGCCGCAGAAGTTGTGGCTGTGGGGTGAGATGAAGCCCAGGCGGATCTCCGGGGCCTCCGCCAGCCGCCAGTAGCGCGACGGGCCCTGGGTGGATTCGGCCGACTCCATCAGGGTGTAGCGCTCGGCGATGCGCGCACGGACCTCATCGCTGGAACAGAAGGATTCGCCCCGGCTGTGCTCGCTGATCACGCCCAGGGGCATTTCCTCGATGAAGGAGATGTCCAGCTGGCGATCGATGGCGAAGCGCACCAGGTCGTTGATTTCACCGTCATTGCGCCCCTTGAGCACCACGCAGTTGAGCTTGATGTGGCGAAAGCCGGCGTCCCGGGCGGCGTCGATGCCGGCGATGACCTGGGCCAGGTCGCCACTGCGGGTCAACTGGCGGAAACACTGCGGGTCCAGGCTGTCGAGGCTGACGTTGAGCCGCGCCAGGCCGGCGTCGAAGAGCGGGACGGTCTGGCGGGTGAGCTGCGAGCCGTTGGTGGTCATGCACAGCTCGCGCAGGCCGGGCAGGGCGGCGATGCGCCGGCACAGGTCGACGATGCCGCTGCGCACCAGCGGTTCGCCGCCGGTGAGGCGGATCTTGCGGGTGCCCAGGGCGACGAAGCGTTCGGCCAGCAGGTAGAGCTCGTCGAGGCTGAGGATGCGCTGCCGGGGCAGGAACTGCATGTCTTCCGCCATGCAGTAGACGCAGCGGAAGTCGCAGCGGTCGGTCACCGACATCCGCAGGTAGTCGACCTTCCGGCCGAAGCCATCCACCAGGTTGTTGTCCGTCATGGTTGCCTCGTCATGTGCGTGGAGCAGGCACGTCGCGATGGTCTTTCGAGGACCGCATAGCGCGCCATCGATGCAGATGATCAAGGGGCGGCGCGGTTGGCGTCCAATCGCTATTAACGACCGCTTGATCGATCTCATCTATCACCCTGAAAGGCATGCAGGGTGTGGATTTGGAGCTCTAGCCACAGCTCGCCAAGTGGTCATAGAGGGTTTCGATGAAGTCGTCACTAATTGCGATTGGACGGCCCCCATTGAAGATTACGAACTCAGGTTTCCACGGCTGATTCGACACTTCCGCAACGGCGCTGGACAGCGCGCCAGAAATTCCGCCCCAGGCGGACCCATCACGATTTCTTCGGCAGGTGCCGCCGCGTCCTCAAGTCGCGAATGAGCGCCACGGGCTTCCTCCGCCCGGAAAAAAGCCGCGAAGTCGGGGGCGAAAGGTGGGAATGGCCGCGTTGCCTGAACGAACTGCGTGCTGCAACAAGGAGCCCCCTCATGAGCCTCGACGACCACATCAAGCCCTATGGCGGCCCTGCAGCCGGCTGGGGTGCGCTGAAAAGCGTCACCAAGAACTGGCTGGGCAGCGAGAACGCGCTGAAGAACATCCGCGCCATGCTCAAGACCAACCCGAACGGCGGCTTCGACTGCCCCGGCTGGCTGGTGCGCTTGGCACACCCTACGGCCCTGATCAGGTAGCCAGGATGCAATCCGGGGATAGCCCAGCCACTGTTCCCGGATTTCATCCGGGCTACGACTCTGTCGGCAGTGGCTTTTGTAGGTTGGCGCTGAGCTCCGCGAAGCCCAACCTACGTACTGTGCCTTGCATCCGGGCAACGATGCTCTTCGCGTAGGGTGCGCTGCGCGCACCGAAACATTCGTGCCGGCTGGCTGGTGCGCATGGCACACCCTACGGCCCTGATCAGGTAGCCAGGATGCAATCCGGGGATAGCCCAGCCACTGTTCCCGGATTTCATCCGGGCTACGGTCTGAAAGGGTGGGGGTACGCAAAAAAGGCGCGGTACCGAGCAGTAGCACGCCGCGAGGGAAAACGAGTGAGGAGGCTGGACGTCCCTGTCCAGGGCGGGCCTATAGGCCCAGTTCGGACAGGCTCGGATGGTCGTCCGGGCGGCGGCCCAGGGGCCAGTGGAACTTGCGCTCGGATTCCTGGATGGGCAGGTCGTTGATGCAGGCGTAGCGGCTGAACATCAGGCCGTTCTCGTCGAACTCCCAGTTCTCGTTGCCGTAGGAACGGAACCAGTTGCCAGAGTCGTCATGCCACTCGTAGGCGTAGCGCACGGCGATGCGGGTTTCGGAATGGGCCCAGAGTTCCTTGATCAGCCGGTACTCATGCTCCTTGGCCCACTTGCGGGCGAGGAAAGCCTTGGCTTCAGCGCGGTTGCAGGCGAACTCGGCACGGTTCCGCCACTTGGTGTCCAGGGTGTAGGCCAGGGACACCCTCTCCGGGTCGCGGCTGTTCCAGCCATCTTCGGCCAGGCGAACTTTCAGGATGGCGGTTTCGCGGGTAAAAGGCGGAAGCGGCGGACGAACTTCATCGTTAGAGGACATGACCTGTCTCCAATGCAAGTAGGCGTTCAGAGTTTGAAGTTGCCCGCTCGATAACTTCCTAGTTGCGGAGCAGTTTGCGCGCAACTTCTTGCGCATTATCCGCCGAGCCGGAATCACCAAGCACATGGGCAACAGTAATGGCGCCATCGATCAGGATCAGAAACTGCCTGGCCAGGGCATCCGGATCGTTGGCACCATATTCCTGGCAAATCTCCCGAACGAAGCCGAGCAACTTCTCTTTATGCTCTTTGGCAACCAGGCGGACCGGGTCGGATGCATCCCCCGTTTCGCCAGCGGTATTGATGAAGGCGCAGCCCCTGAAGCCTGCGGCGACGAACCAGCCCTTGAGCACGCTGAAGATGTGCAGCAGCCGTGCCTCGGGGTTTTCCGCCTTGCGGACCTCGGTGATGAACCAGTTCATCCAGCGCTCGTCACGCCGTTTCAATACCTCTGCCACCAGCTCGTCCTTGGTTCCGAAGTACTTGTAGATACTCTTTCTCGAAACACCTGAAGTCTTGACCAGGAGATCCATGCCCGTGGCATTGATGCCATTCCTGTAGATGAGATCTTCGGCGGTTTCGAGAAGTTTTTTCCTGACATCGGAAGTTGATTTGCTGTCCATGCGATAGATGGTAGAACGATCGTTCTCCACGATCAAGCCTCATTTATGAAAAAGGTATGAATGGTCATTTTGATAGAGGTCGTATATGACTTCATCTCAACTATCTATCGTCCGGCGAACCGAAGGCGGCGATTATCTCGCGGCATCGCCGGAGCCGGATTGTAGTCCGATCAGGCGCAGCGGAGCGCCAGGGAAATGCCCCGGACAGGGCCGGCTATACTTGCCTCGACCTTTGTCAGGGGGGAGATAGAGGTCGACCTTCCACGGATGCGGAAGCCGGACCGAGGGTTTCATTGCACTGCCGATGACCGTCGCACGCTCCACCAGCGCACGAGCATCTGGAACGGGATGACGGGAAAATGGCCATTGCAATCGTCTTGGTGCTCATCGTTGTTGCGTCTGTCCTGTTCCACCTCCTGGCCCCCTGGCACCTGACCCCGGCCGCGTCCAACTGGGGCTCGATCGACACCACGCTGCTCATCACCCTGATCATCACCGGCATCTTCTTCATCGCCATCGTCGGCTTCATGGCGGTGGCGATCGTCCGCTTCCGCCATCGGGAGGGCCGCAGAGCCGCCTACGAACCCGAGAGCAAGAAGCTGGAATGGTGGCTGATAGTCGCCACCTCCATCGGCATCATCGGCATGCTGGCGCCGGGCCTGGTGGTCTACAGCGACTTCGTCCAGGTGCCCAAGGACGCCTACCCGCTGGAGGTGGTCGCCCAGCAGTGGCAGTGGGCATTCCGTTTTCCCGGCCAGGACGGCCAGCTCGGCCGCGCCAATGTGAAGTGGGTCGATGCGAGCAACCCGCTCGGACTGGACCGTGACGATCCGGCCGGCCAGGACGATGTGCTGATCAGGAGCAACGAGGTGCGCCTGCCGCTGGATCGACCGGTGAAGGTGCTGCTGCGCTCCAAGGACGTGCTGCACAACTTCTACATTCCGCAGATCCGCGGAAAGATGGATATGGTCCCGGGCATGGTGTCGCACTTCTGGTTCACTCCCACCGTAGTGGGCAGGTACGAAATCCTTTGCGCGGAGTTCTGCGGCGTCGGGCACTTCAACATGCGCGGGATGATGCTGGTCGAGCCGGAGCCGGCCTTCGACCAGTGGCTGGCCGCGCAACCCACCTTCGCCCAGACCCTGGCCGCCGCCAGCAAGCCCAGCCAGGGAAGCCTGATCGAGACCGGCCGCCAGCTCGCGGAAAGCCACGGCTGCCGGGCCTGCCACAGCCAGGACGGCAGCGCCAGCCTGGGGCCGGGCTGGAAGGACCTCTACGGACGCGAGGAAAAGCTGGTGGATGGCAGCGGCGTGCCGGTGGACGACGCGTACCTGCAGGAGTCCATCACCGATCCCAAGGCGCGGCAGGTGCAGGGCTATCCGCCGGTGATGGTGCCCTATACTTTCAACCAGGACGAGCTGGCCGCCCTGGTGGCCTTCATCAAATCGCTGAGCGCGGCCGGGCAGGAAGAGCAGGGCGCCGCCAGCCCGGTGGGAGAGTCAGGCGATGCCACGGAGCAGGGGCAGCGCCTGGCCGAGTCCCTCGGTTGCCTGGCCTGCCACAGCCTCGACGGCAGCAAGGGTGTAGGGCCCAGTTGGCAGGGGTTGTACGGCAAGACCGAGACCCTGGCCGACGGTAGCCAGGTCAAGGTGGACGATGCCTACCTCAGGGACTCCGTGCTCAAACCCGCTGATGCGCTGGTCAAGGGTTACGCGCCGGTGATGCCGGCCTTCACCCTCGGTGACCAGGAACTGAACGCAGTGATCGCCTTTATCAAGTCCAGGGCGAATCCCGACGCCGCAAGGCAGGAACAGGCGCCGTAAGCTGCAGAAGGACTCCGACTCCAACCCGGAGGAAATCTGATGGCCGAAGTCGAGCATGCCGAAACCGATGTACTGCACGAGCCGAGGAGCTTCTTTACCCGCTACATCTGGAGCCAGGACCACAAGGTCATCGCCATCCAGTACTCCCTGACCGCGATCTTCGTCGGCCTCATAGCCCTTGTGCTGTCCGGCCTGATGCGCATGCAGATCGGCTTCCCCGGCAGCCTGGAATTCATGGACCCCAGCACCTATTACCAGGCCATGACCATGCACGGGATGATCATGGTCATCTACCTGCTGACGGCGCTGTTCCTCGGCGGCTTCGGCAATTTCCTGATTCCGCTGATGGTCGGCGCGCGGGACATGGTCTTCCCTTACGTCAACATGCTGAGCTACTGGTTCTACCTGCTCTCGGTACTGGTGCTGCTGAGCAGCTTCTTCGTGCCGGGCGGGCCGACGGGCGCGGGGTGGACCCTCTATCCACCGCAGGCGATCACCCAGGGCACGCCGGGCACCGAATGGGGCATCGTGCTGATGCTGGTGTCCCTGGCGATCTTCATAGTCGCCGCCACCATGGGCGGCCTCAACTACGTGACCACGGTGCTGCAGGCGCGCACCCAGGGCATGACGTTGTTCCGCATGCCGCTTTCGGTCTGGGGCATCTTCATGGCCTCGATCCTTGCCTTGCTGGCGTTTCCGGCCCTGTTCGTCAGCGCGGTGATGATGCTGTTCGACCGCTTGCTGGGCACCAGCTTCTTCATGCCGGCACTGATTTCCATGGGGCAGCAGCTGAACCACCAGGGCGGCAGCCCGATCCTGTTCCAGCACCTGTTCTGGTTCTTCGGCCACCCGGAGGTGTACATAGTCGCGCTGCCGGCCTTCGGCCTGGTCTCGGACCTGATCAGCACCCACGCACGGAAGAACATCTTCGGCTACCGCATGATGGTCTGGGCCATAGTCGCCATCGGCGTGCTGAGCTTCGTGGTCTGGGCCCACCACATGTACGTCAGCGGGATGAACCCTTACTTCGGCTTCTTCTTCGCGGTCACCACCCTGGTCATCGCCGTGCCGACGGCGCTCAAGGTCTACAACTGGACCCTGACCCTCTGGCATGGCGACATCCACCTGACAGTGCCGATGCTGTTCGCCCTGGCCTTCATCATCACCTTCCTGGTGGGCGGCCTGACCGGGCTATTCCTCGGCAATGTGATAGTGGACATCCCACTGTCGGACACTTATTTCGTCGTGGCGCACTTCCATATGGTCATGGGGGTGGCGCCGATACTAGTGGTGTTCGGCTCGCTCTATCACTGGTTCCCGAAGGTCACCGGGCGGATGATGAACGACACCCTCGGCAAGTGGCATTTCTGGATCACCTTCCTCGGCACCTACGCCATCTACTTCCCCATGCACTACCTGGGCTTCCTGGGCATGCCGCGGCGTTACTACGCCTATCCGAATTATGAATTCATCCCGCAGTCGGCCCAGGACCTGAACGCCTTCATCACCGTGGCGGCGCTGACCGTGGGTGTGGCGCAGTTGCTGTTCGTCTTCAACATGGCCTGGAGCGCCTTCAGGGGCCGGCCCGCCGGCGGCAACCCGTGGAAGGCGGTCAGCCTGGAATGGCAGACGCCGGACACGCCGCCGGTGCACGGCAACTGGCGGGACAAGCTGCCGGTGGTGCATCGCTGGGCCTATGACTACAGCGTGCCGGGAGTCGAGCAGGACTACGTGCCGCAGACGGTGTCCGAAGAAGAGCTGCAGCGCCTGCGCGAGGCCAATGGCAAGGCCGCTGCCGCGGAGAAACACCCATGAGCGCGCAATTCTGGAAAAACGCCGGGAGCGCTGATCCCGGCGGCTGGAGCGACGGCGACCGGCATGAGGCGCCGACCCGCGACAGGAGCAGGACCGCCAAGGTCGGCCTGGGGGTATTCCTTTGTGTGGTGACTTCGCTCTTCCTGCTGTTCCTGCTGGCCTTCATCGCCCGCTCCCAGGTCTCGGACTGGCGGCCGCTGACCGATCCGCTGGCGCCCCTGGCCCATCCCTGGATGCTTTGGGTGAACACCGCGCTGCTGGCCCTGGGCAGCCTCTTCCTGCAGTGGGCGAAAGTGGCGATAGGGCGCAACCGGCAAGGCGCGGCCGCCAGGGCCTTCGTGCTCGGCGGGGCCTTCGCCCTGGCCTTCCTCTGCGGGCAGCTCTGGGTCTGGCAGCAATTCGTCTCCTGGGGCTATTTCGTCTCGGGCAATCCGGCCAACAGCTTCTTCTACCTGCTGACCGGGCTGCATGGCCTGCACCTCGCCGGTGGCCTGGTGGCCTGGGGCGGGGTGCTGATTCGGGTGCTGCGTCACGCGCCGCTGGCGCGGCTCAGGTCCGGCATGGAGCTGTGCGCGATCTACTGGCACTACCTGCTGGGCCTCTGGCTGGTGCTCTTCGCACTGCTGACCAGTACGCCCGAAACCTATCAGGCCATCGCGGCCTTCTGCGGGCTGAGGTGAAGCCATGGCAGCGTCCCCACGGGAACTTCAGACCCCGGTCGAATCCCCCTCCACCTGGCAGGAGATAGCCAGGGACTGGTCCTCGGATCGCGATGCCTTCAAGCAGGTGCCCTGGGGCAAGGCGATGATGTGGATCTTCCTGCTCAGCGACACCTTCATCTTCACCTGCTTCCTCACCGGCTACATGTCGGTGCGCATCAGCACCACCGCCACCTGGCCCAACCCGAGCGAAGTCTTCGCCCTGAACATCGGCGGTGCGCACATCCCGCTGATCCTGATCGCCATCATGACCTTCGTGCTGATCACCAGCAGCGGCACCATGGCGATGGCGGTGAACTTCGGCTACCGCCGCGACCGCGTGCGCAGTGCGGCGCTGATGCTGACCACTGCGGCCCTCGGTGCCACCTTCGTCGGCATGCAGGCATTCGAATGGAGCAAGCTGATCGCCGAAGGCGTGCGGCCCTGGGGCAATCCCATGGGCGCGGCGCAGTTCGGCGCCTGCTTCTTCATGATCACCGGCTTCCACGGGCTGCACGTGTCGGTCGGGGTGATCTATCTATGCACCGTGGCATTCAAGGTGCTGCGGGGCGACTACGAGAGGCGCGGGAACTACCAGATCGTCGAAATCACCGGGTTGTACTGGCACTTCGTGGACCTGGTATGGGTGTTCATCTTCGCGTTTTTCTATCTGTGGTAGAGCAGGGGAGCGATGCAGATGGCACACGTGCAAGGTCAACAACATCCGATCGGCCTGTACCTGAAGATCTGGGGACTGCTGTTCGTCCTCAGCACCCTGTCCTACCTGGTGGACTACTTCCACTTCCAGGGTTATTTCCGCTGGTCGATGATCGTCGTCCTGATGCTGCTCAAGGCGGGGCTTATCGTCTCGATCTTCATGCACATGGCATGGGAACGCCTGGCGCTGGTCTACGCCATATTGGTGCCGCCGATGTGCTTGTTGGTACTGGTGGGGCTGATGGCTGCCGAGGCGGATTACGTGTTCTTCACCCGAGGCACGTTCCTCGGCCCATAGGAGCGAGCTCTGCTCGCTCCTACTGCATTGATGCCTAGATGGTCCGCTTGAACTGATGCCAGCGATGCAGCCAGGACACTATCCAATGCGGCGACGCCGGGCCGGTGCCTGCGAGCCTGAGTTGCGGATGGTGGTTGATGACCCGATCGAGAATGGACTCCTGGCCGGGTTCCACATCGACGAAGAAGATATGTTCGCCGTCCTTGACCTTGTCTTTCAGGTTGCGGAAATGCGCATTGGGCACCTGGATCCCGAAGAAGCCGCCTTCCCAGATGCAGAAGCCCAGGATAACCACGGCCAGGAAGACGAAGGGCACCCAACCCGCCGGCGTATCGGTCCAGCCCGCCAGCCAGGCGCCGAGGAGCACCAGTGCCGCCAGCGGAACGCCGATTGCCGCGCCTATTTCGCCGGAGTGAACGACGTCCTGCTTCATGAACGAATTCACGTCGTGCAGATGGTGCTCTTCCACATCGGCATCCCTGTCGCTGAGTACGTGGATCTGCTCGGTATTTATGCCATTGGCTTCGAGCTCGGTTTCAACGGTTTCCAGGTCATCAAGGTTGTTGCTGATGTAATAGTGCCGATTCATGACGCACCTCCGGACTCTCGTTCAATCCTGTTTGCCGTCTCCTGAAAACTGATGGCGTTTATTCCTGATAGTTATCTTCGAGCCCTGATTGAAAGGGCAGGGTTCTTTCACTGAAAAATTATAGCACCGGCACCTATAACCCCTTGGCCTGCGCGGCTTTCAGTAATGCCCAAAGACTGGACCTGGCTGTGTCTTGTCTAAAATGGTGAGTGAACAGCGGGCGCAGCGACGCCAGGCGAGGAGATTGCGAGATGAACACCTTGACTATCGAAAGTTGGTACAAACCCAGCGGCGCGGAAAAGTCCATCCCGATGGGCGAGTTTCATTTCCACGTCAATGATGCTGACCATCTGCGCCTCGAAGAGGCGGAAGAGCGCCTGCAAGAAACCCATGAACGGGAAATGTTCATCGATGCCGACATGACCAACATGGAGTTGGTGACGCCGGCCGAATGCGGGACCTTGTCGGACCTGCAGTTCCGCGTCTACCTGAGCAGAGGCGACGAGCGCGGGCAATTCCACCTGGTGGGCCACCGCGAAAGCGACGGCAGCCTGATCTACACCAACTCGGTGATGATCGACCAGTTGGGGTAGAGGGGCAGTCAGGTTATTCGCCGATTGTCAGAGGGCATGCCGGATTGGTGATCTGGCGCCCGAGCGAGCTTTTGTAGGTTGGCGCAGAACGCAGCGAAGCCCAACAGGGTGTACTTCGAGGCCAGGCCTGTTGGGCTTGGCAGGCAGTGCACCGCCTTAGCTCTGATTTCCTCCGCCTTCCCGCCAATGCTCTTTCAGGAACTCGATGAACACCTTGACCTTGCGCGTGTTGCGTCGGTGGGCCAGGTAGAGCAGGTAGATCCAGGGCCCGAAGGCGCTGGGTTCGCGCCAGTACTCGGGCATCACTTCCGCCAGCTCGCCGCGGGCTATGTAGGGCGCGGCGCTCCATTGCGGGAGGAACTGCAGGCCCTGGCCATCCAGCAGGCAGGCGAGGAGGAAGTCGTAGTTGTCGCTGGCCAGCCGTGGTGTGGGCTGGGCGAGGCGGATGCGCTGGTCGCCGCGCATCACCCACCAGAAGTGCCGGTTGAGCAGGGGATGGCGGAAGATCAGCCAGTCATGCTGCTGATAGTTCTCCAGGTTCACTTCTTCGCCCTTGCGCGCCAGGTAGGCCGGACTCGCGCAGAGCAGGATGCGGTTTTCCACCAGCGGCTGGGCGATCACGCCGGGCTGGTCGATCGGCCCATCGCGCAGGGCCAGGTCATAGCCGCCGTCCACCAGGTCGACATAGGTGTCGCTCAGTTCCACCTCCAGATGCACTTGCGGATGGGCGCGCAGATAGCGGCAGCACACCTGGTTGAGGAAGGCCGGGCCGAAGGAGGGCGGGGCGGTGATGCGCAGGCCGCCGCGCAGTTCGTGCTGCAACTGCTCCACGCCTTCGCTGGCGAGTTGCAACTGCATCAGCGCCTGACGGGCGCCTTCCAGGTAGATCTGCCCGGCTTCGGTCAGCGCCATGCGTCGGGTGGTGCGTTCGAACAGGCGTGCGCCCAGCTCGTCTTCGAGTTGCGCGACGGCCTTGGTCAGGGCGGAGGGCGTCTTGCCGAGCTGCTCGGCGGCACGGCTGAAATTGCCGTGCTCGGCCGTGGCGACAAACATGTTCAGTGCGCTCAGTTTGTCCATCAATCTGTTCCTGCTGGGAAAAGAAGTTGTGCGGGAGTCAGCATTTTGCCGTGCCCCTTGTTTGGTTAGTCTTTGCTGCAGACTAACAAAAACAGAAGGCGCCCTCATGAAGTCGCTATTTCCCCTGGTGTTCTCTACCGCACTGGCCTGTTCCTGCCAGGAAACTATGGCTGCTGTCGACCTCATCCTCCACAACGGCAAGGTCTACACCGCCGAGCCGGGGCAATCCCTGCAGCAAGCGGTGGCCATCGAGAATGGCAAGGTCCTGGCCGTCGGCTCCGATGCCGAAGTGCTGCGCCGCAAGCAAGCCGGCACCCGCGTGCTCGACCTGGGCGGCAAGGTGCTGATGCCGGGTTTCATCGACTCCCACGCCCATGTCATCAAGGGTGGCCTGCAATTGCAGCAGGCCAACCTCGATGGGCAGATGCTGCCGATGGACGAACTGGAGCAGCGTCTGCGCCAATGGCGCGAAGACGGCAAGGCGAAGCACGGCGACATGCTCAGCATCGGCGGACTGCCTTCGACCTACTGGAGCCAGGTGGAACAGTTCGAGCAACGCTTCAACCAGGGCGAGTGGGCGGACCTGCCCATCCTCTTCGTCGGTTGGGACCTGCACACCGGCTGGGCGAACGCGGCCATGCTCGAGCGCGCCGGGATCGACACCGCCAAGGTGAAATCGCTGAAGGGTGAGGAGCTGGCCACCATCGGCCATCACCCGGATGGTCGCCCCAACGGCTTTTTGGTCGATGCCGGCCTCTACCCGGTACAGGAACTCCTCCCGCCACCCACCGAGGCGGAGCTGATGGCCGGCGGCCGGGCTGCCCTGGAGCACTACAAGCGCCTCGGCATCACCGGCTGGATGGAGCCCATCGCCAACGAGATACCGGGGGGCGAAGTGAACAACGCGTCCGTCGGTGTCTTGCCGATCTACAAAGCGCTGGCCGAACGGGGTGAACTGACGGCCCACGTTGCCGCGCTGTTGATGGCCGACTCGAAAGCCACCCCCTCCGACCTCGACGCCCTGGACAAGGTGCGCCAGCAGTTCCAGGGCATACCCAACCTGACGCTCCCTGGCATCAAGGTCTTCGTCGATGGCGTTGCGGAGATCCCGGCGCAGAGCGCCGCCATGCTGGAGCCCTATTCGAACTCGAAGAAGTCGGGTGAATTGCTGATCGACCCCGCGCACTTCGGCGAAATGGTCAGTGCCGCCGATGCCCGTGGCTGGCTGGTGCACATCCACGCCATCGGCGACCGCGCGGTGCGCGAGTCGCTCAATGGCATCGAGCAAGCGCGCAAGGCCCGGCAGAGCGGAATCCCGCACTCCATCACCCATCTGCAGATGGTCAACCCGAAGGAGTTCGCCCGCTTCAAGCCCCTGGATGTCATCGCCTCCATGCAGCTCTACTGGGCCAGTGCCGACGAGGCCAGCATGGACCTGGTAAAACCCTACGTCAGCGCCATGGCCTTCCAGTACTCGTACCCGGCCCGCTCGCTGCTGAAGAACGGCGCGACCATCGCCGGCGCCAGCGACTGGCCGATCACCACGGCCGATCCCTGGAAGGCCATTTACCAGGCGGTGAGCCGCACGGGGCCGAAGGGCGTACTCAACGCCGCCGAAGGCATCGACCGCGAGACCATGTTCCAGGCCTACACCCTCGATGCCGCGCGCGCCATCCGCCTGGACAGCGAGATCGGCTCGCTCAAGCCCGGCAAGCGGGCCGACATGGTCGTGCTCGATCGCGATGTATTCGAGGTCGAGCCCGAAGTCCTGCGCGACACCCAGGTGCTCAAGACCTTCTTCGCCGGCCGCGAAGTCTTCTCCGCAACCCCCTGACTTACCCAAGCGCACGGCTGAAGGTGCCTCCCTCAAACGAGGGGCGCCTTCCGGCGGTGCATTCGCAGTGAAAATAGGAAGCTAGCAGTGAAAGTTCATTCCTTCGTGACCGACACCCTGGACCCGCACATTCGCGGACGGCAGATCGGGGAAACCTGGGCCGAGCAGATTCGCCAGACGGTCTCGCTCTATCTGGATTTCTTCTCCCAGGTGGGCGTCGCTCCCGAGCGCGTGCGCTCCCTCGGTGAAGCCAGCCTGAGCGCGCTGGAAGCCTGGAGCCCCAGCCTTGCCCAGGAAGTCTGTGCGATCGCCGATGGCGCCCGGCTGCCGCTGTGGCAACTGGCGAGCCTGAACGCCCGCACGGAAATCCTCGCGGTGATGCCGGCGTCCACCGAAGGGGAATGCTCGACTGCGGTATTCGCGCCGTCCGGCCCGCAGGTCCCGAGGACCATCCAGACCTGGGACTGGCACGATTCCCTGGTGCCGCACGGCCTGATGCTGCAGCTCACGGCCAGCTCCGGCATCAGCGTCAAGCTGTTCACCGAGTTCGGCATGCTCGGCAAGATCGGGGTGAACAGCGCCGGTCTCGGGCTGCATTTCAACATCCTCCACCACGCCAGCGACAACGACAGCGGTGGCGTCCCGGTGCATGCCATCGCGCGGCGCATCCTGGAAGAAGCCACCAGCGTCGAGGAGGCCATCGCCCTGGCACGCACCGCGCGGGTCAGCGCCTCGACCGTGCTGACGGTCTTCTCCCGTCAGGACGCGACGCCACGGGCGGCGAGCATCGAGCTGTCCAGGGAAGCGACCGCCGTGGTGCTGCCGCGCGCGGATGGCTGGATCACCCACACCAACCATTTTCTCGATGAGGCCCTGAGCCGTGGCGAGCGGACTCCGGACGTTTCCACCACCTACGCCCGTCTCGCCCATGTGAACGCTGAGCTGGCCGGCATGACCGCGCTCGAACTGGCAGCCCGTGCGGACGCCATGTGTGGCGCCGCCGGCAACAACGCGCCGATCTGCTTCCACCCGGACCTGAACCTGCCGCCGAAAGAGCGCTGGGAAACCCTGCTGACCATCGGCATCGATACCCGGGACTTCGCGCTGGATTACGCCGCCGGCAACCCGAAGTTCCTCGCCGGCAATGGCCATGTGCGCTTCTGAGGCCTGAATCCAAACCGCGGGGAGCGCCCGGGCGCCCCTGCGGTTCTCCAGGCCGGCCAGGTTTCGCGGCCGGCCGCATGCAATCTCCCCAACAATTACAAGATGGGAAAGCCAAATGGGTAAATCAGATCAACGAGTGGCGGGTTCGCAATCCGCGCTGAGGACATTCTTCGTCTCGGGCATGGGCACCGCGCTGGAGTTCTACGATTTCGTGATCTACGGAATCGCCGCCGCGCTGGTTTTTCCGCAGGTGTTCTTTCCGGACATGGACCCGCTCACCGGCACCCTGGTGGCCTTCGGCGCTTTCGGTGCGGGCTTCTTCGCCCGCCCGCTGGGCGGCATGGTCTTCGGCCATTACGGGGACAGGGTCGGTCGACAGAAGGTGCTGGTGGTCACGCTGTTGCTGATGGGCCTGAGCACGCTGTTGATCGGCTGCCTGCCCAGCTACGACGCCATCGGCCTCGCCGCGCCGACGCTGCTGGTGCTGCTGCGGCTGGTGCAGGGCTTCGCCGCCGGCGGCGAGTGGGGCGGTGCCGCGCTGTTCGGCATCGAATCGGCACCGCCCGGTCGGCGTGGCCTGTGGGGCAGCTTCACGAGCATGGGGATCGGCATCGGCGGCCTGCTCGGCTCCTCGGTCTTCGCCCTGGTCAGCACCGCGTTCGACGCGGACCTGGCCAGCTTCGCCTGGCGAATTCCCTTCTGGCTGGGTGGGATCCTGGTGCTGATCGGGCTGTACGCCAGGCTGCAGAACCCGCTGAAGGAAAAGCCCGAGCGCAAGGAAGAGGCGCGTATTCCGCTGGTGGAGGCGCTGCGTTCCCGCCCACGGGAAATGCTGCTGTGCACGGGCATCGCCTTCGGCTACGTGACCATCGCCTACATCGGCAGCACCTTCTTCCTCGCCTATGCGACCCAGCTCGGCTACGACAGCACCGATGCGCTCATCTTCGACCTGGCGTTGTCGATAGCCATCATCATCACCGCGCCGCTGTTCGCCCTGCTATCCGACCGGATCGGACGGCGCAAGGTGATGGTCCTCGGCTCGCTGATCATGGCCATGGGCTTCTTCCTGTTTTTCCCGCTGGTGGGCATGAAGAGCATGCTGATCTCGATCGCGGCCTACGCCGTGGTCGGCGCCTTCATGGGCGCGACCCAGGGGCCGATTCCCGCTTTCCTCGCCGAGCAGTTCCCGCAGGCGGTGCGTTACTCGGGGATGTCCGCGTCCTACCAGATCGGCGCCGCGCTGGGCGGCGGCACGGCGTCGAGCATTGCGACGGCGATCCTCATCGCCACCGGCAACGACCCGTTTGGGGTGGCCCTGTATGGTGCGTTCGCGCTGGGCATCGTGGCGATTTGCTCGCTGCTCCTCAGGGAGACCTCGCACCTCGGCATGGCTGAGATCGACGAGCAGACCTGGGCACCCACGACCTGCGTGGCCGACTGAGCCGAAAGCCCCTCCCGCGGGGGAGGGGCCTTGCTGGTGGCTCAGACCACCAGCGACAGCAGCAGGATGAACACCAGGCCGACCACGGACAGGATGGTTTCCATGGCCGTCCAGGTCTTGAAGGTTTCGCTGACGCTCATGTTGAAGTACTGCTTGACCAGCCAGAAGCCGGCATCGTTCACGTGGGAGAGGATCAGCGAGCCGGCGCCGGTGGCCAGCACCAGCAGCTCCCGGTTGACTCCTGGAATCAGCTCGACCACGGGCACCACGATGCCTGCGCCGGTAATGGTGGCGACCGTGGCCGAACCGGTGGCGATGCGGATCAGCGCCGCCACCAACCAGGCGAGGAGGATCGGCGAGATCTGAGCATTGACCGCCAGGTGGCCGATCACATCGCCCACGCCGCTGGACACCAGCATCTGCTTGAAGCCGCCACCGGCGCCGATGATCAGCACGATCGCGGCAGTGGGGGCGAGGCTCTCGTCCAGCAGCTTGAGGACGCGCTTGGAAGAGAAGCCGCGGGCATGGCCGAAGGTGTAGAGCGCCAGCAGCAGGGCCAGGAGCAGGGCGCTGATGGGGTGGCCGATCATGTCCATCCAGGCGCGGATCATGTGCCCTTCGGGAAGCACGACGTCGGCGAAGGTCTTCAGCAGCATCAGGAACACCGGCAGCAGCACGGTGACCAGGGTCACGATGAAGCTTGGCAGGTTGCTGGCCTCCGGTTCGTGGGCGAGTTGTTCGACCAGTTCGGGCGAGGGGCTGCCGGGGATGCGCCGGGCGATGAAGCTACCGAACAGCGGGCCGGCGATGATGGCGGTCGGCAGGGCGACGATCAGGCCATAGAGGATGGTCTTGCCGATATCCGCGCCGAACACGCCGATGGCCAGCAGAGGGCCGGGGTGCGGCGGCACCAGGCCGTGGACCACCGAGAGGCCGGCGAGCAGCGGGATGCCGATCTTGATCAGCGACACCCCGGTACGCCGCGCGACGATGAACACCAGGGGTATCAGCAGGACGAAGCCGATCTCGAAGAACAGCGGGATGCCCACCAGGAAGGCCGCGAGCATCATCGACCACTGCACGCGGTCCTTGCCGAAGGCCCGGATCAGTGTGCGGGCGATCTGGTCGGCGCCACCGGATTCGGCCATCAGCTTGCCGAGCATGGTGCCCAGGGCGAGGATCACGCCGACGAAGCCGAGGACGCCGCCGAAGCCTTCCTGGAAGGATTTGACGATCTTCTCCACCGGCATTCCAGAGGTCAGGCCGAGGAAGGCGGCAGCGATGATCAGTGCAATGAAGGGGTGGAACTTGAAGCGGGTGATCAGGACGATCAGGCCAATGATGGTGACCACTGCATCCAACAGCAGAAAGGTGTCATGGGAGATGGCAAGCATGGGGAGTTCTCATATTGTCATTGTTGTGGACGGGCGCCGCTTGAGATAGCGCTGTCTTTGTAAGGCAAAGCTTGGCCGGTCACGCCGGAGTATGGTCGAGCCACCATCGGTGGGCGGCTTCGGCCAGCCGTTCGACATCCTGTGTCGCGTCCAGGACCAGGGTCAGGGGCTCGCCCAGCGGCGGCTCCAGGGCTTCGAACTGGCTGTCGATCATGGTCGCCGGCATGAAATGGCCCGGGCGGTGGGCGACACGCCGGGCGGCCACCTCGGGAGTCAATTCGAGGAACACGAAGCCGACACCGGGGACCGCAGCGCGCAACCTCTCCCGATAGCGCAGCTTCAGGGCCGAGCAGGTCAGTACCGGGCGCTGTCCGGCCTCGATGGCCAGGCGCAACTCGTCGCACAGGCGGCTCAGCCAGCCGGCTCGGTCGTCATCGGAGAGGGGGATTCCGGTGCTCATCTTGCGGATGTTTTCCGGGGGGTGGAAGGCGTCGCCTTCGATGGCGACAGCGCCGCTGCGCAAGCGCAACGCATCGCTGACGCTGGACTTGCCGCAACCGCAAACGCCCATGATCACGAGCGCATTGATGGGTTGAACCATGTGGCACCTCTGCGCGGAGACAGCGCTATCTTTCCGAATCGAAACCTACGAAAAGCAGGCCGTGTCGCCGCATCTTGTCATTTTTGTGGATTGCCGCTAATGCCGCAGGGGCATTCTCGAACCGATCAGGCGGTCGGATGTGATCAGGCATTTGCCGAATCGCCGAGACAGCGCTACCTTAATGTCTGATTTTTTGTTTGACAAGCAGGCTCATGACATCCGCCAACAACGAAAAAAATACCCGCACGACGGGGCGGCCCACCCTCAACGAGGTGGCTCGGCGCGCTGGCGTCAGTCCGATCACGGCCTCCAGGGCCCTGCGCGGCATCACCACGGTGGCCGAAGACCTGGCGCTGAAAGTCCGCGAGGCCGCCCGCGAGCTGGGCTATGTGGTCAACCCTGCGGCGCGCGCCCTGGCGTCCGCCCAGAGCCAGTCGGTGGTGGTGCTGGTGCCCTCGCTGTCGAACCAGTTGTTCGTCGACACCCTCGAAGCCATTCACGGCGTGCTGCGCCCCAAGGGCCTGGAAGTGCTGATCGGCAACTTCCACTACTCCCGCGACGAGGAAGAGGACCTGATCCGCAACTACCTGGCCTACCAGCCGCGTGGCTTGCTGCTCACCGGTTTCGAACGGACCGAAAGCGCGCGGCGGATGATCGAGGCCAGCGGCATTCCCTGTGTCTACATGATGGATCTGGACGCGGGATCGGGGCTGCATTGCGTGGGCTTCTCGCAGCTGCAGGCCGGCGCGACGGCGGCGGAACACCTGCTGTCGCGCGGGCGCAAACGCCTGGCGTTCGTCGGCGCACAGCTCGACCAGCGCACCCTGTTGCGTGGCGAAGGGTTCCGCCGCGCCCTGCAGAAGGCCGGGGTCTATGACCCGAGCCTGGAGATGCTCACCCCGCGGCCATCGTCCGTCGGTTTGGGCGGGGAGATTTTCACCCAGTTGCTGACCAGCCATCCCGAGATCGACGGCATCTTCTTCGGTAACGACGACCTGGCCCAGGGCGCCTTGCTGGAGGCCATGCGCCTCGGCGTGAAGATTCCCGAGCAGGTCGCGGTACTCGGCTTCAACGATCTTCCCAGCTCGGCCTTCATGGTGCCGCGCCTCAGCAGCATCCGCACGCCACGGGAAGCCATCGGCCGCCGCGCCGCCGAACAGATACTCGCCCTGATCGCCGGCAAGGTGATCGAGGAGCCGGTCCAGGACATGGGCTTCGAGCTGATGGTCCGCGAGAGCAGCTAGTCGGCAATGGAAATCATGCTCTCGTCCCAACCCACTCATTGCCAGGAGTCGATCCCATGCATCCCCGCGTACTAGAAGTCACCGAACGCCTGGTGGAACGCAGCCGCGCCACCCGCGCGCGCTACCTGGCGCTGATCCAGCAGGCCGCCAGCGACGGCCCGCAGCGCGGCAAGCTGCAGTGCGCCAACTTCGCCCACGGGGTCGCCGGCTGCGGCGGCGGCGACAAGCAGCGCCTGCGCCTGCTGGACTCGGCCAACGTGGCCATCGTCACCGCCTACAACGACATGCTCTCGGCGCACCAGCCCTACGAGGACTACCCGGAGAAGCTTCGCCAGGCCCTGCGCGAGATTGGCTCGGTGGGCCAGGTGGCCGGCGGCGTGCCGGCCATGTGCGACGGCGTCACCCAGGGCGAGCCGGGCATGGAGCTGGGCATCGCCAGCCGCGAGGTGATCGCGCTGTCCACCGCGGTGGCGCTGTCGCACAACATGTTCGATGCGGCGCTGTTCCTCGGCATCTGCGACAAGATCGTTCCCGGCCTGCTGATGGGCGCGCTGCGCTTCGGCCACCTGCCGTCGATCTTCGTCCCCGCCGGGCCGATGCCCTCCGGGCTGTCGAACAAGGACAAGGCCGAGGTGCGCCAGCGCTACGCCGAGGGCAAGGCCAGCCGCGACGAGCTGCTGGCGTCGGAGATGGCGGCCTACCACAGCCCCGGCACCTGCACCTTCTACGGCACCGCCAACACCAACCAGATGCTCATGGAGATCATGGGCCTGCACCTGCCGGGCGCCTCCTTCGTCAACCCGAATACCCCGCTGCGCGAGGCGCTGACCGTGGCGACCGCGCGCCAGGTCACCCGCCTGACCAAACAGAGCGGGCAGTTCCTGCCGCTCGGCGAGCTCGTCGACGAGCGCGTGCTGATCAACGCGGTGGTGGCCCTGCACGCCACCGGCGGCTCGACCAACCACACCCTGCACCTGCCGGCGATCGCCCAGGCCGCCGGCGTCCAGCTGACCTGGCAGGACATGGCCGAGCTGTCCGAGGTGGTGCCGACCCTGGCCCACGTCTATCCCAACGGCCAGGCCGACATCAACCACTTCCACGCCGCCGGCGGGGTGGCCTTCCTGGTGCGCGAGCTGCTCGACGCCGGCTTGCTCCATGAGGAGGTCAACACCGTGATGGGCCGCGGCCTGCGCCGCTACACCCAGGAGCCGTTCCTCGCCGACGGCCAGCTGGTCTGGCGCGAGGGTGCCGGCCAGAGCTTGGACGCGAGCATCCTGCGCCCGGTGGCGAACCCCTTCTCGGCGGAGGGCGGGCTGCGGGTGATGGTCGGCAACCTCGGCCGCGGGGTGATGAAGGTCTCCGCGGTGGCGCCCGAACACCAGGTGGTGGAAGCGCCGGTGCGGGTGTTCCACGACCAGCAGGCGCTGGCCGAGGCCTTCCAGGCCGGCGAGCTGGACCGCGACCTGGTGGCGGTGATGCGCTTCCAGGGCCCACGCAGCAACGGCATGCCCGAGCTGCACAAGTTGACCCCCTACCTCGGCGTGCTGCAGGACCGAGGCTACCGGGTGGCGCTGGTCACCGACGGGCGCATGTCCGGCGCCTCGGGCAAGATCCCGGCGGCGATCCACGTCTGCCCGGAAGCCTTCGACGGCGGTCCGCTGGCGCGGGTGCGCGATGGCGACCTGCTCCGCGTCGACGGCCAGGCCGGGACCCTGGAACTGTTGGTGGACGCCGCCGAGTTCGCCGC
>NZ_SSOJ01000134.1 GCF_029871205.1 Pseudomonas sp. BN417 | reverse complement strand
CCTGGGCGACACGGCGCTGCAGAACGACTTCCGCCGCGCCCTGCGCGTCTACGAGCGCGACGTGCCGCTGCTGATCAACGGCGAAACCGGCTCCGGCAAGGAAGCCTTCGCCCGTGCACTGCATGAGGCCAGCTCGCGCGCCGACAAGCCCTTCGTGGCGCTGAACTGCGCGGCTATTCCGGAGACCCTGATCGAGAGCGAACTCTTCGGCTACCGCGGCGGCAGCTTCACCGGCGCGCGCAAGGAAGGCATGCGCGGCAAGCTGCAGCAGGCCGATGGCGGCACCCTGTTCCTCGACGAGATCGGCGACATGCCCCTGGCCCTGCAGACCCGTCTGCTGCGGGTGCTGGAAGAGCGCCAGGTGGTGCCCATCGGCGGCGAACCCCTGGCCGTGGACGTGCGCATCATCAGCGCCACCCACCGCGAGCTGGAAGCGCGAGTACAGAATGGTGGTTTCCGCGAAGACCTCTACTACCGGCTCAACGGCCTGGTCCTTGACCTGCCGCCCCTGCGCGAGCGCAGCGACAAGCCGGAGCTGCTGTTGCACCTATTGGCCGAGGAAGCCCGCGGCCAGCACATCCACCTTGCCGACGAGGCCCGCCAGGCGCTGCTGGACTTCCACTGGCCGGGTAACGTGCGCCAGTTGCGCAATGTGCTGCGGACCCTCGCGGCGCTCTGCGAAGACGGCATCATCCGCCTGGCCGACCTGCCCCGCGACGTGCTGCGCGCCAGCCCCACATCCACCACTGTCGAGCCGCCGGCCAATCCCCTGGATGACGCCGAGCGCAGCGCGCTGATCAACGCCCTGGACAGCCAGCGCTGGCACATGACCCGCACCGCCGAGCAACTTGGCATCAGCCGCAACACCCTGTACCGCAAGCTGCGCAAGCATGCCATCGCCACGCGGGGGTAGGGGCGAAGCGCTTTCCCTTGTAGGCGCTGCTTTTTTGTGGGGGCGATTTCAATCGCTAACCGGACCGCAGGGCCGGCCTTCGGACTTGCAGGGGGATGCTGCGCATCCCTTCGCGAATGAATTCGCCCCCACAGGGTTCGAGTCCCGCCGGAGGCTGCGAGTGTTTCCAGGGGGCCGTTTTTTGTGGGGTCGATTTCAATCGCTAACCGGACCGCAGGGCCGGCCTTCGGACTTGCAGGGGGATGCTGCGCATCCCTTCGCGAATGAATTCGCCCCCACAGGATTCGAGTCCCGCCGGAGGCTGCGAGTGTTTCCAGGGGGCCGTTTCTTGTAGGGGCGAATTCATTCGCCAAGGACGGCGAAGCCGTCCCGTAGGTTGGTGCTGAGCCTGCGAAGCCCAACAATCCCGGGTACCGAGCTCGTCCTGTTGGGCTTCGCGGAGCTCAGCCCAACCTACGGGCTGCCCCGGCCCCACAGGGTTCGAGTCTTGCTGGTGGGGGCGATGTTTCCAGGGGGCCGTTTCTTGTAGGGGCGAACTCATTCGCCAAGGACGGCGAAGCCGTCCCGTAGGTTGGTGCTGAGCCTGCGAAGCCCAACAGTCCCGGGCATCGAGGTCGCCCAACAGCTCTGCTGCCAACGAAAAAACCCGGCCCCTTTGCGGGGGCCGGGCTTTTGCGTGAACAGGTGCGGGCATCCATGCCCGCCGGGGGAGGGGCCGACGGCAGACCCCGGTCCAATCAGGCGCCTTGCGGGGTCTCGCCGCGCTTGAGGCGGGCGTTGATGTCGTCGATCACCGCCGGCAGGTCGGCGATGGTGTCGATCAGGTAGTGCGGGCGGGAGGCTTCGAACATCTGGCCGATGCGCGCACGCTCCTGGTCCAGCTTGTCCTTGGGCAGGGCCTTGTACTGATCAAAGGTCAGGCCCAGGGCGTTGCCGGAGCAGGTCAGGGCCACGGTCCACATGCCGGCGCTGCGGCCTTCGAGGATGCCCGGCCAGGTGTCGTCGACCTTGACGCAGGCGGCGACGTCGTCGATGCCCAGGGCGATCACGTTGGCCAGGGCCTGGGCCGGGTGCGGTCGGCCGTTGGGCACTTCGTCGGTGGCGACCACGTGGTCGGCGACGTAGCCGTTCTCGCGGGCCAGTTCCACCACCTGGGCCATGACCACCGCCGGGTAGCCGGAGCAGGAGCCGATCTTCAGGCCCTTGCCGCGCAGGGTGGCGATGGCGTCGAGGGCGCCGGGAATCAGCGCGGAGTGCACGCCGATCTTCTCGATCTGCAGCGGCATGAAACGCTCGTAGATGGCGGTGACGTCGTCATCGGTGGGCAGGCGGCCAAAGGCGGCGCGGTAGCGCTCGGCGATTGCCGGGATGTCGCAAAGGGTGCGGATGTGGTCCCACTTGCCCATGCCCATCGGGCCGCGGGCTTCTTCCAGGGAGACGGCGACGCCGAACTCGGCGAAGGCCTCGACGAAGATCTGGGTCGGTGCGAAGGAACCGAAGTCGACGACGGTGCCGGCCCAGTCGAGGATCGCGGCTTTCAGTTGGGTGGGTTGCTTGTATTGCATGGCGAGGGCTCCAGCGGATTGCGAGTTGGGAAACTGGGTTCAGGACTTGGCGCCGGCCAAGGCCGGTTGTCCGGTTGCCGGGAAGGGTTCCGGCGCTTTCAGGGTTTGCGGGCGGCTGTTCCAGAAGGGCACCAGCATCAGGCTGGCCAGCAGCGCTGCGGCAGTGAACACGATGAATACGGTGACGGTGTCGAAGTAGCCCGGCAGCAGGCCGCCGAGGATGGCGCCCACCGAGCCGCAGCCGTTGACGAAGCCCGCTGCGGTGCCGGCGCCGTCCTGGGTACCGAAGTCGATGGCGGCCGAGCCGCTGATCATCGAGTCCGGGCCGTAGAGGGTCATGCCCATCATGAACAGCAGGCCGACCACCAGGTACAGGCTGCCGCTCTGCATGGCCGGGACGAACAGCGCCAGGCAGGCGGTGAGGGCGATCAGGCTGAGCGCGCAGGCCGGCATGCGGCGGGCGCCGAACAGCTTGTCGGAGGCATAGCCGATCAGGATCGGACCCACCAGGCCGGCCAATTCGAAGGCGGTGGGCACTATGGCCGAGGCCACTTTGCCGATGGCGGGCATGCGTTCGTAGATGATCACCGGACCCCACAGGAGGATGGCGTAGCGCGCGGGCTTGAGAAGGAAGTAGGCGAGACCGAGGACCAGCACGGTGCGGTTCTTCAGCACCTTGCGCAGCGCGTTCCAGTGGCCTTCGTGCGGCGTGTTGACCTTCTCCTGGGGCGTGGTCTCGACTTCCACCGGCGGCAGGCCGACGTCCTGCGGACGGTTGCGCTGGAGCAGGAAGAACAGGACGGCCACCACCAGCACCACCACGGCGGAAGACATGAATGCCATGCGCCAGTCGTGCGACACCTCGTAGGCCCACCAGCCGGCGAAGGGCGTGGCGACCAGGCCGCCGAAGGCGTAGCAGGTGCTCCAGTAGCCCAGCACGCGGCCGCGTTCGCGGGTGGCGAAGAAGCTGCCGATGTTCTTGCACAGCCCTGACCAGCCGGTGGACTGGGCCAGGCCCTGGACCAGCATGCAGGTGACGAAGATCGGCAGGGTGGCGAAGGTGCCCATGACCATGGCCGCGAGGGCCGAGACCACCAGGCCGCCGAGGACCACCACGCGCGGGCCGAATCGGTCGGCGAAGATGCCCCAGGTGAACTGGCCCACGGCGTAGGCGGCCAGGTAGATGGCATCGAGGTTGGCCATCATGGCCTTGTCGAGTTCGAAGCTCGGGTCTTCACCGATGCCGAGCTTGGCGACCGAGAAGGCTTTCCGGGTGAAGTAGAAGGCGGCGTAGGCCAGCCAGGTGATAAGGAAGATCTGGACGCGCCAGCGCTGGAGGGATTTCCAGCCGCTGCCGAAGGCACCTGCGTTGTTATTCATGGTTCTGACCCCGTATGGGTATGCCGGACAGTGCAACTAGGGAGGTTGTTTTTGTTTTCAGTACTGCTGGGCTGTCTAAACGCACGGCCTTGGTCAGATGGCAGCGGTCGTGGCGTCAGGCGGATTGGATGAGGTTCTGTGCTACTGAGGCTCCCTGCCCGGCATTTCCGAGCGGTCGGTTTACTACAGATATGTTTCAGAAAAAGGTCACCACACCACGACCCCGCTACCCGCAGCGGGAGCCGTCTCAGGACGGCGGGTGACCTTGAATGGGTCTGCTTGTCGACTCAGGCGGCCGTTTGCTCCATCTCCACGCCCATCACCTCGAGGGAGTCGGCGATGGCGCGCAGCAGTTGGCGGACGATGTGTTCGTCGATCTGCCCGATGCAGCCGATGCGGAAGCTTTCGGCCACGGTCAGCTTGCCCGGGTAGATGATGAAACTGCGGGCCTTCAGCTCTTCATAGAAGCGCTTGAACTCGAAGTTCGGGTGCTCCGGGCTGAAGAAAGTGGTGATGATCGGCGACAGCCAGCGGTCTTCCAGCAGGGTCTGGAAGCCCAGTTCGCGCATGCCGGCCACCAGTACGTCGCGGTTGCGGCTGTAGCGCGCCAGGCGACCCGGTACACCGCCCTCGGCGGCGTGCTGTTCCAGGGCAGCGCGGAAGGCCACCACGCTGTGGGTCGGCGGGGTGAAGCGCCATTGGCCGGTACGCTCCATGTAGGCCCACTGCTCGTAGATATCCAAGGCCAGGGAGTGGGCGCGGCCTTTGGCGGCTTCCAGTACGGAGCGGCGGATGATCACGAAGCCGAAGCCGGGGATGCCTTCGATGCACTTGTTGGCCGAGGACACCAGCACGTCGAAAGCCACTTCATTCACGGTCAGCGGCACGGCGCCGAAGGAGCTCATGGCGTCGACGATCAGGCTCTTGCCATGGGCTTTCACCACATCGGCGATTTCGCGCAGCGGGTTGAGGATGCCGGAGCTGGTTTCGCAGTGGACCAGGAAGACGTTGGTCACGTCCGGGTTGGCTTTCAGCAGGGCGTCCACTTCGTCGGGCTGCGGCGGCAGGTAGTCGCCCTTGTCCAGGGTGAGGTAGGCGCGGCCCAGGTAGTCCAGGGTCTTGGCGGCGCGCTGGCCGTAGGCACCGTTCATCAGGATCAGGCACTTGCCGTCGCGGGGGATGGCGGTGGCCAGGGCGGCCTCTACCGAGAAGCTGCCGCTGCCTTGCAGCGGTACGCAGGCGAAGCTGTCGTCGTGCACGCCGGCCATGCCCAGCAGCTCCTGGCGGACTTCGGCGGTGACCAGGTTGAAGGCGCCGTCCCAGGAGCCCCAGTCGCGCAGCATGGCTTCCTTGGTGGCCTTGGAGGTGGTCAGCGGGCCGGGGGTCAGCAGGTAGGGCTCGCCCAGGGCGGGCGCGGCCAGCGGCTGGTTGGATGTGGGGAATTCGGCTTTGGTCATGATCGTCTCCAGCGGCGTTGTTCTGGTGAGGGCGCGTTGCGTTGGAGAGATCAAAACAATTTCGTAGAAATAAAAAAAATCGATTTATAGTATTTCAAAAATAACTTGAGCTTATTTATCGAGGGGTGGGCAGATGGCGGTTTCCCAGGCGCAGCTCAAGGCCTTCCACGCCGTGGCGGTGCACGGCAATTTCACCCGTGCGGCCGAGGCCCTGTTCCTCAGCCAGCCGGCGGTTTCCGACCAGGTGCGCAAACTGGAGGAGCGCTTCGGCATCCTGCTGTTCCATCGCAACAAGCGCTCCGTGCAGCTGACCGACCTGGGCGAGCGCCTCCTGGCCATCACCCAGCGGCTATTCGCCGCCGAAGCCGAGGCCGAGGAGCTGCTCTCCACCTCCCGCGCCCTGGAGACCGGCAGCCTGACCCTGGCAGTGGATTCACCGGTGCACCTCCTGGGGCATATCGCGCGCTTCTGCGACCGCTATCCGGGCATCCGCGTCAGCCTGGTCACTGGCAACAGCGACGAGTGCCTGCGTCGGCTGCAGGAATACAAGGCGGACTTCGCGCTGCTCGGCCGGGTGGTCGAAGACGACGGCCTGATCACCCATGTGCTGAGCAGCGACCCGCTGGTGGCCTTCGTCGCCCACTCGCACCCTTGGGCGGCACGCGAATCCATCGTCCTCGCCGACCTGGAGGACATGCCCATGGTGTTGCGCGAGCGCGGCTCCATGACCCGCCAGATACTGGAGGACGAGATGAAGCGCGCCGGCCTCGGCATACGTCCGGCCATCGAGGTGGAGGGCCGCGAGGCGACCTTCGAGATGGTCGCCGCGGGGCTTGGCGTCGGCCTGGTCTCGGCGGCGGAGGTGGGCGCCAGCGCCAATGTGCATGTGCTGCCGGTCCGCGACTGCCTGCAGCGCATGACCGAAACCCTGGTGTGCCTGCGGGAGCAGGGCTCGCGGCGGATCATCGAGACTTTTTTCGAGATCGTGCGGTCGAACGGCCGCTGAAGGTTCGCCTTTTCATGTAGGGGCGAATTCATTCGCAAAGGGACGCGCAGCGGCCCCTTGCTTGCCGAACCTTCGGTCCGGTTAGCGAATGAATTCGCCCCCACAGTAGAGCCGACCGCGCCAGTGGTTGAACCATAGGGCCGACGAGGCCGCTGTGCTAACCTGCGTCAAGTTTTTTCCGGGCCGGGGCGGCCCGTTTCAGAGGTCATCCATGCATATTCACATCCTCGGCATCTGCGGCACCTTCATGGGTTCGCTGGCGGTGCTGGCCAAGGAACTTGGCCACCGTGTCACCGGCTCCGACGCCAACGTCTACCCGCCCATGAGTACCCAGCTCGAGGCCCAGGGGATCGAGCTGATGCAGGGCTACGATCCGGCGCACCTCGATCCGGCGCCGGACCTGGTGGTGGTCGGTAACGCCCTGTCCCGCGGCAACCCGGCGGTGGAGCATGTGCTGAACAAGGGCCTGCCCTATGTCTCCGGCCCGCAGTGGCTGGCCGACCATGTGCTGCAGGGGCGCTGGGTACTGGCGGTGGCCGGGACCCACGGCAAGACCACCACCACCAGCATGCTGGCCTGGGTGCTGGAACATGCCGGCATGAGCCCGGGTTTCCTGATCGGTGGCGTGCCGCAGAACTTCGGCGTTTCCGCGCGCCTGGGCGGTACGCCCTTCTTCGTGGTGGAGGCCGACGAGTACGACAGCGCCTTCTTCGACAAACGCTCGAAGTTCGTCCACTACCGGCCGCGCACCGCCATCCTCAACAACCTGGAATTCGACCACGCGGATATCTTCCCCGACCTAGCATCCATCGAGCGGCAATTCCATCACCTGGTGCGCACCATTCCCGGTGAAGGCCTGATCATCCATCCCACTTCCGAAACTGCGCTCACGCGCGTGCTGGAGATGGGCTGCTGGACCCCGGTGCAGACCACCGGCGAAGGCGGTCAGTGGCAGGCGCGCCTGCTGGCCGAGGACGGCTCGCGCTTCGAAGTGCTGTTCGAAGGTGCGGTCGCCGGTACGGTGGATTGGGAGCTGACCGGCCAGCACAACGTCGCCAACGCCCTGGCCACTCTGGCTGCCGCCCGCCATGTGGGCGTGGTGCCGGAGCTGGGGGTCGCCGCGCTCTGCGCCTTCAAGAGCGTCAAGCGGCGCATGGAGAAGGTGGCCGAAGTGAATGGCGTGACCATCTACGACGACTTCGCCCATCACCCGACCGCCATCGCCACCACCCTCGACGGCCTGCGCAAGCGCGTGGGCGATGCGCCCGTGGTGGCGGTGATCGAACCGCGCTCCAACTCGATGAAGCTCGGCGCCCACCGCGACGGCCTGCCGGAATCGGTGAAGCTGGCCGACCAGGTGTTCTGGTACGCGCCGCCGAACCTCGGCTGGGACCTGGCCGCCACTGCCATCGCCTGCCCGGTGCCGGCGCAGGTCTGCACTTCGCTGGAGAGCATCATCGCCGAGGTCAAGGCCCTGGCCCGCCCCGGCACCCAGGTGGTGATCATGAGCAACGGCGGCTTCGGCGGCCTGCACGGCAAGCTGGCCAAGGCCCTGGAAGACTGAGGAGGCAGCAGATGAGCGGACCCGCACGCGTCACCCTGGCGATGACCGGCGCCTCGGGCGCGCAATACGGCCTGCGCCTGCTGGACTGCCTGGTGCAGGAAGAGCGTGAGGTGCACTTCATGATCTCCAAGGCCGCCCAGCTGGTGATGGCCACCGAGACGGACGTCACCCTGCCGGCCAAGCCCCAGGCGATGCAGATTTTCCTCAGCGAATACACCGGCGCGGCGCCGGGGCAGATCCGTGTCTACGGCAAGGAAGACTGGATGGCGCCGGTGGCCTCGGGCTCCGGCGCGCCGGGGGCCATGGTGGTGGTGCCCTGTTCCACCGGCACGCTTTCGGCCATCGCCTGCGGCGCCTGTAACAACCTGATCGAGCGCGCCGCCGACGTGGCGCTGAAGGAGCGCCGCCAGCTGATCCTGGTGCCGCGCGAGGCGCCTTATTCGAGCATCCACCTGGAGAACATGCTCAAGCTCTCCAACCTTGGCGCAGTGATAGTGCCGGCCTCGCCGGGCTTCTATCACCAGCCGCAGACCATCGATGACCTGGTGGACTTCGTGGTGGCGCGCATCCTCAACCTGCTGGACATCCCGCAAGACATGCTGCCGCGCTGGGGCGAGCATCACCTGGGCGTCGATGAGTAAGGGCCTGACCGCGGCCCTGCTGGTGCTGGGCCTGCTGCAGGGCTGCGCCAGCGTCGGCACCCTCAATGCGGCCAAGCCAGGGGCGCCGATCATCTATTCCGGAACCCGCCTGGACTGGTATTCGCTGAATGGCGGCTGCTGCCCGATGGACCGCTTCGGCGTCGAGGCGCCGAGCTATCCGGCCCTCGACCTGCCGGCCAGCGCGCTGCTGGATACCCTGCTGCTGCCCTTCGCGGTGGCGGCGGAGCTGGGTGTGGGGCTGGGGGTCAGCGGCGGGTATTGAGTCGAGTGGTGGCTGGAAACCTGTAGGGGCGAATTCATTCGCCAAGCAGGCCGAAGGTCTGCTCCACAGGCTCCCGTGGGCAGCTGCGCTGCCCTTGGCGAATGAATTGGCTATGTCTGCATTCAGTGTTGCTAGAACCGCCTGAACCAGGCTGATTGTCGAGCGGGTTGCGAGTTTCTGTTTCGCCTCCCGGCGAGTCTCTTTTTTCAGTCGCCAAAAAAGAAACCAAAAACGCTTGCCCCTGCATCCGGGTTTGGCTTCGCCAAACGTCCCTCCCTCCATCGTCGCTCCGGGGGCCCGGCGTGAGGGGCCATCCATGGCCCCGCACGCCTC
>NZ_SSOJ01000133.1 GCF_029871205.1 Pseudomonas sp. BN417 | reverse complement strand
ATCGGGCCAGCCTTTCGATGCAAAACTGGCCCTTGCGCACTAGGTTCCAAGACGGTATCTACGTTCGGGGCACTTCGGTACCAGGCCCTGCTTTTCGTAGGGTGGACCACGCTTCATCGGTCCACCATCGGAGTCACGTCTCGCCTCGCTGGTGGAAAGGAGAAGCGCTTTCCACCCTACGTTCGGATCACCTTCAGCCCTCTCCGAAAATTGACCTGGATCAGTTCCCCGCCAGCCATGCTTCCGGCCCTTCGGCACTATTGATCCAGGTCAATTTTCCGGACCTGCCTTGCGGTTAACTTGAACCCATCGAAGCAACAGCGCCAAAGCAGGAGGCAGATCATGTTCGTCGATGTAGTGGTACTCGCTGGTATCGGCACCGTCGGTCTCATGGTCGCCTTCTTCGCTGGCGTCGGTTACTTCATCTGGAAGGACTCGAACAAACGCAAACCGCGTTGAGTCCACCGGGTTTACAGGCACGCAAGGCACCTCGGGCGACTTCGGTCGCCCTTTTTTTTTCCTGCTTTTCTTCCTTCGCGGCCCGCGCCAGACTGGCGCCATGCCGATCCAGACCCTTTCCCGTCTTACCGATCTCGACCCGCACCAGTGGGATGCTCTGTTGCCGGATGAGCAGCCGTTCCTGCGCCATGCTTTCCTTTCTACCCTCGAGGAGAGCGGCAGCGTGGGTGGTCGCAGTGGCTGGCATCCCGCGCACCACGTGTTGCTGGGCGCGAGCGGTGAGCTGAAGGCCGCGCTGCCGGCCTACCTCAAGAGTCATTCCTATGGCGAGTACGTGTTCGACTGGGCCTGGGCCGACGCCTGCCAGCGTGCCGGCATCCGCTACTACCCCAAGCTGCTGGCGGCGATACCCTTCACGCCGGTGGGCGGTGCTCGGCTGCTGGCGGTGGACGATGGGGCGGCCAGCGAATTGCTCGACGGTGTGGTGGCCGATGTGGCAGTGGACGGTCTTTCGGGGCTGCATATCAACTTCACCGACGCCTTTGCCGACCACCACCTGCGCGGTCGCGACGGTTGGCTGGAGCGCCTGGGCTGCCAGTTCCACTGGCGCAACCACGGCTACCGGGACTTCCAGGACTTCCTCGATGCGTTGAGCTCGCGCAAGCGCAAGCAGATCCGCAAGGAGCGTGAGCAGGTGGCGGGGCAGGGGATCGACTTCCAGTGGCGCCAGGGCCATGAACTGGCCGAGGCGGACTGGGATTTCGTCTATGCCTGCTATGCCAACACCTATCAGGTGCGGGGCCAGATGCCTTATCTGACGCGTACCTTCTTCAGCCTGCTGGCCGAACGGATGCCCGAAGCCATACGCGTGGTCCTGGCGACGCAGGCGGGCCGGCCTGTGGCCATGGCTTTTTCACTGCAGGGCGGCGATACGCTCTACGGCCGCTACTGGGGCTGCCTGGCGGAGTTCGACCGGCTGCATTTCGAGACCTGCTTCTACCAGGGCATCGACCAGGCGATCGCTTCAAGGCTCCAGCGTTTCGACGCCGGCGCCCAGGGCGAGCACAAGTTGGTTCGGGGTTTCGAGCCGGTGATCACCCGCTCCTGGCACTGGCTCGCCCACCCCGGCTTGCGTGCGGCCGTGGACGATTTCCTGGTGCAGGAGCGGGGAGGGGTGCTGGCCTACGCCGAGGAGGCGCGCGGCCTGCTGCCCTTCAGGCGGGATTGATCAGCCGATCTGGCCGTCAGGGGTAATGTCGGTCTGGCTGGCAAGGGTAACGTCAGCGGTGGCAGCTTCGATCTGGCTGGCGAGGGTGCCGTCAGCCGTGGTGCCGCCCCATTCGAGGAAGCGAAGCTTGCGCACTTCACCTTCGCTGTCTTCGTAGACGAGGGTGACCGGCACGACGCCTGTCTTGTCGGAGGTGTCGGTGCGGTGCAGCACCTTCTGGATATCGACGTCCATTCCGTAGTGGTAGTCCACGGCCGGCAGGGCGGCGCTGTGGTTCTGATTCTGAATGCCATCCTGGGCGAATACGCTGGGCGCGAGGCTGGAGAGCAGGGCGCTGACAACCGAGGCCATTTTCATAAGGCTTGTATTCCTCTGTTGGGTTTTCGCTAACAAGGGACTTCATGTGACCCGACGAGAACGTTTAGTTCAATCCCCCACTTCGACGACCTCCGTTTTGAGCGTTTTTTAACCACTTGCAATCGCCCGTGCTTGAGGCGCTGCGACCGTTTGTCGCAGATACTGAATTTTTTTCGTTCATGGTCTACGCGGGGCTCATTCCAGCCCCATTGAGTCGCCCACCGGCGGGGCCGCGCGTTGCACCACTCGTCGGGAGTCGTGATCCCGAGGGCGGTGCGCACGGCGCACCCTGCGGTGGAGCCGGTGCCGGAGCCTGGCGATCAACTGGCGCTGGTATGGCTGCCCCATTCCAGGAAGCGGATCTTGTGCAGTTCGCCCTGGCTGTCCTCATAGACCAGGGTGACCGGTACCACGCCGGTGCGCTGGGAGGTGTCGGTGCGGCTCAGGACGCGGTGCACGTCCAGCTCCATGCCGTAGTGGTAGTCGACGGCGGGAATGCCTGATCCCGGCTCCTGGTAGATGTCCTGGGCGAACACGCTGGGGGCGAGGCTGGAAAGTACGGCGCTGACGACGGATGCGATCTTCAATGGCTGATCCTCTGCTGGGGTCCGATGACGGTCTCTGGCGAGGCCGGGTACGGGCTCCATATGACCAGCCGGACGCGACTGGCAGAAATCGAAGCGCCTTGTAGTCGAGATCAGCCGCGTCGATAGTGCGACGCGGCCGGGGCGTCATTCCACGCCGACGAAGCCGCCGGTCTGGTGCTGCCAGAGGCGCGCGTAGAGGCCGCCGTGCTCCAGCAGCTCGGCATGACTGCCGCTCTCCACCACGTGGCCCTTGTCCAGCACCACCAGCCGGTCCATCCGCGCGATGGTGGAGAGGCGGTGGGCGATGGCGATCACCGTCTTGCCGTGCATCAGGGTTTCCAGGCTTTCCTGGATAGCCGCTTCCACTTCCGAGTCCAGTGCCGAGGTGGCTTCGTCGAGGATCAGGATCGGCGCGTCCTTGAGCAGAACGCGGGCGATGGCGATGCGCTGGCGCTGGCCGCCGGAAAGCTTCACGCCGCGCTCGCCGACATGGGCGTCGAAGCCGCGCCGGCCCGCCGCGTCCGATAGCTGCGGCACGAATTCGGCGGCGCGGGCCTTGCGTACCGCATCCAGCAGGTCGGCGTCGCTGGCGCCCGGGCGGCCGTAAAGCAGGTTGTCGCGGATGGAGCGGTGCAGCAGGGAGGTGTCCTGGGTGACCATGCCGATCTGCGCGCGCAGACTTTCCTGGGTCACCTGGGCGATGTCCTGGCCGTCGATTAGGATCCGCCCGCCTTCCAGGTCGTAGAGCCGCAGCAGCAGGTTGACCAGGGTGGACTTGCCGGCGCCGGAAGGCCCCACCAGACCGATCTTTTCGCCGGGCCGCACCCGCAAATCGAGGCCCTCGATCACGCCGCTGCCCTTGCCATAGTGGAAGGCGACGGCTTCGAAGCGCACGTCGCCGCGCTCGACCACCAGGGGCTTGGCATCCTGGCGGTCGGTCACCAGGCGCGGCACCGCGATGGTCTGCATGCCGTCCTGCACCTGGCCGATGTTGTCGAAGATGCCGGTGACCACCCACATGATCCAGCCGGACATGTTGATGATGCGGATCACCAGGCCGGTGGCCAGGGCGATGGCGCCGACGCTGATCAGCCCCTGGTTCCACAGCCAGAGGGCCAGGCCGCAGGTGGTGACGATCAGCAGGCCGCCCATGGTGGTGATGGTGGCGTCCATGGCGGTGATCACCCGCGCGGTCATCTGGGTCTTGCGGGTCTGCTCGTCGATCGCCTCGCGGGCGTAGTCCTCTTCCTTGCGGGTGTGGGCGAACAGCTTGAGGGTGGTGATGTTGGTGTAGCCGTCGACGATGCGGCCCATCAGCCGCGAGCGGGCATCGGAGGACTCCACCGAACGCTGCTTGACCCGTGGCACGAAATAGAAGATCGCGACTATGTAGCCGGCGATCCAGACCACCAGGGGCAGCACCAGGCGCCAGTCGGCATCGGCGAACAGCACCAGGGAGCTGACGGCGTAGATCAGCACGTGCCAGAGGGCGTCCACCGCCTGCACCGCCGAGTCGCGCAGGGAGTTGCCGGTCTGCATGATGCGCTGGGCGATGCGCCCGGCGAAGTCGTTCTGGAAGAAGCCCAGGCTCTGTTTGAGCACGTAGCGGTGATTCTGCCAGCGGATCAGGTTGGTCAGGCTGGGGGTGATGGCCTGGTGCACCAGCAGGTCGTGGAGGCTGTTGAACAGCGGGCGCAGCACCAGGGCCACCAGCGCCATCCAGGCCAGCTCATGGCCGTGCAGGGCGAAGAACTGGCCACGGGGCGCTGTCTGCGCCAGGTCGACGATGCGACCGAGGAAGCTGAACAGCGCCACCTCGATCAGGGCCACGATCAGCCCCACGAGCAGCAGGGCACTGAAGATCGGCCAGACCTGGCGCAGGTAGTGGACGTAGAAGCGCAGTACGCTGCGCGGGGGCATCTGGTCAGGCGCCTGGCGGAATACATCGATCAGGCGCTCGAAGCGTTGGAACAGCATGGGCTCCATCCTGGTTGGGGCCTGTGGCCCGGGCTTCCTGCCCGGGCCTTGGGCTCAAAGGCGCTTGGCGGAAAGGATCAGTACCGGTTGCAGCGGGACGTTCTGGTGCATGCCGCGGTTGCCGGTGGGCACGCTGGAGATCTGGTCGACCACGTCCATGCCGCGCACCACCTTGCCGAACACCGCGTAGCCGAAATCGCGGCTGCCGTGGTCGAGGAAGGCGTTGTCCTTCTGGTTGATGAAGAACTGGCTGGTGGCCGAGTCCACCACCTGGGTGCGGGCCATGGCCAGGGTGCCGCGGACGTTGCGCAGACCGTTGTCGGCTTCGTTCTTGATCGGCTCGCGGGTGTCCTTCTCGGCGTAGTCGGTATCGAAGCCGCCGCCCTGGATCATGAAGCCGGGGATGACGCGGTGGAACACGGTGCCGTTGTAGTAGCCGGCGTCCACGTACTCGAGGAAGTTCTTCACGCTGATCGGGGCCTTGTCGGCATCCAGTTCCACTTCGATTTCCCCGGCGCTGGTGGTCAGCAGCACGTGGGGTTTGTCGGCGGCCAGCAGGTTGAGGGAGACGAGCAGGGCGCAGGCGCCCAGGACGAGTTTCTTCAGCATGGGGTTTGGTCCTTGTTGCGCTCCACTTCGGCAAGAAAGTCGAGCAGGGTGGTGTTGAATCGTTCGGGTTGGTCCAGCGGAGTGGCGTGGCGGGAATTCTCGATGATCACCAGCCGCGCGTCCGGCATTTCGTTCACATAGACCCGCTTGAGCGCCACGGGGGTGTAGTCGTGGTCGGCGGTGATCACCAGGGTGGGGCAGGTGATGCGTGCGACGCGTTCGCGAACTCCCCAGCCGATGATGGCGTCGAGGGAGGCAAGGTAGGCACGCTTGTCGTTCTGCGGCCAGCGCTCCTCGATCTTGCGCCGCAGGTCAGCCTGTTCGGGCAAGGGGAAGAGAAGGCGGCCGAGTCCCTTGGCGATGGTCTCCAGGCTGAGCAGGCGTGACAGGCTCCAGCGCTTGGCGATCTCGAGGAATTCACGCGGGGCCCTGGGGATCACCTCCGGTCCGCTGTTGACTATGGTCAGGCTGCGCAGCAGGTCGGGGCGGTCGACGCCCAGCTGGAAGCCGATCATGCCGCCCATGCTGATGCCCACCAGGTGCACGTCGATCAGCCCCAGGTGCTCGATCAGTGCCACCACGTCATCGGCGAAGGCGGCGATGCTGTAGCGCTCACGGGGCTTGTCGGAGCGGCCATGGCCGCGCACGTCCAGGGCGACAACCCGGTAGTGGGCGGCAAGCGCCGGGATCTGGTATTCCCAGTCGCGGGTGCTGGAGCCCAGACCGTGCACCAGCACCACCGGCATGCCGTGGCCGAAGTCCTCGTAATGAAGCTGACAGCCGTCGTTTTCGAAGTAGGACATGCATGACCTCCTGTCAGGCGCTGGAAATGGGCGCCGCGAAGGGGGCATCCAGGGGCGCGGAGTCGAAGGTCTTGATCAGTTCGACCAGGATCTGCGAGGCCGGGCCCAGGCCCTTTTCCTTGTTGGCATAGAGATAGAAGGAGGGGTGCCGGCTGCCGCCCTGTTCCAGGGGTAGGGGCTTGAGCTGTCCGTCCTTGAGTTCGCGTTCGATCAGGTGGCGCGGCAGCCAGGCGAAGCCCAGGCCGCTGCTGACGAAGTTGGCGGCGGTGGACAGGCTGCCCACTGTCCAGCGTTGCTCGGCGCCGAGCCAGCCGACATTGCGTGGCTGGGTGCGGCCGGTGTCGCGGATCACCACCTGCAGCTGGCTTTCCAGATCCTGGAAGCTGAGCTGGCGCTGCAGGCGATGCAGCGGGTGGTCGGGGTGGGCGACGGCGATGAACTCCACCGAGCAGAGCCCGGCGCCCAGGTAGCCCTGGATGTCCAGGCCGGTGATGGCGAGGTCCGCCGAGCCCTCCAGCAATACTTCCTCGACGCCGGACAGCACCTCCTCGCGCAGGCGCACGCGGCAGCCGCGGCTCTGCGGCATGAAGGCGGAGAGGGCGCGCACCAGGCGGGCATTGGGATAGGCGGCATCCACCACCAGGCGCACCTCGGCTTCCCAGCCCTGTTCCATGTGGTGGGCCAGATCCTCCAACTGGCTGGCCTGCTTGACCAGCTGCCGCGAGCGGCGCAGCAGCACCTCGCCGGCCTCGGTCAGCACCGCCTTGCGGCCTTCGATGCGCAGCAGGGGCACGCCGAGCTGTTCCTGCATGCGCGCGACCGTGTAGCTCACCGAGGATTGCGAGCGGTGGGTGGCTTCGGCCGCCTGGGCGAAGCCGCCGTGGTCCACCACCGCCTGGAGGGTTCGCCACTGGTCCAGGGTTACGCGCGGGGCTTTCATGCTCTGCTGCTCCTCTAGCTGCTCCTGCCGGCGAATTGCGCGCACCCATGGCGCTGATTCCGCTTGCGGCGCTCTGTTAAGCTGGCGTTCTCTGCACTGGAGAACGTCCATGAAAAAACTGTGCTGTGCCTTGTTCGCCCTGCTGCCCACCTTGGCCTTCGCCTACCCGATCGAAGTGGAGAAGCAGTACAACGGCGCCGAGATCACCTACGACACCACCGACATCAGCGATAACCTGGCCGCCATCAATATCCGCAACCTCGGCGAAGCCACCGCCGAGTGCAAGGCCGTATTCGTCAACGGACCGGAAACCCCGAAGGTGCGCAAGGCGATCATCGAGGGCGGCAAGAGCGCTTACCTGACGTCCAATTTCAACCGCGCGGTGATCAAGTTGCGGATCAAGCTGACCTGCAATCCCAAGTAGTTCGCGGACGATTCCGGGCACAGGAACCAGCCTAGTGCCCTGCCTGGTACAAATCAACTTTCTTGATACTTTGTAGCGGATATTTACGCTTTTTTATCGATATGTGACGACCTAATCTGCGCTCCATCGACGCACAACAACCCCCGATGGAGGTAGCCCACATGTCCCGCGTACTCGTCATTGAAAGCAGCGCCCGCCAGCAAGGTTCCGTGTCCCGCCAACTGACCCAGGACTTCATCGTCCAGTGGCAGAGCGCCCACCCGGCCGATGAGATCCAGGTCCGCGACCTCGCCGTCGACCAGGTGCCGCACCTCGATGCCGACCTGCTGGGGGGCTGGATGAAGCCCGCCGACCAGCAGAGCGCGAGCGAGAAGGGCGCTCTGCAACGCTCCAACCTGCTCACCGAAGAGCTGCTGGCCGCCGACGTGCTGGTCCTGGCCGCACCCATGTACAACTTCGCCATTCCCAGCACCCTGAAATCCTGGCTCGACCACGTGCTGCGCGCCGGCGTCACCTTCAAGTACACCGAAACCGGCCCGAAAGGCCTGCTCACCGGCAAGCGCGCCTTCATCCTGACCGCCCGCGGCGGCATCTACTCCGGCGGCCCGCTCGACCATCAGGAGCCCTACCTGCGCCAGGCCATGGGCTTCATCGGTATCCATGACGTGACCTTCATCCACGCCGAAGGCCTGAACATGGGCGACGAGTTCCAGGAAAAAGGCCTGGCCTCGGCCAAGGCCCAGCTGGCCAGGGTCGCCTGACCCGCGGCTCCGCAGCTTCTCTTTGGTGCGCCATGGCTCCTTGAGCGCACCCGCCAACCCGGTCCGGAATCAGACCGGGTTTTTTTATGCCTGGGGTTGGAATGGCAGGACTGCGTCCCGCTTCGCGAATGAATTCGCCCCCACAGGAAAAGCGCAGCGGTCGAGCCTCCTGCACGAGCGGCCCCCTCTCCCTCTGGGAGAGGGCTGGGGAGAGGGATGCCTGAGCCACGCGGAAGTTCGAAGGGCAGACCTGCGGCCTGCTTGGCGAATGAATTCCCCCCTACAAGGTCTTTGCTAGCGAGGAAGTAATGCCGTTTTCGGCAATGCCGGCGACGGCCCTGTCCGGGTGGTCAGCAATTGCCCTTGTTAAGCTTTCGCTCGCGGCAAGGAAGGCGTATGTTCGCCGGCTGCTTTGCGAGGCTCGAGATGATTTCGCTCCATTCCCTTTCCTGCACACCGAGGCGGCCATGAGGCTGTCAGGTCGTGGTGTCGCGCTGTCCCTGACAGCGTCGGTCCTGTTTGCCCTGATGCCCGGTTATGTGCGCGAGTTGGCGCCGCTGGATGGCGTACAAATATTCGCCCAACGGGTGCTCTGGTCGATTCCGGCGGTCCTGCTATTGCTGGTGCTGGCGCGCCAGTGGCCGGTCTTCGTCACGGCGCTCGGACGGCTGCGGCGCGAACCGCTGCTGCTGGCGGCCCTGCCGCTGTCGGCGCTGCTGATCGGCCTGCAGTGGGGGCTGTTTCTCTGGGCACCATTGCAGGGACGGATGCTCGAGGTCTCCCTCGGCTACTTCCTGCTGCCCCTGGCGATGGTGATGGCCGGGAAAGTGTTCTATGGCGAACGCCTGCGGCCCTTGCAACTGCTGGCGGTTTGCTGCGCGGTGTTGGGCGTGCTCCATGAGCTTTGGCTGACCCGCGCCTTTTCCTGGCTGACCCTGGTCACCGCCCTGGGCTATCCACCCTATTTCATGCTGCGCCGCTGGATGAGGCTGGACGCGCTGTCCGGCTTCATCCTCGAAATGGCGGTACTCGCACCCCTGGCCATCTGGCTGATCCTCAGCTTCTCACCGCCGGGGGCATTCAGCGATTCGCCGCAGCTCTGGTGGCTGATTCCCGGCCTGGGGCTGCTGGGCACCCTGGCTTTCGCCGCGATGATGGCGTCCAGCCGGCTGCTGCCCCTGGGGCTGTTCGGCATCCTCAGCTATGTGGAGCCGGTGCTGCTGTTCGCGGTGGCGGTGGCCTTCCTGGGCGAGGCCTTCAACCCCGCCCAGCTTTGGACCTACCTGCCCATCTGGCTGGCGGTGCTATTGATCGGCTGGGACAGCGCCATGCTGCTGCGCAAGCAGGCCCGGAAGGGGTTCTAGCCGGCAGTTTTCAACGATCGGCCAGGGCTGGCAGCACGTGGTCCCGCAACAGCGGGGCGAGATTCTCCGGGTGGGGCTCGCCGGGCTCCAGCCAGGCCAGCTCTTCCAGCTCGGCCGCTGCTTCCACCGCATGGGGCAGGCGGGCGACGAAGATATCGGCATCCACCCAGGTGTCCGCCTCGTTGGCGGCCGGCGCGCGAAAGCGGCCGAGGGGCTTGAGGGCCGGGCCCTCCAGGCGCAGCTGGAGTTCTTCCCAAAGTTCACGTTGCAGGGCTTCGAGCGGGCTTTCGCCGGCTTCGCGCTTGCCGCCGGGCAGCATCAGCGCCCGGGTGCCGCGCTTGCGCACCAGCAGTAGACGATCATGCGGGTCGAGCAGGCAGGCGGCGGCGATATTCAGGGTGGTCATGCGGTCTCGGTATCGGGCAGGAGTTGGTAATGCAGCTGCACCACGCCGGTGGGGAAGCTGCGTTGTTCGCGGAGCTGGAGGCGACGTTCGAGGCCAGTGGCGAACATCGGGATACCGGCGCCCAGCAGGTGCGGGATGAAGCTGACCACCAGCTCGTTGAGCAGGCCGGCAGAGTAGCAGGTCCCCGCCAGCGAGCTACCCCCGACCAGCCAGATGCGCTTGCAGCCGGCGGCGGCCAGTTGGTCGATGGCCTGGGCCGGGGTGTCGTGGCTGATTTGCACTTCCGCGGCGGCGCGCGGCGGGTCGCCGCGAGTCAGCACGGTGCAGGGTTTGCCGGGGTAGGGCCAGGCACCACCGAAGGCCAGGATGGTTTCGTAGGTCACCCGGCCCATCAGCAGGCAGTCGATGCTGTCGTAGAAAGCCTGGTAGCCATGGTCGTCCCCGGCTTCCTCGATCGGTTTCAACCAGTCCACGCGGCCATCCGGACGGGCTATGTAGCCGTCGAGGCTGGCAGCGACGTAATAGATGAGGGCCGCACTCATGATGGGGTTCCTGGAATGGCAGGTGTGAGCGTATACCCGCTCGCGGATTCCGTCGCCGTGTCGCACGTAAATCGGGCGTTCGGCTGCGAGTCCGGGTAACCTATGCAGCTGTTTACGCTTTCGATCGAGGTAGTCCTGTGTTTTCCCAATTCGCCCTGCACGAACGTCTGCTCAAGGCCGTTGCCGAACTGAATTTCGTCGAGCCGACCCCGGTGCAGGCGGCGGCTATCCCGCCGGCCCTGGAAGGGCGCGACCTGCGGGTGACCGCCCAGACCGGCAGCGGCAAGACTGCCGCCTTCGTCCTGCCGCTGTTGAACCGCCTGATCGGCGAAGCCAAGCCGCGGGTGCGCATCCGCTCGCTGATCCTGCTGCCGACTCGCGAACTGGCCCAGCAGACCCTGAAGGAAGTGGAGCGCTTCTCCCAGTTCACCTTCATCAAGTCCGGCATCGTCACCGGCGGCGAGGACTTCAAGGAGCAGGCGGCGCTGCTGCGCAAGCTGCCCGACGTGCTGGTGGCCACACCCGGCCGCCTGATCGAGCACCTCAATGCCGCCAGCCTGGACCTGCGCGAAGTGGAAGTACTGGTGCTGGACGAGGCCGACCGCATGCTCGACATGGGTTTCGCCGAGGACATGCAGCGCATCACCGAACTCTGCGCCAATCGCGAACAGACCCTGCTGTTCTCCGCCACCACCGGCGGCGCGGCCCTGCGTGACGTGGCCGCCAAGGTGCTGCGCGACCCGCTGCACCTGCGCCTGAACAGCGTCGACCAGCTCAACGAGGGCACCCGCCAGCAGATCATCACGGCCGACCATGTCGAGCACAAGGAGCAGCTGGCGCGCTGGCTGCTGGCCAACGAGACCTACCAGAAGGCGATCATCTTCACCAACACCCGCGTCCAGGCCGACCGCCTCTACGGCCACCTGGTGGCCGGCGGCTACAAGGCCTTCGTGCTCCATGGCGACAAGGACCAGAAGGACCGCAAGCTGGCCATCGAGCGGGTGCGCCAGGGCGGCACCAAGGTGCTGGTGGCCACCGACGTCGCCGCCCGCGGCCTGGATATCGAAGGCCTGGACCTGGTGATCAACTTCGACATGCCGCGCTCGGGCGACGAGTACCTTCACCGCATCGGCCGCACTGGCCGTGCCGGTGGCGAAGGCCTGGCGATCTCGCTGATCTGCCACAACGACTGGAACCTGATGTCGAGCATCGAGCGCTACCTCAAGCAGAGCTTCGAGCGCCGCACCATCAAGGAGCTCAAGGGCACCTACACCGGCCCGAAGAAGGTCAAGGCCTCCGGCAAGGCCGCCGGTGCCAAGAAGAAAAAGACCGACAAGAAGGGCGACAAGAAGACCACCGCCAAGGCCGCCGCACCCAAGCGCCGGCCGAGCAAGCCGCGCGAAGAGTCGCGCGTGGTCAGCAGCGACGGCATGGCGCCGCTCAAGCGCAAGAAGCCGGCGGCGGAGTAAGCCTTGTCCCTGGAAATCGCCTGGCCCGTCCAGGCGTTGCTGCTCACCTACCTGCTGATGAGCCTGGTGTGCTTTGTCGCTTACTGGCGAGACAAGCGCTTCGCGGTGGCCGGTGCGCAACGCATCCCGGAATCGCGCCTGCATCTCTACGAGCTGCTGGGCGGCTGGCCGGGCGGCCTGCTGGCGCAAAGGCTGATCCGCCACAAGAACCGCAAGCTCGCCTACCAGGTGAAGTTCTGGCTGATCGTGGCCGTGCACCTTGGGATACTGGGGAGCTGGGTGATCAGTAGGTTGGGCTGAGCTCCGCGAAGCCCAACGATCCCGAGGCACGCTACGCGCGCCATGTTGGGCTTCGCTTCGCTCAGCGCCAACCTACCGATAACACCGAATCAACCTGCCTCACGGCACCAGCACGATCTTCCCGTCCCGCTCTCCGGCGGCCGCGGCGGCCACGGCTTCCTTGATCCGGCTGATGTCGTAGGTGGCGGCGATGCGCGCCTTGAGCTTGCCGCTGGCGATCAGCTGGATCAGCTCGCCGAACAGCTGCGTCTGCTGCTGCGGGGTGGCCTGGCGGAACCAGCGGGCCAGCCAGAAGCCTTTCAGGGTCACGTCGCGGAACACGAAGGAGCTGGGGTTGATCTGACAGGGCTCGCCACTCATGCGGCCGTAGTTCACCAACACGCCACCCTCGGCCAGGCTGGACGCCAGATGGTCGGTGGAGGCGCCGCCCACGGCATCGATGCCCAGCTTCACGGGCGCACCGCCAGTGGCTTCGCGCACGCGCTTGGGCAGGTCCGGGCCATCCACCAGCACCACGTCGCCGCCTTCGGCCTGCACCGCCGCCACGGCCGAATCGCGGCGCACGACGTTGACGGTCTTCAGTCCACGGATCTTCGCCAACTGGATGAGGTAGCTGCCCACTCCCGAGTTGGCCGCGTTCTGGATCACCCAGTCGCCCGGCTGCAGGTCGACGAAGTCGCGCAACATCAGGTAGGCGGTGGGCGGGTTGACGGTGAGCATCGCCAGTTGCTGCGGATCAGCGCTGGGCAGTGGGATCAGCTGCCTGGCTTCGGCGATCAGGTGCGTGCGCCAGGTGCCGCTGCCCACCGGCAGCAGCACGGTCTGTCCCACCTTGAGGTTGCCGACGTCGGCGGCGACCTCCAGCACTTCGCCCACGCCTTCATTGCCGCCTATGGCGGGCAGGGGCGGCAGCATGCCGTACTCGCCGGTCAGGGTGAGCACATCGGAGGGGTTGATGGGGGCTGCCAGCACTTTCACCAATGCCTGGCCGGCACCAACCGGCGGCAGCTGGAGTTCCACGGCTTCGATCACGTCCTGGGGCACCGGGCCACGGGTCTTGTATTCGGCTTTGAGCATGACGCTTCTCCTGGCGGCTTGGGGGCCTTGAGTCTAGCCGCTGGCTGGCGCGTGGCGCTGAATCCCGCGGCATTTGCATTGGTGATGGCGTGGCGCAATGAGAACGCTGGAGGTCGTTCTGGTGCCGGAGGCGGGCAGGGCCTTTGCTAGGTTCGGCGGCGAAGCTGGTATCTGGGCTTCCTCACTCCACCCATTAAAGGAATAAGAAGATGAAGATCGCCAAGACACTCATGTCCGCCGTGCTGTGCCTGGGCCTGGCCGGCGCCGCCCAGGCCGCCACCGAGCTGAAGCACTGGCCGGAACCCGCCGCCAAGCAGTTGGACGCGCTGATCGCCAAGCACGCCAACCAGGGCAACTTCGCCGTATTCGACATGGATAACACCAGCTACCGCTACGACCTGGAAGAGTCCTTGCTGCCTTTCCTGGAGATGAAGGGCGTGCTCACCCGCGAGAAGCTCGACCCCTCGCTCAAGCTGATCCCCTTCAAGGATGTGAAGGGCCACAAGGAAAGCCTCAATAGCTATTACTACCGCCTCTGCGAAGTGGATGACCTGGTTTGCTACCCCTGGGTCGCCCAGGTGTTCTCCGGCTTCACCCTGCGCGAGCTGAAGGGCTACGTCGACGAGCTGATGGCCTATGGCAAGCCGGTCCCCGCCACCTACTACGAAGGCGACGAGGTGAAGACCATCGAGATCAATCCGCCCAAGGTCTTCAGCGGGCAGAAGGAGCTGATGAACAAACTCAGCGAGAACGGCATCGAGGTCTACATCATGACCGCCGCCCTGGAGGAGCTGGTGCGCATGGTCGCCTCGGACCCGCAGTACGGTTACAACGTCAAGCCGGAGAACGTCATCGGCGTGACCACCCTGCTGAAGGACCGCGAGTCCGGCGCCGTGACCACCAGCCGCAAGCAGATCACCGATGGCCAGTATGACCAGAAGGCCAACCTCGACCTGGAGCTGACCCCCTACCTCTGGACCCCGGCCACCTGGATGTCCGGCAAGCATGCGGCGGTGCTCACCTACATCGATGAATGGAAGAAGCCCATCCTGGTGGCGGGCGATACCCCCATCAGCGACGGCTACATGATGTTCCACGGCACCGATGTCGGCAAAGGCGGCATCAACCTCTGGATCAACCGCAAGGCCAAGTACATGGACCAGATCACCGCCATGCAGAAGGCCAACGCCGAAGCCCAGGCCAAGCAGGGTCTGCCGGTGACGGCGGACAAGAACTGGGTGGTGGTGACGCCCGAACAGATCCAGTAACGCGCGCGCCAGTGCTGCAAGCGGCCGCCCAAGGGCGGCCGCTCTGCTTTGCACTAGAGTGATTCCTGTCGGCCTGATTGGTGAGTCCGGCTGTCCCGGCTGGACAGTGAGGCCTTGCATCGTGACTGGTACCCTGCCGGGCCCTGCTTGAACCCTGTCATGGAGTGATCGATGAAGTACCTGGCGCTCGCCCTCAGCCTGTGCCTGACCGGCCTGCCGTCCCCGGCCCTGGCCTGGTCCAACCACGCCCTGGGTACCGCCCTGGCGTTGGCCGGCCTGCCGCAGATCAAGGACGCGCCCATGGTAGAGGTGGAAAGCCTGGAGTCCTTCCTGGAGGAGGAGGGCGTCGCCCTGGAGCAATTTCTGGACGAACAGGAGGAGTTCTTTCGCGACAACCTGCCGGACTACCCGCCCCGGCCCGACGACCTGCGCTGGATCCCGACCCACGGTGGCGACCACCGCCGGGTCTTCCTCATGGCGCTGCGGGTCAATCCCGAGATCAAGCTGGCGTATTTCGTCCAGGCCCTGCCGGGTATGGACTGGAGCGGCCGTGCGCCCATGGATGCAGCCGAGGTGCTGGTGTTCCGCAAGCTCAGCCTGTGGCGCGAATGGCGCTTCTACCAGGTGAAGCCGGGCGAGAAGCTGCCGCCACTGGCAGTGGTGGCCAGCGCCGCCGACGAACCTGACTACGGCCACGACATCAACCTGTTCAGCGACAATCCGGGCGAGGCGGGCGCGCGCTACAACTTCGGCAAGCAGCCCTTTGGCGATGCCCGTTTCGAGTATTCCTCCCAGGCGCCTTTCCATATCGGCTACTACCACGAGGACGCGCTCATCTACCGCGCCGCGCCCTATCTCGCGCGCACCTATCCGGAAGTGCGCGTGCAGCAGTACCTCGGCCTGGCGCGCTTCGCCTTCGAGAGCGGCCACCCCTACTGGGGCTATCGCTTCCTCGGCTGGGGCCTGCATTACATCCAGGATCTGACCCAGCCCTACCATGCCAAGGCCCTGCCGGGGCAGGGCACGCCGCAGCTGCTCTGGATCGCGTTCAAGGCCGCGCTGGGCCTGGATGGCGACAAGCTGGCGGCCATGGAACTGGTCGCCAACCGTCACACCGAGGTGGAGCAGTACCAGGCCGACTGGCTGCGCCAGTTGCTGCGCGAAGGGCGCAACGACAGCCCGCTGCTGCGCGCTTACGCCGACAGCCGGACCGACGACGACTATCCGCCCTTCGATGGCGAGTCCCTGCGCCTGGTGGTGTCCCAGGAGGCCTACGACGCCGCCGACGATTTCGATGCACGCATCGCCCACTGGCTGGCCAACGGGCACGGCCAGGCGGACTTCAGCCAGGGCAACAGCCTGGCGCCGCAGCAGCAGGACCTCCCGCTCGAGCATGCGCTGGTGCGGTTGATCCTCCACTTCGGCGCCCACAGCCGCAACGCGACCCGCACCATCCTGTCGCAGTCCGCTTCAGAGGCGGATGACGTGGCCCTCGTCCGCGGCGACCCGGCCGTGGAATAGCGCGGTAATCAGCTGCCGCGCCGCCTCGTAGCCCTGGCCTTCCTCCACCCGTAGCCAGGGCCGGGGCGGGCGGCTGACCTGCTGGTAGAAGTCCAGCAGGCCCTCGCCTATGTGCCGGCCCACCTGTTCCGGCCCCCACTCGGCATTGCGCTTGCGGATCTGCACCGGCGCGAAGAAGAACTCCGGCTGCGGCCCCACGGCGCAACCCAGCGCGTTGGCTTCCGGCGTTTGCGCGGATCCGGCGAAACAGCTGTAGACCAGGCTGGCGCCGAAGTGCCGGTGCACCCGCTCACGCAGAGCCAGGTCGCCGGAGAAGTCGACATAGAGCGTCGGCTGATCGCTGGCTAGGCTTTCCAGCTGGTCGTAGCTGCAGCTCTGCTGGTAGCAGCCCAGGCCCTCGACGATGTCGAGGTTGCGCGCAGAGGTGATGGCCAGCAGCTGACGGCCGGGTTGGCGTCCGAGGCAGGCAGCGGTGCCATAGGCGGTCTTGCTGGAGGCGCTGGAGAACACGACCTGGCGGGCACCGAACAGCTCGTTGTCTTCGAGGAAGTCGGCCAGCATGGAAGAGGTCAGGAACAGCGGCTTGAGCAGGATCTGCAACGCTTCGGTGGCGGGGCTGTAGTAGCTGTCCCAGCTGCAGCGGGTGTACTGGTTGTAGGCCGAAGTGAGCGTCCGGCGGTGCTCGGCGCCATCGTAGAAGCCCCGTGGGGTGATCCGCTCCGGCTGCATGCGCACGTGGCTGGCGATGGGGAAGTAGCCGTAGAAGCGCTCGCCGGCCGCAATCCCCTCCACCTTCGAATCCAGCACATCGGCAAAACCCCAGACCGGCATATGGCCCCAGTCGTCCTCGCCGGTGGGGAAGAATTGCCAGTACCGCATGGAGTCTCCGAAGGCGGCGTAGGTGATGTTGTTGGTGGTGAGGGAGAAGAGGTCCAGGCGCAGGACGATCTCGCCTTCAACGGCGTCCAGGTATTCCTCCTGCCGCACCAGGCGGGTCTGGTCGAGGGCGTCCTTGCGGGTGAACAGACGTGATACTGTGCTGCGGTTCGGCATTTCCGGCTCCTGCTTTGGATGGGGTCGGAACAGGCTAACAAGGGCCCCCGCACTGCGGGTTCGGAAACCGCCAGAGGTCCCCATGGAGTCCGCAAAACCCCGTAACAAGCCACTCAAGCGACCCACCCAGGCCCGTGCCCGCTTTACGGTCGAGGCCATCTTCGAAGCCTTCGTTCGGATTCTTCGCCAGCGAGGCTGGAGCGGGGTGACCACCCGCGCGGTCGCCCTGGAAACCGGGGTCGCGGTGGGCACCCTCTACGACTATTTCCCCAGCAAGGAGGCGCTGCTCTCCGGCTATGTCCGTCACCAGCTCGATCTGCTGCTTCAGCGCCTGGAGCGCGAAGTGGTGCTGGCCACCGGCCTCGACTGGCAGACCCGCGTGCGTCGCCTGGTGCGCCTTTCCTGCGGGCAGTCGGAAGAGCAAGTGCGGCCCTTCTTCGATGCCGAGCTGATGGAAGTGGAGCGCGCCATCGCCGAGCCCTGGCACCATCAGCGGGTCTACCAGGAGCTTGCCGGCAAGTGGCGCCAGGCTGTGGCCGCCTGCGCCGACCTGCCACGCCAGCCGCGCCCGGAAAGCATCGATGCGCTCTTCGTCGCCGTCTGGGGTGGGCGCCGCTATGGCCTGACCGCCCAGCTGAACAGCCAGCAGGTGGAAGCCTGGCTGCTGGAGATGGAGGAGCTTTGCTGTGCACGCATCCTCATGGAGCTGGCGCGCAGCGAGGAAGAGCCCGGCTAGGTGGGACTTGCCTTTGTAGGTTGGTGCAGAGCGAAGCGAAGCCCCACAGCCCCGGCTCCGGAGTCTGGATTGTTGGGCTTCGCTTCGCTCTGCCCAACCTACGGTACTCGCCGGTGGCGGCTGGGGCCATAAGCCCCTCAGTGATACTGCTGCAGTCGCAGCTCGGTGCTTTCGGGAAGCACGGCGCGTTCCTGGCCCGGGTTTTCCAGTTCGGCTTCCAGGGCATCCTGTTGTCGGGCCAGCAAGCCAAAGAGGGTGGTGATGGGGTGCAGCGGGCGTTTCTGGGCGACCTGGCCACGGTTGTCCGCGGCGATGGCCGAGGCGGGCAGGGGCTCGGTGGTCACCCGGAAGTCGCTGATCTCGATCACCCCGCGGCCTTCGGCCAGCAGGTGGAAGGAGAAGGCCTTGCGGGCCTCGGGGTTGTCGAAGGCAAAGCTCACCGTCAGCGGCTTGCCCTTCTTCAGCAGCGGCATTTCGGGAATCGGCAAGGCCACGTCACGCTCGAACTCCTTTGCCTTCAATCGCAGCTGGGCACCCTTGCGGTCCATGCGCAGCACCTTGACGGTCATCTGCACGCTGGTGCGGCTGTTCCTCGGCAACTCCATGTACTGGGCGCCGATCAGGTTGTCGGCCCAGTCGTCCTTGGCCTTTTCCTTCAGGCGGATACTCTCGTTGGTGGCGAACTGGTATTCCTGGCCCAGGGTGCCGCCCTGCAGCGACTGGTCCAGCAGCGCCGCGCGCTGGGATACCAGGCGCGCCTTCTTGCCGCCGTAACTGCCCAGGTAGCGTGCCTCGTCGGCGATGAAGCCTTCGCTGCGATAACGCCGGCAGACCTGGCGGAAGTCGCACTCGGTGAAGGTTTCCTTGCCATCGTGGTAGCGCAGTTTGCCGTTGGTGTAGGACATGATCTCGCGTCCGCTGGCGTAGTCGCGGAACAGCGAACGGCCGGAGAGGTTCTGCGGCAGCCGGTAGCCGAAGTAGTCGAGGATCGAGGTGGTCAGGTCGACATGGCCGTAGACGCCGCTCTTGATCGGCGGCAGGGCGGCCTGTTCCGGCGCCAGCACCAGGTTGAAACCCCAGGCCGAGGCGAGGCGAACCTTGTCGATGCCGTGGGATTCGTCCGAGGTAATGATCACCAGGGTGTTCTTCAGCACGCCCTGTTTCTCCAGGCCGCGGAGGAAGGCATCCACCGCATCATCCAGGTAGGCGATCGCGGCCTTCTTCGAGTCCGGGTAGCGCACCAGGTAGTCGGCCGGCGCGGAGTAGGGCTGGTGGGTGCCGACCGTGAGCAGGGTGAGCATCCAGGGCTTCTTCTGCTGGCGCAGCTGCTTGACGTAGGTCAGCGCACCTTCGAAGAAGGACTTGTCGTCCATACCCCAGGGGAACTCCAGGTAGGCCTTGTTGCGGAACCAGTCGCGCCCCAGGGTCTTGTCGAAGCCCATCTGCGGCATGATCTTGTCCTTGGCCATGAAGCGCAGCCCGGCACCTTGCAGGAAGTGGGTGCTGAAGCCGTGCTGGTGCAGTTGCGACGGCAGGCAGGCCTTGGCCCGGGCCGGGTTGTGCAGCAGCTCCAGCCCCTTGGGCGTGCCCGAGTCCAGCTTGCTGTAGTCGCCGCAGAGCATGGCGTAGAGGCCGCGGATGGTCTGGTGGCTGTGCAGCACGTAGTCCGGCGTGGTCATGGCGCGCTCGGCCCAGCTGCTGAGCTTGGGCATCAGCGAGTCCTGGTAGCTGCTGTTGATCGCCGCGCGGTTGGCGGCGATGTAGGCGCCGGGAATGCCCTCCAGTGTGATCACCAGCACGTTGCGCGCGCGGCCGGGTCCGGTGAGCAGGGGCGCGCCGTCGAGGTCCAGGCGTGCCAGGCCGGCGATGTCCGGCGGGGTGCCGGGCTTGTCTCCGTCGAGCCAGTCCTCGACTGCCAGTTGGCCGCTGTTGACGGCGCTGGCCATCACCTTGTGCGGCAGGTTGAACTGCTGCCACTGGTCGGCGTCGCTGGGCTGCACGTACTGCAGGGTGACATGGCCCATCAGCAGCGCGGCGGGTGCGGCGAACCACTTGTAGGACAGCGGCCGGTGACTCCCGCGCCAGCAGAGCAGGCAGGCCAGCAGGCTGGCGGCCAGCGTGAGGCCCAGGTAGGGGTGGGTGATGCCGCCGCCCTGGGTGGAGTGGCTGACGAACTGCGGGTCGAGCAGATACTTCAGGTCGCTCGGCTCCGGCATCCGGCCGACGGCGCCGATCAGCTCGGCGTTGCCCAGGACCATCAGGCTCCAGAGCAGCATCAGCGGCAGCGCCAGGAACAGCGAACGGCCGTAGAGCAGGAGCATCAGGAAGCTGCCGAAGGCGAGGTCGGAGAGATAACCGAAGAGGTTGGACCAGCCCAGCCAGTAGCGGCTGGCCAGGGGAATCACCAGAAAGAGCACGCCGAGTGTTGCCAGCGATGCGGATTGCGACAGCCAACGGCTGAATGGGCGCACGGCAGCTCCTGAGATGGGGCAGTGAGAATCCGTCAAGTGATGTCCGAAAGCATGGCTCTTGGTATTGACGACATGATTCTGAAACATCGTTGTGCTATGGGCTAGTAGACAGTGTCGCAGAGCGAAAATTCACGCGGGATGTGTTTGGCCCGCGCAATAGCGCGCGGCCCGGTCGCGAGTATCGAAAGGGACAGCCGCCCACTGCGGGGCTCACCCGGCGCCCGGCCCAACAGGTAGAATGCCGCCTCGACTCACAGAGGTAGCGAAGATGGCACTTATCGGGCGTTTCAATTCACTGCAGGTAGCCAAGCACACGGACTTCGGCCTCTACCTGGACGGCGGCCCGGACGGCGAAATACTCCTGCCCAAGCGCTATGTGCCGAAAGACGAGCCGACCGAAGTGGGCGACTGGCTCAATGTGTTCCTCTATCTGGACAGCGAAGACCGCCCAGTGGCCACCACCCTCAAGCCCAAGGTTCAGGTAGGCGGCTTCGCCAGCCTCAAGGTGGTGGAGATCAACCGGATTGGCCTGTTCCTCGACTGGGGCCTGCCCAAGGACCTGCTCCTGCCGCACTCGGAAGAAAAGCGCCCGCTGCAGGTCGGCGACTACTGCGTGGTGCACGTCTACCTCGACAAGCGCACCCGCCGCGTCACCGCCACCGCCCGCCTGGACCGCTACCTGGACACCACGCCGCCGCGCTACAAGCCCGGCCAGGCCGTCGACCTGCTGGTGACGGAGAAGACCGACCTCGGCTTCAAGGCCATCATTGAAGGCCAGCACTGGGGCCTGATCCACAAGAACGAGGTGTTCAAGTTCCTCCGCGGCGGCATGCGCGAGCAGGGCTTCATCAAGGAAATCCGCCCCGACGGCAAGATCAGCCTGAGCCTGCAGCCGGTGGGCGAGCAGGCGGTCAGCGGCTTGAGCGAGCAGATCATCGCCGCGTTGCGGGCAGAGGGCGGCGTGCTGAAGCTGTCCGACAAGAGCCCGCCGGAGCTGATCAGCCAGCGCTTCGGAGTCAGCAAGGGCAACTTCAAGAAGGCCATCGGCGGCCTCTACAAGCAGGGCCTGATCCGCATCGAGGGCGATCGGATCGAACTGGTCTGAAGCAGCCGCCAGAATCTCCCCAGGCCGCGCCGGGCGCGCACCTGATACCGAAGCCCCCGCTCGGACACTTGCTCCGGACGGGGGCTTTGCATTGGCCGCGACGTGCAAATTGCACGCTCGAAATGTACCGGATCGTGCGCAATGCATGGAAAAATCTGTCAGAAAAATCTGCAACAGACTGATTTATTTGGTGTTTCCGTTGTCATAGGCCTGGCATGCACGCTGTAGGGGTGCAGGAGCAATCAACTTTCTTGGAGAGAAGACATGGATCTGGATTTTGACAAGCTGATCAGCGCCTTTCCGGAATATGTATTGAGCACCAAGGCTCGACCGGATGGCGGTTTCGTGCTGACGCTCGAACGCGAGGGGAAATTCTTCCAGCGCGTGGTGGCGGCTACGGCGCAACTGGATTGGCTGGTCAGCACGCTCAAGCGCGACCTGGCGCTGGAGCATGGGGAAGTTCCGCCGACGGAGTCGCTCAAGGTGCTTCATCGCAAGCCCTTGCCGCGCTACCTCCGCGCCTGAGGGCGAATGGCCGCGACAGGGCAGTCGCGGCCGGGGCTTCAGCCAGTCAGGTTTCGATACCCGAAGGAGGCAGCATGGCATCGTCGTCCTTGCCTTCACCCTTGCCCGATGGCGCGCGTGGCGGCTGCTCGCGGGCCTCTTCCTTCTGCCGCTCACCCAGCAGTTCCTTGGCCGATGCCTGGGCTTCGTCCACCTTCTTGTTCAGCTCGTTGACCGCTTCGCCTATGGCTTCCCGGGCGATTTCCTGGGCGGCCGCCTCGGCTTTCTCCGCCAGTTTGTTGGCCGATTCCTCGGCCAGGTCGCAGCCGGCCAGGCTGGCCAGCAGGCCCGTTCCGAGCATCAGGGCAGCGAGGCGGGGGGCAGGTTTCATGCAGTGATTCTCCAGTGATGCGATACGCGGCGGCCATCATTGCCTACGGCAGGCTCCGAGGAAACTAACCGATTCGGTGATTCTGTATACAGACGTTTCTGAATATTGCGCGCAGAGGCAAGCCCCGGGGTCCGCAGCGGCGACTGAACAGAGCCCGGGGCTTGGAGCCGGCAATCACCGGCCTCGAATAGACTGACCGGCGGATCAGGGCGGGGTTCCGCGCGCCTGCGCAAATCGGCTTGTTTCACTAGGCTTAGCCTGGCAATCAGATGCAGGGGGCTGGGATGGGCAAGCGACTGACGCCGGTCATGCTGTGTTCGCTGCTGCTGCCGTGGCTGCCGGCCCTCGCGCAGGACGTGAGTTTCGACGAAATCCAGCCCATCCTCCAGGCCCGCTGTGTGATCTGCCATGCCGGCGAAGCCGCGCCCCTGGGCCTGCGGCTGACCAGCCTCGACGAACTGCTCAAGGGCAGCAAGAGTCGCCCGGTGGTGCAACGCGGCGAGCCGAACGAAAGCGAGTTGATCAAACGGCTGAAGGGCCTCAGCCAGCCGCGTATGCCCATGACCGGGCCGCCCTTTCTCAGCGATGCCGAGATCGCCCTGTTCGAGCTCTGGATAGCCGGCGGGCTGAAGCCCGGCAGTCGGTCGTCGACCGCCACTGTCGCTCCGGCGCCGCTACAGCATCCGTCCGCCGGTCAGCCGGTCACCTACGCCCATGTGGCGCCGATCTTCGCCAGCCGCTGCGTGAAGTGCCATTCCGCCTACGGCCTGATGGGCTCGGCACCGGAAGGCCTGTTGCTGAACGCCTACGCCGCCATCCTCGATCGCGGCGAGCGTGTTCGCGTGGTGCCCGGCTCCTCTCTGGCCAGCGAACTGGTACGGCGAATCCGCGGCCAGTCCCAGCCGCAGATGCCCTATGACGGTCCGCCCTACCTCAGTGATGAGGAAATCAAGCTGATAGTCGATTGGATCGACCAGGGGGCCCGCGATGCCGACGGCCGCCCAGCGCCCAGCCCTGTGGGCTCGCGGGTGCGCCTGCAGGGCGTGCTGGGGGAGGGCTGGACCCTGGATTCGCTGCAACTGGTGGTCGGCCCCGAGAGCCGCATCGACAAGTCACCCGGGGTTGGCGACTACGTGGAAGTGCGCGGGCGCTGGAGCCAGGACGGTCGGGTGCTGGTGGAGCGCATCCGCCGGCGCTGATCACTGACCGCTGGCGTTGCCCATGGTCCCTGCTCCGGCTTCGGCGCGCACGGGTCGCGCTTGACCGCCGTCAGGCCTCGGAAGGGGCGAGTGCCTTGCGCTGCTGGCGGCCGCGCAGCAACTCGGTGCCGCTGACCAGCACTATGCCGCCCAGCACCAGTGCCGCACCCATGGCGAAGGACAGGTCGATGCGCTCGCCCAGCACCACTACGCCGAAGGTGACGCCGAACAGGGGCGTCATGAAGGACAGCACCGAGAGCCTCGACGCCAGGTAGCGGCGCAGCAGCCAGAACCAGGCCAGGTAGCTGACCAGGGCGATGACCACCACCTGGAAGCCGAGGCTGATCACCGCCCGCTGGGTCAGCTGCATCTCGGTCTGGTCGGTGCCGAAGGCCACTGCCGTCAGCAGCAGGGCGGCGCCGAACAGCTGGTAGAACAGGGTCTTCACCGGCGACGCCTCGGACAGCGTTGATCCGCGGATCACCAGGGTGGTCGCACCCCAGGCCAGGGCGCCCAACAGCGCATAGCCGTCCCCCAGCAGCACGTTGCCAGGAGCGCCGGCCGGCTGGCCGAGAAACGCCATGGCGATGCCGCCGAAGGCCACCAGTACGCCCAGCCATTGCAGGGGCGAGAGGCGTTCCTCGGGCAGCATCAGGTGCAGGCCGAGGGCGGCGAACATGGGGGCGGTGTAGAGGAACACCGACAGGTGCGAAGCGCTGGTGTGGTTCAGTCCTTCGCCGATGAACAGGAACTCCAGGGCGAACAGCGCGCCGACCGCGATCCCGGGCAGCAGGGTGCCGTCGCTGAAGGCCGCACGCCCCTCGCGCCAGAGCACCAGGGCACCCAGCACCAGGGCCGCGCCGCCGGAGCGGATGGCCAGTTGCAGGATCGAGGGCACGTCGTCGAGGGTCAGCTTGATCGCCACCTGCTGGAAGCCCCAGCAGATGCAGAGGACGAACATCAGGCCACAGGCGAACCAGTCCAGGGGCAGGCGGGAGGGTTTCATCGTTCAACTCACAAGGCAGAAGGTGCGGCAGGGCCGCCAGTGCCTGGCAGGATCGGTCCGCAGGCGCCTTGCTTTCAAACGATGATTTGTCATCATGCTTTGATTTCAACTCAAAGCGAACCCGCCATGCGTCTTCCGTCGCTCATCGCGCTGCGTACCTTCGAAGTGGCCGCCCGCAGCCGTAACTTCACCGAAGCCGCACAGGAACTTTCGGTGACCCCGGGTGCGGTCAGCCGACAAATCCGCCTGCTGGAGTCCGAACTGGGGGTGAGCCTGTTCGACCGGACCCGCAACACCGTCAGCCTCAACGACAACGGCCGTCGCCTGGCCGCCACCGTCGCCCAGGCCTTCGAACTGCTCACCCGCGGCGCCGACGAGCTGCGCGGCCAGGACGAAGGGCCTATCCACATCACCTGCGCGCCCTCCATCGCCAGCCATTGGCTGATGCGCCGGCTCAACCAGTTCGCCGCCGGCAACCCGGACATCACCCTCAGCCTGGAGGCCACCGAGCAGTTGGTCGACCTGGAACGCGGCGAGGCGACCCTGGCTATCCGTTTCACCACCACGGACGCGCCCATGCCCGCCAGCGAGCTGCTGTTTCATGAAGAGTTCTTTCCTGTCTGCAGCCCGGCCTACCTGGAACAGTACGGCACGGTGCGAGAGCCGCGCGACATGCTGGGCGCACGGCTGATCCACACCCACTGGAAGAATGCCGCCAACCTGCACTTGCCGAGTTGGGAAGACTGGTTCGCCACCTATGTGGGCGAGCCGGGCCCGGTGAAGGGCGGAATGCGCTTCGGCCTGATCGGCCATGCCATCCAGGGTGCTGTCAGCGGCCAGGGTTTTGCCCTCGGCTCCACGGCCCTGGCCTTCGACGACATTGCCAACGGCCGGCTGCTGTTGCCCTTCGGCGAGCATTGCCGCCTGCCCACGCCCTGGGCCTATCGGCTGGCCTGGAGCCGCAGGTCGCCGCCGGCGGAGAAGGTGCGCCGCCTGATCGACTGGCTGCTGGCCGAGGCACGCGCCAGTACGGTGCCGAACCAGGGATAGGACGGAATAGCGGTAGCGGCGGATGACGCCAGGCGTTGCATCCGCCGCTTCATGCCGGGTTGCTACATCATCTTGCGCAGTTGATGCAGCCGGTGTTGCAGGCCTTCGGCCCAGGCCGGCGCGGCCTGGCCGGTGCCGGCCATCTTGAGCAGCGGATGGTGGCTGACGACCCGGTCGAGTATGACTTCCTGGGCCGGTTTCACGTCGACGAAGAAGATGTGCTTGCCTTCGCCCAGGGGGTGCTCGAAGCGTTTCATCACTGGATTGGGGGTCTGGATCCCGAACAGGCTGCCCTCCCAGACGCTGAAACCGAACAGCGCAATGGCGAGGAAGATGAAGGGAATCCAGCCGGCTGCCGTGCCGGTCCAGCCGCTGATCCAGGCCACCAGCATCACCAGTGCCGCCAGGGCCAGGCCGATGCCGACGCCGATCATGCCGGAGTGCATGATGTCTTGCTTCAATACAGAGGGCACGTCGTGCAGCTGATGCCGCTCGACGTCGGCGTCGCGCTCACTGAGGACGTGGATTTGCTCGTGGTCGATGCCTTGGGCCTCGAGCTCGCTTTCGACCATCTCCAGGTCGTTGAGGTTGTCACTGATGTAGTAATGCCGCTGCATGGGTTACCTCCCATCTGGCTGCGCCGGCCCCCATCCGGCCTTCACCCCCAGGTTCGGGCCTCTATCGGCCTGCCTGGAGTTTAGACGGGGGCGTTTCGGTGCAAGCGGCATCCGCCCACCGGCAGGGTGGACGGTGGCGCCCGGCGGAGGGTCTTGCACCCATCCGCCCACGGGCGCCGCGACGGTCTTACTTGTTGCCGATGCGAATATGGCGGCTCGGCGCCACCTGGGCGCTGACGCCCTTGGCAATTTCCTGGATCTCGCCGCCCTGCTTCAGGAAGGCCGCGACCTGGGCTTCCAGGGATTCACTGGTGGCGGTCGCCGGCGGCGGCTTGGGGGTGCTGCTGTGGGAGTTCTTGATGCGCATCTCGCTTCCTCTGTGCGGGCCGGTCCTGGAGCGGCCCTCAAAACCTGCTGAAAAAAAAACCGGCCCGTAGGCCGGTTCTTCTATCGGCGAGTGATCAGATCACTTGCACTTCGTCGGCTTGCATGCCTTTCTGGCCCTGCACGGCGATGAAGGAGACCTTCTGGCCTTCCTTCAGGCTCTTGAAGCCGGCGCTTTGGATGGAACGGTAGTGAACGAACAGATCCGGGCCGTTATCGGTGGTAATGAAGCCGAAGCCTTTTTCATCGTTGAACCACTTGACGGTGCCGGTTTGGCGCTCGGACATTTGAATGTCTCCTGGAAACTGAGTTATTGCTTGGCTGGATCATTCCAGCCTGTCACTGAGTGCAGAAAATCGGCAACCGATGAATACGGGACCGCTAGGGTACATACCGCCTTTCAAGGTGACACATGCATCACAGCGTTTGACACAATACCTGTGCTTTCGAGGATTGCCTAACCTTTTATGCGCCCGATTGTCCGATCAGGACCTGCAGATAGGATCAGACGGTTCTATTCGCGAGCGAATTCGCCCTCCGCGGACTCCTCCCGGGCAGCTTCTGTTCGAGCCGTTCCTCACCTCGCCTCGGGACGCTCCGCATGGAGCGCCGGCAACTGAATGGCTATGTTTGCGTTAGCTGTTTTAGCTGTTGCAGAACCGAATAGAGGCGTCTAGCACGGACCTTTCAGACCTGCGCACCTGCCTGGCACATCCCTCTCCCCCGGCCCCCGCCCTGCGCCCCAGCCTGATCGCTGCGCGCTCAGTCGCTCATCGGCACCGGAAGCGGTGCTTCCGACAGCGTGCCTCTTCGCCCCGGAGGGCGAGGGGTGACTCGCGCCTGACAAGGCGCGGCAATCCTGATGCCTGCTCATTGCCTGAACCTGTGCAGCAGAGGTGGGGCAGCGACTCCGCCCCGTCAGGAGGCCGAGCGGAATCGTTGCGCAGGGGGACGGGCGGCATGGATGCCGCGAGAGGCGTGCGGGGCCAGGGATGGCCCCTCACGCCGGGCCCCCGGAGCAATGATGGAGCGAGGGAAGTTTGGCGAAGCCAGACGGGGACGCCGAGTTCCGGATGCAGGGGCAAGCGTTTTTGGTTTCTTTTTTGTGGGCGGCATTCCGACGACTGAAAAAAGAGACTCGCCGGGAGGCGAAACAGGGACTTGCAGCTCGCTCGATAAGCAGCTTGGCTCAAGACGTTCTAGCAACCCTTAATGCAGACATAGCCAACTGAATCGCCCGGGATTCAGACGTGGGTTTCCTCGCGCAGCAGCTGCTCCAGCCAGCCCATGAAGGCCTGCACCCGCCGCGGCAGGCGGCGGTGGGCATAGAGCAGCAAGCCGTCCTGGGTCGCCTGGACCTTGCGCGTGGTGCGCTGCAGCAGGCGCGTGCCCAGCAGCTCCTCCAGGGCCTGTACCTGGTCGGACACGGTGGAGCGGGGCAGGCCCAGGCTGTCGGCGGCCTGGGTAAAACTTGACAGCTCGCTGACCCGTACGAAGGTTCTCAGTAGCTCCAGCTTGTTCATCCGTGCGGGGCTTCTCCGGATTGTTCGTAATGGGCGATCAGTTCTTCCGGTAACAGCATATTTATCGGTAGTGATCCGGACAATAAGCTCCTCACCACTCCCCACCACCTGCAACCAGGAGCACAGCAATGACCCGCAAGATCGCACTCATCACCGGCGCCAGTCGCGGCCTCGGTAAAAGCATGGCGCAGCACCTGGCGGCCCAGGGCATCGACATCATCGGCACCTACCACAGCAAGCTGGAGGATGCGGAATCCCTCAGCCGCGACATCATGGACCTCGGCGGACACGCCGCCATGCTCCAGCTGGACGTGGGCAAATGCGCCACCTTCGACGCGTTCGTCGCGAGCCTCGGCCGCCTGCTGAAGAACGAATTCGGCCGTGACACCGTCGACTTCCTGGTGAACAACGCCGGCATCGGTATCCACGCCAGCTTTGCCGAAACCACCGAGGAACAGTTCGACCAGCTGGTGAACGTCCAGCTCAAGGGACCCTTCTTCCTTACCCAGAAACTGCTGCCGCTGATCGCCGATGGCGGGCGCATCCTGAATATCTCCACCGGCCTTGCCCGCTTCGCCCTGCCAGGCTATGCGGCCTACGCCGCGATGAAGGGCGGCATCGAAGTGCTGACCCGTTACCAGGCCAAGGAACTGGGTGCGCGCGGCATCTCGGTGAACGTGCTGGCGCCCGGAGCGATCGAGACGGACTTCGGTGGTGGGGTGGTGCGCGACAACGCTGACGTCAACGCCTTCATCGCCGGCAACACCGCCCTGGGCCGCGTCGGCCTGCCGGAGGACATAGGCGGCGCAGTGGCCATGCTGCTCTCCGACGCCGGCCGCTGGATCAACGGCCAGCGGGTGGAAGCCTCGGGCGGGATGTTCCTGTAGGGGCGAATTGAATCTGTAGTCTCGAACTCATGCGGGAGGCAGGCGTAGGGGGCGCTGCGCGCACCGGAACCCTGGTGAGGGCTGCCCGGTGCGCATGGCGCACCCTACGGTTGGACCCTGCGATTCCCGCGCGCCGTCAGCCCTTGGCCTGCTTCCTTGCGTGGAACACGAAGCCGATGCTGTTCATCAGCAGCTGTGCCGCGAGGATCGAGGTCATGCCGGTGGGGTCATAGGCCGGGGCCACTTCCACCAGGTCCATGCCGACGATGCGTCCCTGGCAGCGGTTGGCCAGGCCCTGGATGATCTCCAGCACCTCGTAGTACTGGAAGCCGCCATGGCTCGGGGTGCCGGTGCCGGGGGCGATGGAAGGATCGAAGCCGTCGATGTCGATGGTGATGTAGTAGGACTCGCACTCGGGAATCAGGTCCAGCACACCATCACGGCCCAGGCGGCGCACATCGCGTACCGAGAGGATGTTCGAGCCGGCTTCGCGGGCGGCGTTGTAGTCGCTGCGGTTGGAGGAGGACACGTTGCGGATGCCCATCTGGGTCATGCCGACGATATGGTCCATCTCCGAAGCGCGGCGCAGCGGGTTGCCGTGGCCGTAACGCACGCCGTGGCGCTCGTCGACGAAGTCCAGGTGGGCGTCGAAGTGGATGATATGGATTGGTCCGCGCCCCTCGAAGGCTTTCATTACCGGCGCATGCACCGAGTGGTCGCCGCCCAGCACCACCGGCATGGCGCCGGCGTCCAGCAGCTTGCGCACGGCGTATTCGATATTGGCGTTGCTGGTGTTCATATCGGTATGAACGATGTCGGCGTCGCCGACGTCGACGATGCGCACATCCTCCTGCTGGAGGTACATCACATCATCCTCGAAGTCGTAGGCACCGCTGTGACCGAAGGAGAACAGGGTGGATGCCTCGCGGATGCCGCGCGGTCCGAAACGGGCGCCGGAGCGCCACTGGGTGCCCATGTCATTGGGCGCGCCAAGCACCGCCACGTCTGCATCCAGCTTCTCCCAGTCAAGGCAGACGGGGGACTTGGCGAAGGTGCAATGGCCCACGAAGGGCAGGTTCAGGCGGCCGTTTTCATAGCTGTTGCTGGACATTTTCAGGCGTCTCCACTTTGTTCTTGTAGGGTGACCGGCGAGGTGTTCGCTCCTCGACCATGGGCCTATCCTGGGCTTTACCCGCGCCTGGAAAAATGACAATGATGCGATGCGCAAATCGTTAAAACCGATGTAATCGCTACCCGCGAGGTGCAGGATGATCCAGTTGCACGACGTGGACCTGAAGCTGCTCAGGGTCTTCAACACCATCGTCAAATGCGGTGGTTTCTCGGCCGCCCAGGCAGCCCTCAACGTCGCCCAGTCCACCATCAGCGAACAGATGGGCCATCTGGAGACGCGCCTCGGCGTCAAGCTCTGCGAGCGCGGACGCAGCGGCTTCCGCCTGACCGAACAGGGGCAGGCGATCCACGAAGCCACCCAGCGGCTGCTGGGCGCGGTGGAGGATTTCTGCGTGGATGCCGATGTGCTCAAGCGCCAGGTCAGCGGCACCCTCAACCTGGGGGTGATCGACACCACCATCACCGATCCGGCCTGCCCGCTGAAGCAGACCACCCAGCGTTTCGTCCAGCGCGGCCACGAGGTCCACCTGCACGTCTACATCGGCACCCCGGCCGAGCTGGAAGAACGGGTGCTGGACGGCCGGCTGCACCTGGCGGTGGGGCATTTCCCGTTCCGCGTCCCGGGGCTGTCCTATGCGCCGCTCTACCAGGAGCGCCACGGCTTCTACTGCGGTCGCAACCACCCGCTGTTCGGCAGCAAGGCGCCCAAGGCGGACCTGCTGGAACGCATCGCCGCCAGCCGCGTGGTGGCGCGCGGCTACCTGCAGCATCGCGACCTGCAAGCCCTGGGTGTGGAGCAGGCGGCCGCCACGGTCGACAACGTCGAGGCCCAGGCCATGTTGATCCTCTCGGGGGCCTATGCCGGATTCCTGCCCGAGCACTATGCGCGGCAGTGGGTGGAGGCGGGCGACCTGGAACACCTGGAGCCCGGCCGCCTGCAACTGCTCTCGGCCTTCGAGACCATCACCCGCCGCGGCGTGGCGCCGCCATTGATCCTGCGCGCCTTCCTCGACGAACTGCTGCACTGCGCCCGCGCCATCGCCGCGCAGAACTGACCGCACCGGGACCCGCCATGCGAATCCACGTCACCTTCATCGATCGCGTCGGCATCACCCAGGAAGTCCTGGCGCTGCTCGGCGCGCGCAATCTCAACCTGGACGCGGTGGAAATGATCCCGCCCAACGTCTACATCGACGCGCCGGCCTTGTCCCGGGGCGTCCTGGACGAACTTCACCACGCCCTGCTACGGGTCGATGGCGTACAGGCGGTGGAGCTGGTGGACATCCTCCCCGGCCAGCGCCGGCACCTGCAGCTGGACGCCTTGCTCGCCGCCGTCAGCGACCCGGTCCTGGCGGTGGACCCCGGCGGACAGGTGCTGCTGGCCAACCCGGCCCTGGTCGGGCTCTATGGCCGCGAGCCGGCGGGGGAACCCTTGTCCAGCCTGTTCGCCGAGGCGGACCTGGCGCAGCGGCTGATCGACAAGGGCTTCCGCCTGCCCATGTGCGAGGTGAGTTTCCAGGGCCAGGCCCTGCTGCTGGACGCCACGCCCATCAGCGGCGGGGCGGATGCGCTGGTGGGTGGCCTGCTCACCCTCTACCCGCCGAGCCGCATCGGCGAACGCCTGGCCTCCCTGCATCACGACCACGCCGAAGGGCTGGACGCGCTGCTCGGCAGGTCGGCGGTGCTCAAGGACCTCAAGGCGCGGTTGCGCAAGGTGGCCAGCCTGGATGCGCCGCTGCTGATCCAGGGCGAAACGGGCACCGGCAAGGAACTGGTGGCGCGCGCCTGCCACGCCATGAGTGCGCGGCGAGACGCCCCCTTTCTCGCGCTGAACTGCGCGGCGCTGCCGGAGAGCCTGGCCGAGAGCGAGCTGTTCGGCTATTCGGCCGGCGCCTTCACCGGCGCCCAGCGCGGCGGCAAGCCGGGCCTGCTGGAGCTGGCCGACAGCGGTACGGTGTTCCTCGACGAGGTGGGCGAGATGTCGCCCTACCTGCAGGCCAAGCTGCTGCGCTTTCTCAGCGATGGCTGCTTCCGCCGTATCGGTGGCGACCGCGAGGTGCAGGTGAACGTGCGGGTGCTCTGCGCCACCCACCGCAACCTGGAGCGCATGGTGGGGGAGGGCAGCTTCCGCGAAGACCTCTACTACCGCCTCAACGTGCTCAACCTGATGGTGCCGCCCCTGCGCGAGCGTGGGCAGGACATCCTCCTGCTCGCCGAACATTTCCTGCGCCAGGCCTGCGCACAGATTCAGCGCCCGCCCTGCCGCCTGGCCCCGGCCACCCACCCGGTGCTGCTGGGCAATCGCTGGTCGGGTAACGTACGCCAGTTGCAGAACGTGATCTTCCGCGCCGCCGCCATCAGCGAGGGGGAACTGATCGACTGCGACAGCCTGGAACTGGCCGGCACCGCCCTCAGCACCCGGGAGGCCGATCCCTTGGACATCACCAGCCTGGAGGAGGCTGTCCAGGGGTTCGAGAAGGACCTGTTGCAGCGCCTCTACGCGGTCTTTCCCTCCACCCGGCAACTGGCGGCGCGGCTGAATACTTCCCATACGGCGATTGGGCAGCGGCTGCGCAAGTACGGAATTTCGCGCTGAGGCGGGGCCCGGAACCGCTTTTCCACAACAACCCGTCCCCACAAGCATCACCCCCCCACCCAGTACCTCGGTTCGATTACGTTCCGTTGGAGCGATTTCGCTCCAGTCCTCTGTAAGCCCCGGATTCCGGGGCTTTTCCTGTTCGGGGCTGCTACAAGGGCTTTGCCTGGGTGGAGCGATATCGCTCCAAAACAACGGGGCCATTTTGTGAAAAGTTAACCAACTATTTGATTTATAAGTATTTTTTAAAGTTGGCACTGCCCTTGCTCTTGTTCCATCAGCCGAGCCCGAAACGCTCGGGACCCCACCTGATAACAAGAGGAAGATCCATGAGCACTCTGCGTTTTACCCCCGAGCACGAATGGCTGCGCGTTGAAGCATCCGGCGAACTGACCGTCGGTATCACCAGCTTCGCTCAGGAAGCCTTGGGCGACGTGGTGTTCGTCCAGCTGCCGGATGCTGGCCGCTACGACGAGGGGCAGGAAGTCGCGGTGCTGGAATCGGTGAAGGCCGCCAGCAACATCACCATGCCGCTGACCGGCGAAGTGCTGGAAGTGAACCAGGCCCTGGCCGACAACCCCGAGCTGGTCAACGAGGCGCCCATGGGCGATGGCTGGTTCTTCCGCATCCGTCCGGACAATCCCGAAGCCTTCGCCAGCCTGATGGACCAGGCCGGTTACGACGCCTTCCTCGCCGACAACGCCTGAGCCGGGTGCCGCCATGACCAGAGCACATATCCCCCTGGGTACGGACAACGAGTTCATCGCCCGCCATATCGGCCCGCGTGACGCGGACATCACCGCCATGCTGGCGCTGACCGGCCATGACTCCCTGGACGCGCTGATGGCCAGCGTCATCCCCGAGAGCATCAAGGGCACCAGCGTGCTCGACCTGCCAGCCGGGCAGGGCGAGGCCGAGGCCCTCGCCGCGATCAAGGCCATTGCCGCGAAGAACCAGCTGTTCAGGAACCATATCGGTCAGGGCTACTACCCCTGCCACACGCCGACGCCGATCCTGCGCAACCTGCTGGAAAACCCGGCCTGGTACACCGCCTACACCCCCTACCAGCCAGAAATCTCCCAGGGCCGCCTGGAGGCGCTGCTGAACTTCCAGACCCTGGTCAGCGACCTCACCGGCATGGAGATCGCCAACGCCTCCCTGCTCGACGAAGCCACCGCTGCCGCCGAAGCCATGACCTTCTGCAAGCGCCTGGCGAAGAACAAGGCGCCAGCTTTCTTCGCTTCCAGCCATTGCCACCCGCAGACCCTCGATGTGCTGCGCACCCGTGCCGAGCCCCTGGGGATCGAAGTGGTGATAGGCGAGGAAGCCGAACTGAGCGACCTGTCCGGCTACTTCGGCCTGCTGCTGCAATATCCCGCCAGCACTGGCGATGTGCCGGACCACCGCGCCCTGGTGCAGCGCGCCCATGGGGCCGGCGCCCTGGTGGCAGTAGCCGCCGACCTGCTGGCCCTGACCTTGCTGACCCCGCCCGGCGAATTCGGCGCCGACCTGGTGCTCGGCAGCGCCCAGCGCTTCGGCGTGCCGCTGGGCTTCGGCGGCCCACACGCGGCCTACTTCGCCACCCGCGACGCCTTCAAGCGCGACATGCCGGGCCGCCTGGTCGGCATCTCCATCGACCGCCACGGCAAGCCGGCCCTGCGCCTGGCCATGCAGACCCGCGAACAGCACATCCGCCGCGAGAAGGCCACCAGCAACATCTGCACCGCCCAGGTGCTGCTGGCCAACATCGCCAGCATGTACGCCGTCTACCACGGCCCGCAGGGCCTGGCCGGCATCGCCCGGCGCGTGCACCGGCTGACGTCGATCCTGGCCCAGGGCCTGGCGCAGCTCGGCCACCGGGTGGAGCAGTACCACTTCTTCGATACCCTGAGCATCGTCACCGCCCGCCCGGTGGATGAGCTGCATGCCGCCGCCCACGCGGCCCGCATCAACCTGCGCGTGCTGGACGAGGTGCGCGTCGGTGTGTCGATGGACGAAACCTGCGACCAGGCCAGCGTCGAGGCGCTCTGGGGGGTGTTCGCAGGCGATGGCCAGGCCCTGCCGGACTTCGCGGCCCTCGCCGTCAGCACCGGCGATTGCCTGCCCCTGGAGCTGCTGCGCGAGTCGCCCTTCCTCCAGCATGAAGTGTTCAACCGCTATCACTCGGAAACCGAGCTGATGCGCTACCTGCGCAAGCTGGCCGACAAGGACCTGGCCCTGGACCGGACCATGATCCCGCTCGGCTCCTGCACCATGAAGCTCAACGCCGCCAGCGAGATGATCCCCATCACCTGGCCTGAATTCGGCGCGCTGCATCCCTTCGCCCCCGCCGAGCAGTCCCAGGGCTACCTGGAGCTGACCAACGAACTGGAAGCCATGCTGTGCCAGGCCACCGGCTATGACGCCGTCTCCCTGCAGCCCAACGCGGGCTCCCAGGGCGAGTACGCCGGCCTGCTGGCCATCCGCGCCTACCATGCCAGCCGTGGCGAGGGGCAGCGGGATGTCTGCCTGATCCCGTCCTCGGCCCACGGCACCAACCCGGCCACCGCCCAGATGGCCGGCATGCGCGTGGTGGTGACCGCCTGCGACGCCCGCGGCAACGTGGACATCGCCGACCTCAA
>NZ_SSOJ01000132.1 GCF_029871205.1 Pseudomonas sp. BN417 | reverse complement strand
AGGTGCTGCTCCAGGTTGACCACCGGCACGCAATACGGACCGATTGCGGCCGGGGTCAGGTCGATCACACGAAGACCGGGCTTGTGGCCCCGCAGCAAGGCGTCATTCTTCACGTGCGCCGACGCACTGGTGGCATCGAAGACGAAGTCGATCTCGTCGAAGATCGGCAGGCGGGTCAGGCCCTCCACGCCTTCATGGGTAGTGGCCACGCCCAGTCGTGCTGCGCGGGCCAGACCGTCGGACGCCGGGTCGATGCCGACCATGGCGCCCATTGCCAGATGCTGCGCATTGCGCAGTACCTTGATCATCAGGTCGGTGCCGATGTTGCCGGAACCGATGATGGCGACTTTGAGTTTCTTGCTCATGAACTGGACTCTCTTTTCAATCAGTCGGCACTGAACTGCACGGCCACCTGGCCGATGCCTTCGATCACCGCCTCGAAGCGGTCGCCGGCGGCCACCGGCGCCATCGGGCCGAGGGCGCCGGTGAGGATCAGGTCTCCCGCGCGCAAAGGTTCGCCCAGCCGCGCCATGGTGCGGGCCAGCCACACGGCGGCATTCAACGGGTGGCCGAGGCACTCGGCGCCGCTGCCGCTGGAGACTTCCTCACCATTGCGGGTCATGCGCATGGCGGCCTGGCGCAGGTCCAGCCCGTCCAGGCGCCGGGCCGGGCCACCGAGTACGAAGCAGCCGCTGGAGGCGTTGTCGGCCACGGTGTCGACGAAGCGGATATTCCAGCCGGCGACGCGGCTGCCGACGATCTCCAGGGCCGGGAGCACGTAGTCCACGGCGCTCATCAGTTCGACCAGGGTGGTGTCGGCGCGCGGCAGGTCGCGTGCCAGGACCAGGGCGATCTCGGCCTCGATCTTCGGCTGCAGCACGCGGGCGATCGGCACCACCTCGTTGTCGCCATGGGCCATGTCGGCGAACAGGGTGCCGAAGTCCGGCTGGTCGACGCCCAGCTGCGCCTGCACCTTGGGGTTGGTCAGGCCGATCTTGCGGCCCACCACGCGGCGCCCGGCGGCAACGCCATGGGCCACGTTCAGGCGCTGGATAGCGTAGGCGGCCTCGCCATTGTCTTCGCCGATGCGCTCACGCAGCGGGGCGATGGCTTCGCCGCTGGTTTCTGCACCGCGCAGGGCGGCGGCCAGTTGTTCCAGGGAATCCGGGAAAAGGGTCATCTCGCACCTCGCGGTTCAGTGGCTGAGGAAATCCAGCACCATGCGGTTGAACTTGTCGGCGTGCTCCCACTGGGCCCAGTGGCCGCAGTTGTTGAACACATGGAGTTCGGAATTGGGGATGCCGGCCACCAGGCGCAGGCCGGTGTCCATGGGCACGAAGCGATCGTTGCGGCCCCAGATCACCAGGGTCTCGGCCTTGATCTCGGCGAGGCGCGGGCCGAAATCGGGGAACTGCTTCGGGTTGGCGGCCAGGCTCCGGGTGAAGTTCTCCAGGTGGTCGCGACGCGCCAGCATGTTGTCCAGGCGCGCCTGGAACAGCTCCTCGGTGAGGTCGCTGGGGTCGAAGACGAAGACATTCATCATCTTCTTCAGGTTGTCGATGCTGGGGTCGCGGTACAGGCCCTGGAGCAGCTTGATGCCCTCGGTGGGCATCGGCACGAAGGGGCTCGCGCCGCCGGTGCCGCCGCCCATCAGCACCAGCTTGCCGACCCGCTCCGGCCAGGACAGGGCGAAGGCCACGGCGCTGTGGCCGCCCATGGAATTGCCGAGGATGTGCACGCGGTCGAGGCCGAGCTGGTCCACCAGGCCCTTGAGGATGCGGGCGTTGAGGTCCGAGCGCGAGCCGTCGCAGAGGATGGAGTCGCTTTTGCTCCAGCCCGGGCAGTCCAGCAGGATCACCCGGAAGCCCGCAGCCACCAGTGGCTCGATGTTGCGGTTGAAGTTGGCCCAGCCGCTGGCGCCGGGACCGGAGCCATGCAGCATGACCACGGCCTGCTCGCCCTGGCCGCAGTCGTTGTAGTGGATGTTCAGCTCCAACCCGTTTTCCTGGATGAGGATGTACCGGCTGGTAGCCGCTTCGGTAATGGCAGTCATGTCGGGATCTCCGGAAAGATTCAGGCGAGCGGCTTTGCAGCAAGCGCCCCGTAGCCGGCGATCCACTCGGGGATCGGCCGGTAGTAACGGCCTTCGGCCAGATAGGGGCCGAACGCGGACAGCGCGGCGAAGGCCGCCACCCAGGTCTTCACTTCGTGGGTGGACTTGCCGGCAATGGCGGACAGCTCGGCATTGCCGAGGCCGTCCAGTTCGGCGATGCGGCCTTCGGCAAGGATGTCGAGGAACTGCTGGTCCCAGGCGGGATTGAGCGGGTGCAGGCTGTTCTGGTCCAGGGCGAAGCGCCGCGCGGCATTGATCACCCGCTGCTGGCGCGCCTCGCGCTCATCGGCGGGCAGATGACGGCCGCTACCCTTCAGGCGATCGGCCATCAGCCCCTCGACCCGGGCCAGTTCCGGCACCGGCGGTTGGTGCGACAGGCCGCCGGAGCCGAGGAACAGCACGCGCTTCCCGGTGGAGCGGGCGAAGCGGCCGATGGCCTCGCCCAGCAGGCGGGCCCTTTGGAAGCTGGGCAGCGGCGCAGCCACCGAATTGATGAACACCGGGATCACCGGATAGCCCTGCAGACCGCCGAGCAGTTCTTCCATGGGCTGGGCGAAACCGTGGTCGACCTGCATGCGGTAGGACACCGCGGCGTCGACCCCATCGGCCAGCACCGCCTCGGCGCACGCTTCGGCCAGCGCCTGGGGCACGCTGATCACCCCGGCGGCCGTGCCGAAGTCACCGATGGCGTGGGCCGCCATGCCGATGCAGAACGACGGCATCACATCGTAGAAAAAGCCGTTGTAGTGGTCCGGCGAAAACAGGACCACCAACTCCGGCGAAAAACGCTCGATCCGCTCGCGCGCCGAGGCGACCACGGCCTCGACCTCGGCCAGCACTTGAGGTGCAGGGTCGACATGGCCGATCAAAGGGGTATGGGACAGGCACTGCAGCAGGGCGCTCATCGCTGCGCTACCCACATCGATCGCGCTTTCAGGCGCGGGGATACTGGATGGGTTGAATGGCTCATGCGGGACCGGCTCCGTAACCGCGTCGGCAACGCCCCTTCCGGAGAGAGGACGTTCGGGCAATGGTGGCCTCTCGAAAACCGAGGCTGACCCGACGGAGGATAGGGAGCCGACCTCCGGCAAGCGCTCCCGTGGCGTACGGCGCTATCCCGAAAGCGCAAGAATGTGAGCGGGCCTGTTTCCTCCGAGTGGCCGAGTACTCGTCAATCGTGCTGCTGCAAGCACCGAAGCCCCCATGGGCCCTTTGGGTACAAGCTGGGGTAGGAAAAACAGCTATGCCCCCCTATTCCGTGCTTCCCACCAGCCCAACGGCCGCCTTTGCCCTACGTGCGGTAATGCCAGGCGACACCGGCCGGACTAACGTTTCTCATTAATGCACCCACCCTGATATCAAGAGGAGACTATGGCTTGGCAACAATGTCCCGTATGCCATGGCAGCCGAGCGATTCTCAAAAATGGATACGCGACAGAGTGCCGTTACTGCCGGGGTTTGGGGAAAGTCTACGAATCCACTTCGAAGTCCGTTACCGGTGGACTCTTCTTTCAGGCAGCCCTGCAGGTTTTGGCGTCTTTGGCCGCTGGATACTTGGCGGCAGAGTACGAAAAGCAATGGGACCCGACGGACAAGCTGATACTGGGTGCCCTGGTGGCCGCTGCGGTCTATTGGTGCCTGACCCTGAAGGTGTTTCGGGAGTTGCTTCTGTGGGGGATGGCTCTGGTGGCCATCTATCACGTCTACGAAGGCTGGATTCACCGTTGAATCACTGGAGGACACTCCTGACTGACTCGTAGGCCTTTTTTTGCCCGCGAGACCCGCTACTCGACTTCGGTCAAAGACTGCCGAACAGGTCGGCAGGCAGATCGAAGGCAATGTTTCCTGCCTGGCGCTGCCGGGCAGCGACGACACCGCAGGTGGCTATCCGGCCGGCCCGGAGCCACTTGCCCCCACGCAGCAGCGCTATTTTCCAGCGCCGATCTGCCATTTCCGCATGCCAAGTAGTCCGAAACTCCCACCCCGCCTGGGAGTATCGGGCGATTCGCGAGCCTCCGGCATTTCCCCATAGTTGGGGCCTGCATCAACCAGGGCAACGTCAATCCTCGCTGCCCGGAACTACGCAGGAGGAAATCATGGCTATCACGTTGACGGGCAGTTTCACGGTACTTGATGAAACAGCCGGGCTGCAGAACCTCACCGCTACGCCAAGTCCGTCGGGAGACGCGGACGACAACGACATTCTGGTGGCGTCCCTGCCGTCGATCTTCTCGACGCGGTTGACCGCACTTGGAGCAGGTACCGCAACGGGTGCAGCCCTGAGTGGCTATACCGGTGCCGCGGACAACACTGGAAGCAATGCGTTCACCGTCACTCCTCCTCCCGGTGGAAGCATTACCGATATCAGCTTCGTCGGCGCCGACGGCGCGCCGCTCAATGGCCTGGACAGCGGGCTGGACACCCTCGATGGCACCAGCATCTTTCTCTTTACGGATACGAACAACAACATCGTCCTCGGTCGAGCCGGGGGCCCAACCGGCGCGATCGTGTTCGCCGCCTATATCGAAGAAACCGGATCGCCGGTCACCGGTGGCAAGATCTGGACCGTGGAGTACCAACCGCTCAAGCATCCGATTACCACCGACCACGACGACGCCCTCAATCTGCTGAACAAGGTTTTCATCGGAACCAGTCAGGACGTGGAGTTCAGCCTGGCCAATGCGCCCTCCGGCCAGAACCTCTTCCTGATGTTCACCACGGCGAACCCGCAAACAGTCGTCGACATCAATGGTGACGTGCGAATCACGGACCCCACCATCATCGCCACCGGCAAGGCTCCCGCCGACCAGTCGTCGGGTGCCAACATAACGACTGGCGACACGATCAATACCAGCCAGGCGGGTGGCCCGACCACTTTCGGCACCAACAATCAGATGATCACGGAGCAGAAGGGTATCCGCTTTACGTTTGTCACCGGCGCCAGGCAGGACCTGACCATTCCCAACCTGGATCAGAACGAAGCAGACCTCGAATCGAACATCAACTTTGAGGACGTCTTCAATGCAAGGTCCGCCCAATTCGACGTCGTCCAGTTGCAAAGCGGCAAGAGTGCTGTCGTAAAGATCAGCGCATTCACTACTGCTCCTGAACCTGGCATCGATTTCGTCAACGGATATGCGAACGATTCGAAGGTTGACATCAGCAGTATCCGCGTCCTCAGCATCAGCACCGGGCTGCCAGTAAATGATCCGGGCCTCGTCATCAGTATTACTGCTGGCATTGCAACTATCACCGGCGTCAAGGCCGACTACAGGATCGAATACACCACAACGGCGGATCACAACCGCGTACTCATCGAGAACGGCGCGGCCCTCGACGCCAAGGGCAACAACCACGCCGATTTCGATATAGGTCGTTTCAAGCTGGTCCAGGTCTCTACCGACAAAGCCGAAATCGGCTCCAAAATGGTCTTCGAGGACGACGGACCGTCGATCTCGACCACCGGGACGGAACCGACGGCGACGGTCGACGAGACGGTGCTGGCGACCGATGCGACCGCGGACTTCTCGGTCAACTTCATCTCGGCCTTCGGCGCCGACGGCGCCGGCACGCTGGCCTACACCTTGGCCGTCAGCTCTGTGGGAGCGGTCTCCGGGCTGACCGATACGGCGACCAACAACGGCGTGTTCCTGTTCCTTGAAGGTGGCGTGGTGGTCGGACGCGAGGGTGCCACCGCGCTGCTCGCCGCGACCGGCGCCATCGTGTTCACGGCAAGCGTCAACAGCACGACCGGCGTGGTCACCCTCGACCAGCAGCGCGCGATCGTGCACCCGGTGGCCGGCAGCACAGCCGCAGCCCATGACGACAACAAGACACTGGCGGCCGACACGCTGATCACGCTGACGGCGACCAAGACCGACCAGGACGGCGATACCGCGACGGCGACGCTGAACATCGCCCAGAACCTCAACTTCAAGGACGACGGGCCATCGATCTCGACCACCGGGACGGAGCCGACGGCGACGGTTGACGAGACGGTACTGGCGACCAATGCCACCGCGGACTTCTCGGTCAACTTCACCTCGGCCTTCGGCGCTGACGGCGCCGGCACGCTGGCCTACACCCTGGCCGTCAGCTCTGTGGGAGCGGTCTCCGGGCTGACCGATACGGCGACCAACAACGGCGTGTTCCTGTTCCTTGAAGGTGGCGTGGTGGTCGGACGCGAGGGTGCCACCGCGGCGCTCGCCGCGGGCGGCGCGATCGTGTTCACGGCAAGCGTCGACAGCGCGACCGGCGTGGTCACGCTCGACCAGCAGCGCGCGATCGTGCACCCGGTAGCCGGCAGCACAGCCGCAGCCCATGACGACAACAAGACGCTGGCGGCTGACACGCTGATCACGCTGACGGCGACCAAGACCGACAGGGACGGCGACACCGCGTCGGCAACGCTGAACATCGCCCAGAACCTCAACTTCGAGGACGACGGGCCCGCGGTTTCCGCCAATGCAACGGTGCTGCTCGACGACGATGCGCTCACCGGCGGCAACCCGGGCGGCTCGGGCGACGATGCAGACTCGGCTAACGTCAGCGGCACTCTGGGCCACACCTTTGGGCAGGACGGGGCCGGCACGGTGGCCTATCTGACCAGCGGAGCGCCCACAGGCTTCACCTATGTGGCCGACGGCACCAGTCTGTTGGTCAGGCAGGGCACGACCACGGTGCTGACGCTGACGATGGTTGCGGCAACGGGCGCCTACACGGTGGTGCAGAACAACCCGATCCTCCATGCGGCGGGCCTGACCGAGAACAACCAGACGTTCACCATCAACTACCGGGTGACCGATGGTGATGGCGATACGGCCGATGGCACGCTGGGGATCAACGTCGATGACGACACCCCGGTCGTGACGGCCAAGTCGAATCTGGTCTACGCGAACGCCAGCAACTCGCCGCCTGTGACGGACGTCGGTGGAACGGGTGTCTTCGCTTACTCGATTGGCGCGGACAGGCATGTGGCGCCCTACAGCGCATCGAACACCGACTTGTCCGTCACGCTCACGGGCGTCACGGTGGGTACGAACGCCATCACCAACCCATCGGTGAGTTGGGCCTCGGAGACTGATAGCCTGGCGGTGTTCAACGTGGGCTTCACCTACGTGTCCAATCCAGTGCAGGGAACGACCACCAACGCCACCGGCACGCTGACCTTCGACAAGGTGGCTGACACCTATACCTTGAAACTGAATCAGGAGATTGCGAGCTTCAGCATCCTGAAAACCTCGACTCCTGGAAACCCCCTCCAGGGCTATGCGCTCGACTTAGCCACGACCGTTGGATCGAATCCGCCGGTCTCGGTGATGACGCTTGCCAGCAACTTCTTTGTGCAGTTCGAGGGATTCGGCGTGATCAATGGAACGCCCCAAACCTTCGCTTACGACACCAACACAGGCTTGTTCTCGAATGATCGACGGTATGTCACGGTCTCATCGAGTTCGATTGGCGCTGCCAGCGACACACTCCAATCGGACGAGGTGATCGATCTGGACTTTTACCAAGCAAATCCCGAAGGGTTCACCAATTCTGCCGTGGACAGGGCCACGAGCAAGGCGATCTTTATCGAGTTCACACAGGCCGGCCCTGGTGCTGGCAAAGACATGCTGGTGGTACTGAAGCTGGTTGATGACATTACCGGAGCAACAATCAATCGGACCTTCATTGTTGGAAACTCAACCGGTAACGACGACGTGTTCAATGCCGATCTGCCCGCCTATGGATTCGTGGCTCAGGCACAAAACGGCATCGTGGTCTTCGAGAGCAATGACTACAACTTCGACCTCGGCGGCGGAGTTTTTGAAACCTACTCGATCCAGGGCGCGCAAGTGGTGACATCGACCCAGGGCACAAGCGGAACCGGGTACCAGCTCAATGGGGCCATCGACAATCCCGCGACTCCGGCGGGTGAGGGCGCAACAGTCGGTCCCCAGATCGCTTTTGGCGGCGCCACGACTGAGGGGAATAACGAACCCATCAAGATCGTCAACATCGGCTTCGTGACCTCGACGACACCGGACGCCCACCTGACCTTCGATGTGGTGGTGACGGATGCCGACGGCGACTCGACGGCGACGCAGACCCTGGATGTGACCATTGTTGGCGACGACGGCGTGACGGCCTCAGCGGATGCGGACACGTTCCTGATCGGCGACACGGACGTTGACGGGTTGCTCTCCATCGTCATGACCGTCATCGATGGCGGCTTTGCCAGCGGCATTGACAAGCTCGACTTCACGGCGGCGGGTTCGTTGACGAACTATGAGGAAGAAGTGCAGACGCCGGCCACCAACCTGGCGGCGTTCACAGCCGCCGCCGATGCCGCGCTGGACGGCACGACGGACTACTACTTCGGCGTGGTCGGAAGCGACGGCTACCTGGCCCAGGATGCTGATGGTGCGGGTATCACAAACATCATCAAACTGGTCGGTGTAACTGATATGGCAAGCACTGACATTGTCTGAACGCCGTTGCGGGTAAACGGTCTGGCTCCCAAAAGGGGCCAGACCGTTTTCATTGGGCCGCGTCTTTCCTGAGCCCACCTGGCCAGACAAGCTTCCCGGGTTCAAGAAGTGCTGTTGATTGTCGCCTGCTCGATGATTGCTTGCGCTGCGTCGCGGCGTGCACCAGTCAATCCGCTTCCCCCCAGGCGGGTTCGGGCGGCTCTCCGTTATGGGTCAGCCCGTGCCTCAGCGCATACATCAGCAAGTCGGTCCGATTGATGAGATTGAGCTTGTGATAGATGCTGCTGAGGTGGTTGTGCACCGTGTGTTCGCTGATGCCCAGGCGCGCGGCGATGCACATGTACTTGGCGGACGGGTCGCCGACAATGGCGCGGATCAGCTCCCTCTCCCGCAGTGTCAGTTGCGCCTGTTTCGCGTGCTCCGGGTCGCCGTTCACATGAGCGTGCCCGTTTGCGCTATAGCCGGAAAGTCCGCCGGCCCAGGCTATGTCCAATCCATTGTCGCGATGGTGGACCTTGATGATGGCCTGGGTGATTGACTCCGTCGAGGCTTCCGCCAGCACGACGCCCCTTGCGCCGGCCTCTATCGCCTGGGACACGGGAATGGCCTCGTACAGGCCCTTGAGCACCAGTACTTTCATTTCGGCGTTGCGGGCGAGTCCAGCGATGACCTCCAGCGGGTCCAGCGCATCCGGAAAGAAGCTGAAAAAGATCACATCGGGACGTAACTGATCGGCAAGATCCAGCGCATTGGCGTAGGTGGTGGCCTGACCGCTCACTTCCATCCGGGGTTTCCTGGCATTGATCAAGTCATGCAGGCCCATGAGGACGAGGGGGCGACAATCGATCAGCATCACGCGTATGGGATTTGTGCGAGCCGGCATGGCCTTTCTCGCTCCCCTGCAAAATGAACCATTCGTTTCGATGACAGCTGGTTTTATATAAGTGGGCTTTTGGCATATTGCCAGCAGCCGCGGACCTGCAGCGGAGATGGCGGGATAAACGGCTATCCGCTTCAAACTGGGCAGTCGTTCAAGGCGGAGAACAGGTGCTCCAGTCGGCCTGATGCAGCCCAGGCAAGCACCCGCGGCATTTTCTCGGAAGTCAAAAGGGTGACGCGAACACGGACACTTTCCCTCGCGCTCATTCGGTCGACGCACTCTCCGGGCTTACTGCCGGCACTGACCTGACCAACCAGTCATCCCGCCGCCGCCCCGTTTCCTTGACGGACGCCCTGGCACTGCCTAGACCACATCCCGCAGTCCACTGTGCCAATGCGCCTGGACGATGCCTGTTGCCGAGCGGATTGGCGGCCCGACTTTCGCAGTCGGCACTTCCCCTATCCGCCACCCCCTGGCGACCAGGAACGAGATAACAACAATGAAATGGATTCTGAAGCTGCCCCGTCGCGGCTGCCTGCGCGGCGCCGCCCTCCTCGTCCTTTGCTCCCTGGCCATTACCGGCCAGGCCGCCGACAGCCAGTCGCTGATGCGATCCATCTCCTCCCTGGGCGGGGCCCAGGTACAGGGGGTGGCGGATGTCGGCAACACCCAGTCCTGGCGGGCCATTCCCTATGCCGCACCACCGGTGGGCGAATTGCGCTGGCGGGCGCCGCGCAATCCGGGTGCCTGGAGTGGCGTGCGCGACGCCAGCCGCTTCGCCAGCATCTGCCCGCAACTCGGGAGCTTCTTCGGTGCGCCGGACCCGGCTACCTTCGGCCAGCCGATCGGCTCGGAGGACTGCCTCTACCTCAATGTCTGGCGGCCGAAAAGCGCGGAGTCCAACCTGCCAGTGATGTTCTGGATCCACGGCGGTTCCAACCTCAAGGGCGCCGGTTCCGAGCTGGTCTACAACGGCGCCAACTTCGCCCGCAACGCCAACGTCGTGGTGGTCTCGGTGAACTACCGCCTGGGCAGCCTGGGCTGGCTGTACAACGCTGCCCTGCAGGACGGCGACGCCAGGGACGACTCGGGCAACTACGCCACCCTGGACCTGATCAAGGGCCTGGAGTGGGTGCGCGACAACATCGCCCAGTTCGGAGGCAACCCGAACAACGTCACCATCGCCGGGCAATCCGCCGGCTGCATCAACGCCTGGGGCCTACTGCAATCGCCCCTGGCCGACGCCCTGGTGGACCGCATGATCTGCATGTCGGGCCTGCCCAACGCCTATCCCACGGCCCTGGGCGAGTTGCAATCCAGCGGCATGATCGACCGGCTGCTGGTGGAGAAGGGGCATGCCAGCGACACGCTGCAGGCCGCCGCCTTCCGCCAGGCACAGGGCGCGACCTGGGTGCGTGGCTTTCTCCGTGGATTGCCGGCGGCGGACATCGTGCGGCACACGCCAACGCCCGTCGTCATGGGGCATTTCACCGACGGCCATGTGATCCCCTGGGCCGGCTACGTCGACCTGATCGCCGGCGGCTACCACAAGGTGCCGATGATCCTCGGCACCACGAAGGACGAGGGCACCTACTTCGCCGGCGAACTGCTCGGCTACTTCAAGCCGAACCACGCGCAGCTGTGGGACATGGTCAACCACCAGAATCCGGCCAACCTTGCCATCACCGACATCGTCAAACCGGAGCTCTACCCCAGCTACCGTCCGGTGCACCGCGCGCTGAGCCTGGGCATCGACCTGACGGTGGACAACATCTGCCGCTACCTGCGCCTGCTGCAGGGCGGCATCTACCGCTACAACTTCGACTGGGACGACGCCCCCGCCCCCTGGCAGGAGGCGCTGGGCGCGGTGCACGGCATGGACGTGCCCTTCCTCTTCGGCAACTTCCCCGCGGCGCCCCAGGAGGACCTGTTCCGTTTCCTCAGCAGCAGCGCCAACCAGGGCCAGCGCGCGACGCTGTCCGGCAAGTTCAGCCGGTACGTCGCGCAATTCATGCGCACCGGCAATCCCAACAAGGCCTTCGACGGCTTGCCCGATTGGTACGACTGGTCGAATTTCTGGGTCTTCCAGAAGCGACTGATCCTGGATAACACGGTCCGCAGCAGCTCCCACGATGTCTGGCTGTCGGACGTGAACAGCGCCCTGAACCAGCTGGGCACGGATGACCAGCAGAAGGTGCTGGACCTGATGAATGGCCAGCAGGTGCAACTGGAGGACGCCGGTGTCGGCTACCAGTAGCCCGGAAAGCAGAACCCCCGGAGCTTTCGCTGCCGGGGGTTCTGTCTTTGAAGATGGGTGACGTCCGTGTCGCTTGATTTCATTCTGCCACTATTTGCTCAGGCAGCGCTACGGGTAAAAACAATTATCGTTCAGCCCGGTGGGAATGCCGGAAGGTTTCGGCATCGTCCAGGGTGGGGTCGAACAGGGGATCCTCCGGATCGCGCTCCAGTTCCAGGTCGACGCAATCGGGATCGATCAGCCAGCGCGGGAAATCCGGCTGGCGCTTGCTGTCATTTCCAGAAATGCCGCTTCTTCGCTCACTACTCATGCTGCACCTCTTCCGACCAACATGGTCCGTAAATATTTGAGTCGCGAAGGCGCGCCATCGTTCAGCCAATCGGTCCACCACCGGTCAGCGCTCACCCGGTCCCGCCCGGCTAGCCGATGTCAGGTACTGCGCTCGTCCCTGGCGCCGACGCCGATCAGCATCAGTGCTTGATCTTCGCTGATCCAGAAATTGCCGTCGACGCAACGGATCACCGGAACGTGGATCTGCTGATCGGTGGCGATCACGACCTGCTGAATGGGTAACTCGATCAGCTTGCCGTCGAGCTCCAGGGTACAGATGCCACGTTCCAGGTCTATGTTCACGGCCATCGCGCTCTCCTTCGGTTGGCAGGCAAGCGACCGTGCCGCACGGTATCGGCAGCGACGCTCAGGCGGCATGGACGCCGGGTCGAAGCGGGCTCGGCACGCAGCATCCGCATGGTTGGCATCCTCGCCTACCCTGCAAGTTTGGCCGATGGCCGCCCGGAACGCAGGTCCACAGGGGCCGGACTCCATCGCTCCGGTGGGGAGGAAAGGCGCCGCCCCCTCTCGGAACCGGCGCCCGTTGCTGCGGCGGCGGCCGACAGGCATCCGGCAAGTACGTACCCCACAGATCAATAAACCGGCGGCGCCTCCGGCAGGACTTCAGGGTCCGGGATATAGGGCATGGTCCAGGGGTCGAGGTTGCGCCCCTGACGCTGCAGGTCAGTGCGGGCCTGTTCGATCACCCCGGCCAGGCGCACGGGGCTGGCGTATTGGGTGCCGAGGATGTGTTCGATGCCGTGCACCTGCTGGCCGTGCAGGTCGTGGATGCTGATGCTGAAGCTGTCGTCTTCTTCATGGGCCTGGGCCTTGCAGCCATAGGGGACGAAGGCTTCGCTGGCCAGGCGCATGGCGGTGTTCCGGCTGAGGGTTGTGGTCATGGCGAACTCCGGCAAGGTGGCTTGAGTAAGGTTGACCACGGCAATGCGGGAGTGGGTTCCGGTAAAGCGATAGAGGGCAGGACTGCCTGAGTAATGCTTATGCCATCAAGCAAAGACTTTTCTAATTCGAAGAGTTGGAATTATCGATTGGTGAAATCCCACTTTTCCCTCACCCAATTACCCGGTTTTCTGGGAGTGGGAGAAGGCGATTGGGTTAGCGCGGCTCCTGGCCTTGCAGGGACGAATTCATTTGCCAAGGGCCGCAAAGCGGCCCTACGGAACTGGACGCTCCCCGTGAAGAGACCCGCCAGAAGCGCCAAGACCTTGATCCTGAAGGGTTTAAAACAACATCAACGGCGTTGATGGTCTCTATCGGGCGTGATCACTTTTTAATCAGACCCCTATCCGTAAGATTGGCTCCGTACCCAGTTTCCTGCCCCCCTCGAGGAGCCCCAGATCATGAAAACACAAGCCTTCGCCGCCCTGTTCATCGCCACCCTGAGCAGTTCCGTCTTCGCCCTGCCGTCCGATTCCCAGCCGGTGCTGGGTGAGTCCAAGCAAGGTACCTACATCCAGGTCGTTGACCCGGTTGCCGCTGAAGGCAGCTTCATGGTTCTGGACCGCGTTGCCGAAGGCGGCTCCGACCGCACCGGCGCCAACCGTATCGCCGAAGGTGGCTCCGACCGCACTGGCGCCAACCGCGTCGCTGAAAGCGGCTCCGACCGCACCGGTGCCAACCGCGTCGCCGAAGGTGGTTCCGACCGTACCGGTGCCAACCGCATCGCCGAAGGTGGTTCCGACCGCACCGGTGCCAACCGCGTCGCCGAAGGTGGTGCCGACCGTCTGCTGCAAGCCCAGCGCGTGAGCTGATCGACGCGCGCCCTACGCCTTCAAAGCCCGGCGGACGCCGGGCTTTTTGTTTGTGGGGGCGAATTCATTCGCGAAGGGCCGCAAGGCGGCCCCTACGGAATGCAAGACGAGCTCATTCACGCGGCAGGCCGGCCAGAAAACCCCGAAAACCCACCCCCGCATCTGGGGATTTTCCCCACTAACGGGGCCGTTTCGCTTCGGCCTGGAGGCGCTGGTAATGCCCCAGCACACTGGGCACGTAGCGCTGGGTTTCCGGGTAGGGAGGAATGGCGCGGTCGTAGGCGAGCACAGCCCCGGGACCCGCGTTGTAGGCGGCCAGGGCCAGAGAAAGGTCGTTGCCGAACAACGTCATCATGCGCTTGAGATAGCGCGCCCCACCGCGGACGTTGGCAGCCGGGTCGAACACGTCGCGCACGCCCAGATCTCGCGCGGTCTCGGGCATCAACTGCATCAAGCCGGCCGCGCCCTTGGGCGAGACCGCCGTGGGGTCGTAGTTGGATTCGGTCTTGATCACTGCGTGCAGCAGCTCCGCCGGCAGATCGTAGTCGAAGGCCGCCTGGGCCACGATCAGGGCGTAGCGCGTCGGCTTCTGCGGGCGCTTTCGCTTGGGCGCGACAACGGCCGGAGTCCGGACCATCAGCGGTCTCTCGCGGGCCACGCGAACGGATTTGCGGTCCGTGCGATGAATATTGGTGAGGGTGACCCCACCGTCGGCAGAAACCACGCGGTAGATATCGGCCTGGGCGCAGCATGCGCTGGCCGCAAGGATGCTGGACAGCACCAGGGCGGGCACTTTCGTCATTTTTCTCTCCTGTCAGGGCACGCGCCCTTTGGGATTGTTCGGTGCTGCACCCTGAGCAAAGCACATGCCGGAAATGCCCAACCGGCGATACATCGCCCCTGTTGCCCGCTCGTCTTGCACAGCTCTTGCCTAGCCACCTGCAGTGACCCCGAAGCGGAGGCTCCCATGGAAAAGCGTCTTCGGCCCGAACAGGGCTTCACCCTTCTCGAACTCCTGGTGGTGCTGGTGGTGCTCGGCCTGCTGGCCGGCATTGTAGCGCCCAAGTATTTCAACCAGTTGGGCCGCTCCGAGACCAAGGTGGCGCGCGCGCAGATCGAGGGGCTGACCAAGGCCCTGGATATCTACCGCCTGGAAGTGGGCCGCTACCCCAGCACCGAGCAAGGCCTGGCCGCGCTGGTGGCCGCTCCCAGCGACGAGCCGCGCTGGGCCGGCCCCTACCTGCAGAAGGAGGTGCCCGAGGACCCCTGGGGCCGCGCCTATGTCTACCGTTCTCCCGGTGAGAACGGCGACTTCGACCTGCTCAGCATGGGCAAGGATGGCCAGCCAGGCGGCGACGGCGAGAACGCCGAAGTCACCAGTTGGCAGTGACCGCCATGCGCTACCAGGTAAAAGCGTTGCGCACCGGGGCCGGCGTGGTCGCCCTGATGATCGAGGCCGAGAGCCAGGACGAAGCCCGCCGCCAGGCCGAATCCCAGGGCCTGCGGGTCCTCGCCCTGCAGGCCGAGCGGCGTTGGTCGCTGCAGGGCTGGCGGCGGCGTGAGGCCTTTCCCTTGCTGCTGTTCAGCCAGGAACTGACAACCCTGCTGCTGGCCGTGGCGCTGCTGCGCCAGGAGGGCGTGCGCCGTGCTCTCGGGCGCCAGGTCGAGCGGTTACCGGCGATCCGCGAGCGCATCCAGGTCTACGAGCTGGCGCGTTTCTATCGTTCCCTGGGCATCCTGCTGCAGGGCGGGATTCCCATCCTCACCGCCATCGGCATGGTCCGCGGACTGCTCGGCGCCGCCACGCGTCCGCGCCTGGGCCAGGCCGCCGCGCGCATCCGCGAAGGCCAGGCGCTGTCCCGCGCCCGGGAGGAGCACAGCCTGGCGACACCGGTGTCGTTGCGCATGCTTCGCGCCGGCGAACAGTCCGGCAACCTGGGCGAGATGATGGAGCGCACCGCCGACTTCCATGACGAGGAAACCAGCCGCTGGATCGAATGGTTCGTGCGCCTGTTCGAGCCGCTGCTGATGACCTTCATCGGGCTGATCATCGGGGTGATCGTGATCCTGATGTACATCCCCATCTTCGAGTTGGCCTCGAGCATCCAGTAGGGGCGACTCCCTGTGGAGGCGAATTCATTCGCGAAGCAGACCGCAGGTCTGCCCTCGGGAGTCCGAGCGAGCTCACGCCTCCCTCTCCCCCAGCCCCTCTCCCAAAGGAAGAGGGGAGCAAACCGCGCCGGCCTGCAACTGGCGCCGCCGACTACTACGCTGTTTCTACCGGGGACGTAGCTCAGCTGGGAGAGCGCGGCGTTCGCAACGCCGAGGTCGGGAGTTCGATCCTCCTCGTCTCCACCACAAACAAAAAGCCCCCGAAGGTGCGCGACCTTCGGGGGCTTTGTCGATTCAGGCGTGGCCGTAGGCGAGCCAGGCGAGGCAGGTCATGGCGGCGGCCACGGCAAGGCTGAGGGTTTGGTGTTCCAGCATGAGTTCGAGCGAAAGCATGGGGCAGTCCTCGTGTCCGGTTGGGGAATCCAGCTGTCCCGATCTTGATCCGCCCGGCCCCGGGCGTCGATCTGTCAACTTTTCACCCTGTAAAGAAAAAGCGCAGGTCCAGGCCTGCGCTTTGTCGATCCGGCGGCGTCAGACGCCTTTCTTGGTCTGCTTCAGGGGTTGCTCGGCGCCGGGAGTGGCGCGGCGGCGGTAGGAGAGCACCCAGGCACCATCGTAGAGTTTCAGCGGGAAGCTCACGTCGCCACCTCGGCGACGCTCCGTCTGGGCCGGATCGGACGCTGCGGATTCGTCGCACGGGGCGCCGCTTGGCAGGCCGTGAAGCACCACGTTGCCCAGCTCATGCAGGGGGAAGGGCTTGAGCAGGATGATCTCGATATGGCGTTCGATGGCGCGGTTGCAGACCTCGATGCAGGGGTGGGCGGTCATCAGCACCGCTTCGCAGCTGTGCAGGGTGCGCAGGGCGTCGAAGACCTCGAAGCCGGTCATGTCCGGCAGACGGTAATCGAGCAACAACAGGTCGGGCTTGAAGGCCAGCACCCTCTGCAGGGCGATGGCGCCGCTGGCGGCGGTCTGCACTTCGCAACCGAGCATTTCCAGATAGATCTGGAAGTTTCCGGCGAGGATTTCCTCGTCGTCGACGATCAGTACTTTCTTCGACACTGTGGCTGCTCCCCTGTGAGGAGATCGGACTGCGACCCACTCGGTCGCTGGTTGCATCCTTGCACGTTCCGAGCCAAGGCTGCATCGACCCGCCCGGGCCGATGATTCCTGGAGTCTGGATCAGAAGGAAAGGTCCACCACCGGGCTATCCCCCGGTCCTGGTTGGGCATGGCCCGATGGCGGGGCCCATTCAGTGCTGGCGATCGGGCCGTTCCAGGCCCAGCTTGTCGATGCGGTAGCGCAGCATGTCGCGGGTCAGGCCGAGCATGCGGGCGGATTTGGAGATGTTCCAGTCGGTCTTGCCCAGCACCTTGACCACCAGGTCGCGCTCGGCGTCGGACAGGTTCGTATTCTCGTCTTCCATCCCAAGGCTTTCGCTGGCGAAGCTCGGGCTAGCCGCCTCGGTGACACCGGCGCCGGCCAGCAGACCGCGGCAGATGGTCAGCTGCTCGGGACCGATCAGGCTGCCCGGCGCCAGCAGCACCGTCTGCTCCAGCATGTTGCGCAACTCACGCACGTTGCCCGGCCAGCTGTAGCCCTTGAGCACGGCCCTGGCCTCCACGCTGAAACGCAGCCCCGGCTTGCCGTAGCGCTTGCCGTGCTGGGCGGCGAAGTGTTCGGCCAGGGTCAGGACGTCGTCACCGCGGGCGCGCAGCGGCGGCACCTTGACGGTGATGATGCGCAGGCGGAAGAACAGGTCGCGGCGGAACTTGCCCTCCTGCACCATCTGTTCGAGGTTGCAGTTGGTGGCGCTGATGATGCGCAGGTTGACCTTGCGCTCACGCACCGAGCCCAGGCGGCGGATGGTGCGGTCTTCCAGCAGCTTGAGCAGCTTGGCCTGGAGCAGCAGGTCGATCTCGCCCACCTCGTCGAGGAACAGGGTGCCGCCATCGGCCGCTTCCACCAGGCCGACGCGGCAGTCCTTGGCGTCGGTGAAGGCGCCCTTCTCATGGCCGAACAGCTCGGCCTCCAGCAGGTGCGAGGGAATCGAGGCGCAGTTGAATTCGACGAAGGGGCCCTTGCTGCGCGCGCCGTCGAAGTGCAGGGCGCGGGCCACCAGCTCCTTGCCCGTCCCGGTCTCGCCCTCGATCAGCACCACCGGCAGGTCTTCGCCGGCCATGCGCTCCTCGGCCGCCAGCAACTGGTGCACGATGTCCTTCATGGCGCGCATGGGGGCGGAGTCGCCAATCAGCCCGCCAAGGCCGGAAGCCTGGGCCTCGCGCTGCTGGTAGAAGGACAGGCGCTGTTCCTGGCGGCGCGCCTCCAGCACCTTGTCCACCACCAGCTTGAGCTCGGCCAGGGCCACCGGCTTGGTCAGGTAGTCGCTGGCGCCGGCCTTCATCGCCTCCACCGCACCCTGCACGTTGCCGTGACCGGTGATCATGATGACCTTGAGTTGCTCGTCCATGGCGCGGGCGCGGCTGATCAGCTCGCACCCACTGATACCCGGCAGGCAGTAGTCGGTGAGCACCAGGTCGGGGTGCTGCGCCTCGATGATCGACAGGGCCTCCTCGGCCGAACTGCAGACCATGACATCGAACTGGCGCCGCTGCAGGTAGGTGCAGAAGTTGTCGGCCAGGATCTCGTCGTCTTCGACGATCAGAATGCTGTTGCCCATGGCGGTCTATCCCCCTGCCGTGGCCCTGAAGGTCAGGTGCACGTTGGTGCCGGCGTTTTCCCGGCTTTCGATCCTGACTGCGCCACCGAAGCGCTCGGCTATCTTGCGCACCAGCACCAGGCCGACACCCAGGCTGCCACGCTTGGTGGTGTGGAAGGGTTTGAACGCCATCTCCAGCATGGCCGGCGTCATCCCGCTTCCGGTGTCGCTAATGGTCAGGGTGAGTTGCTGCCGGCGCGTGTCCGGCTCTAGATGAATGGCCAGGCGGCCGCCGCGCGGCATGGCTTCGATGGCGTTGGAAAAGACGCTGCCCAGCAGTTGCTTCAGCAGCACCGGGTGGCTGACCACCTTGGGCGCCGGCGTCGCTTGCCAGTCCACCTCGATTCCGGCATGGCGGATCTGCGGCCCGTAGCCGGCCAGGGTGTCTTCCAGGGCCAACTCGGCGCTGGAGCGGATGGACGCCAGCGGATTGCGCAGGCTGTGGGCGACGGCGGTGGACATCTCGCCGAGCAGGGTCAGGGTTTCGTTCTCCACCAGTTGCCGTTGCTGGTCGTCCAGCAGGTGCGAGGCGTGGCGCACGAACCAGAACAGGCTGAGGTAGATGGCCGCCCCGCCCAGGGCGGTGGCGATCCAGAGCAGGATGAAACCGCGCTTCATCCGCGCGATCAGGTCCACCGGCTCCTTGTAGATCTCGATCACCGAGAGCACTTCACCACGGCTGTCCAGCAGGGGGATGAAGCTCTCCAGGTAGAGGCTCTGGGGCACCCGCATGAAGTAGGCTTCCGCCAGGCAACTGTCGGGGCCGTGGTGCTCGGTGGTCACGGTGTCGCGGTCGATGCTTTCACTCATGAGGGATCGGCTGGCTGCCGGGCCGAGCAGGATGGCCACCACCAGGATGATCACCAGGCTGACCAGGGAAAACCAGCGAAACAGGTTGAAGGGCTTTGCCGCCATCGCCATGTTCATCGAAACCTCCCCGTGGGTGCCGACGGCTCGCTTGCAAGGCAGGCGTCAAAGGGGTCTTCAGCCGGCCGACTGGTCCAGCGCCGGCTCCCGGTAGTTATAGCGCAGGCCCCTTCGATCGCGGTCCTACCGTCCGGCGACCGTCAATCGCCAGGTTTGGGGAATTCCCCATTTCTCCACCCATTTTTCCCCAGTTCTGGGGCGCCAGTCCCCAGCCGCCAGCGGTTCGCCCCAGAGGCGGATGACCGCCATTTTTCGTGGCGCCCCATGGCAGAGCACACGGCGGCAGATGGTATGGAAGTTGCGCCCTTCCCTCCTCGGCATCGGCCTCTCCCCATCGCAACTGACAAACGGCGATGTTCATCGACTGGAAGGGCGCGTGCCGGCAGCGGGCCCTGGTGGCTTTGCCTGTGTGAGCGAATTCATTCGCGAAAGCCAGCTACCCACCGACCCCACCGCGCAAAATCAAGGTAAAGCCGCCCAAACGGTCAACTTAACCTCCCGGATTTGCGCACCCGGTCAGTTTCCAGCGGTCGGCATTTTCCGGCGAACTTCGCATAACCACTTGAAAAACGCTGCTTTCCCCCGATAATCGCGCGCCCGACCGGGCGCCGTGAATGCTTGGCGCCTTTCCTGCCCTGGCAGGCAGTCCTGAGCAATCAGACAAGTTCTGCGCAGATAGAAGTTACGAGACCTGGAGCCAATCCCCCCGATGAACCGTACCCTTTCCGCCCTGATGCTCGCCGGCGGCCTGCTGGCGGCCGGCAACGCCCTGGCCGATGGCCCGCTGCTGTGGCAGGACAACAGCCTGACCTACCTCTATGGCAAGGATTTCCAGATCAACCCGGAAATCCAGCAGACCTTCACCTTCGAGCACGCCAGCGGCTGGACCTTCGGCGACCTGTTCATCTTCGTCGACCAGATCAACTACAACGGCGAGGAAGACGCCAACCTGGGCGAGAACACCTATTACGGCGAGATCTCTCCGCGCCTGTCCTTCGGCAAGACCTTCGAGCAGAAGCTGGAGTTCGGCCCCATCAGCGACGTGCTCCTGGCCGCCACCTACGAGCGCGGCGAGAACCGCAACCAGAACTACCTGCTCGGCCCGGGCTTCGACCTGAAGCTCCCCGGCTTCGACTACTTCCAGCTGAACTTCTACTACCGCAAGCCCGACGGCATCACCAACAACCCATCCGGCCAGTGGCAGGTCACTCCGGTCTGGTCCTACACCATCCCGGTGGGCACCTCTAATGTCGTGATCGACGGTTTCATGGACTGGGTGTGGAACAACAAGGACGCCACCTCCGACCGCCCCAACGACCTGCACGCCAACCTGCACTTCAACCCGCAGATCAAGTACGACCTGGGCAAGGCAATGGGCTGGAGCGCGGTAAAGCACTTCTACGTCGGCATCGAGTACGACTACTGGAAGAACAAGTACGCCATCGACGACAACAGCTTCCTCGGCGACGAGATCCTCGACGGCACCGACCAGAACACCTTCAGCCTGCTGGCCAAGGTGCATTTCTGACGAATGAGGGGTCCGTCGCAACGACGGGCCCCTCTGGCTTGCGCCCTCCAGGCGGCAGGTGGAAAATGCGCGCCAGTCTCCGCCTGCAGTCTGATAAGGAAATTTCCGATGGCCAGCGACAGCCCCCAAGCCGCCCCGCGCACCCGGGGTGAGAACGTGGTCACGGCCGGCTGGATCGCCCTGGGCATCGCCATCCCTGTCAGCTGTTTTTTCTCCGACGAAACCTTCGACTTTTCCGCCAGCCTCGCGCTGCTTTCCCTGCTCACCCTCTGCGCCGCTTTCGCCTGCTGGCCCAGGCTCTTCCTCGCCCCCATCAACTACCGCGGCTTCGTCGACAGCGTGCCTCGCGGCAGCCTGATCGCCATGAGCGTATTCGTCGGCCTCACCGTGCTACGCGGCTTCGTCGAACTGGTGGCCTGACCCGTCGAATTCATTCGCCAGTTTCGTAGGATGGGTGGAGCGGAGCGATACCCATGCGGACAGAGCTGATGGGGATCGCAAGCTCGCGGAACGCCGCCCGACCCACCCTGTGGGAGCGAATTCATTCGCGATGAAATATCCCCGCCCATGAAAAAGCCCCGCACATGGCGGGGCTTTCTCATCTGGCTCAACGCACTCAGGCGCTGGCCGGGGTTGCGCCGATGATCTCGGCGCGGCTGCGCACCAACTGCGGCAGCAGCGAACCCACGACCATGCCCAGGAGGCTGAACAACAGGCCTGCCAGTTGCGGCGGCCAGAAATCGGATTCCTGGTAGGTCATTTCCAGCAGGCCCCAGGAACCCAGGCCAGCGGCAATGGCCAGCAGCGCACCCTGGGTGGTGGCGCGTTTCCAGAACAGGCCAGCGAACAGCGGCACGGCTGCGGCAACCAGGGTCACCTTGTAGGCGTTGCCGACCATCTCGTAGATGCTGGAGTTGGAGTTCAGCGCGAACAGGCCGGTGGCGAAGGTCATCGCCAGCACGCTGCAACGCATGGCCAACAGCGCCTGGCGGTCGGTCATGTCCGGGATGAAGCGCTTGAGGATGTTCTCGGTGAAGGTCACCGACGGCGCCAGCAGCGTGCCGGACGCGGTGGACATGATCGCCGAGAGGATGGCGCCGAAGAACATGATCTGGGCGAACAGCGGCGTGCGCTCCAGGATCAGGCGCGGCAGGATCATCTGCGAGTCTTCAGCCAGCCAGTGCTTGACCATCTCCGGGTCGATCATCTTGGCCGAGTAGGCGAGGAAGATCGGCAGCATGCAGAAGCACAGGTAGAAGCAGGCACCGGTCATCGAGGCGCGGGCGGCGATGTTCTCGGTCTTGGCCGACATCACCCGGGCATACACGTCCTGCTGCGGGATGGAGCCGAACATCATGGTCACCGCGGCGGCGAGGAAGGCGACGATGTCCTTGGCCGAGGTCCCATGGAGGAAGGTGAACTTGCCTTCGGCAGCGGCGTGGCTGATCACAGCCGCAGGGCCGCCTGCCATGTCGCCGACCAGCCAGGTCAGATAGAACAGGCCGACGACGATGATCATCATCTGCAGGAAATCGGTCATCGCCACCGACCACATGCCGCCGAACAGCGTGTGCAGCAGGACGATGAAGGTGCCGATCATCATGCCCTCGGTGGTCGTCAGAGCACCGTCGGACAGCACGCTGAACACCACGCCCAGCGCAGTGAGCTGCGCGGCGACCCAGCCAAGATAGGACGCGATGATCACCAGGCTGGTGAGCAGCTCCACGTTCGGGCCGAAGCGCTTGCGGAAGAAATCACCGATGGTCAGCAGGTTCAGCCGGTAGAGCGGACGGGCGAACACCAGGCCCACCAGCATCAGGCAGCCGAACGAACCGAAGGGGTCCTCGATGATCCCAGCGAAGCCTTCCTCGAGGAAGGTGGCGGGAATGCCCAGCACGGCTTCGGAGCCGAACCAGGTGGCGAACACCATGGCCACGACCAGGGGGAAGGACATGCTCCGACCGCCGGAGGCGAAGTCCGTGGAGTTCTTCACGCGGGTGGAAGCGTAGAAACCGACAGCGACGGTGATCAGCAGGTATACCGCAACAAACCAGATCAGCATTTGTTCTTGTTCCAGAGGCACGCCTGTCGGGGCCAGGACGCCTGGGCGGCAGGTCCTCGACTGACGGAGTTTTTGTTATTGACGCAGAGGACCCGGAACGGAGCGAACCGGGCGGTCACCACGGAGGCGCAGTCTGCCAAACACGTAAAATATGTCAAACAATTACGATGCAGATGAGCAAAAAAATCGACAGAACGCATCTGACCCTGCAGACAGGATGCAGCTCAATACCCTGATTTATAGAGCTTTGCAATGTCACCTTGTGACTCGCCAGTATTTTATTTTTTACATAAGCCGTTGATTAAGATAAACACCAAGCTACCGTTTGTCCGGCCAGCCTGGGCTTCTGCTAGCATCCTGGCTTCATCGTCACGGAGCCGACCACCATGCACGCGCTGACCCCGCAGCAGTCCGAGGCCTACCTGCGCTACCTGGACACCCCCGCCCCGCAACAGCCTGACCTCGCCGCCCTCGACCGGCTGATCGCTGCCCACCAGCGCCAGGTGGCCTTCGAGAACGTCGACGTGCTGCTGGATCGCCCCATCCGCATCGACGGCGATGCGGTGTTCGCCAAGGTGGTGGAACGCCGGCGCGGCGGCTACTGCTTCGAACTGAACAACCTGTTCGCCCGCCTGCTGCTCAGCCTCGGCTACCGCGTCGAACTGCTGGCCGCCCGCGTGCGCTGGGGTCTGCCGCTGGACGCGCCGCAGACCATGCTTTCCCACCTGACGCTGCGGGTGCTGCTCGACGAGGGCCCGCACCTGGTGGACGTCGGTTTCGGCTCCGCCACCCCCTGGCGCGCCGTGCCCCTGGGCGACCGGGAAATCCCCGACTTCCCCTTCCGCCTGCGGCCCCAGGACGACGGCACCAGCGAGGTGCAACTGGAGAATTTCCGCGCCGAGACCGGCTGGGCAGCGGTCTATCGCTTCCGCCCGGAAACCCACGCCTGGGTCGATTACATCCCGCGCAACTGGTACACCTCCACCCACCCCGACAGCATTTTCCGGCAGATGCTGATGAGCGCCCGCGGCGACGGTGACTGCCGCCTCACCCTGGCCAACGGCACCTTGAACCGGCGCTACCTGGATGGCCGGGTGGAAAGCCGCAAGATCGAGGAAGCCCTGGAGCTGATCGAGGTCTTGAAGACGGACTTCCTGCTCGACCTGCGGGAAGAGGATATCGAGCCGCTGCGAGTGAGGCTGGCGGGCCTGCTGACGGGATAAGGCGTAGGGTGCGCCATGCGCACCGGCCCTTGTGCTCGGAACTCCGGTGCGCGCAGCGCACCGCATCGCGAATGAAATCACTCCCACAGGGGCAACTCAGTCGTAGGATGGAAAACGCTCCGCTGAGCGCAGCGATACCCATCGGACCGAGGTCCCCATGTCCACCGCCGCCCACCTCCAGGCCCTGCACGAACAGGGCTACACCCTGCTCCCAAAGGTGCTCGACGCACCGCGCATAGCCGCCCTGCGCCAGCTCATCGACCAATTGCGGCCCATCCACTGGGACTACATCGGCCTGGTGGACGACCACTTCAAATGCGTATTCAACCGCGGCCCGGAATGGCTGCCCTACCTCGACCTGCCCGGCGTCATTGAACTGGCCGAGGCCGCCCTGGGCGCGGATTGCCATGTGATCGGCCAGACCGCCTGGCGCAACCATCCCGGATTCGTCGGCGCCGAACTGCACCTCGACCACCTGGTGATGGACCTGCCGGAAAGCCTGCTGGCCGACCCGGCCTTCCAGTTGCCGATGCAGATCTGCACCGCCCACCTCTACCTCGACGACATAGACACCGACCTCTGCCCCACCCTGGTCATTCCCGGCAGCCACCGCGCCGGGCGCAGGCCCCGGCCCGGCGAAACAATCTGGCAGGGCCGCCCCGCCGAAGCCGTGCTGTGCCGCGCAGGCGATGCCTTGGTGTTTCGCAGCGAACTCTGGCACGCCGGCAGCCGCAACCGCAGCGCCGACCGCAGCCGCTACCTGCTGCAGGTCCATTACGGCCGACGCATGGTGGCGCAGAAGTTCTCGCCCTACCTGTACTGGCAGTTCAACCCTGCGGTGCTGGCTGCCTGCACCCCGCGCCAGCGTCGCCTGCTGGGCGACCATGAAGCCGCCGAATACGACTGACGCCGAAAAACCGAGCAAGCGCTTCCAGCCCAGCCACCGCGCGCCACCCACACACTTATCCCGAAGATATCCACAGAATCTCCCACAGTTTCTGTGAGCATTCCCCATCCGGAATTCGCCGCACCTGTAGGGGCGAATTCATTCGCCAAGGAGGCCAAAGGCCTACCCATCGCAACCCAAAAAATCAACCGGACAACCCACTTGCACAAAAACCGAGCAAGCGCTTCCATGCCAGAAGCCGCGGGCCCTGCAAGCAGCCATCCCAAAGATATCCACAACTTGCCCCACAGAATCCGTGGGTATCCGCGGCCGGTCCCGGGGCGCCATCGAACGTCACGAGTTGCACCCTCCCCGTTCAATAACCGAGCAACCGCTTCCAGGCCCCCAAGCACGGGCCCCGGAGCGATCTATCCCGAAGATATCCACAGCTCGCTCCACAGAATTTGTGGGCACGTCGGCGCCGGCCTGTTCTTTACTCAAGACATAGCCCGAACAGGAACCCCCCCGTGCGCAGCCGCCGCCTTTTCGCCCTGATCATTCCACTGTTGTTCCTTGGCAGCTGCGCCAGCCTCGACCCGCGCGATCCCCTGCAGGTGGACCTGGCCGGCATGGAGCCCCTTCCCGGCGAGGGCCTGGAAATGCGCTTCAACCTCAAGCTGCGAGTGCAGAACCCCAACGAAGGGGCCATCCACTACAGCGGCGTAGCCCTGCAGCTGGACCTCAACGACCAGCCCCTGGCCAGCGGCGTCAGCAGCCAAGGCGGGACGCTGTCGGGCTTCAGTGAACAGCTGATCAAAGTCCCCATCAGCATCTCGGCCTTCTCGATGCTGCGCCAGGCCTGGAACTTGACGGGCAGCAGCCCGATGCAGAACGTTCCTTACGCCCTGCGCGGTAAGCTGGGCGGTGGTTTCTGGGGCACGCGGCGCTTCTCCGACACCGGCGTGCTGAGCATTCCCGAGCCCATCGACACGCCCTAGGCGCAGTCGCAACAGTCGTTATCGTCAGCGCAGGCAGACTGAGAAGCGGCCTCTTGAGGGGGAGGTTTCCGACAGGGTCGAATCGATAAAGTCCCCGGCACATCGAGCCCGTGAAAGCGCAGAAACGGGCAAAGCGATGGCAAAACCCCTTATAATTTGCGGTCTTTCTCGTAACACCTGACGTCGAGGCCCTGATGAGCACCCTGCCGCCCTGCCCCAAATGCAACTCCGAATACACCTACGAAGACGGCGCGATGCTGATCTGCCCAGAGTGCGCCCACGAGTGGTCCGCCAACGCCAGCAGCGAAGCGGCCAGCGATGAAAAGGTGATCAAGGATTCCGTCGGCAACGTCCTGCAGGACGGCGACACCATCACCGTGATCAAGGACCTCAAGGTCAAGGGCTCGTCCCTGGTGGTCAAGGTCGGCACCAAGGTGAAGAACATCCGCCTGGTGGACGGCGACCACGACATCGACTGCAAGATCGACGGCATCGGCGCGATGAAGCTGAAGTCGGAGTTCGTGCGCAAGGTGTGAGCCGTTTGCTCCTGGAGTAGGAGCCAGCTTGCTGGCGAAATGGCGCAACAGCTTCGCGAGCAAGCTCGCTCCTACAAACGCGCAATTCAACCCGGCGATGGGTTGGCGCTGGCCAGCGGGTTGGCGGTATGGTCAGGCATTCCCCACCCCAAGGACGAACCATGGCCCTCAAACCGCAAGCCCCGCGTCAGCAGAAGCACCTGGCCGTTCTGATCGACGCCGACAATGCACCGGCCGCCATCATCGAGGGCCTGTTCGAAGAGATTGCCAAGTACGGCGTTGCCAGCGTCAAGCGCATCTACGGCGACTGGACCGGGCCGCAGCTGGGCAGCTGGAAGAAGGTCCTGCTCGACCACTCCATCCAGCCGATCCAGCAGTTCGCCTACACCAAGGGCAAGAACGCCACCGACTGCGCGCTGATCATCGACGCCATGGACCTGCTCTACACACGGCGTTTCGACGGCTTCTGCCTGGTCTCCAGCGACAGCGACTTCACCCGCCTCGCCGCGCGCCTGCGGGAGGAAGGCCTGGCCGTCTACGGCTTCGGCGAAGAGAAGACGCCCAAGCCCTTCGTCTCCGCCTGCGACAAGTTCATCTACACCGAACTCCTGCGCGCCGAGGCAGCCGAAGCGGCGCCCGGCAGCGGTGACAGGCCGCAGCCAGCCGGCACCGGCGAAGCCCCCAGCGAACCACCCAAGCCGGACGCCAAACCCAAGCCACAGAAAGTGCCGGTGGACTTCATCGCCAAGCTGATCGATGACATCTCCGACGAAGACGGCTGGGTACAACTCGGCGCCCTGGGCCAGAACATCAGCAAACTGCGCCCGGCCTTCGATGAGCGCCTTTACGGCTTCAGGAAACTCAGCGACCTGATCAAGGGCCAGAGCAAGCGCTTCGAGATTCAAGTCAGGGGTAGCAGCGCCAGTGGCGGTGAGTCGCTTTATGTGCGCAATCGCAAGCCAGGGAAATGAAGGCAAACGCCGGACGCCCTGGCAAATGAATCCGTCCCGACAGGGGAATCGCCGCGCAAACGAGAAGGCCAGTCATTCGACTGGCCTTCCCTTTACCACCCAGAGACGATCAACCACTGCTCAGGCGCACAAGCCGCGCCGCGGGTTGGCGCCCGGCGCTAGACGAGCGGAGGCAGGTCGAGTGTTGCCGAGCACTCCAGAATGGATCGGCGCTGGGTGTCGGCATACAACTGCAACTCGTCCAGTACGCGCGCTCCCAGCGCGGCATGGAAGTCGGCCTGGTTCGAGCTGATCCCATAGTGAGCCTGCGCGTTGTCGCCGAGGTTCGACTGGAAAATGCCAGCGGCACTGACAGGCAGGAAGTCCTCGTAGACCAGCGGCTCGAAGCGCACATGCCCGGCGTCGATCAGGCTGTCCAGGTCGCGGGGGCGCACCACATCGCTGCGGGCCGCGATGCCCCGCTCCGTCACGAAGAAGCGGAAGTAGGCCAGCCCCTGCCTGCGCATCTCGTCATGGCCGTCGGGGAAGTCGTAGAAGTTTTTTTCGAGCAACTGGGCATAGCGCTGCGCGTTGCCCTCGTTGGGAAACTCCTTCAGCTCTGCCCGGGTCGCGGCCAGCAGTGCGTCGTAGAGCGCCCGGCCCTTCTGGGTAAGGGCGGCGCCGCGCTGCTCGATCTCGCCGAAACGGGCGGTATGGCTACCCAGGGCGCCGTGCTGGCCAACGAAGGCCACCTGCTCCTCCAGCGCCTTGAAGCTGGTCTGGCGCAGCAGGATCGGGCACTGCCGACGTGGCGGGCCCTCCACCACGGCCTTCGGTGTGATGCCGCGCTCGGGCATGCTGGCCTGGATCAGGTCGATATCCAGGGTGCGCGGGGTCAGGTGATTGATGTGCGGCCCCTTGAACGCGACCACGTCGGCGATCAGCCGGTGCTGGTCATGCAATCGTTTGTACTCCTCGGCCGTCACCGTCGCCTGGGTGTGCCAACGGAAGGTTTCCAGGGCTTCCTTGACGAAGGCGTCGGCATCCTGCTGGTTCAATCCGCCTTCGCGTTCGAACTGGGCGATCAGTTCCCGGGCGCGGGCCGTGAAGATGTCCCGATTGGCCAGGATGCGCGAAGCCAGCTCGCGCAGCCCGAGGTTGTCGATCAGCTCCAGGCGCAGCAGCGAGGTGAACACCCGGAACGGGCTGACCTGCAGCGCGTCTTCGTGCACCGCGCGGAAGGCGGTGGAATGGACCGGCACCCCCGCGCTGCTGAGGTCGTAGTAGCCCACCGGCTGCATGCCCATGACGGCGAACAGGCGGCGGATGGTCGACAGCTCGTCGGCCGTACCCACCCGGATAGCGCCGTGCCTTTCCATCGACAGGCGCTCGATCTCGCCTGTCCAGCGCAGTTGTTCGACGAGTTCCGGCGTCTCGGCCATCGCCTTGTCGTTGATATCCGCGACGAGTTGCAACAGGGTGCCGTAGAGAGGGACCTCCGTCTTGTACATGTCGGACATGGCGCTGGAAAACTGTGCGCGAATTTCGTCCGGACTCACGAACCCCTGCTTCTTCATGGTGCTGCGATCTCCCTCGGATCAACGAATCGGCTGGATTGGCCGGGCAACGGGCGGCGCCGGCACGGGGTCGATTCTGCTCAGCTTCGACGGCACCTACAAACGACATATCCTCTGCACTTGATTCCCACAGGGAATGAACTCGACCCGCAGGTGACTATTCCGGGTCAGGTCCATTGTTTTCTCGACCAAATGGCACGGCCCCCGCCCCTGCGCATCCCGCGCGCCATTCCGCTGCGGAATGACGTGCGGAGGATATTTCGGTTGTTCTCCACCGCCCGGACAAGCTAAACAGTCGTTCAATTAGCAGCGAACGGACGAATCCGGCCCGCCGGGCTCCAGGACGCCACCGACAGGATCCACTGATGAAGACCAACTTCCTCAAGACCTTCTACGAAGTCACCGCCGACAAGACCTCCTACCCTGCCCACTCCGGCCGGACCGACGCCCGGGTATGCATCCTCGGCGGAGGGCTGGCCGGCCTGTCGACGGCCCTCGGACTGGCCGAGCGCGGCGTCACCGACGTGGTGGTCCTGGAGTCCCACAGCGTCGGCCATGGTGCATCGGGGCGCAACGGAGGTTTCGTCTTCGGCGGCTACAGCCTGGGCAACGCCGAACTCCTCGCCACCCTGGGCGCCCAGGAGGCCCGCCGCCTGTACCAACTGACCCTCGATGCCGTCGAACTGATCCGCACCCGCGTCAAGCAATACGGCATCGACTGCGACCTGGTGGACAAGGGCGTGATCCTCGCCAACTGGTTCAACGATCCGGCCCGCCTCGAAACACCGCGCAAACTGATGAGGGACGCCTACGGCGTGGACTGGGACTACATCCCGCCCGGCCAGTTGAAAGAGATGCTCAAGACCGAGCGCTATTTCGGCGGCCTCCTGGAGCGCAACGCCTTCCACTTCCATCCGCTGAAATACGTCTACGGAATCGCCCGCACGGTTGCCGGATTTGGCGTCAGCATCCACGAGCATTCCCCCGCCCTGGCCATCGAAAAACGCGCCGACAAGTACGTGGTGAAGACCGAGGGCGGTGAAGTGCATGCCGAGCATGTGGTGTTTTCCGGCGGCGGCTATGCACGGGGCGTCTATAGCCCGGTCGAAAGAGCCGTACTACCCATCGCCACTTACGTGGTCGCCACCGAGCCCCTGGGCTCAAGATTGAAAGATGCCATCGACTGCGAGTCGGCGGTCTACGACACCCGCTTCGCCTTCGACTACTACCGGCCGCTGCAGGACAGCCGGATTCTCTGGGGCGGACGAATCTCCGTGCTCGATCGCGGCCCGGAGGCCATCGCCAGCCTGCTCAAGGCCGACCTGGTGTCGGTCTATCCCCAGTTGGAAGACGTGGATATCCAGTACTCCTGGGGCGGGCTGATGAGTTATGGCCGCCACCAGATGGCGCAGATCGGCCAGGACGACGAGGGCATCTGGCACGCCGTCGGCTTCGGCGGCCATGGCATGGCACCGACCACGGTGGCCGGCGAGGTACTGGCGGATGCCATCGCCAACTCCGTTCCAATACCCGACGGCTTCGGCAAGTTCGGCCTGACCCGCACCTTCGGCCTGGCCGGCCTGCTTGCCGCACAGATGACCTACACCGCCTTCCAGGCCCGCGACGCCTTCGATGCCCGGCGCCTGAACCGCTAGAGCCCTGATGGGTATCGCTTCGCTCCACCACATCCTACGGGGATGCATGGCTTCGTAGGATGGGTGGAGCGAAGCGATACCCATCATTCCGCGTAAGACGCGGAAATTTCCCAAACCCATTTCCAGGCCTTGTTCACGCCCTTATGCATCCCTAACGTCCCCCGGTCGCGGTCAAACCCGCGACCGGGTTTGACGACCTGATACCACTTGCGCGTTCTTGCCTACAGGGCATGCGGGAAACGGCGGACGTTTCCAGCAGACCCAGCCATGAGTGCAGTTCCCTACACTGCAGCCCCCCTATGGCAGGCCGCGCGGGGAGATCCCTCGGGGTCTGCCGGCTCTGTGGTCCGGTTCGTCAACCCCGTGCGGTCTGCCACCCTTTTGATGACGACGAAGGTGGCAGCTCCTTAATCAACCACGGAGTTCCACCATGCATGACGCATACACCCCTACCTTCTTCACCCGCCACAACCGCCCACTGCGCGGCGTGATGATCGACAACCAGCCCTGGTTCTCCGCCTACGACTTCGCCCGCCTGCTCGGCCTGCATCATCCCCAAGCCCTGCACCGCCGCCTCAAGTCCTTTGAGACTCGACGCATTTGCCTCTGCTATGCCACCGGCAGTGAAGAAACCATCGACGTCATCAACGAGGCCGGCCTCTACAAGGCCCTGATCCGCTTCGGCCATCCCGAATGTCAGCACCTGGATGAATGGCTCACCCGCGAAGTCATCCCCACCCTGCGCGACCAGCACGCCGAGGACTATTTTCACCCGCGCCGCGTGATGCTGAGTTGGCAATCCCAGCGCCTGATGCTGCTGGAGTGGCAGGGTGAGTTGTGGATGCCGTGGGAGCAGGTGCCGCGGCATGTCGACACGCCCCTGCTCCGTTAAGCACGAAGATGGGTATCGCTTCGCTCCACCCATCCTTGTATCTCTCCAGGGCAATGAGGTTAGCTACCTCACTGCCCAGGGCCGGGAAAGCCGTTCCCATCCTGAGAGCTCGACTCTGTTTCGTAGATTGTGCTCCCGGCCCTCTTCTCCAACTCCTGAATGGTATCCAAGCCCCTCCACCGGAGTGAGGCTGCATGAACAAGGCAAGGATCGAGAGATGGCGGTTATTGGAATCGATGTCAGCAAGCAAAAGCTCGACTGTCTGTGGTTACGCGACCCGGACAGTCTGAAGGTCAAGACCAAGGTATTTACCAATCAAGTAGACGGCTTTGCCGCCTTGATCGAGTGGTGCTGCACCCACAGTGGCGTTGCCGCCGGGGAACTGAAGGTGTTCCTTGAGGCCACCGGGGTCTACCACGAATCCTTGGCGTATTACCTGCACGACCGTGGCGTTCAGGTCTTCGTCCTGAACCCGGCGCAAGTCCGCGAATATGCGCGCAGCCTGGGTATTCGCGGTAAGACGGACAAGCAGGACAGCCTGGTGCTCGCCCGTTTTGGCGCGACCCAAAAGGCCCGACGCTGGTTGCCGGAGGCGCGGGAGATCCGCGAGCTGAAAGCGATGATCGTGCGGTATGAGGCGTTGCAGGAGGACCTCCAGCGCGAACTGAACCGGCGGGAAAAAGCCGAGGTCAGTCAGGCCAGCCTCAGCGTAGTGGCCTCCATCGATACGATGCTCAGTGCCCTGCGTCAGGAGGCCGAACGCCTGAAGCAGGAGATCGACGACCACATCGACCGGCACGACCAGCTCAAACGCAACCGGGAGCTGCTGCGGAGCATCCAGGGCATCGGGGATGTCCTTTCCCGCCACCTGCTGGCGTTTCTGCACAGCCGCGACTTTGGCTGTGCCCGACAATGCGCGGCCTATGCGGGCCTGGTTCCACGCCCCTGGGACTCGGGGACGTCGGTAAAAGGCAAACCACGCTTGACCAAAGCGGGGCAGCCTCGGCTGCGGGCCAAGCTCTACATGGGGGCCATTGTGGCCAAACAGCACAATCCCACGGTCAAAGCGCTTTACCAGCGTCTGCTGGCACGCGGGAAAGCCAAGATGAGCGCCCTGGGCGCGGCCATGCGCAAGCTGCTGCAGATTGCCTATGGTGTGCTCAAGACGCAGACACCCTATCAG
>NZ_SSOJ01000131.1 GCF_029871205.1 Pseudomonas sp. BN417 | reverse complement strand
ACGAGCGGCATGGATGCCGCGAGAGGCGTGTGGGGCCAGGGATGGCCCCTCGCGCCGTGCCCCGGCGCGACGCTGGAGCGAGGGAACCCGGCGCAGCCGGGCCGGATGCTGGGGCAAGCGCTTTTGGTTACTTTTCTGGCGACTGAGAAAAGTGACTCGCCGGGAGGCGAAACCGAGACTCGAAACCCACTCGGCAATGAGCCGAACGAAAAGACTCCAAGCCCCCTCACACCGGATTGCCAATCCGGCGTGAGCCCCATTCCCCCGTAATCCGCGAAGAACCTTTTTTATTGCGCGTGGAGATGCGGCTCGGCGCCCACCTACAACCCCGGAGGCACGGCAGCGCTACTCCAGCTCAGGTTCGTCCCGGGTCCCGAATTGCAGCTCCGCCAGCCGCGCATAGAGCGGGTTGCTGGCCACCAGCTGCCCGTGGCGCCCGATGGCCACCACCTTTCCCCGCTCCATCACCGCGATGCGGTCGGCGTTCTGTACCGTAGCCAGGCGGTGGGCGATCACCAGGGTGGTGCGGCCACTCATCAGGGTCGGCAGCGCCTGCTGGATCAGGTGTTCGCTTTCCGCGTCCAGGGCGCTGGTAGCTTCATCCAGCAGCAGGATGGGCGCATCCACCAGCAGCGCGCGGGCGATGGCCAGTCGCTGCCGCTGGCCGCCGGACAGGCCGATACCACCCTCCCCCAGGTGGGTCTGGTAACCCTGGGGCAGGCGGGTGATGAACTCGTGGGCGTGGGCCGCGCGCGCCGCCGCTTCCACCTCGGTGTCGCTGGCCTCGGGGCGACCGTAGCGGATGTTGTCCTCGACGCTGCCGAAGAACAGCGCCGGATTCTGCGACACCAGGGCGAAGCAGCGGCGCAGGTCGGCGGGGTCGAGCTGTTTCAGCTCCGTACCTTCCACCAGGATGGCGCCCTCCTGAGGGTCGAAGAAGCGCAGCAGCAACTCGAACACCGTCGACTTGCCGGCCCCGGAAGGCCCTACCAGGGCCAGGGTCTCGCCGGGACGTATATCCAGGCTGACACCGTCCAGGGCATTGACCTGGGGGCGGTTGGGATAGGCGAAGCGCACATCTCGCAGCTCGATGCGGCCACTGACCCGCGGTGGCAGCAGCGCACCTCCTCCTGCCGGTGCGACGATGGCGTTTCGCGCCTGGAGCAGCTCGGCAATGCGCTCCGCCGCACCGGCAGCGCTCTGCAGTTCACCGATGACTTCGCTGACGGCACCGAATGCGGCGCCGACTATCAGGCTGTAGAAGACGAATGCCGCCAGGTCGCCGGGCGAGATGCGCCCGGCTATCACGTCCGTGCCGCCGACCCAGAGCATCACTCCGACGGCGCCGAGCACCAGCACTATGACCAGCGTGATCAGCCAGGCGCGCTGGGCGATGCGCAGCCGCGCGGTATCGAAGGCCCCTTCCACCGTACGGGCGAAGCGCTGGCGATCCTGCGCCTGGTGGTTGTAGGCCTGCACCGTCTTGATCTGCCCCAGGGTCTCGCCCACGTAGCTGCCGACATCGGCGATGCGGTCCTGGCTCTGCCGCGACAGGCGCCGGACGCGGCGGCCGAAAACCAGGATGGGTGCCAGCACCAGTGGCAGCGCCAGCAGCACGATGCCAGTGAGCTTGGGATTGGTGATGAACAACAGGACGATGCCGCCGACCAGCATGATGCCGTTGCGCAGCGCCATGGACAGGGATGAGCCGATCACCGATTGCAGCAGGGTGGTGTCGGCGGTCAGCCGCGACTGGATTTCCGAGGCGCGGTTGCTCTCATAGAAGCCGGGGTGCAGCTGGACGAGATGGTCGAACACGCGCTTGCGAATATCCGCGACGAAGCGCTCGCCAATCCAGGACACCAGGTAGAAACGGGTGAAGGTGCCGACGGCCAGGGCCAGCACCAGTGCGAAGAACAGCATGATCGTCTGCTGCAGCGCCGCCTGGGACTGGGTCGTCAGCCCCTGGTCCACCAGGAGGCGGATGCCCTGCCCCATGGACAGGGTGATTGCGGCGGTGAACAGCAACGCCAGCAAGGCACCGAGCACCCGCCAACGATAGGGCGAGACGAAACGGCCAGCCATGCGCAGCGCATTGCGCTGCCGTGCAGAAAGTAAGGATGCCATCGAAGGACTCAGTCGGTTTGCCCAAGGGGTTGCACACCGCCCTGATCGGCAGTGACCGGCGCTTCCGCCCACCAGCCCACCAGGCACAGGCAGAGCGCCAACAGGTTGGTGGAAAACGGGTTGAAAGCCTCGATCAGGAGACCTGGGGCGAACAGCGCCACATCCAGCAGCAGCCCGGCCAGCAGGAACGCCGCCAGGGCCAGCGGCCAGCGCTGCCGGCGCACGCCCAGCAGCACCAGGGCCAGGGCAATCTCCGCAAGGCCGGTGAGGGACGCCACCAGCTCCACCCGGGTAAAGCCGTGGGCGACGATCATCAGTTTTTCGTCGGCGCTCAGCCAGAGCAGCTTGGGCACCAGGCCGTGGTAGAGGAACAGCAGCGCCAGCCCCCAACGAGCCAGGGCGGCGAAACGACGCGATTCAGTGATCAGCATGCAGAAAGCGCCCTTCATGGTCGGGCGACGGCAGCAGGCAGACCTCGTACCGACCGAAGAGACGATAGCGATTGAGGGCGATGCGGTCATAGCACCAGTCCCGCAGGCCCAGGGGCAGGAAGCGGAACAACCCCAGCATTGGCCAGGGCGCTGGTAGCTGACGGAGAATACGTGCTATGGCTTCGGAGCGAACGACCAGCTCGCGGCCCTCGACATAGAGCATGGTGGCGTAGCTATCGGTGGGCATGCCGAACCAGTGCAGGATCGCCTGGCCTTCCGGGGATTGCACCGATGCCAGCTTGAAGACCCGCTCCCGGTCATGGCGGATCAGGAACTTCGCCCAGCCGTTGCAAAGCTTGCACACACCGTCGAAGAGCACGACACGCTCGCCGGGCCGGATATGGGGCGGGTACTGATCGGCATCCATCGCGATGCTCCTGCATCCACGGGAAACTGATGCCGATAGTAGCCGATACTCCCTGGTCTCAGTGAAACGCGACCCTTGAGTCAGCTCGCATCGCCCCAACCCACGGGATACAGCAGTTCTTCCTTGTAACCGGCCCAGACCCGCACTGCATCGGGGAAGTGCTCGTCGAGGGCAGGATCGCCGCTGTCCACCAGCAAGGGCCGGCCCGCCAGGGTGCCGAGCTTGCGCTTGGTGGCCACCACCCGCAGGTGCTCCAAGCCGATGGCGCGCAGCACGCGCGGGCTGATCTGCTGATTGCCGCGGCCGATGATATGGCCCTGCCCACCGATGGCGGTGACCAGCAGCCGCGCCGGATGGCCGTCCACCAGCTCGAAGAGTTGCGCCTCGGTAACATCCCGCGCCAGCACCTGGCCGTTCTCGACAACGTCCACGCCCAGCAGGGTGGTCTCCAGCCCCAGGTTCGCGGCCAGGCCGTGCAGGGTCGAGCCGGGGCCGAAGACGTAGCGCACCCCCTCCTCCCAGCTGTCGGCCAGCCAGTCGGCCAGCTCCACCAGCACCAGCTCCTCGGACTCCATGCCGCCCTGCTTCACGTTCTGCATGAAATGGCCTTCCTCAGGCACCGTCAGCTCGCCGTACCAGCGTGCGGCCACCTTGCCATCGCGCAGGGCGGACTCGTCCAGGTCACGTACCTCACCACTGGCCAGGCGCACCAGCCCGCCCTCCACCAGCCGCCGCGCCAGCTCCCCGGCAGCGCGCGGGCTGATGGCATAGACCCCCGAATGGATCTTCACCCCGGCGGGAATGCCCAGCACCGGCTGGCCCTCGCGCACCACGGCGCTGACATCCCGCGCCGTACCATCGCCGCCAGCGAAGAGGATCAGCGCCACGCCGGCCTCCTGCAGGGCCTCGACCGCATGGCGGGTATCCTCGGCGTGGGTCTGCGGCCCATCGAGATGGCCCAATACCCGGTGCACAAAGCCCATCTCCGCCAACAGGTCGGCCCCCATGGGGCCGGGGAAGGTGAGGAACTGGATACGCCCGACGAGCGGCAGCAGGCACTCCAGGGCCAGGCGCGTGCGCATCGTCGCCCTGGGCTCGGCGCCTCTGGCAAGGGCTTCTGCGGCGACCCCGTCGCTGCCCTTGAGTGCCGCCGGGCCACCCAGACCGGCCAGTGGGTTGATGATCAGCCCCATATGGAACATGGACATGCTAAACCTCGTACTGAACTCGCCCCCCGTGCGGGGGTCCATCCACCAGGACCAGGACGCTCGCAGTTGGCATGTTCACTGCTGGTGTTTCCTGGTCTTTCGTTTTTCCGGCGCATTGCCGGCGCCAACTGTCACTGCGTGTTCATCTACCGTACCTAGACTGCGCGCATTACCTGAAGAGGAGACAGGCCATGAGCTTGCACGACAGCAATTCCGACGCCCGGGTGATTCCGCTGCAGCAACGTCGTCCCGTGGGTGGCGCTATCATCGACGCCCAGGGCCGTGAGATTCCGATCACCGAGACCATGATCCAGCGCGCCTGCCAGGAACTGCACAAGCAGCTGGCGTCCGAGCTGAAACAGGTCTGAGCCTTTGCGCCCGGGGCAATCCCGGGCCGCTTCCTACACCAGTTCCGCCCCCAAGGCCCGGACTATTTCCGCCAGCCTCGGCGCATCCCCCGCCAGACGCACCCGCAGCCCGTCGATCTCGCGCCGCACCGGATAGTGCTTGCGCAAGGCATCGAAAGCGGCACGGCGCTGGGCCTCGTCACCGATCAGGCTGCGGCGGAAATCGGCATCATCGCGGCGCGGATCGTAGACCGCCCGACACAGGGTGGCCAGGGCCCAGTTGGGGTCGCAAGCGGCATCCAGGGCCAGTTCGCCCAGCCAGGGCGCCGGCAACAGCTCGTCCAGCCGGACACTCTCGGCCTCGCCGCTGAACCGGCACCAGGCCTGGTAGATCTGCGCCGTGCCACGCAACTTGCCGTCCAGGCTGTAACCGGCGATATGCGGAGTGGCGATCCGGCACAGGCGCGCCAGTTCCACGTCCGCCTGGGGCTCGCCTTCCCAGACATCCAGCACCGCGCGCAGGTCGCCACGGCGGCCCAGCACGTCGCGCAGGGCCTGGTTGTCCACCACCGCGCCACGGCTGGCATTGACCAGCCAGGCGCCGGAACGCAGGCCCTCCAGACGTCCGGCATCCAGCAGGTGGCGGGTCGGGTGCGCGCCCCCGGCGTCCAGCGGCGTATGCAGGCTGATGGTGTCGCACTCGCGGATAACGGTCTCCAGATCGACGTAGTCACCGCCTTCGGCAGTCTGGCGCGGCGGGTCACAAACCAACACAGGCCAGCCGAGGCCGCGCAGCACCTCGACCAGGCGTCCGCCCACCTGGCCGGCGCCAACCACCCCATAGGTGCGCGAAGCGAGGTCCGCCCCCTCGTCCTCGGCCAGCACCAGCAGGCTGCCGAGCACGTAGTCGACCACGCCGCGGGCGTTGCAGCCGGGCGCACTGGACCAGGCGATGCCGGCCTCGCTGAAGTAGTCGAGATCAAGATGGTCGGTGCCTATGGTGCAGGTACCGACGAAACGCACAGGGCTGCCGGCCAGCAGGGCACGGTCGACGCGGGTCACCGAACGCACCAGCAGGAGGTCGGCGTCCGCCAGTGCAGCGGCATCGATGGCGCGGCCGGGCAGGCGGCGGATTTCGCCCAGGCCGCCGAAGAAGGAATCGACCAGGGGTATGTTTTCGTCGGCAACTATTCGCATGGCAGGCTCCGGCAGAGAGACCGCTATTCTACGCAATCGGCCCGCCTGGCGCGCTAATGCTGCCCGTCCGCCCCCTTTCCTGACCAACACGTCAGGGCGTAGACTAGCCGTCCCTCAGCCTCCACGTCCCGTTCCGCCGGCAGCCTCTTCTGCAAAGGCTGGGATAGTGCAACGTTGCGAGCCCGTCGCAGCCAGGCAGCATCCAACTCCCTGCCACCTAATGCCTGGACGCCACTGGTATGCCCAGTGGATGACTGATTGAAATGGAACTATCAGTGAACCCCGCTCAAACCCGTTTCAGCCGCGCCAGCCTTGAGCTGCGCGCGCTGCTCAAGCTGGCCGCACCGATCATGATCGCCCAGCTTTCTAACTCCGCCATGGGCTTCGTCGATGCGGTGATGGCCGGTCGCGTCAGCCCACGCGACCTGGCCGCCGTAGCGCTGGGCAACTCCATCTGGATTCCGGTGTTCCTGCTGATGACCGGCATCCTCCTGGCCACCACCGCCAAGGTGGCCGAGCGCTTCGGCGCCGGCAAGCAGGACGAGATCGGCCCACTGGTGCGCCAGGCGCTCTGGCTGGCCCTGGTGGTCGGCCTCTGCGGTGCCCTGCTGCTGCTCAACGCCCGTCCGGTGCTGGAGATGATGGGCGTGGACCAGGATCTGATCGACCCCGCCATGGGCTACTTGCAGGGCATCGCCTTCGGTTTCCCCGCCGTGGCCCTCTACTACGTGTTGCGCTGCTTCAGCGACGGCCTCGGCCGTACCCGCCCGAGCATGGTGCTGGGTATCTGCGGGCTGCTGCTGAACATCCCGCTTAACTATGTGCTGATCTACGGCCACCTGGGCATGCCGGCCCTGGGTGGCGTAGGTTGCGGCTGGGCCAGCGGCCTGGTGATGTGGTTCATGCTGCTGGGCATGCTGAGCTGGGTGACCCGTGCCCCGGCCTACAAGTCGAGCCGACTGTTCAGCCGGTTCGACAAGCCGCAGTGGTTGATGATCAAGCGTCTGCTTTCGATTGGCGGCCCCATCGGCATCGCGGTATTCGCCGAATCAAGCATCTTCGCCGTGATCGCCCTGCTGATCGGTGGACTGGGGGCCACAGTGGTGGCCGGGCACCAGATCGCGCTGAACTTCAGCGCCCTGATCTTCATGATTCCCTATGCCCTGGCCATGGCCGTCACAGTACGCGTCGGCCAGGCTCTGGGCCGCGGCGAGCCACGGGAAGCACGCTTCGCCGCCGGCATCGGCATCGCTACCGCGCTGGCCTACGCCTGCCTGTCCGCCAGCCTGATGCTGCTGTGCCGCGAACTGATCGCGAAGATGTATTCGCCCGATCCGCAGGTGATAGCGGTGGCAGCCATGCTGATCGTCTATTCGGCGCTCTTCCAGTTCTCCGATGCCATCCAGGTCGCCGCAGCCGGCGCCCTGCGCGGATACCTGGACACCCGCGCGACCATGCTCATCACCCTCTTCGCCTACTGGGGCATCGGCCTGCCGGTGGGCTACGCCCTCGGCCTGTCCGATTGGCTGGGCGAGCCGAGCGGACCCAAGGGCCTCTGGCAAGGACTGGTGGTGGGCCTGACCTGTGCGGCCGTGCTGCTCAGCGTGCGCCTGGCGCGTAGTTCAAGGGCAAGGATCCGGAGCTAATGAAAAGGGCCGCACTCAACGGCCATTTTTCCTTCCGACGAAGGCATTCCTGCGGAACCGTCATTCGTCGGGATGCGCCGGTACCGCCGCAAGGGATTCCCAGTAGCTCGGCGTCAGGAAGTCCCGCCCGGCCAGCAGGTGCTCCAGGTAGCTGCGGGTCGGCGAGAGGCCCGGTTCGCGCATGGCCGGGTTGGCGATGTAGACCCAGGCCGGCTGCACGCCTTTTTCGGTGATCACCGGCATGCGCTCGCGGCTGTAGAAGATCGGCGTGCCCTCGAAAGGGTCCATCTTCCAGATTTCGTCCTCATGGGCCAGGCGATAGAGCACGCCTTCCACCACTCCGCCCTGCTGGTGGCGGATATTCGCGTAGGAACGGCCGGGACGGTCATGGGCGCGCTTGTCGAAGCACAGGGAGTAGCCTTCCAGGCGCCCCGCCAGGGCTTCGCTGAAATCCAGACCGCGGCTGCGCATGCGCGCCGGGTTCATGTTCGAGCCGTAGGCGAAGTAGTAGGGCATCAGTCGGTCTTCTTGCGGATCCAGTAGAGATAGGTACCCGCCTCTTCCGACTGGTCCAGCAGTTCATGGCCGAGGAAGACGCAGAACTTGGGAATGTCGCGGCGCGTCGAGGGGTCGGTGGCGATCACCTTGAGCAGGCCGCCGGCCGGCAGTTCGCGCACCTTGTTGTGCAGCATCATCACCGGCTCTGGGCAGTTCAGGCCGGTGGCGTCGAGGATGGCATCAGGCTGTTGGGACATGGGGCACTCCGAAAACTGGCGGCTATTGTGGCGCAAAGCCGGGAGTCCGCCCAGCCTTGCCGGCGCCGCTGCGACGTCCGGCCACAGCGCGACACAACCTTGGATGGGCGCCCCACCGCATGGCCATCGGGCAAGCTGCGCGAATCATTATCAGCAGATGAATTCCGATGCGTCTCGCCAGCCTGTTCATCGCCCTCCTCCTACTCGGCGGCTGCGCCGCCCGCGAACAATTGCCCGATTTCGGGCCCCTCGCCGACCGAGAACTGCCCGCCTCGCATTTTGAGACGGTGATAACTGCGCGCGACGGCACACGAATTTCGGCGACCGTCTTCCAGCCGGCGCTCAGGCCAGGTGAACAGGCGCCTCTGGTGGTGCACACCCATGGCTGGGGCGGCTGGCGGGTGACCGGACCGGACGGTTTCTACGGCCGGCAGATGATGTCCGGTCGCGCCGCGCTCAAGGCCTGGCGCGCCGGTTTCTGGGTGATCAGCTACGACCAGCGCGGCTGGGGCGGCAGCGATGGCGATATCGAGATGATGGACCCTCGCTACGAAGTGCAGGACGCCCTGGCGGTAATCGACTGGGCCAGCGCCCATCTGCCGCGCCTGGCCATGGATGGTCCCGGCGATCCGCGCGTCGGCATGCTCGGCGAAAGCTACGGCGGCGCCGTGCAACTGCTGGCCTCGGCCGAGGACCCGCGCATCGACGCCATAGTGCCCATCGCCACCTGGTACGACCTGTCCGAGGCCCTGGCGCCGGGCGGCCGCATGAAGGTGGGCTGGACCGGGGTGTTGCTGGGCCTGGGCGTCGCCACCGGCTACGACCTCGGCAAGTTCACCCAGGCACCCTACCTGAAAAGTGCGGGTGGCGAGATGGCGCCCCAGGTCCGGGCTGAGCTCAAGGCCCATAGCCTGGCCAGTTACTGCCAGCGCGGCCAGCGGCCCCATGCCGACGCACTGCTGATCCAGGGACTGCGTGACACCCTGTTTCCCCTCGACCAGGGCCTGGCGATCCGCGATTGCCTGCGCCAGGGCGAAGCTGACGTGCGTCTGCTGGGCATGCAGGGCGGCCACATACTGCCGCCGCCCCTGCAGCGCTGGAGCGGCCTGCCACCCTTCAACAACGAGCCCGTGCTGCATTGCGGTGAGCGCGCCATCAATCTCTATCAGGCAGTGGTCGCCTGGTACGAGGACAAGCTACGCAATCGCCCCGGCGCCGCCGACAGCGTACCGGACCTCTGCCTCAGCCTGGACCTGGGCAACGGCCTGGCCCTGCATCATCTACCGCAGACCGAGGCACCCCAGCCCTTGCCGGAAACCCGCATTCGCCCGCTGACCAGCGGCTGGTTGAGCCCGGCCACCTTCATCCCCCTGCGCAAGGTGGACGCCGCCAGCGGACTGGTGGGCAGCGCCCGCCTGCATCTGGAGCGGGCGGCCGACACGCCGCTGCTGTTCGCCTCGCTGGCCGTGCGAAGGGCCGGAGGCGGCATCGAGGTGCTGAGCGAACAGGTCACGCCACTCAACGCCCGCCAGATCGATCTGGCCGCCACCAGCGCGCTGCTCCAGCCCGGTGACGAACTGGGCCTGCGGGTCAGCGGCTTCAGCGGTCAGTACCTGTTCAATAGTTCGTGGAATCCTCGCGCCGCGACGCTCAAGGGCGAAATCAGCCTGCCGCCGCTACTGCCACTGGAGGCGCCGCTGGCCAGGCAGTGAAAGCCGGCGCAGCATGGGGCATTTCCCGGAGGGTGCGGCATGGCCCAGGCTTCCGAGCGCAGCTGGTGCGTCAAGCGGCTGGATGACAATGGCAATGAGTTCGTCTTGCGCGCGGGGCTGACCCGCGAGGAAGCCGAGCGCCTGGCCGCGGAATACCAGGCGCGGGGGCACAAGCAGAGTTACTGGGTGAGCCGGATGCGGGATTGAAAGGGGAGTGAACCTACTGGAAATGCACGAACCCACAATGGATCAGCGCCATCAGCCGCTCCCTACAGCCTGCGCAGATGGCAGGTCACTTCCTCGCGGTCGTGATAGAGCTGCTTGCAACCGATGGATACCTTCAGCCCCCGCCCCTTGAGCCCATCGTCGATGCGCGCGAGCAGCTTCTGCACCTCGGCATAACGCTGTTTCATCGGCAGCTTGAGGTTGACCACGGCCTCCTGGCACCAGCCCTCGCCCAGCCAGGTCTCGATCATCGCGGCGGTGCGCGCCGGCTTCTCCACGATGTCGCAGACCATCCAGTTCACCGGCCGCCGCGGCTTGAAGGTGAAGCCGTCGGCGCGCTGATGCTCGACGAAACCGGAGTACATCAGGTTCTCGGCCATCGGGCCGTTGTCCACCGCCGTCACCTTGATTTCCCGCTGCACCAGCTGCCAGGTCCAGCCGCCGGGGGCGGCGCCCAGGTCCACGGCGGTCATGCCCGGCGCGAGGCGCTTGTCCCAGTCGGCGCGGGGGATGAAGTGATGCCAGGCTTCCTCCAGCTTGAGGGTCGAACGGCTCGGCGCCTCGCGGGGGAATTTCAGGCGCGGGATACCCATGGGCCAGAGCGCCGAATTGTTCGACTCGGCCAGGCCGACAAAGGCCTCTCGGCCGCTGCGGAAGGTCAGCAGCAGGCGCGGCAGCTGCGGATCGTCCTTGAGCCGGCCGGCCTTGGCCAGGGCAGCGCGCAGGGGCTTTTCGAATTTGCGGCAGAAGGTCGACAGCTCCTTGCCATCGTTGGTATCCAGCACCTCCAGCCAGAGGCTGCCGCACACCGGGAAGCCGGCCAGCGCCTCCAGCAGCACGCCGATGCGATCGGTTTCCGGCAGGTCGACATATTCGCCGCGGGCCCACTGGCGGGGAAAGATCAGTTGGCCGAAGCGCAGCTTGCGCATCATCCGCTCTGCATCGCCGGGCTCGGTGCAAATGAACTCGGCACAGGCGCTCTGCGGCTTGGCCTTGGCGTAGCCGGCCACGTCGAGGCGGGCGGCATGTTCGGAAATCTCGGCACAGACCTCGCCCTCGAAGCCGGGGCGGCAGTGCAGCAACAGAGTGTTCATCGGGGGCTCCTCCTGGGCGCGCACTATAGTTGCGCGGCGGCTGTTTTCACACAGGCCAAGGAGTAATTTCCTACAGCCGGGCGCTCTGTCTCCGGGGAACCCGGGGCGCGCCCAGCCGGTCGGCTACTATGGCGAGACCCGCCAAGCAGGACTAGCTTTTAAGGTTCTGTACGAGCAGCCGGCCCATGCCGTGTGGGCCAAAAGGAGATTTCCCAATGCCTTCCCTGGATAGCCTGAACTGCCGCCGCAGCCTCGATGTCGCTGGCAAGACATACCACTACTTCAGCCTTCCCGAGGCCGCCAAGCGCCTCGGCCCCATCGACAAGTTGCCGATGTCGATGAAAGTGCTGCTGGAGAACCTGCTGCGATGGGAGGACGACGAAACCGTCAGTGCCGCCGATCTCAAGGCCCTCGCCGACTGGCTCGGCCCGCGCAGCTCGGAGCGGGAGATCCAGTACCGCCCGGCGCGAGTGCTGATGCAGGACTTCACCGGCGTACCGGCAGTGGTCGACCTGGCCGCCATGCGCGCCGCCGTGGCCGCTGCCGGCGGCGACCCGCAGCAGATCAACCCGCTGTCACCGGTCGACCTGGTGATCGACCACTCGGTGATGGTGGACCGCTTCGCCTCCCAGGCCGCCTTCGAGCAGAACGTCGAGATCGAGATGCAGCGCAATGGCGAACGTTACGCCTTCCTGCGCTGGGGCCAGCGCGCCTTCGATAACTTCAGCGTAGTGCCACCGGGCACCGGCATCTGCCACCAGGTCAACCTGGAATACCTCGCCCGCACCGTTTGGACCCGGGAAGAAGACGGCATCACCTGGGCCTTCCCCGACACCCTGGTCGGGACCGACTCCCACACCACCATGATCAACGGCCTCGGCGTCCTCGGCTGGGGCGTCGGCGGCATCGAGGCCGAAGCCGCGATGCTCGGCCAACCGGTATCCATGCTGATTCCCGAGGTGATCGGCTTCAAGCTCACCGGCAAGCTCCGCGAAGGCATCACCGCCACCGACCTGGTGCTCACCGTCACCCAGATGCTGCGCAAGAAGGGCGTGGTGGGGAAATTCGTCGAGTTCTACGGCGACGGCTTGGCCGACCTGCCCCTGGCCGACCGCGCCACCATCGCCAACATGGCCCCGGAATACGGCGCCACTTGCGGCTTCTTCCCGGTGGACGAGATCACCCTGGGCTACTTGCGCCTGTCCGGCCGCCCGGAGGAGACGGTGCAGTTGGTAGAGGCCTACAGCAAGGCCCAGGGCCTGTGGCGGGAGCCCGGCCATGAGCCCGCGTTCACCGACAGCCTGGCACTGGACCTCTCCAACGTTGTAGCCAGCCTGGCCGGCCCGCGGCGCCCGCAGGACCGTGTGCCGCTACCCCAGGTACCCCAGGCCTTCGACGAACTCCTCGGCCTGCAACTCAAGCCCGAAGGCGCGTCGGCTGCGGGCAATGGTCCGGTCACCCTCGACGATGGCCAGAGCTTCCCCCTGGACGATGGTGCGGTGGTTATCGCCGCCATTACGTCCTGCACCAACACCTCCAACCCCAGCGTGATGATGGCCGCCGGCCTGCTGGCGAAGAAGGCCGTGGAAAAGGGCCTCACCCGCAAGCCCTGGGTCAAGTCCTCCCTGGCCCCCGGCTCCAAAGTGGTCACGGAATACTTCAAGGCCGCCGGCCTCACTGACTATCTGGACCAGCTTGGCTTCAACCTGGTGGGCTACGGCTGCACCACCTGTATCGGTAATTCGGGGCCGCTGCTGGAACCCATCGAGCAGGCCATTCAGCAAGCCGACCTGACCGTGGCCTCGGTGCTTTCCGGCAACCGCAACTTCGAGGGCCGGGTGCACCCGCTGGTGAAAGCCAACTGGCTGGCCTCGCCGCCTCTGGTGGTGGCCTACGCCCTGGCCGGCAGCATACGCCTGGACCTCGCCAGCCAACCCCTGGGCCAGGGCAAGGACGGCCAACCGGTCTACCTCAAGGACATCTGGCCAAGCCAGCAGGAGATTGCCGCCGCCATCCAGAAAGTGGACACCGCCATGTTCCGCAAGGAATACGCCGCGGTCTTTGCCGGCGATGAGAAATGGCAGTCGATCAAGGTGCCGGAGTCCGACACTTACGCCTGGCAGGCGGACTCGACCTACATCCAGCACCCGCCCTTCTTCGCCAACATCACCGGCGCGCCGCCCAAGGTAGGGGACGTGCGCCAGGCGCGCATCCTCGCCCTGCTGGGCGACTCGGTGACGACCGACCACATCTCCCCCGCCGGCAACATCAAGGCCGACAGCCCGGCCGGGCGCTACTTGCGCGAGCATGGCGTGGCGCCTGTGGACTTCAACTCCTACGGCTCGCGGCGCGGCAACCACGAAGTGATGATGCGCGGCACCTTCGCCAATATCCGCATCCGCAACGAGATGCTCGGCGGCGAGGAAGGCGGCAACACCCTGCATGTGCCCAGCGGCGAGAAGCTGGCGATCTACGACGCCGCCATGCGCTACCAGGCCGAAGGCACGCCGCTGGTGATAGTGGCCGGCAAGGAGTACGGCACCGGGTCCTCCCGCGACTGGGCGGCCAAGGGCACCAACCTGCTGGGGATCAAGGCGGTGGTCGCTGAAAGCTTCGAACGTATCCACCGCTCCAACCTGGTGGGCATGGGCGTGCTGCCGCTGCAATTCAAGGACGGCGACGACCGCAAGACCCTGGGACTGACCGGCAAGGAAACCCTCGCCATCAGGGGGCTGGACGGTGCCGTCCTGCGGCCTCACATGGATCTGCGCCTGGAGATCACCCGTGAGGACGGTTCGAAGGACGACGCCCTGCTGCTGTGCCGCATCGACACCCTGAACGAGGTGGAGTACTTCAAGGCCGGTGGCATCCTGCACTACGTGCTGCGACAACTGCTGGCGGGTTAGGCGTAGGCTCCCCTCTCCCCCGAGCGGGAGAGGGACGGCGAAGCGCCAAGCTGGCCGCTTAGCACGGGCCAATCCCTCACAGGAGCAAACAGCTGAGTGATAAGGGCGACGCGTCCATCATTTGAAGCGGCCGCGGCTTGAGGCTGGGTAGACTATCGCGCAAAGAAAAGGCTCAACCTTAGTGCCTGGATGCCGATAGCAGTCGTAAGCCTTGCGGATGGACACCATGAGAAACAACCAACCTATCACCCAGCGGGAACGCAGCTTCCCGGCCGAACAACGCCTGATCTCCACCACGGACAGCAAGGGTGTGATCACCTATTGCAACGAGGCGTTCATCGATATCAGCGGTTACAGCCGAGAAGAGCTGACCCGCGCGCCCCACAACCTGGTCCGCCACCCCGACGTGCCGCCGGCGGTGTTCGCCCATATGTGGACCACCCTGAAGAAGGGCCGCCCCTGGATGGGGGTGGTGAAGAACCGCTGCAAGAATGGCGACCACTACTGGGTCAACGCCTATGTCACGCCCATCTTCGAAGGCAGCCAGATCACCGGCTACGAGTCGGTGCGGATCAAGCCCAGCGCCGAGCAGGTGCGCCGCGCCGAAGCCCTCTACCAACGCCTGAACGCCGGCAAGTCGGCCATCCCCACCCGCGATCGCTGGTTGCCGGTACTGCAGGACTGGCTGCCCTTCATCCTCATCAGCCAGGTAGGCTTCCTAATCGGCGCCTGGCTGAACTCCCATTGGGGCTTCCTGCTCGCCGCCCTGCTCTCCGTCCCCCTGGGGCTGACCGGCCTGGCTTGGCAGAATCGTGGCATCAAGCGCCTGCTGCACCTGGCCGAACAGACCACCTCGGACCCGCTGATCGCGCAGATGTATACCGACAGCCGTGGTGTCCAGGCGCGCCTGGAAATGGCCATGCTCAGCCAGGAAGCGCGCCTGAAGACCTGCCTGACCCGCCTGCAGGACACCGCCGAGCACCTCACCCAGCAGGCACGCCAGGCCGATACCCTGGCCCACAACAGTTCCGACGGACTGGAACGCCAGCGGGTGGAGACCGAGCAGGTGGCCGCTGCGGTCAACCAGATGGCCGCCACCACCCAGGAAGTGGCCAACAACGTGCAGCGCACCGCCGACGCCACCCAGGAAGCCAATCGCCTGACTAGCCAGGGCCGTCACATCGCCGCCGAGACTCGCGAAGCCATCCAGCGCCTGTCGCGATCGGTGGGCGAAACCGGCGAGACGGTCACCCGCCTGGCCCAGGACAGCAACAAGATCGGCGGCGTGGTCGATGTGATCAAGGGCATTGCCGACCAGACCAACCTGCTGGCGCTCAACGCCGCCATCGAAGCCGCCCGCGCCGGCGAGATGGGCCGCGGCTTCGCCGTAGTCGCCGACGAAGTGCGCCAGCTGGCACAGCGCACGGCGGAATCCACCGGGCAGATCCACCAGTTGATCGCCCAGCTGCAGAAGACCGCCGAAGAGGCCGTACACACCATGGAGCATGGTCGTCGCCAGGCCGACGAAGGTGTCGAGCGCGTGCTCCAGGCCGACCAGGCGCTGGTGGGTATCAGCGAGGCGATGGCCAACATCGCCGATATGGCCGACCAGATCGCTGCCGCCACCGAGGAGCAAAGCGCGGTGGCCGAGCAGATCAACCAGAGCATCAGCAGCATCGCTCACCTGGCCGATCAGACCTCGGGCGAGGCCCAGCGCACCGCCCTGCTCAGTGAGGAACTCACCCACACAGCCCAGGGGCAGTACTCCCTGGTGGACCGGTTCAATCGCTGAAAACGCGGGAATGAAAAAGGGCGCCGGTTGGCGCCCTTTTTTCTTGCCCCTTGTCGCGTGCCCTGACTTGGCTCCGCGCAAATGCCCCCTCACCCCCGGCCCCTCTCCCGCAAGCGGTAGAGGGGTGACTCTCGCCGGCAAGGCCGAGACAAGTCCGAAGCCCAATCGGGCCTGGAACCAAGAAAAAGCGGTGGAGCAAGGACCCCGCCCCGTCAGGAGGCCGAGCGGAATCGTTGCAGAGGGGGACGAGCGGCATGGATGCCGCGAGAGGCGTGCGGGGCCAGGGATGGCCCCTCACGCCGGGCCCCCGGCGCAATGATGGAGGGAGGGGACCCGACGAAGTCGGGCCGGATGCAGGGGCAAGCGTTCTTGGTTACTTCTTTGTGGTTCGGCATCCCGACGTTTGAAAGAAGTGACTCGCCGGGAGGCGAAACAGAAACCCGCAGCTCGCTCGATAAGGAGCATGTGCTCCTTGATGACTCGGAAGCGGGTGCCTTGGACCGATTTGACGCGGTAACCGACCGAGATAATGACGTCGAGGCTGTAGTGGAGGGTTTCGTAGGATTTGCCGTCTGCGGCAGCTATCCGGAAATTCCGGATAACTGCCGGCTCGTCCAACTCCCCCTCATGGAAGATGTTGCGGATATGTTCACTGATCGTACGAATGTTCTTATCGAACAACTCCGCCATCTGCCGCTGGGTCAGCCAGACGGCCTCCCCTTCCAGGCGCACCTCGGTAAGGTGCTCGCCCTCATGCTGGTAGATCAGTACGGGTATATCGGTATGCAGCGAATTCATGCGGGGCCTCGTCCTTGGCAGTATTCGGAACCAGCAGGATGCTGGCATCCGCCAAGGGCCAGGGCCGCGTCAGGCCGTCAGGAATTTCGCTACTTCATCCGCCGCGCTCTGCAGATGCTGCTCATGGGTCAAGCCTGACGCCTTGAGTGGCTTCAGGTCATGGTCCCCCGCCACCAGCCAATGCATGCGAATGGCATCCGAAAGGCTGTAGCCCGTCACCGTCAGCCGGTCGCCCATGGGGTCGCGCTCGCCCTGGACGATCAGGGTCGGCGTATTCAGGTCCGCCAGGTGCGCGACGCGGGGCTTGTCCGCCTTGCCCACGGCGTGGAAGGGATAGCCCAGGCAGACCAGGGCATCGACGCCCAGCTCATCGGCAAGCAGGCTGGCCATGCGCCCGCCCATGGACTTGCCGCCGATGGCCAGCCGCCCTGTGACCTGCTGTCGCACCAAGACATGGATTTCCCGCCAGCAGGCCAGCAATTGCGCCTGCGGATTCGGCGGCCGGCGGCGGCCGTCTTCACGCCGCGCGGCCATGTAGGGGAACTCGAAGCGAACCACGGCAATCCCGCGTGCCGCCAACCTTTGCGCCATGTCGTCCATGAACGGACTGTCCATGGGCGCACCCGCGCCGTGGGCCAGGATCAGGGTGCTCACAACCGGGCCGTCAGGCCTGTTCCACAACAGCATTCAGTCTTCTCCGTCAGTTCGGGGCGATTGATCCAGGTCAATGGCCGCCCAATAGCCTTTCACCATGCTTGCCTCGCAATCCAAAAACCGTGGACGGAAGCCCATAACATGAGCACAGCAAAGAGTACCGCCTATAACTACAAGGTGGTCCGCCAGTTCGCCATCATGACGGTGGTCTGGGGAATCGTCGGGATGGGCCTCGGCGTTCTCATAGCCGCCCAACTGGCCTGGCCGGAACTCAACTTCAACCTGCCCTGGACCAGCTTCGGGCGCCTGCGCCCACTGCACACCAATGCGGTGATCTTCGCCTTCGGGGGCTGCGCGCTGTTCGCAACCTCCTATTACGCGGTGCAACGCACCTGCCAGGTCCGCCTGATCTCCGACAGACTGGCCGCCTTCACCTTCTGGGGCTGGCAGCTGGTGATCGTCCTCGCCGCCATCAGCCTGCCCATGGGCTGGACCAGCTCGAAAGAATATGCCGAGCTGGAATGGCCGATCGACATCCTGATCACCATCGTCTGGGTCAGCTACGCCATCGTCTTCTTCGGCACGGTGGCCAAACGCAAGACCAAGCACATCTACGTCGGCAACTGGTTCTTCGGCGGCTTCATCCTCACCGTGGCCATCCTCCACCTGGTGAACAACCTGGAGCTCCCGGTTACCCTGACCAAGTCCTACTCGCTCTATTCGGGCGCTACCGACGCCATGATCCAATGGTGGTACGGCCACAACGCCGTGGGCTTCTTCCTTACCGCCGGCTTCCTCGGGATGATGTATTACTTCGTGCCGAAGCAGGCCGAGCGCCCGGTGTACTCGTACCGCCTGTCCATCGTGCACTTCTGGGCGCTGATCACCCTGTACATCTGGGCCGGTCCGCACCACCTGCACTACACCGCCCTGCCGGACTGGGCCCAGTCCCTCGGCATGGTGATGTCCCTGGTGCTGCTGGCCCCCTCCTGGGGCGGCATGATCAACGGCATGATGACCCTCTCCGGCGCCTGGCATAAGCTGCGCTCCGACCCGATCCTGCGCTTCCTCGTGGTGTCCCTGGCCTTCTACGGCATGAGCACCTTCGAAGGCCCGATGATGGCCATCAAGACCGTCAACGCCCTGTCCCACTACACCGACTG
>NZ_SSOJ01000130.1:34899-34967 GCF_029871205.1 Pseudomonas sp. BN417 | reverse complement strand
CGTGCGGGGCCAGGGATGGCCCCTCACGCCGGGCCCCCGGAGCAATGATGGAGCGAGGGAACCCGACG
>NZ_SSOJ01000130.1:0-34891 GCF_029871205.1 Pseudomonas sp. BN417 | reverse complement strand
CCGGATGCAGGGGCGAGCGTTCTTGGTTACTTCTTTGTGGTTCGGCATCCCGACGTTTGAAAGAAGTGACTCGCCGGGAGGCGAAACCGGGACTCGCAGCCCACTCGATAAGCAACTCGGCTCAGGACGTTCTAGCAACATTTAACGCAGACATAGCCAATGAATTCGCCCCCACAGGGGGTGGCACCTGACAGATGCGCAAAGAAAAGCCCCGCAATGCGGGGCTTTGTCTTGCGCCGGAGATCAGCTGAAGACGATCTCCTCACCCTCCACCCTGGCGGCGATGGTGGCGCCCGGGCCGAAACGGCCGGCGAGTATCTGCTGGGCCAGCGGGTTCTCGATCCAGCGCTGGATCGCCCGCTTCAGCGGACGGGCGCCGTAGACCGGGTCGTAACCCACGGCGATCAGCTTGTCCAGGGCCTCCGGACTCAACTCCAGGCTCAGCTCGCGCTCGGCAAGGCGCTTGCGCAGGCGTTGCAGCTGGATCTCGGCGATGCCGCCGATCTGTTCGCGACCCAGCGGTTCGAACACCACCACTTCGTCGATCCGGTTGATGAACTCGGGACGGAAGTGCGCGCTCACGGCGTCCATCACTGCCGCGCGCTGCGCCTCGAGGTCGCCGACCAGTTCCTGGATCTGCGATGAGCCCAGGTTGGAGGTCATCACCACCACGGTGTTGCGGAAGTCCACGGTACGGCCGTGGCTGTCGGTCAGGCGACCGTCCTCCAGCACCTGCAGCAGCACGTTGAAGACATCCGGGTGGGCCTTTTCCACCTCGTCCATCAGCACCACGGAGTAGGGTTTGCGGCGCACCGCCTCGGTCAGGTAACCACCCTCCTCATAACCGACGTAACCCGGCGGGGCACCGATCAGGCGTGCCACCGAGTGTTTCTCCATGAATTCGGACATGTCGATGCGCACCAGCGCCTCCTCGGTATCGAAGAGGAACTCGGCCAGCGCCTTGCACAGCTCGGTCTTGCCCACCCCGGTCGGGCCGAGGAAGAGGAAGGAACCACTGGGCCGGTTCGGGTCGGCCAGGCCGGCGCGGGAGCGACGCACGGCGTTGGCGACGGCGACCACGGCCTCGTGCTGGCCGATCACCCGCTTGTGCAGGTCATCTTCCATGCGCAGCAGCTTCTCGCGCTCGCCTTCGAGCATCTTCGCCACCGGGATGCCGGTCCACTTGGAGACCACTTCGGCGATCTCTTCGTCGGTGACCTTGTTGCGCAGCAGCTGGTTCTCGGTCTTGCCATGCTGGTCGACCATCTGCAGGCTGCGTTCCAGGTCTGGAATCACGCCGTACTGCAGCTCGGCCATGCGCTGCAGGTCGCCCTTGCGCCGCGCGGCCTCCATGTCCTGCCGGGCCTGTTCGATCTTCTGCTGGATCTGCGCCGAGCCCTGCACTTCGGCCTTCTCGGACTTCCAGATTTCTTCCAGGTCGGCGTATTCGCGCTCCAGCTTGAGGATGTCTTCCTCGAGCTTGGCCAGACGCTTCTTCGTGGCCTCGTCCTCTTCCTTCTTCAGCGCCTCGCGCTCGATCTTCAGCTGGATCAGGCGGCGATCCAGGCGGTCCAGGGCCTCGGGCTTGGAGTCGATCTCCATGCGGATGCGGCTGGCGGCTTCGTCGATCAGGTCGATGGCCTTGTCCGGCAACTGCCGGTCAGTGATGTAGCGGTGCGACAGTTTGGCCGCGGCGATGATGGCGCCGTCGGTGATAGTCACGCCGTGGTGCACTTCATAGCGTTCCTTCAGGCCGCGCAGGATGGCGATGGTGTCCTCCTCGCTCGGCTCGTCCACCAGCACCTTCTGGAAACGGCGTTCCAGCGCGGCGTCCTTTTCGATGTACTGGCGGTATTCGTCCAGGGTGGTGGCGCCGACGCAGTGCAGCTCACCACGGGCCAGGGCCGGCTTGAGCATATTGCCGGCGTCCATGGCACCCTCGGCCTTGCCGGCACCGACCATGGTGTGCAGTTCGTCGATGAAGAGGATGACCCGGCCTTCCTGCTTGGCCAGCTCGTTGAGCACGGCCTTCAGGCGCTCCTCGAACTCGCCGCGGAACTTGGCGCCGGCGATCAGCGCCCCCATGTCCAGGGCCAGCAGACGCTTGTCCTTGAGGCCGTCGGGCACTTCGCCGTTGACAATACGCTGGGCCAGGCCTTCGGCGATGGCGGTCTTGCCGACGCCGGGCTCGCCGATCAGCACCGGGTTGTTCTTGGTCCGCCGCTGCAGGACCTGGATGGTGCGACGGATCTCGTCGTCACGGCCGATCACCGGGTCCAGCTTGCCCTCCTCGGCACGCTTGGTCAGGTCGACGCTGTACTTGTCCAGGGCCTGGCGGGATTCCTCGGCATTGGGGTCGTTCACCGCCTGGCCGCCACGCAGGTTGGCGACGGCATTTTCCAGGGCCTTGCGGGTCACGCCCTGGCCGAGCAGCAGCTTGCCGAGGCGGGTGTTCTCGTCCATCGCGGCGAGCAGCACCAGTTCGCTGGAGATGAACTGGTCGCCCTTCTGCTGGGACAGGCGGTCGGCCTGGTTGAGCAGGCGCGCCAGGTCCTGGGACAGGTTCACGTCGCCGGTGGGGTTCTGGATCTTCGGCAGATGGTCGAGCTCACGGGTCAGGCCCTGGCGCAGGGCCACCACGTCGAAGCCCACCTGCATGAGCAGGGGCTTGATGGAGCCGCCCTGCTGGTCAAGCAGGGCCAGCACCAGGTGTACGGGCTCGATGGCCGGGTGGTCGTGGCCAACCGCCAGGGACTGGGCGTCGGAAAGCGCCAGTTGCAGCTTGCTGGTCAAACGGTCGATTCGCATGGGTTCGTCCTTCCTTTTGATAGCGGGCTGGCACGATGACGGCGCCAGACAAGAAAAGCCCGCCGGGATGAAGCATAGATAAGGACGATTCTGGGGGATTCAACCTTTGTGCGGTTGACCTGGGTCAGGAAGGCTGGCGGGCATATGTCAGTGTGGGAACTCATTCGCGAATGAGTTCCCACACAAGGGCGTAGGGTGGACCACGCTTCACCGGTCCACCAATAGCGGCAGGGTCAGGTCGGAAAGGTGGATAGGAAAAGCGCTATCCACCCTACAAGGGGCTCTACCCGTCAGTCCGCCAGCCAGACCAGGCTGGCGAAACGGCCGGTGCGCGAAGCACGACGGTAGGAATAGAAGCGTGGATCGCTGACGGTGCAGAAGCCGCCGCCGTACACGGCCTGTACACCGCGCGCGGCCAGACGGATTCGCGCCAACTGGTAGATATCGGCCATGAATTTCCCGGCATTGGCGCTGGGCTGGAAGGCCTGGTCCGCCTCCGGATGACTGGCCAGGAAAGCTTCGCGCACTTCCGGGCCGACTTCGAAGGCGGCATGACCGATAGCCGGGCCGAGCCAGACCAGCAGCTCTTCGGGCGGCAGGACCAGGGCGTCCAGAGTCGCCTCCAGCACACCGCCCGCCAGTCCGCGCCAACCGGCATGGGCAGCCGCGACGCGGGTCCCGGCCCGGTCGCAGAAGAGCGCCGGCAGGCAGTCGGCCGTCAGTACCGCGCTGGCGACGCCGGGCTCCGCGGTCCAGCTGGCATCGGCTTCATCGACCCGGTTCGGATTGGCCTCGACCACACGCACGCCATGGACCTGGCTAAGCCAGGCGGGCCGACAGCCGAGGGCCGAGGTCAGGAGCCTGCGGTTCTGCTCGACGGCCAGCGGGTCGTCCTCGACGTGGCTGCCGAGGTTCAGGCCTTCATATGGCGGCAGGCTGACGCCCCCCTCGCGGGTGGTGACGCAGGCCCGCACCCTTGACGGAGCGGGCCAGTCGGGCGTCAGCCAGGCGTTCATTGCTCGAAGGACTCGCGGTCCTGGCGCAGCAGGCTGAGCAGCCAGACGAAATCGTCGGGCAGGGGCGATTCCCACTTCATGCGCGCGCCGGTCACCGGATGGTCCAGCTCGAGGAAGCGCGCATGCAGTGCCTGGCGCGGGAACTCCTTGAGGGTCTGCACCAGGGTCGGGCTGGCCGCCGGCGGAATGCGGAAGCGCCCGCCGTAGACCGGGTCGCCAACCAGCGGGTAGTTCACATAGGCCATGTGCACGCGGATCTGGTGGGTGCGGCCGGTTTCCAGCTTGACGCGGGTATGGGTATGGGAACGGAAACGCTCCAGCACCCGGTAATGGCTGACCGCCGGCTTGCCGCCCGCGACCACGGCCATGCGCTGGCGTTGCTGGCCATGCCGGCCGATGGGGGCATCGATCTTGCCGCCAGCGGTGATCACGCCGACCACCACGGCCTCATAGATACGGCTCACGCTGCGGGCCTGCAGCTGCGCCACCAGGCTGGTGTGGGCTTCGAGGGTCTTGGCCACCACCATCAGGCCGGTGGTGTCCTTGTCCAGGCGGTGGACGATACCGGCCCGCGGCACATTGGCCAGCCCCGGCACGTGGTGCAGCAGGGCATTCAGCAGGGTACCGTCGGCATGTCCGGCAGCCGGATGCACCACCAGGCCGGCGGGCTTGTCCAGCACCAGCAGGTGCTCGTCTTCGTAGACGATATCGAGCTCGATGTCCTGGGCTACCCACTCTCCCTGGGACTCCTGCTCGGCATTCAGCTCCAGCAGCGCACCGCCGTGCACGATGTCGCGCGGGCGCAGCACGCTGCCGTCGACTGTGAGAAGGCCGTCCTTGATCCAGCCGGCAAGGCGGGAACGGGAGTGCTCGGCGAAAAGTTGCGCAGCGATCTGGTCGAGACGTTGCCCGCCCAATTCGGACGGTACCTCGGCGCTGAGTTGGATGACCTGTTTGTTGATGGAAGACATGCTCGGGAACGGAGGGGGCGCAGCCTTTGGTTTCGGTTGCGCGCTTGTGGTTAAATACCGCGTCTTTGTCCCGGGGGTTCCGGGGCGCCCATCATAACAGGACGGCTCCAGCCAAGACAGCCAGCCGTCACAGGGACGCAAGCCGCCATGCAAGTGAAACACCTGCTGCTGATCGCCACTCTCGCCCTCACCGCCGCCTGTTCTTCCAACAAGGAAGTGGTGGACGAGAACCTGAGCGAAGCCGAGCTGTATCAGCAGGCCCAGGCAGACCTGGACAACAGCAGCTACACCCCTGCTGTCGCCAAGCTGAAGGCCCTGGAATCCCGTTACCCCTTCGGCCGTTACGCCGAGCAGGCGCAGCTGGAACTGATCTACGCCTACTACAAGAACGTCGAGCCGGAAGCCGCCAAATCCGCTGCCGAGCGCTTCATCCGCCTGCACCCGCAGCATCCCAACGTCGACTACGCCTACTACCTGAAGGGCCTGGCCTCCTTCGAACAGGACCGTGGCCTGCTTGCGCGCTTCCTGCCGCTGGACATGACCAAGCGTGACCCGGGCGCCGCCCGCGACTCCTACAACGAGTTCGCCCAGCTCACCAGCCGCTACCCGAACAGCCGCTACGCCCCGGACGCCAAGCAGCGCATGATCTACCTGCGCAACCTGCTGGCCGCCTACGAGATCCACGTCGCCCACTACTACCTGACCCGCCAGGCCTATGTCGCCGCCGCAAACCGCGGCCGCTACGTGGTGGAGAACTTCCAGGAAACCCCGGCCGTGGGCGATGGTCTGGCCGTGATGGTCGAGTCCTACCAGCGCCTGGGCCTGAACGACCTGGCCGCCTCCAGCCTGGAAACCCTGAAGCTGAACTACCCGGAACACCCGCAGTTGGTGGACGGGCAGTTCGTAGCGCGCGAGGAAGAAGCCGACAACCGCTCCTGGCTGGCCAAGTCCACCCTGGGCCTGATCGAGAGCGACGCGCCGCTGCCCCCGGGCGAAACCCGCGCCGCCCAGGACGTGATCAAGCAGTACGAAGACGCCAAGGAACAGATTCCGCAGGAACTGCTGCCGGAAAACCAGGATGACGTGCAGGAAGAAGAACCCCAGTCGAAAGCCGACGACGGCGGCCGTTCCTGGTTCAGCTACATGACCTTCGGGCTGTTCGACTGAACACCGCCGTAAACGAAGAAAGGGAGGCCAATGGCCTCCCTTTTTCATTGCCGCATGCCTTGCAACCCTAGGAGCTTGCTCGCGAAGCTTCTATCGGGCCCCATTCGCGAGCAAGAACTCGGCGTCCCCCTCGCTCCTACACTAATCCCCCTGCCGCCAACCGGAGGTAATGGGATAGCGCCGGTCCCGGCCGAAGCCGCGCTGGGTCACCCGCACCCCGACCGCCGCCTGTCGCCGCTTGTATTCGTTGCAGTCGACCATGCGCAGCACGCGGTTCACCGTATCCTCGTCGAGCCCCTCGGCAATGATGGCGTTGGCCGACAGGTCGTGCTCGATATAGAGCTTGAGGATCTCGTCCAGCAGCGGATAGGGCGGCAATGAATCCTCATCCTGCTGCCCCGGCGCGAGTTCGGCCGAAGGTGGCCGCTCGATCACCCGTGGCGGGATCACCGGCCCCAGGCTGTTGCGGTACTCGGCCAGGCGAAACACCAGGGTCTTGGGCACGTCCTTGAGCACGTCGAAGCCGCCGGCCATGTCGCCGTAGAGGGTTGCATAGCCCACCGCCAGCTCGCTCTTGTTCCCGGTAGTCAGGACCAGGCTGCCCTTCTTGTTGGAAATCGCCATCAGCAGGGTGCCACGGCAGCGCGCCTGCAGGTTCTCTTCGCTGGCGTCGCGGGCATGGCCGTCGAACACGGGCACCAGGGCCTGGTGGAAGGCATCCACAATGGGGGCGATCGGCAGCACCCGGTAGGCGACGCCAAGCAGGCGCGCCTCGGTCTCGGCATCCTCCAGGCTGATCTGCGCGGTGTAGTGATAGGGCATCATCACCGCCTCGACCCGCTCCGGCCCCAGGGCATCGACCGCCACCGCCAGGGTCAGGGCGGAATCGATGCCGCCGGACAGCCCCAGCACCACGCCCTTGAAGCCATTCTTCTGCACGTAGTCACGCAGGCCCACCACCAATGCCTGGTAGGCGCTCGCCTCCAGCTCCGGCAACTCGGCGCAGTGGGTCCGGCGTGGCATCCAGCACCCTTCCTGCAACTGCAGGTCGACCGGGTAGAGGCCTTCGACGAAGGCCGGCGCGCGTTGGCAGATCATGCCACCGGCGTCCATCACGCAACTCCCGCCGTCGAATACCAGCTCGTCCTGGCCGCCGACCTGGTTGACGTAGATCACCGGTATCTCGCCCTCCGCCACCCGTTCGGCCAGCAGTTCCTCGCGCTCGAGCTGCTTGTCCAAATGGAAGGGCGAGGCGTTCAGGCTCAGCATCAGCTGCGCGCCTGCCGCTCGGGCCTGCTCCATGGGCTCGGGAAACCAGATGTCTTCGCAGATGGACAACGCCACCGGCACGCCCTTGATATCCACCACACAGGGCTGCAGGCCCGGCTCGAAGTAGCGCTTCTCGTCGAACACCCGGTAGTTGGGCAGCCGCTGCTTGTAATAGGTGGCCAGCAACTGGCCGTCGGCTATCACTGCGCAGGCGTTGTAGCGCAGCTCGTCCTCCAGCCAGGGATAGCCCACGACCAGGTAGATGCCGCGCACTTCGTCGCGCAGCCGCTGCAGGCCCTGTTCGACGCGCCGCTGCATGCTGGAGCGCAGCAGCAGGTCTTCCGGCGGATAGCCGCACAGGGAAAGCTCGGGGAAGACGATGACATCCGCTTCCCAGGCCTCGCGCGCGGAGTTCGCCGCTTCGATGATCCGCTCGACATTGCCGTGAACATCGCCGACACGGAGATTGAGCTGGGCCATCACGATTCGCAGGCTCTGGCGCATGGCCGCCTCCTGAGCGTTGTCCAAGGCATCGAACGCGCCTCATCGCCACCATACTCCGCCTCGCCCCCAGCGAAAACCAGGCAAGGTGCGACAGCGTGCGGCTGGTCTCTGTGCGCGGACAGCCGGCTTGGCTAAACTGCCAGCTTCCCATCGAAATGAGAGCACCTTCGGCATGTTTCGCCTGCTGTTCTGGATTGCCGTGATCTTTGCCGCCATCTGGCTGTGGCGCCGCTTCAAGACCCCTTCGAAGCCCCGCCCGGCCCCGCGCCAGGACGAAGAAACCCAGCCCATGGTGCGTTGCGCCCAATGCGGCGTGCACGTTCCCCGTGCCCTCGCCCTGTCCCGGGACGACCGCTGGTACTGCAGCCGAGCCCATCTTGAACAGGACCAGAGCCCTGGTGAGCGCTGATACCCTACCCGCCCCCAGCTCCCTGAGCGCCCAGGGGCGGCGCATCTTCCGTCTCTACAGCCTCTACCGGCTGCTGATCGGCCTGGCGCTGGTGCTGCTGATCTCCAGCGACCTGGACGACAACCTGCTCGACCTGGCCCAACCGGAGCTGTTCCGCAAGGCCAGCTGGTTCTACCTGATCCTCAATACCCTGATCGCCGTGCTGGTGCAGCGCCCGCGGAGCATGGTGCAGGTGTTCAGCCTGGCCCTGGTGGACGTGCTGCTGCTGTCCTGCCTGTTCTTCGCGGCGGGCGGTACCCCCAGCGGCATCGCCAACCTGGTGGTGGTCTCGGTGGCCATCTCCAATATCCTGCTGCGCGGGCGCATCGGCCTGCTGGTGGCAGCGGTGGCGACCATCGGGCTGATCTACCTGACCTTCTACCTCAGCCTCAGCCACCCGCAAGCGTCCAGCCAGTTCGTCCAGGCCGGCGGTTTCGGCGCCCTCTGCTTCGCCGCGGCCTTGTTCATCCAGGGTTTGAGCCGTCGCCTGCAACTCAGCGAGACCCTGGCCGAACAGCGCGCCGAAGACGTCGCCAACCTGGAAGCGCTGAACGCACAGATTCTCGAGCGCATGCGCACCGGCATCCTGGTACTGGACCCGCAGAACCACATACTGCTCGCCAATAACGGCGCCCAGAACCTGCTGGGCAAGGACGCACTAGCCGGGCAGGCGCTCGACTCGCAGTGCCCGGAGTTGCTGAAGAGCCTCCAGCACTGGCTGGCCAACCCCACCCTGCGACCGCAGGGCATCCAGGCCTTCGTCGACGGTCCTGTGCTGCAACCAAGCTTCGTCCACCTGCAGCATGGCAGCCAGCAGAATCTCCTGGTGTTCCTCGAGGACATCTCGCAGATCGCCCAGCAGGCCCAGCAGCTCAAGCTGGTCGCCCTCGGGCGCCTGACCGCCGGCATCGCCCACGAGATCCGCAATCCCCTGGGCGCCATCAGCCATGCCGCCCAACTCCTTCAGGAATCGGAAGAACTGCAGAGCCCGGACCGGCGCCTGGCGCAGATCATCCAGGACCACTCGCGGCGCATGAACCTGGTGATCGAGAACGTCCTGCAGCTCTCTCGCCGCCGGCAATCGGAGCCGCAGCTGCTTGACCTCAAATATTGGCTGACCCGCTTCTCCAGCGAGTTCCGCACCTCCGCCGGCCCCGGCCAGACCCTGCACCTGGCCACCCTCGGCAGCACCCTGCAGACCCGCATGGACCCGCACCAGCTGACCCAGGTGCTGACCAACCTGGTGCAGAACGGCCTGCGCTACAGCGCCAAGCAGAACACCCAGGGCCAGGTCTGGCTGAAGCTCTTTCGTGATCCGGAAAGCGACCTCCCGGTGCTGGAAGTCGAGGATGACGGCGAAGGCATACCACCCGAGCAGGTGCACAATATCTTCGAACCCTTCTTCACCACCGAAAGCAAGGGCACGGGCCTGGGCCTCTACATCTCCCGCGAACTCTGCGAGAGCAACCAGGCCCGCCTCGACTACAAACCGCGCGAGCAAGGCGGCAGCTGCTTCCGCATCACCTTTGCCCACCCGCGCAAACTGAGCTGACCATGACCCGACAGAGAGCACTGATCGTCGACGACGAGCCCGATATCCGCGAACTGCTGGAGATCACCCTCGGGCGGATGAAGCTCGACACCCGCAGCGCGCGTAACCTCAAGGAAGCGCGCGAATGGCTGGCTCGCGAGCCCTTCGACCTGTGCCTGACCGACATGCGCCTGCCCGACGGCACCGGACTGGAGCTGGTTCAGCACATCCAGCAGCGCCACCCGTTGGTTCCGGTGGCGATGATCACGGCCTATGGCAGCCTCGACACCGCGGTGAACGCCCTCAAGGCCGGCGCTTTCGATTTCGTCACCAAGCCGGTGGACCTCGGCCGCCTGCGCGAACTGGTCAACACCGCCCTGCGCCTGCGCTCACCAGAAGATGGCGAACCGCCGGTAGACGGCCGCCTGCTGGGCGCCTCGCCGCCGATGAATGCCCTGCGCAAGCAGATCCAGAAACTCGCCCGCAGCCAGGCTCCCGTCTACATCAGCGGCGAATCCGGCAGCGGCAAGGAACTGGTGGCGCGGCTGATCCATGAACAGGGCCCGCGCGCCGACCGCCCCTTCGTGCCGGTCAATTGCGGCGCCATTCCGTCAGAGCTGATGGAAAGCGAGTTCTTCGGCCACAAGAAAGGCAGCTTCACTGGCGCGGTCGAAGACAAGCAGGGCCTGTTCCAGGCGGCCAATGGCGGCACCCTGTTCCTCGACGAGGTGGCCGACCTGCCGCTGGCGATGCAGGTGAAGCTGCTGCGCGCCATCCAGGAAAAAGCCGTGCGCGCCGTCGGCGGCCAGCAGGAAGTGGTGGTGGACGTACGCATCCTCAGCGCCACCCACAAGGATCTGGCGGCAGAGGTGGCCGCCGGCCGCTTCCGCCAGGACCTCTACTACCGCCTCAACGTCATTGAGCTCAGCGTGCCGCCACTGCGGGAGCGCCGTGAGGACATCCCCCTGCTGGCGGAAACCATGCTCAAGCGCCTGGCCCAGCAGAGCGGCCTGCCGGCCGCCAGCCTGGCGCCGGAAGCCCTGGACAAGCTCAAGTGCTACCGCTTCCCCGGCAACGTGCGCGAGCTGGAGAACATGCTCGAGCGGGCCTACACCCTCTGCGAGGACGACCAGATCCAGGCCCGCGACCTGCGCCTCTCCGAAGCCACGGGCGCGGCCGAGGCCGGCGAAGCCAACCTGGCGCAGATCGACAATCTGGAAGACTACCTGGAAGACATCGAGCGCAAGCTGATCATGCAGGCGCTCGAGGAAACCCGCTGGAACCGCACCGCCGCAGCCCAGCGTCTGGGCCTGACGTTCCGCTCGATGCGTTATCGCCTGAAGAAGCTCGGCATCGACTGATGCCCGGCCCCTCGGACGGCGAGCCATGTAGGATGGGTAGAGCTTGCGATACCCATCGATCAGGGCTGATGGGTATCGCTTCGCTCCACCACATCCTACGAGCCTTGTAGGGGGAAACCCGCTGGAACCGCACCGCCGCTGCCTAGCGTCTGGGTCTGACGTTCCGTTCGATGCGTTATCGCCTGAAGAAGCTGGGCATCGACTGATGCCCGGCCCCTCGGACGGCGAGCCATGTAGGATGGGTAGAGCTTGCGATACCCATCGATCAGGGCTGATGGGTATCGCTTCGCTCCAGCGGAACGCCGCCCGCCCCATCCTACGAGCCTTGTAGGGTGGATAGCGCTTTTCTATCCACCACCGAGGCATTGCAGGACACCGATGGTGGAAATCCCGAAAGGGATTTCCACCCTACACGCCGATTGAGATGGAATCTCTACAACCGGGGCGAGCCCCTCTGCCGTCTACCAGCACTGGGCCACCGTCCGCGTGGCGTTGGCCAGCGTGCGCTCGCCGGTGTGGCTGATCTGGAAGTCGCCGCAAGGGTCGCCGGCCATGCTGCCGGCACGGGTCGCACGCAACTGGAAGGAGGTCGCGGTCGGTGCGCCCTGGGCGGCGATGGTGTAGTTGGCCGCCCCTGAAGCCGGGGCCTGGGTGGCGAAGGTATCCGCAAAGTTGCCTTCGGAATCCAGGTAGGAGCCGTGGGTGGAGTAATAACGCTCCAGCGCCTGCGCCCCCTCCATCAAGACCGCCTTCACCTCGGCGCGCTTGCCCCGCTTCACATACTCCGTGTAGCTGGGATAGGCGATCGCGGCGAGGATGCCGATCACCGCCACCACGATCATCAGTTCAATCAGGGTGAATGCCTTGCTGCTTCTCATCGAATCTGGTTCCAGGACTGACGGCCTTCGAGAACATTGAGGGTATTGGCGGCCGGAATGCAGTCATCCACCCCGGTGCCTCGGCACAGCCAGTACTTCTGCGGATCGATCAGGTCGAACGAGCCGGTGGGTATGCTGCCGGAAGAGCCGATGCCGGACGGCGGGAGCTTCTGGTCGCCGACCGTGACCATGTCTGCATCGGTGAATTTGCCGTCCTTGTTCAGGTCCAGCAGGACATAGTTGAGCCGCCCGCCAGTGGCCAAGTCGAGCACCATGGTCCAGCCGGAACCGCCGGCCAGACAGGGGTCGGCAGAGGGGATGGCGGTTTCGATGACCAGGCGATTGAGCAGGATGCGCGGCGCGAAGATTACCCGCTCGCCCTGGGCGCCCCTGACCGGAGAGGTCAGGTCGAGATACCAGCCGCGTTTCTTGCTCCAGTCAATGGCGGTGGCCGGTGCGTCGAGCACCCGCACATCGCGATCGAAGGCCTCGCCCTCGAACAGGATCGAACGTTGCTCGAGGTCCGACCGGCCGCTGAAGGCGGTGGAGGAGCCGTTGCTCGCCAGCTTGTCCCAGATGCCATAGAAGGTTTGTTTGGTCGTGTCGACCACATCCCCTGAGGTATAGAGTCGGCCGGTGCCGAAATAGACGATGGCCCCCTGCGCATAGCCGTCCGGGTGGTAGGCGATTTCCGGCTTGACGGTGATCGGCTGGTGCGTGCCCGCGGTGTCTTTGGCGACGTACAGCGGCTCCGGTTTGGTGCCGGAGCCCAGGCTGACCTCGAAATCGTCAGCGCCGGATTCATTGGCCTTGAGGTTGAACTTCCACAGGTTGCCGCCGAGATCACCGGCATACACATCCTTCACGTAGATGTTGCCCGAGCTGTCGGTGGCATACACGAAGGACGGGCTGGACAGGCCGCCCGTGGCCTTGCCCGCGCGCACCTTGTTCACGGCGCCAGTCGCCAGGTCGACGATGAACAGCACCGAGTCCTCGTTGGTGCTGCCATAGCCGTTGCCGAAGATCGCCGCCCAGCTGCCGTCCTTCATGCGTCCGACCAATGGCTCGCCGAAGTTGTAGCCCAGATCGGCGTCGTCCTTGATCTCCCACAGCACCTTGCTGGCACTGAATCCGGTGCTGCCGGAGGCGTCCGTGACGTCCAGGGCGAAGACGCTTTTGCCACCAGCCCCGAGGCTGCCGAGGAGCACGGTACGCCAGGCACCGTTCAGGCGAGCGTCGCGGATGTGCAGTTTGCCGTCCACGAAATAGCGGTGCTTGTAGTCGCTGTTGGCCAGGAGCTTGACGTTGCCCAACACGCCGTTGGGCATGTAGGCGAAGAGTTCGTTGCCGTTGTTGGCGTTGAAGGCGTGCAGGAAGCCATCGTTGGCGCCGACGAACAGCACCGGCGACTTGCTCGACTTGGCTGCGACGAACTCGGCGTAGGTCTGGCCGCCGCTGGCGACGGGTACCCGGCCATTGAAGCCCCAGTCCTGCTTGTTGGCCAATACCAGGGTGGAGTTGACGATATCGCCGAGCAGGGTGGAGCGCTTGCGCAATTTCCTGCCGGCCGGCGCCTCGTTCGTGCGGTCGCCCATCAGGTAGTTGAACAGCACCTCATCGTTATTGAAGTGCGCCTTGAGGTCTGCGCTCAGGCCGGCCCAGTTCAACGCCTGGCCATGGTTGGCGCCTGCCGCGCCGTCGTGGGTGAACAGGCTGCGCGAGCTGCGCCCGAGCTTCTGCCCCCCCTCCCAGACCTCCTCGAAAACGATGCCGGCACTGGTCTGCTTGGGCTTTTTCGCCAGCAGCTTTCCGGACCAGTCCGAGCTGGTATAGAAGGCCTCGTAAACCAGGGTGTTGCTGTCCAGGCGGCGCGCGTTGGGCACGGCCGAGGTGTTGGACCCGGTACGATCGCTGATCGACGCCAGGGTCTCGCCCAGGGCGGTGGCGAACTGCTGCGGGTCCTGGGCGCTGAAGAAACCGCCACGACCGTTGACCGCGGCGTGCAGCAGGTCATCCAGCTTCGCCGGGTCGCTGCTGGTCGGGCTGGGCCAGGTCAGCGAAGCGCCATTCTTGACCGCGGCGAACGCGGTCTGCGGATCGATGCTGCCACTCATGCCCAGACCTACACCGAAGGTCACCATGTGCTGCCAGAACGCAGGGTCCGCCGGATCGGTCGGCACGCGGTTGGCCAGGGTGTCATGCAGGTCGCGGTTCCAGTAGTACATGGCGACGTCCGCCAGGGTGTTGTCCGCGCTGTCGCTGAATGGTGCCTTGGGCACATAGCGATAGGTCTGCCCGTCCGGCCCGCTGATGGTCGGGCCGTTGCGGTTATCCACGTTGGCGCGCGCGCCCTCGGTGGAGGCCGCGTCACCGTTCCAGTAACCATCCGTGGTCAGGATGGTGTAGCTCTGGCGGCAGGCATACTCCTTGCCGCCGGTCTGGCCCGGCGTCGAGCTCCAGGGGCCGGCCTCGTCCTTGCGCGAGTAGTATTCGCCGGCATCGCCCAGCGCCTTGCGCAGTGGGGTGCCCCCTTCGGCGTTGGTCGCGAAGAGCCAGTCATAGAACTCGGAGCGCCCGGTGCCCTCGAAGCGGCGCACACCGCGCACCAGGGTATCGGTCTTGCCCGAGTCGACGGTGTTCCTAGTCAGGTTGATCGCACCGTAGCCAACCCGGACGTCCCCGGGCAGCGTGGAAAATGCCTGGCTGACCCCGGCCTTGGCCGACATCATGCGGGTCCGATAGTAGGAGAACCAGTTGGCGAAGTTCTGTTGCTCGTCGGCGCCCACGCTACGCTCGGTATAACAGGCATCCTGGCGGGGATTGCTGGCGCAGCTGCCCCCGCCAACGAACTCGTAGTAGAAGGCCGCGCCGGCGCTACTATTCGGGCCCACGGCAAAGCCTTCGTAAAGCGTGCAACTCCTGCAGTCTCTGCTGTTAGGCGCGTAAAAGTCGTCCATGATCGCCATGTAGCTCGTGCCGAGGTTGACCGCCTGGCCACCAGCGGCGTAACCGTTTACGGACGCCGCGGCGAAGCTCGCATTGGCATAGCGTTGTCCATCGCTCTTGATCGGCGGCAGATACTGCACGGCGGGGTTGTAGTAGGACTTGTTCAGGTGGCTGGAAGCCAGGTAGCGGTGACCGGTCTTCCGACAGAAATGCAGGTTCTTGCCGGCGTAGCTGCCACGCACCTGACACTCTTCGCTCCGTTCCCATTCCTTCGTGCTTTCCAGATAGGCCGGGCGCAGATCGTCCGGCAGGTAGCCCCAGCGCATGGAGCCCGAGTCATCCAGGATGAACATGAGGTTGGGTTCGACCTGCCCCCCCAGGTTCAACGGCACCTGCCCGGGCACGAATGCCGCCAGGGCGCTGTGGCTGACCGCGGCGGTCAGCAGGCCGGCCAGCAATGCCCGTACCGCAAAGAAATATTTCGAGCCGATCATCCGTGTCTCCCTTCGATCAGTTCTGGCTGCGGATGGCAATGGCCACGGTGGAACGCAGGTGCACTTCGGCATCCCCGCCGGCGTAACCGGTGGCTTCGACGTTGAACAGATAGGTCCGGCTCAGGCAGTCGAACGCGCGGTTCTCGGCGATCGAGCCGTCGGTTTCGCAAACGAAGGTGGTCGCGCCCCCCGACGCACCGTAGTAATTGCGAACCCTGCAAACCGGCTTTCGCGGCTGGCTGTTGAGTTCGGCGGGCGGCGTCCACTGTGCGGTCGTAACCGCCGGGCAATCGGTGCTGGCCAGGAACAGCTGGGTGGGATCGACGCTGGCCTCCACCTGTTGGCGCACATAGGCCTCGCCCACCCGCAAGGCGCTCTCGGCCGCCTGGAACGCCACGTTGTAGTCCCGCGCGCCGCCGGCCATCCGTTCCTGCAGGGTGCTGCCGGACATCGCCGTAACGCCCAGCACGGTCAATGCCAGGAGAGCGATCAGGCAAACCAGCAGCACCGCTCCTTTTTGCTTTTGCATGCTTATCCTTGCCTCATCAGTCGACCCGGTTACGCAGGGCCACCACCGTGCTGAATACCTGGCGCAGGCGCCCATCCGCCGCCACTGCCGCCCCCGCGAAGTGGACAGCCTGGTCCTGGGCTCCCGCTACTCGATCATTGCTGGTCAGCAGCAGATCGAGCTTCACCGTGCGGACATCGTCCCAACGGTTGGCCGCTTCCACCTCGGCCGGGCTCAGGTAGGTCTGTACGCCGACGCTGTTGTCCGCGGCCACGCCGAAACTGGTGCGCAGCGACTCAACGCCTTCCACGACTTCGTTGGTCTGCGCTGGAACCTGCGCCGCATCGCGGACGAACAAGGCGCGGATGGGCTGCCCGGTCGCCGTGACGCGGCCGGTATCCGCCACATAGAAGGTCCTGTAGGCGAAGCCCACCACCCGCGCCGGGGCGTTGAACTGGATATCCGAGAACTTGAAGCCACCGCACTTGGCGTTCTTGTCGTTGTTGCTCGCGGCATGGGTCAGCGTCACCTGGCCGTTGCCGGACGAATTCGGCTTGTTGGTGATCCGGATGACCACCGCTTTCTCCATGTCCAGCACCATCACCGCGTGGTCCTGCTGCATGCTCGGGCAATAGGCCGTGACCTTGAGATTCGCATTGAGCGACGGTTTGAGCAGCTCGCCGGCCGTGAGAAAGGACTCGCAACCGTCATTGGCGAAGATCGCCAGCTGGTCGGTGCCCACCGCCCCGAGGCCGCCGGTTGCCGTGATGCGCCTTCCCCAGATGGGGCGGTTCATGGCGCTCCATTCCGCGGAGTCGCTTTTGGCGGCCACCACGCAGATATCGTCCTCGTCGAGCCGAGTCCCTACCCCCACTCCAGCAGGGCGCAGTTCGGAGGCCAGGTACTGCAGGGCGAAGCGCCCGTTTTCCTGCAGCTTTCCCGCTGCCCCCCGGAGGAGGAAGGTGTTCTTGTTGCTGATGAAGACCTGGAGGACCGCCAGGCTGATGACCAGGCCGATCACCATGGCCACCATCAGCTCCACCAGGCTCAAGCCGCGTTGCTTGCGCATGCGCACCCCGTCAAATCTGCGTGACGAAGGAGAATTGCTGAGCGGCATTACCGCCCACCCGCTCCTCGTTCCATTGCACGATCACCGTGAAGCGGTCACCGTTCTGCACCACACCGCCATTCCCCTCCGGGAGTTGCCTGGCAAGGTTGGCGCGCCACTCCCCCAGGTCCCGCTGAAAAGGCAGGCAGGTTTCCTTCGCCGGATCACAGGGCAGGGCGGCGCCGACCGCCAGGTTGTAGAAGCCCGCCTGCGCATCTCCCCGCGCCGCGCGCATGCGATCCGCCATCTCGTAGGCCAGGAAAGTCGCATGGGAACGTACGGACGCGGTCTGGTTCGCCTTCAGCGCGGTGAGCTGCATGGCAGCCAGACCCAATACACCAATGGAGAAGAGGAGCACGGCGACGAGGACCTCGATGAGCGAGGCACCTCGCTGAGACGACGCACTCATTGGCAGCTTGCCTTCTGCAGAGAAATCGAACCGGACAGCTCGATGGAAACGCTGCGATTGAAAGTGGTGCAGCCCAGTGACGTGTCTTTTAACGCCAGGGTGAAAGCCATCCTGGCCGCGCTGATCAGGCGGCCCTGCGAGTCGAAGAGAATGTCTTGCAGCCCCGCCGGTCCGGCCACATATGAGGTCAGAGCCGGGAAGCGGCGCAGCTCCAGGCTGTCCCGCTCGCGCAACAACTGCCAGCTGCCATCGGCCGCCAGCGGCCCCTTGAGCCTTACGGTCTGAGCCCCCTGGACCGCTTCCCGGCGCGCATAGCCGAGCATGCCGGAGAACGCTTCAAGTTCTGCCGCTGCCTGGTTCTCGCGAAGCATCTGGGAGAAGTTCGGTGCTGCCAATCCGATCAATACTGCGAGCACGACAAGCGTGACCATCAGTTCGATCAGCGTGAAACCTCGCTGCGACATTCCCTGCCCTCATAGAATGGTCCGGACCTGCGTGAGCCGGAGCTCACGCCGCGGAGCTTCCTGCTCCGACCTTGCCGACCTTTCCATGACGAGCGGTCCAAAATCAGCGACCAGCGGCAATGTAGGCGCGCATAGTAGCTTAATGGTACGTTCGTTTTAAATTGTGTTTTGTGAACTGCGAGCTTGCCCACAAGATTGCCGAGGACGGCTTAACAGAACGCCAGTGCGGGGCCTGCCATCATCGCTCGCAAGCCCCGGCCGCAGCAGACCCTGCGTTACCCCAGACGACCCGCCGGTGCGTATGGCTGCGGATCGATGATCGGCTCGCGCCCGAGCATCAGGTCCGCCAGCAACCGGCACGATGCCGGCGCCAGCACCAGCCCGTTGCGGTAATGGCCGCAGTTCAGCCACAGCCCTTCTGCCCCGGGCACCGGGCCGATAAAGGGAATCCCCTCCGGCGAGCCCGGACGCAAGCCAGCCCAGTGCCCGACCAGCTCGGCGTCCGTCAATTGCGGCAGCAATTCAAAGGCGGATGCCTTCAGGCTTTCCAGGGCCTCGCTAGTGGGGGTCTTGTCGAAACCGGCATGCTCCAGTGTGCTGCCCACGAGGATATGACCGTCCCGCCGCGGGATCGCATAGCGCCCTTTCGCCAGAACCATGGCCGGCAGGAAGTCCTCGGCACACTTGAAGAGAATCATCTGCCCCTTCACCGGTTCCACCGGCAAGGACAGACCCAGGCTAGCGAGCAGTTCACCGCTCCAGGCGCCAGCGCAGAGCACCACGCGGTCCGCCAGGAACTCTCCGCCAGCGGTGCTCACCCCGGTGATCCGCTGACCATCGCGAATAAAACCCCGCACCTCGCAGGACTCATGCAGGGTCACATTCGGCAGGCGCAGCAAGGCCTCGCGCAGCGCGCGCGTCAGGCGTGGGTTACGCACATTGGCCACGCCGGCCATATGGATGGCATGGTGGAAACCCGGCCCGAGCGGCGGCACGGCGGCATGCACCCGGTCCATCGCCACCGGCGCCAGCGGCCGACCTTCGCGAGCGGCCCACGCCAGGGCCTCGGCCTCGTCGTCCAGATCCAGCCAATACAGGCCGGTCTCGTAGACCTCCGGGTCTATTCCGGTTTCAGCGAACAAGCGCTGGCCAAACTGGGGGTAGAAGTCCTGGGACCAATGCGCCAGTGCCGTCACGGCCGAGGAATAGCGCCAGGGATAGAGCGGCGAAACGATGCCCCCGCCAGCCCAGGACGACTCGCGGCCACAAGGCCCCTTGTCCAACAAGCAGACCTCGACTCCGTCCCGTGCCAACAGGTACGCCGACAGCAACCCGATAGCTCCCCCACCGACCAGCAAAACGCGCATGGAACCTCCAGTACATCAATAGATCCGGGGCGACGTACGCAGCGGCAGTCGCTCTTGATTGCCAGTGGGAGCGCCCCACTGGCCTAGAGCGGGAATTCTACGGCAGCAAAAGTGGTGGGTGCTCGCTCAGAGGGGGATATCTGATCTGCGCGGCTATCGATCAGGAGCAGCTGCCTGTGGTGGTCTTGGTCACGTAGGCCCGACCGGTGAGGCTGATTTTCACCAGCCGCTCCTGGTCCCCGACCGAGGGCGATGATCGGCAGACCTTGAGATCAAGACTGTCCGAGGCGGCACCCGACGGCAGGAGATCGACGCTCAGTGCGCCACCGTCGGTATCGGTGATCTGGAATCCACTGGGGGATGCGGCATGAACCCCGATTACCGTGCCGTCCGTAGTACGCATGATCCAGCCCTGATGCCAACCGCCGGAAGACAGGCAACTCGATCCATTCGTGGAAGCGCACAGCGTTACCCGCTCGTTGCGCTTGATCGCTTCGCTGCGGGCAAGCGAAACCGCCGCCACCAGGTCGTTCGCCTGCGCGCGCAACTTGCTGCCCAGGGTGACATCAACGAACGACGGGATGGCCAGGCTGATCAGAACGGCCAGGACTGCCACGGTCACCATGAGCTCGATCAGGGTAAAGCCGCTTGCGCGACGCCGCCTGGTCGACGCCGCTTCACCGCCGGTTTGGAACGAAAGCCTCATTCTCGGTCGATGCTCCAGTAGACGCGTCCCTTGGGCTGCGTAATGGTGGTGACCACATCGTCCGGCTCCCAACAGTCGAGGGTACAGACGAACGGCAATTCCTCCGAGCCACCACCTGGTTCAGGGTCCAGCTCCACGACTCCCCCTACCGGGGACGGCGACAACCCGCCGCCGTCGAGCACGTCATAGCGTTCTCCGTCCAGGCCCGCCCCATTCTTGTAGGCGATGTTATAGGCGCGGTTGGTGCCAAGGCCGGAGCAGGCGTTCGGATCCAGCGGCCTCGGTTGATGGGTATTGAATATCACCTGCCCGAATACCGTGATTGCCGAAGTGACAACCTGCTCGGACGCCGCCAGCCCCAGATACCAGCCCTTGGGCTTGGAGTTCAGTTCCGACTGGGTCGGGGTCGCGCTGCTGGTGATCGGCAGGAGCGAATTGAGGCAGATGACACTGTCGCCACTGTCGGTACAAGTACCGTCCGACCCAAGCCAACTGGATAGCGTGGGCCGGTCCCTGAGATTAAAGAAGTAGTTGGCCAGGCCCGCGGTTGCGGTATAGCTGCTGAGGGGCTTCTCGCGGTCGCCTGAGCCCAGTTGCAGGTAGTAGCTGTCGCCCGAGGCGACAACTTCTGGCGCGAACATGAACTTGCGGTTGATCGCACAACCGGTGCCGCCATCAGAACAGCCCAGCGAGGCAATCCGAGTGAAGCCCCAGGCGTCAGGTGCATTGTTGCCAATGGTGATGCGGTAGACATTGCCGCCCAGGTCAGCCGCATAGGCGTACTGAGCGAAGCCAGCACTGTTGGGTACTACGGTGACGTCCCCCACCACACCGCGCTTGGTCTGGAAGGTTTGCAGCACGCTGCCGGTATTGGCGTCCAACACGTAGATCCGCCGTCCCTTGCCGGAAGAGCAAGAAGAGTCGTGGTTGGCGGTACCGGTGTCGATGTCTTCGCAGTTGTCGTAGCCACCACCCATGATCAATAGCGGAGAATTGCCGCCACCGTAGCCCTGGGCCTTGAGCACCATGGCACTTGACCAGGTCTGGCCGATATCCTGCATCACGCTGCTACTGCAGTTGTTGTCATTGGTGAGGTTGGGGCAACCCACCTTCCACTTCAGCACTGGGGTGCTCGGGCTCGTCACATCGAACGCGTAAAGTGCCCTCCCACCCCGGCGCATGCCTGCATAGATGAAGGTCTTTTCGGATCCGCTGATGGTTCCGCGGAACGCCGTGATAGGGCCATCCATGCCATAGTCCTTCGGCTGCCCCCCGGTGCTGCCGTTGAAGCTGATGGTCTGGGTGTTCTGCCGCAGCCGGTTGAGCTTGCCGTAGAACTCCGGCGGAACGAAGGACCAGAGTTCATTGCCGGCATTGGTGCCCGTCCGGTTACCATTGATGGCGCGGAACACGCCGTCGTTGCCGGCGTAGAACACCACCACATTCGGGGTGGTCACAGTGCCATAGTCAATCGCCACCGGCCGTGAATGCACGACATCGCCATGGGCGGTGCGGCGCATCTCGGCCGTGGTGACCGCATCTACGTCCTCATCCTGGGTATCCAGACCGCGCGCCCAGTTGATCAGGGTAGTGCGCTCGGTGCTGTTGGCCACGCCAAGCAGGGTCGAACTGATGTCGGTGTTATCCGTGTTGAAGGGGGTCAGCGTATTATTGCAGTCAGCGAAGGTCGGGCTGCAGGTGTAGACGGTGCGAGTGGTACTGCTGCGCAACAGATAACCCTGTGCCCCCTTCTCCACCACATTGCCGTCTGGCGAGTTGGAGATATCCGAGTCTGGCACGGTCGGGCAGTTATTCTGGACGGATGAGTTCGCCCAATAAGTGTCAGTATCCGAGGGCGTCCAGAAACTTCTGGCACACCCGGTTATAAAGTTGGTCGAGGTGTTGATGGCAACGTTGCCATTGGCATCGTGCAGTCGAAGCTCACCATTACCATTGGTGCGGCGCAGCTTGTACTGTTTGAGATTCCCCTGCCAGCGCGGGAGCAGATTCTCATCGGGGCGGAACATGCCGATGAAGACCTGATTCAAGTAGGTGCCCTGGGTATTCACGCTGACCGGCAAACTCACCGAGGCGAAGGCGCTGTTGACCGCCTGGATCTCCGAGAACGAGGTTTTGAGGGCATCGGCAAGTTGGGTACCCGAACTGCTGACGGAGAAGTACTTGCCGCCGCTGACGCCGGCCATGCTCTTAAGCAGAGCGCTCCAGCCTGGGCCCTGCCCGTTGGTCACCCTGTCCACGTCCAGGGTATAGGTGACTACGCCGAGGCTGCTCGTTTTCATGAAGCGGGCCCATTCGTCCGCCACACTGTCCTGCGACCCGGTGGGCGAGATGGGAATGACGGTGGTGCGCCCCCCCGCACGACTCAGGGCGTCGAAAGCGACAGTCCTGTTGCTGGTGTTCTCCTGGGCGGCGCCATTGCTGATATAGATGATGAAGTTCTTGGCGCACCCTGAGGCTATCGGGTTGTTGTAAGTGAGGGCGTTCTTGGACTCCAGAGCATTGCCAGAAAGGGCATACACCGCATTGGATGCCGCCGTCCCCGAAGTGTTTAGGTGATAGTCAGTAAGCTCCTTGCCATTGCCCGCATAAGGTGCAGCAGCCTTGAAGTACTGGTAAGCCTCGTACATGGCCAGGGCGGCCTTGCCATTGTTGGACTTGGTTTCCTTGTTATCGATGCTTAGAAACAGTTGCTGGTAGAGAGTCTTGTTGGTGCTGTTCATCAAGCGGATAGCCGCCCGCACATAGGCGCCGTCGGTATTGTTGTTGCCCCCGCCTGTTTCGGTAAACGCCATCAGGCCCACGCGAAACTGGTTCGCGGGCAAGCCTGCCAGCACAGAGGCCAAGGCCGCTCTTTGGTTTTCGAAGGTCTGGTTCCAGTTAGCGGTGTTGTCGAGAACAATCAGGACGTTGGGCGCGTCATTCGTAGTTTCGGTAGTCCCCACAAACAGGTCGATGTCCTCCGCCATGCCAGGTTGCCCGAGCGCCATGGCCGTGGCCACCAGCGCTGATTTCAAGAACCCTGTTCTCATGCCGCTCTCCTGAAACTACCTTGTGTTAGGGACATACGCTCTGCTTCTCGAGCTGCGACAGCAGCACCCGGACCCCCGAGCGCACCTTGGCCGACGCTCCAGTGACCGGATCATCCACCGTTGCCACTAGCTCCCAGACGGTGCTCCATTGGGAACTGGGTGTCGACACGTTAGAGCGAACACCGCTTTCCTGCCCTTCGCCGACGACAGACAGCTCAGTCGCCTTGACGCAAATCGGCTCGGCGATACTGACCGTATAGTCAGCGGTGCCGTCATTGTTGATATCAACGTCGATGGATTCCTCGGTCGGATCGTCCGTGAAAGGCGAGCCGATCACCTGCTCCGTGGCGATATTGGCGGCCGCCAGGGCCTGCTCACGAGCCTGCATGTTGCCGACTGACTTGAGGCTGCTCCCGCTCATGGTGAAAGCGCCGCCAACCAGCAGCATGAGCATCAGCAACATGATGAGGCCAACCACCAAAGTGGCGCCTCGCTGGGCTGGTCGCGATGGACCCAACATCATGGGGTTTCCCTCCGGCTGGACACGTTCACCAGGCGAGTAGTGGTGGAATAGACATGGCGTTTGTAGGCGTCATTGCTGGCGGCAATCGCAGCAGCCTGCCCCAGCGCATAGCCCTTGCCGTCACTGTAGCCGGGCGAAGGCTGGACGCTTCGCACCAGCACATAGACCTTGACCGCGACCACATCCATTAGCTGCGCCAGCGTGCAGCCCGCCGCCGGGCAGCGGACGAAAGTTCCATCCGGTGCCCCATCCCCGCGGTTGGTCGGGCGCGAACGATTGGCGTTACCGCTGGAATCGGTAGCGAAGGTCACGGCGGCCAGATAGTTGTTGGCGCCACCACCATCGCCAATGCTGTCGATACCCAGCTCTACCCGTAGCGACTCGACACCCTCGATCAGCGATTCTGCGGCCTTGGGTTGCGCCCCGGGCCCGAACTCGGAACGCATCAATGTCGGGATGCCATCACCAGCCGTGACCGAGTAATCCCGGATGTAGTAGATGTTGGAAACGAACTGGCGCTTGCTCGCCACCGTCGTGCAATTGCGATTGTGCAGGGTGAAGGCCGCCGAACTGTTGCTCAACACGTAGCGTGACGCATCGGTCGAGCAGAAGGACGGCTGGAAGTAGAGCTTGGTGTTGTCCAGCGCGGCGCAATTGCCGACACCCGGGACACAGGTGTCGGCATGACGGACCACCAGGACATCCGTGTTGGCTTTCCTGTCGGTCACTATCGCGTCGCAACCGGGAGGCACGCCATCGTAGACCTGCACCGAGATCCCGAGCAGATTGGTGTTATCCGCGGCGCTCCAGGAGCAGGGGCCCGGCACCGTGGTCGGGACGTCGGCGGGCACGGTGGTGATGGTGAAGTCGTCGAATTCGGGAACGAAGCCGTCCCAGAAGCCCGCATGGGCGAGGTCTTCCTGGATCAACTGCAGGGCGAATTTGCCGTTCTCGATCTGGGCATTGGTCTTGGCCATCTCATCGTTGGTCCGCGACACATCGAGAAAGAGTGTCAGGATGGCCGCCATCATCAGCAGGCTGATGGTGGCAGCGATCATCAGCTCAACCAGGCCGAAGCCTCGCTGCCGGCCCGACAGCAACGGAACTGGGGCCCTGCGACGAATACGTTCTGTCATAGATTGGCAACACGCACTATGGTTGTAAGAACACGACGGCAGCGGTCGGACTCGCACTTGGCCCCGGTCGCACCGTTGTAACTGTTGGCACCGCAGGCAACTCCGGACGGCGGCGCGGAGATCGGCGTCAATCCCTGCCATGCCACGGTCACCATGTACTGATTGCTGCCAAGGGACTCGACACAGCCCCGTGCACCGATCATGGCCCCGACCTTGGTCCCGTCGCTGGTCTCGGCTGCACCCTGCAGGCTGTTGCACCACTCCTGCTTGTCACGATCTGCCTGGGCGGTCAGGGTGGTCGGACAGGTCATGCCAGACCCCAGAGGATTGGCAGTACCGGTCACGTAACTGGATGCCGCGTTGCGATTTGACGCTATGCGATTGGCCATGTCTTCGAGCAGCAGCAACGCCTGGGACCGCTGGTAGGCTTCAATTTCCGATTGCTGCAGGCGCGCCTGCAGGCCTGCCATCCCGAGCAATCCTATGGAAAGAATGAGGATGGTGACCAACACCTCGATCAAGGTCATGCCGCGCTGCCGTTGGAGCCAATGAAGATCGACCATGTCGCTCACCACTTGCTCGAGGGGGCCTTGACCCCGTCGCTGGTAAGGGACAGGTTACCGTCGCTCAACTGGGAACCCTCAGCAGTGAAAGTGATGGTGTAACTCGGCACGGAGCCCGCCCCCAGGGTGATGCTGTAGTCGTACTTACCAACGAGTTCACTCGGCAGGCCATAGCCGCTGGTCGTCAACTGGGTCTTGGTCGCATAGGTACGATTGGCCAGCAGGTACTGCTGCTGGCGGTTGGCGATATCCATCATCTGCGCCTGCGCCGCAGCCCGGTTCCCACGAATCACATATTGCTGGTAGCTGGGATAGGCGATTGCAGCCAGGATGCCAACGATCGCGACCGCAATCATGAGTTCTATGAGGGTAAAACCGCCCTGTTTCGTTCTGCCCACGGGGTCACCTTATTGGTTGTACGACCGGAGGAATGCCGGATTCGACATCACAGCCCTCGACTTCAGTTGAGATCCTTTCAACTCGCCCATTCTCCACCCTCCTACTGCTGCCGCAACTCCCACACCAACAACAGCCTTGGTCAGGCCTGCCTTGGCTCTGACATTCGATAACTCGACAGACCCCACGCGAAACAACTGGTCCGCATTAAGCCTTAGCACAATCGCGCATATAGGATGCGCCTTTCCTACAGGCCACAAAGTGACCTGCCACCAAATTCCGGAGATTTCTTCGTTGCCCCAAAGATCGGGTGACGTTGAGAAAATCCTTCAATTCCAGAAGCTTATAGGTCGGTTCCGACTGACGTCCTTTCATCGGCGACGGGCGGGCCAAGACCACGGACGACAGGTCGTCCACTCGTTCACGCCAGGAGAGCACGGATGCCATGGCTGGAATCCCTCGCGGCTTCACGCTCATCGAAGCGCTGGTTGCGCTGACGCTCATCACACTACTCATCAGCCTTGGCGTGCCAGCAATGACAGAGTTCATACGCTCCTCCCAACTGAGCACGGCAAGCCACGCGCTCTTCGTCAGCTTCAACCAGGCGAGACAAGCTTCGATCACCAGGAGGGTCCCGGTGCTGGTCGACAACCAGGGCGAGAATTGGTCCGCAGGATGGCGTGTTTACGCCGACCAGAACAACAACGCCAGGTGGGACGAAGGTGAGCAGGTGTTGGCTGAGGTTGGCCCGCAGCCCGACGGGCTGATCATCAAGGGGAACACACCCGTGAGGCGATTTGTGCGTTATATGCCGACAGGGCGGACTTCAATGCCCGGCGGAGCATTTCAGGCAGGAACCTTGGTGCTCTGCCATGCCGACGGCAAGCTGGCCGTCCGAAAATTAGTGATCAGTGCTACAGGCCGGGTGCGTCGTACCAAGGAACAACCCGGTCCATGTTGATGGCATAAAGGGGAATCTCAGCCGACGTCGACCACCCGCAATTCCTTCGGCATCGAGAAGGTCACATTCTCCGGCCGGCCATCCAGCTCGACCGCGACCTCGGCGCCCCATTCCCTGAGCTGTTCGATCACGCCTTGCACCAGCACTTCGGGTGCCGACGCGCCCGCCGTGATACCGACTTTCTGTGCCTTGTCGAACCACTCGCGCTTGAGGTCCTCGGCGCCGTCGATCAGGTAGGCCGGGGTGTTCATGCGTTCGGCGAGTTCGCGCAGGCGGTTGGAGTTGGAGCTGTTGGGGCTGCCGACCACCAGAACCACGTCGCTTTCGCCGGCCAGTTGCTTGACCGCATCCTGGCGGTTCTGGGTGGCGTAGCAGATGTCGTCCTTGCGCGGGCCGCCGATGCTGGGGAACTTGGCGCGCAGCGCGTCGATGACGCGACTGGTGTCGTCCATGGACAGGGTGGTCTGGGTGACGAAGGACAGGGACTCGGGGTTGCGCACTTCCAGGCGGGCGACGTCTTCCTCGTCTTCCACCAGGTAGATGGCACCGCCGTTGCTGGCGTCGTACTGGCCCATGGTGCCTTCGACTTCCGGGTGCCCGGCATGGCCGATGAGGATGCATTCGCGGCCGTCGCGGCTGTAGCGCGCGACTTCCATGTGCACCTTGGTCACCAGCGGGCAGGTGGCGTCGAACACCTTGAGGCCGCGGCGCGCGGCCTCCTGGCGCACGGCCTGGGAAACGCCGTGGGCGCTGAAGATGACGATGACGTTGTCCGGCACCTGGTCCAGCTCTTCGACGAACACGGCGCCGCGGGCGCGCAGGTCTTCGACCACGAACTTGTTGTGCACCACTTCATGGCGCACGTAGATCGGCGGACCGAACACCTCGAGGGCGCGGTTGACGATCTCGATGGCGCGGTCGACGCCGGCGCAGAAGCCACGGGGGTTGGCGAGTTTGATTTGCATGCTGGTTACCTCGTACAGCCGTCGCGGCCGGGAATTGCCCATTCGCGAGCAAGAACTCGGCGTCCCCCTCGCTCCTACAGTTGCCCCGCCCCTTCAGACGGGGCGGACCGACAGGATCTCCACCTCGAAGGACAGCGGCTTGCCGGCTAGCGGGTGGTTGAAGTCGATGGTCACGTGGCTGTCATCGATGAACTTGACCACACCGGGCAGCTCGGCATTCGCCGCGTCATTGAAGATGATCAGCAGGCCTTCGGAGAGTTCCATGTCCTGGAAGTTGCCGCGGGGCATCACCTGCACGTTCTGCGGGCTGGGCTGGCCGAAGCCCTGCTCGGGTTCGATCGCCAGCACACGCTTGTCGCCAGCCTTGAGGCCGAAGAGCACGCTCTCGAAGCCCGGCAGCAGGTTGCCGTCGCCCACCTTGAAGGTGGCGGGTTGCTTCTCGAAGGTGCTGTCGACCACGTCGCCATTGTCGAGCTTGATGGCGAAATGCAGGGTAACCTCCATGTCCGGCCCTATGCGATGTTCAGTCATGGGCGGTTTCTCCGGATTTCTTCGATTTGAACATGTCCAGCGCCAGCATGATCGCGCCGACGGTAATGGCGCTGTCGGCCACGTTGAATGCCGGGAAGCGCCAGCGGTCCTGCCAGTGCACCAGGATGAAGTCGACCACATGGCCGAGCACGATGCGGTCGTACAGGTTGCCCAGCGCACCGCCCAGCACCAGGGCCAGGGCGATGGCCAGCCAGGTCTCGCCGTGCTTGAGGCGCTTGAGCCAGACCACCAGCACGCCGCTGACCACGATGGCGATCAGGGCGAACAGCCAGCGCTGCCAGCCGGAACTGTCGGCGAGGAAGCTGAAGGCCGCGCCGGTGTTGTAGGCCAGGGTCCAGCTGAAGAGGTCGGGAATGACCACGATCCGCTGGTAGAGGCTGAGCTCGGTCTCGAAGAACCACTTGCTCGCCTGGTCCACCACGAACACCAGTACGGTCAGCCAGAGCCAGCCGAGGCGGCCATATCCCTTAGGCATAGTGACGAACCTCGCCGGCGCCATCGATGTTCTCCACGCAACGGCTGCACAGCTCCGGGTGCTGCACAAACTGGCCGACGTCGGCGCGGTGGTGCCAGCAGCGGCCGCACTTGGTGAAGGCGGACTTGTGGATCTTCAGCTTGAGGCCGGCCACGTCGGTTTCCACGGCATCGGCCGGGGCGCTCGCCAGCGGCTGGACTTCAGCGACGGAAGTGATCAGCACGAAGCGCAGTTCGTTGCCCAGTTTGGCCAGGCGCGCGGCCAGGGCGTCTTCGGCGAACAGGGTCACCTCGGCCTGCAGGTTGCCGCCGATGGCCTTGGTGCTGCGCAGGTTCTCCAGCTCCTTGTTGACCGAGGCCTTGACGGCCATCACCTGCTCCCAGAACTCGCGATCCAGTTCGGTGCCTTCCGGCAGTTCGGCCAGGCCCTGGTACCAGGTGTTGAGCATGACGGACTCGTTGCGCTCGCCCGGCAGGTACTGCCAGATCTCCTCGGCGGTGAAGGCCAGGATCGGCGCGACCCAGCGCACCAGCGCCTCGGCGATATGGAACAGCGCGGTCTGGCAGGATTTGCGCGCCACGCTGTCGGCCGCGGTGGTGTACTGGCGGTCCTTGATGATGTCGAGGTAGAAGCCGCCCAGCTCCTGCACGCAGAAGTTGTGCACCTTGGAGTAGACGTTCCAGAAGCGGTATTCGCTATAGGCCTCTTCCAGCTCGCGCTGCAGCAGCAGGGCGCGGTCCACGGCCCAGCGGTCCAGGGCCAGCATATCCTCGGCGGGCAGCAGGTCCCGGGCCGGCTCGAAGCCATTCAGGTTGGCCAGCAGGAAGCGCGCGGTGTTGCGGATGCGGCGGTAGGCATCGGCGCTGCGCTGGAGGATCTGCTGGGAGACGGCCATCTCGCCGGAATAGTCGGTCGCCGATACCCAAAGGCGCAGGATGTCGGCGCCCAGGCTGTCGGTGACCTGCTGCGGGGCGATCACGTTGCCCAGGGACTTGGACATCTTGCGGCCCGACTCGTCCACGGTGAAGCCGTGGGTCAGCAACTGGCGGTACGGCGCATGGCCGTCGATGGCGCAGCCGGTCAGCAGGGACGAGTGGAACCAGCCGCGGTGCTGGTCCGAGCCTTCCAGGTAGAGGTCGGCGGCAGGGCCGCTGGGGTGGCCCAGCTCGGCGTGGGAACCGCGCAGCACGTGCCAGTGAGTGGTGCCGGAGTCGAACCAGACGTCCAGGGTATCGCTGATCTTGTCGTATTGGCCGGCCTCGTCACCCAGCAGCTCGGCGGCGTCCAGCTTGAACCAGGCCTCGATGCCTTCCTGCTCGACGCGCTGGGCGACCTGCTCCATCAGCTCGACGGTGCGCGGGTGCAGTTCACCGCTGGCCTTGTGCAGGAAGAAGGGGATCGGCACGCCCCAGTTGCGCTGGCGCGAGATGCACCAGTCGGGACGGCCGGCGATCATGCCCTGCAGGCGCGCCTGGCCCCAGGTTGGGACGAACTCGGTGCGCTCGATGGCGGTCAGCGCACGCTCGCGCAGGGTGGCACCCGCGGCGGGCTGCTTGTCCATGCCGACGAACCACTGCGCGGTGGCGCGGTAGATCAGCGGGGTCTTGTGGCGCCAGCAGTGCATGTAGCTGTGGCTGATACTTTCGTGCTTGAGCAGCGCGCCCACTTCTTCCAGCTTGGCGACGATGGCCGGGTTGGCCTTCCAGATGAACTGGCCGCCGAAGAAGGGCAGCGATTCGACATAGACGCCATTGCTCTGCACCGGGCTGAGGATGTCGTCGTTGCTCATGCCGTGCTGCTTGCAGGTACGGAAGTCGTCCTCACCGTAAGCCGGCGCGGAATGGACGATACCGGTGCCGGCGCCCAGTTCGACGTACTCGGCCAGGTAGACCGGCGAGAGGCGCTCGTAGAAGGGATGGCGGAAGCGGATCAGGTCCAGCGCCTCGCCCTTGGCGGTGGCGATGACCTCGCCTTCCAGGCCGTAGCGTTGCAGGCAGCTCTCCACCAGCTCTTCGGCCAACAGCAGCAGGCGCTCGCCGGTGTCGACCAGCGCGTAGTTGAATTCGGGATGGACGTTCAGCGCCTGGTTGGCCGGGATGGTCCAGGGCGTGGTGGTCCAGATGACGATGGCGGCGGGCTTGGCCAGGCTCGGCAGGCCGAAGGCGGCGGCCAGCTTGTCGGCGTCTTCCACGGCGAAGGCGACGTCGATCGCGTCGGACTTCTTGTCCTGGTACTCGACTTCAGCTTCGGCCAGGGCCGAGCCGCAATCGAAGCACCAGTTCACCGGCTTCAGCCCCTTGAACACGAAGCCTTGCTTGACCATCTCGGCCAGGGCGCGGATCTCGCCAGCCTCGTTGGCGAATGCCATGGTCTTGTAGGGGTTGTCCCATTCACCCAGCACGCCCAGGCGGATGAAGTCGGCCTTCTGGCCCTCGATCTGCTCGGCGGCGTAAGTGCGGCACAGCTCGCGGGTCTTGTCCGCGGGCAGGTTCTTGCCGTGGGTGGTCTCGACCTTGTGCTCGATTGGCAGGCCGTGGCAGTCCCAGCCCGGCACGTAGGGGGCATCGAAGCCTGCCAGGGTCTTGGAGCGAACGATGATGTCCTTGAGGATCTTGTTGACCGCGTGACCGATGTGAATGCTGCCGTTGGCGTAGGGCGGGCCATCATGCAGGACGAACTTCGGGCGCCCTTCCCCGATCTGCCGCAGCTTGCTGTACAGGTCGATACTGTTCCAGCGCTGCAGCAGTTCCGGTTCGCGCTGGGGCAGACCGGCCTTCATCGGGAATGCCGTCTCCGGCAGGTTGAGGGTCGCTTTGTAATCGGTCATTTCAGTCCAGGCTCTTCAATTTGATTGAGTACCCTGCCAATAGGCACGGGCGGCAGCGACATCCGCATCGATCGCCGACTTCAGCGCCTCCAGGGAGGCAAAACGCTGCTCATCGCGCAGCTTGTGGTGGAAGGTCACGCTGATCCGCCGGTCGTAGAGGTCGGCGGAATAGTCCAGCAGGTGGACCTCCAGGTGGGCGCGCCCGTCGCCCTTGACGCTGGGACGTACGCCGATGTTGGCGACGCCAGGCAGTTGTTGGTCGTCCAGCTCCACGCTCACCAGGTACACGCCGTTGAGCGGGACGCGGCGGCGCTTGAGCTGCACGTTCGCGGTCGGGGTGCCCAGCTGGCGGCCGAGCTTCTGCCCGTGCAGCACCCGGCCGGTAATGGTGAAGGGACGGCCCAGCAGGCGCTCGGCGAGGGGGAAGTCGCCCGCGGCCAGGGCCTGGCGCACCTGCGTGCTGCTGACCCGCTGGCCATCCAGCTCCACGGTAGCCGCGGCTTCGACGCTGAAGCCCTCGGCCTCGCCAGCCTGCAGGAGGAAGGCGAAATCGCCGGCACGATCGCAACCGAAGCGGAAATCGTCGCCGATCTCCAGGTGCGCCGCTCCCAGCCCTTCCACCAGCACCGCGTGGACGAACTCCGCGGCGCTGAGTTCGCGCAGACGGCGGTTGAAAGCCAGGCAGAGCACCCGGTCCACGCCCTCGCGCGCCAGCAGCTCAAGCTTGTCGCGCAAGCGCGTCAGGCGCACAGGCGCTGTATCCGGGCCGAAGTATTCACGCGGCTGCGGCTCGAAAATCACCACGCAACTGGGCAAACCCAGCTCAGCCGCACGCTCGCGCAACCGCTTGAGAATGGCCTGGTGGCCGCGGTGCACGCCGTCGAAATTGCCAATGGTGGCGACACAGCCCCGATGTTGGGGCCGCAGGTTGTGTAGGCCTCGAACCAGCTGCATAGCACAAGTCTTGTTCACAAAGTGGTCGATTATACGCACAGCCGGCGCCGGACAACAGGCGGCATACGCCCGCCAGTGCGACAAGTGGCGACGGGATGGGCGTCAGCGAATCAGACGGCCCGCCGGGCGAAGTCGCGTGGGCGGAATCCCAGCAGCGCCAGCATGCCGAAATAGGCCACTACGCCCGCCCCTACCAGCGCGCCCAGGCGCAGCAGCCGCTCGGTCATGCCGCCCTGCTCCCAGGCCGGCATCAGGAGCATCACGCCCAGCAGCACGGCGCACATCACCAGCACCGCCAGCACCAGTTTGGCGAGGAACCTGCCCCAGCCCGGCTGCGGCTGGAACAGATGCTGCTTACGCAGCTGCCAGTAAAGCAATCCGGCATTCAGGCAGGCGGCCAAGCTGATAGACAGGGCCAGGCCGGCATGGCGCAGGGGGAAGACGAAGGCGAGGTTCATCAGTTGGGTCGCCACCAGGGTGAAGATGGCGATGCGCACCGGCGTGCGGATGTTCTGCCGCGCGTAGAACCCGGGAGCCAGCACCTTCACCAGGATGATCCCGAGCAGGCCGACGGCGTAGGCGATCAGCGCACGCTGGGTCATGAACGCGTCGTTGGCGCTGAACTTGCCGTACTGGAAGAGCGACACCGTCAAGGGTTCGGCCAACAGGGCCAGGGCCAGGGTGCAGGGCAGCACCAGCAGGAAGCACAGGCGCAGGCCCCAGTCGAGCAGCTGCGAGTAGGCATGGCGGTCGTCACTGGCGTAGGTCTTGGCCAGGGAGGGCAGCAGTATGGTGCCCAGGGCAACGCCCAGCACGCCGGATGGCAGTTCCATCAGGCGATCGGCGTAATACATCCAGGACACTGAGCCCGCCGCCAGGAAGGAGGCGAAGATCGTGTTGATGATCAGCGAAATCTGTCCTACGGAAACCCCGAAAATGGCCGGCCCCATCTGCTTCAGCACCCGCCAGACGCCCGCATCGCGCAGGTTCAGCCGCGGCAGCACGAGCATGCCGATGCGCTTCAGCGACGGCAGCTGGTAGACCAGCTGGGCCAGGCCGCCGGCCAGCACCGCCCAGCCGAGCGCCATGATCGGCGGATCGAAATAGGGAATCAGGAACAGCGCGAAGCCGATCATGCTGACGTTCAGCAGGGTCGGCACGAATGCCGGCACCGAGTAGCGGTTCCAGGTATTCAGGATGGCGCCCGCCAGGGACGACAGCGAGATCAGGAAGATATAGGGGAAGGTCACCCGCAGCAGGTCGGTAGTCAGGGCGAACTTCTCGGGCTCCTTGGCGAACCCCGGCGCGGTCACCCAGATCACCCAGGGGGCGGCCAGGATGCCCAGCAGGGTCACCAGCGCCAGGATCAGGGTCAGCAGGCCCGAGACATAAGCGATGAAAGTCCGGGTCGCCTCCTCGCCCTGCTGGGTCTTGTACTCGGCCAGGATGGGCACGAAAGCCTGCGAGAAGGCGCCTTCGGCGAAGATCCGGCGCAGCAGGTTGGGCAATTTGAAAGCAACGAAGAAGGCGTCGGTGGCCATGCCGGCGCCGAAATAGCGCGCAACGATGGTGTCGCGGACAAAACCCAGGACGCGGGAAAGCATGGTGATGGAGCTGACGGCCGCCAGCGACTTGAGCAGGTTCATAAGGGGTCCGGACAGGAAACGCGCGACCCGGCGACGCTTTGCGGGCCGGGCGGTCAAGGCTGCCGAGTGTAGAGGCCGAGCGGGAATAAATCATCCTGTGCGAGAATGCACGCTCGTCGCCGCGACCTCCCGATTGCCCTTGACAAGGATCGGACGGGTAGGCAAGATTCGCGGCCTTATTTGAATGTATCCCCCAGTTTCGAGGAGCTTGACGGTGGCCAATACACCTTCTGCCAAAAAACGCGCCAAACAGGCTGAGAAGCGTCGTAGCCATAACGCCAGCCTGCGCTCCATGGTTCGTACCTACATCAAGAACGTGGTCAAGGCTATCGACGCCAAAGACCTGCCCAAGGCTCAAGCCGCTTTCACCGCCGCTGTACCGGTGATCGACCGCATGGCCGACAAAGGCATCATCCACAAGAACAAAGCTGCTCGTCACAAGAGCCGCCTGAACGCCCACATCAAGGCGCTCGGTCAAGCTGCTGCCTAAGCTTGAGTTCTTGCGAAAAACCGGCCTCCTGGCCGGTTTTTTATTGCCCGCGATATAACCCGCCCCACCATCGAGCCACAAAAAAGGTTCTTCGCGGATTACCGGGGAGATTTTGCTCAGACCGGATTGGCAATCCGGTGTGAGTGAGGCTTGAGGTTCTGGTGTTCAGCTCATTGCCGAGCGGGCTTCAGGTCTCTGTTTCGCCCTCCCGGGCGAGTCCCTTTTCCAATCGCCGGATGGCCGGCCCCGTGAAAACAAACCAAAAAACTTGCCCCNNCATCCGGCCCCGGCTTCGCCGGGGTGACCAGCCTTCGGCTGTTACTGCGTTTCCCTCGCTCCAGCGTCGCTCCGGGGGCACGGCGCGAAGGGCCATCCATGGCCCTACACGCCTCTCGCGG
>NZ_SSOJ01000129.1 GCF_029871205.1 Pseudomonas sp. BN417 | reverse complement strand
GCAAGCCCTTTTGGTTTCTTTTGGGGCGACTGCCAAAAGAAACTCGCCGGGAGGCGAAACAGGAACTCGCAGCCCACTCGATAAGCAACTCGGCTCAGGACGTTCTAGCAACACTTAATGCAGACATAGCCAATTCATTCGCCAAGGGCTGCACAGCAGCCCCGAACACCTGCCGGCCGGACCTTCGGTCCGGTTGGCGAATGAATTCGCCCCTACAGTTTTCGTGCTACCACTGCTCACCAGCTGCAGTATTCGCCGTCCTCGCAGGGCGCTTCCTGCGGCTCGCCCTCCCCGTCCCGCACTTCGGTATCCCGATACACCCCCAGCTCTGGGTCGAATGTGCGGATCAGCACCTGCGGCCGCTCGGTGCTCACCCTGGGCAGTTGGGCATCGCGGAACTGGTGATACTCCGGCACCACCACGAAGGGTTGCGGCGGCAGGTCGGCGAATTGCCGGGGTGGCGGCGAGACATAGGGTTGCAAGGGGCCGGCGGGGTAGATGCCACCCAGGTAGGGGCCGAGCCCGTAGTACAGGCTGCCATCGCCGTAGCCGGCGGCCCAGGCGCCTGATGCCGCCAGGGCAAGAGTCAGGATTCCGAGGCGTCCCATGACGGCACCTCCAGCGTGAATCCCCCAAGGCCTTCAGTTATAGCACCAGCCACTGCACCCGCCGCGCCGCCGGCTGTCCAATGGTTTGTCGAAGCAGATCGCAGAGGTGATCCGCCATGTCCGTGCCCGTCCTGATGCTGGTCACTCTCGCCGGTACCCTCGCCTACCTGGGTCTTGTGATCCTCGGCTGGGGCAGCTTCGGCGCGTTCTTTTCCCATCCGCCGCTGGTCGCCCTGACCCTGGTGCTCTTCGTCCTTACCATCCTGGCACCCTTTACCGGCGGCAACCTCAGCAGCGGCGTGCGGGAGGACCGCGAAAACCGCTGGGTGCTGGTGGCCTTCGGCATCATCGGGTTACTCAGCGCCTTTCTGCCGGCCTATACCGATCGCCTCGACTTCTGGACCTTCGGCGGTGACGGGGTGCGCTGGTTCGGTGTGTTCTGCTTCGCCGTCGGCGGCGCGCTGCGGATGTGGCCGGTGTTCGTGCTGGGAAACCGCTTCAGCGGCCTGGTGGCCATCCAGCCCGGTCACCAGTTGGTGACGGACGGCGTCTACGGCTTGATACGCCACCCCAGCTACCTGGGGCTGATGATCAGTTCCTTCGGCTGGGCCCTGGCCTTCCGCTCCGGCGTCGGCCTGCTGTTGGTACTGCTGACCCTGCCACCCCTGGTCGCCCGTATCCGCGCGGAGGAGGCCCTGTTGCGCTCGGAGTTCGGAGCCGAATACGAGGCTTACTGCGCACGCACGTCACGGTTGATCCCGGGCCTCTACTGAACCGTTGGGCCAGCGGGGTCGAACCCCCGCCAGCGGCCGGAAGTCCAAATTCCTGTCACGAACGCACAGACCCGGCGCCAGACTCGCGGGCACCCGGGGTATTCTTTTTCCGGAGGATTAGCAATGGTCACTCACTACAAGGTCGCCGGACATCTCGCCTGTGGCCACCATGGCCACAACCTGGTCTCCACCACCGATCTGGCACGGGTGAAATGCCGCAGCTGCCGCAACACCGAGGTGTTCAAGGAAGCGCGTCGGGAGGCCCGCAACGCTGCGCGGCGGGCGGCACGCCGGGCCAAGGTCGCCCATGCCGCGAACGACTGGCGCACGGCCTGGCAGGAGAAGCTCACCAGAATGCCGGGCAAGCAACGGCTGCCCCGGGGCTTCGTCAACCAGCCTTTCGTCTGAGCCCGAGCGCCGTCGCAGGCGGCGCTTTCACTCCTCGCAGACCTTGATGCAGTTACGCCCCGCCCCCTTGGCGTCATGGAGGCCCTGGTCGGCGCGCTTCACCGCGCTTTCGCCATTCCTGTCGCTGGGCGCGCCTGGACGCTGCCGATGCTGACGGCGGGTGTGGACTTCTACTGCGCCATCGGCGATCGCGACTACGGCATGCGCGACTTCTCCGTGCGGGACCCTGACGGCAACCAGATCGGCATGGGCGCCGCCCTCAACCATCAACCTTGAAACGCACCCGGTAGTCGCTCGGCGTCACCCCCAGGCGGCGGAAGAACGCCCGGCGAAAGCCGTCGACGTTGGCGTAGCCCACTTCGTCGGCCAGGCGTTTCATGGGGATGTCCGACTCCTCCGCCAGGCGGCGGGCGGCGTCGATACGCGCCATCTCGACGAATGCCGCACTGAAATATGCCCATGCGCCGGGTAACCGGTCGATGCACTGGATGAACGATGAAGTTGCCCGGTGACGCCGGTTTCCTTCAAAGCCGCAGCCGCTCGGCGCTGATCTCCGGCAGGTCGGTGCGACGCAGGTAGACCAGCAGCGTGTCGCACAGGTTGAGTCGGTCGTTGATGTTCTGGTCCAGCAGGATCTGCAGGCACTCGCGGCTGAGGGTCATCACCTGGCCGGCCTTCGCGACCCAGACGAACTCGCTGGCCGGGGTGATGCTGTCGTCCGGCACATCCATGCCAAACGAGTCTTCGCTGAAGCGCACGATGTACTTGCCCAGCTTGCGGTTGAAGCCGACGAAACCCGTGAGGGCGTCGGCGGCCTTGCAGATATCGGCGGAGGTGATGCTCATGCTGTACTTCCCCTGAATGAAGCGGAACGGGTGCACGCATGAAAGGCAGGCAAGCTCCCACTCTGGCCGGTGGGTAGGCCGGCTATTCTGCCAGCCCCGCCCCCCGCCGGGGATATCGCCGCGAGAGGCGTGTTGTCGCACCCCGGGCGGTGCCAATCTCCGCACTCGAAGCCAGGGACCGCGGCCGGTCCCTGGTGCGCCGGTCAATGTGCCGGCTGGACGATGGCGTTGCCCGGCAGCGCCGGCAACCGCGCCAGGTGCAGGGACACCAGCACCGCCACCACCAGCAACGAGCCGATGAACAGGCCGACGCCCTCCCAGCCGTAGTGGTGCCAGAACAGCCCGCCGAGGGTGCCGGCCAGGCTCGAACCCACGTAGTAGCTGAAGAGGTAGAGTGACGAGGCCTGGCCCTTCGCGCGCTGGGCACGGCGGCCGATCCAGCTGCTGGCCACCGAGTGGGCGCCGAAGAAGCCGAAGGTGAAGATCGCCATGCCGGCGAGGATCACGCCCAGGGGGCTGAACAGCGTCAGCACGAGGCCGCCCAGCATCAGCAGGATGGCCGCCCAGAGCACCTTGCGCCGGCCCACCTTGTCCGCCAGGGACCCGACCCAGGCCGAGCTGTAGATGCCCGAGAGGTAGACCACCGAGAGCACGCCCACCAGGGCCTGGCTCATCTGGTAGGGCCCCGCCAGCAGGCGGTAGCCGATGTAGTTGAACAGGGTGACGAAGCTGCCCATCAGCAGGAAGCCGATCAGGAACAGCCAGGGCAGGCCGGCGTCCCTGAAGTGCAGGCGATAGCCCTCGACCAGGGTGGCGGGCTTGAGAGGCGCCGGGCGGAAGTGCCGGGACTCCGGCAGCACGCGCCAGAACACCAGGCCCGCCAGCAGCGCCAGGCCGCCCATCAGCGCCAGGGCCGCATGCCAGGAAACGAAGTCCACCATCACCCCGCTGATCAACCGGCCGCTCATGCCGCCTATGGCATTGCCGCCTATGTAGAGCCCCATGGACAGGCCCAGGTGGTGCGGGTGGATTTCCTCGCTGAGGTAGGTCATGGCCACGGCGGCCAGGCCGCTGAGGGACAGGCCCACTAGCGCGCGCATTACCAGCACGCCTTCCCAGGTCGGCATCGCCGCGCTGGCCAGGGTGAACAGGGCGGCGGCGATCAGCGACACCACCATCACCGGCTTGCGGCCGATGGCGTCGGACAGCGGCCCGGTCACCAGCAGGCCGAGGGCGAGCATGGCGGTGGACACCGAGAGCGCCAAGCTGCTCTGGGCGGCGGTGATCGAGAAGGCCTTGGACAGCACCGGCATCATCGGCTGGATGCAGTACAGCAGGGCGAAGGTGGCGAAGCCGCCGGAGAACAGCGCCAGCGAGGTGCGCATGAACTGCGGTGTGCCCTTCCTGATGTAGGTCGGGAGTTCGGGGTCATTGGCGGCGGCGTCCGGCAGCTCGGCTGCTTCACGGGCCGCCTCGCTAAACGCGGGTTCGTCTTCGGTCTTGAGTACTGCCTGGGGTTTGCTCACGGGGCACCTTCGGAGAGTTTGCGGCGAGCAGGCACAACGATGCCGTGCCGCCTGTATTTGGGGCTGGGGAATTCGTTGTTGGGGTTATGGGGCGAAGAATATAGAGCGGTTTATATTATCTCCAATATATTGTTCGACACATTTGATACTCAAAACATATCAATAGGCGACCCCATGGAACTCAGACATCTGCGCTACTTCATTGCCGTGGCCGAGGAGTTGCATTTCGGCCGGGCGGCCGAGCAACTGGGCATTTCCCAGCCGCCCTTGAGCCAGCAGATCCAGGCGCTGGAGGAAGAAGTCGGCGCGCGCCTGCTGGAACGCACCAACAGACGGGTGGAGCTCACCGAAGCCGGTCGCCTGTTCCTCGACGAGTCCCGCCAGGTGCTGGCCCAGGTGGACAAGGCGGTGCAACTGGCGCGCCGCGCCCAGCGTGGCGAACTGGGCGAACTGAAGGTCGGCTTCACCTCGTCGGCGCCCTTCACCTCCACTGTTCCCCGCAGCATCCACGCCTTCCGCCAGGCCTACCCCGACGTGCACCTGGAGCTGCATGAAATGAGCAGCGCGGAAACGGTCAAGGCGCTGCTGGAAGACAGGTTGCAGGTGGGAGTGATCCGCCCCCTCGCCCTGCCGGACAACCTGCTGGCCGTGGAGTTGTTCCGCGAACCGCTGGTGGCGGTGCTGCGCGCCGATCACCCGCTGGCCGAAGGCAGCGCGGAAGGGCTTGAAATCGCTGCCATGGCGGAGGAACCCTTCGTGTTCTTCCCGCGTACCTTCGGCACCGGCCTCTACGACCAGCTGATCGCGCTCACCCGCGAGGCGGGCTTCTCCCCGCGCATCGCCCAGGAAGCCAGCGAGGCGATGACCATCATCGGCCTGGTATCGGCGGGGCTGGGGGTATCGGTGCTGCCCGCCTCTTTCCGCCGCACCCGGGTCGACGGCGTGGTCTACCGCACCCTCCTGGACACCGGCGCGACCACCGCAGTCTGGCTGGTGCGCAGGCGCGGCGAGCGCTCGCCCCTGGCACTGTCCTTCGTCGAACTGGTCACCCGCGAAGCCGCCGCGCTAATGGACCGCAAACCGTAGGGGGATAGCGCTTCATCTATCCACCTTCCCGGTGGAAATCCGCTACGCGGATTTTCACCCTACGCATGTCTGCCTGGATAAATTGCTCGCTGGCGTCACAAACCCGCTCCCTGGTTCGTCGTGAAGGTGTAACCCCTTCCAACCCGAGCCAAGGACACCGCCATGCCCCCCGCAAGCCCCGTCAACTATCAGCAGGTCATCCCCGAAGTCATCAACGCCATGGGCGAGGTGCACGCGCCCATGGACGCCCTGGGCCTCCCGCGCAGCCTGCACCACCTGGTGCAGCTGCGGGCCTCGCAACTCAACCAGTGCGCCTTCTGCGTGAAGATGCACACCCGTGAAGCGCGGGAAGACGGCGAGACCGACGAGCGCCTTGACCGTCTGGTGGTCTGGGACCACTGCAGCGACTTCACCCCGCGCGAGAAGGCGGCCCTGGCCTGGACCGAGGCCCTCACCCAGCTCGACCGCCGGACCGACTATGCTGCCCTGCGCACGGCATTGCGCGAGCATTTCAGCGACGTGGAAATCGGCGTGCTGACCGCCACCGTGGCCATGATCAACCTCTGGAACCGCATCCAGATATCGAGGCACTGACGTGAGAGAAACCGCTGCAACGGCTGTCTTCGAAGACAGCCGCCGCTTCCTGCTGAACCTGGCCTACCGCATCCTCGGCTCGCGCAGCGATGCCGAGGATGCGGTACTGGAGACCTTCCTCAAGTGGCGCGAAAGCGATCACGCCGCCCTGGACAATCCGCGCGCCTGGCTGACCACCCTCTGCACCCGCCATTGCATCGACCAGCTGCGCCTGGCGCACCGGGCGCGGGTGGACTACGTCGGCACCTGGCTGCCCGAACCCATCCACAGCGAAACCACCGAGTCGCCGGAACAGATGCTGGAACTCTCCTCCTCGCTGTCCACCGCCTTCCTCCTGTTGCTGGAACGGCTCACCCCCAGGGAACGCGCGGCCTACCTGCTCGTCGATATCTTCGACCTGGACTACCCGGATGTCGCCCGTGCCATCGGCGTGCAGGAGGCCGCCTGCCGCAAGCTGGTGTCCCGCGCCCGCGCCGGACTGGCCGAGGGCAAGGTGCGCCACGCCCCGCCGCGCGAGCGTCAGGAACAGCTGCTCGACGCCTTCCATGCGGCCATCGCCACTGGTGCCACCGCCGGGCTGACCGCCCTGCTCGCAGACGAAGTGGAACTCTGCGCCGACGGTGGCGGCAAGGTGCCGACCCTGGGCCACATTCTCCATGGCAAGGCCGAGGTACTGGCGTTCATCCACGACTCGCTGCGCGGCTACTGGGGCGACTATCGCTGGCTGCCCGCCGACCTCAACGGTGGGCGCGGGGTGATCCTGGCCAGTGCCGGGGAGGTGGTGGCCTCGGTCACCTTCGCCTATGACGAGCTGGGCCAGGTCAGCAACATCTACATCGTGCGCAATCCGGAGAAATTGGCCGGCCTCGAGCTGCCCGGCCGAGGCGCCGGCGACGGCTGACCGGTCAGGCCCGGAAGCCTCGTCTAAGCTTCTCCGGACGTTTGCGTTGCGAGTCCTGTTCCGGGGCTGTAGTCGTCCGCCGCATCACTTTGCAACCCAAGGAGAGGCCTGAGATGACCAAGAAACTGACCAACGCCACCGGCGCACCGGTGGTGGACAACCTCAACATCCAGACCGCCGGTCCGCGCGGCCCGGCGCTGTTGCAGGACATCTGGCTGATCGAGAAGCTCGCCCACTTCGACCGCGAAGTGATCCCCGAGCGGCGCATGCACGCCAAGGGCGCCGGCGCCTACGGCACCTTCACCGTCACCCACGACATCACCCGCTACACCCGCGCCAGCATCTTCGCCAAGGTCGGCAAGCAGACTCCGCTCTTCCTGCGGTTCTCCACCGTCGCCGGCGAACGCGGCGCGGCCGATGCCGAACGCGACATCCGTGGCTTCGCGGTGAAGTTCTACACCGACGAAGGCAACTGGGACATAGTCGGCAACAACACACCGGTATTCTTCTTCCGCGACCCGCTGCGTTTCCCCGACCTCAACCACGCGGTCAAGCGCGACCCGCGTACCGGCCTGCGCAGCGCAGCGAACAACTGGGACTTCTGGACCCTGCTGCCGGAGGCGCTGCACCAGATCACCATCGTCATGAGCGACCGAGGCATCCCGAAGACCTACCGGCACATGCACGGTTTCGGCAGCCACACCTTCAGCATGCTCAACGCGAAGAACGAGCGGGTCTGGGTCAAGTTTCACTTCAAGACCCGGCAAGGGATCGAGAACCTCAGCGACAGCGAAGCCGCCCAGGTGATAGGCGGCGACCGGGAGAGCCACCTGCGTGACCTCTACGACAGCATCGAGAAGGGCGACTTCCCGCGCTGGACCCTGTGCATCCAGGTGATGACAGAGGACCAGGCACGCAACCACAAGCACAACCCCTTCGACCTCACCAAGGTCTGGCCGCATGGCGACTACCCCTTGATCGAAGTGGGGGTAATGGAGCTCAACAAGAACCCGGAAAACCACTTCGCCGAAGTGGAACAGGCGGCCTTCTCGCCGGCCAACATAGTCCCCGGCATCGGCTTCTCGCCGGACAAGATGCTCCAGGCGCGGCTCTTCTCCTATGGCGACGCCCAGCGCTACCGGCTGGGGGTGAACTTCAACCTGATCCCGGTGAACGCCCCGCGCTGCCCGTACAACAGCTACCACCGCGACGGCGCCATGCGCACCGACAGCAACGCCGGCTCCACCATCGCCCACTACCCCAACAGCCAGGGAATCTGGGAGGACAGCCAGGCGCTGGCCGAGCCGCCGCTGCCGCTGGAAGGCGATGCCGCCAACTGGGACCACCGGGTCGACGTGGACCACTTCGAACAACCCGGCAACCTGTTCCGCCTGATGACGCCGGCGCAGCAGCAACTGCTGTTCGAGAACACCGCGCGCGGCATGGGCGACGCGCCGCTGGAGGTGAAGCAGCGGCACGTGGCCAACTGCACCAAGGCCGACCCGGCCTACGGCGCTGGCGTAGCCAAGGCATTGGGATTGGGTTGAGGCCCGGAGGCAGGCACTGAGGCTGCCTGCCCTACCTTTGTGGGGGCGATTTCATTCGCTGAGGGTTGCGAAGCAGCCCCATTCGAGCTCCGCAGGGCAGACCTGCGGCCTGCTTAGCGAATGAATTGGCTATGTCTGCATTAAGTGTTGCTAGAACGTCCTGAGCCGAGTTGCTTATCGAGTGGGCTGCGAGTCCTTGTTTCGCCTCCCGGCGAGTCTCTTTTTTCAGTCGCCAAAAAAGAAACCAAAAACGCTTGCCCCTGCATCCGGCCCGACTTCGTCGGGTTCCCTCGCTCCATCGTTGCTCCGGGGGCCCGGCGTGAGGGGCCATCCATGGCCCCGCACGCCTCTCGCGGCATCCATGCCGCTCGTCCCCCTGCGCAACGCTTCCGCTCGGCCTCCTGACGGGGCAGAGTCGCCGCCCCACCTCTGCTGCACAGGTTCAGGCAATGACCAGGCGTCAGGATTGCCGCGTCCTGTCCGGCGCGAGTCACCCCTCTACCTCTGGGAGAGGGGCCGGGGGAGAGGGATGTGTCAGACAGGTGCACAGGTCTGAACAGCTAACGCAGACATAGCCAATGAATTCGCCCCCACAGTCATTCATCCCCTCGACCAATCTCCCGCAACCCTCCTCCAATTGACGTTCTCTTCACATTCCATCTGTCAAAGTCCGCCCGGTTTCGGCGGCCCCGATTGGAACCAATGTGCCATCAGGCGGTCTTATCGCCTCTGGCACCGCCCACCCACTGGGGCCCGCCTTTCGTCTTGAGCCCTATGGATGCTTGATCGCATGACCGCAAAGGAACCCATCGCCACCCGGCAGACCTCGTTCAGCCTGGACACCCCCACCGTCAAGAGCCACCTGGCCTTCACCCTGCTCAGCGCTTGCGCGCTGCTGGTGATGTACAGCCTGTTACGGGTGGCGCTGCTGGCGTACAACAGCGACCAGATTGGCGACAGCCCGGCCTCGGTCTTCGTCGAAGCCTTCTACAACGGCCTGCGCTTCGACCTGCGCGTGGTGGTATTCGCTTGCGTGCCGCTGCTGCTTTCGCTGCTCAGCGCCCGTGCCATGGCCGCCCGTGGCCTGCACCGCCTGTGGCTGACTGCCTTCGCCAGCCTGACCCTGTTCCTCGGCATCAGCGAGCTGGACTTCTACCGGGAGTTCCACCAGCGCCTGAACAGCCTGGTGTTCCAGTACCTGCAGGAAGACCTGGGCACGGTCGCCAGCATGATCTGGAACGGCTTCCCGGTGGGCCGCTACCTGATCGCCTGGGCACTGGCCACCGCCCTGCTCTACCTGCTGTTCCGCGGCCTCGACCTGGCGAGCCGTCCGCGCGTTCGCGCCAGCGAAATGCCCGCCACGCGCAACACCGCCCCCTGGTTCGGCCGCCTGGCCATCTTCATGATCTGCCTGGTGGTGGCCGTGGTCGCCGTCCGCGGCCACCTGCGCCAGGGTCCGCCGCTGCGCTGGGGCGATGCCTTCACCACCGATTCGATGTTCGCCAACCAGTTGGGCCTGAACGGCACCCTGACCCTGGTGGACGCCGCCAAGAACAGCTTCTCCTCCCACCGTGACAACGCCTGGAAGGCTACCCTGCCCGAGGACGAGGCCCTGGCCGCCGTGCGCCAGATGCTGCTGACCCCCAACGACACGCTGGTGGACGCCGACAAGGCGGCCATCCGCCGCGACTTCACCCCGCCGGCCGAAGGCACGCTGCCGATCCGCAACGTGGTGGTAATCCTCATGGAGAGCTTCGCCGGCCGCTATGTCGGCGCCATGGGCAACCAGGACGGCATCACCCCCTACTTCGACAAGCTGGCCAAGGAAGGCCTGCTGTTCGACCGTTACTTCTCCAATGGCACCCATACCCACCAGGGCATGTTCGCCACCATGGCCTGCTTCCCCAACCTGCCCAGCTTCGAGTACCTGATGCGCACCCCCGAGGGCGCGCACAAGTTCTCCGGCCTGCCGCAGCTGCTCAGCGCCCGCGACTACGACGACCTCTACGTCTACAACGGCAATTTCCAGTGGGACAACCAGTCCGGCTTCTTCAGCAACCAGGGCATGACCCGCTTCATCGGCCGTGAGGACTTCGTCAACCCGGTGTTCATGGACAAGACCTGGGGCGTTTCCGACCAGGACATGTTCGACCGCGGCGCCGCCGAGCTGGCCAAACAGTCCACCGACAAGCCCTTCTACGCCCTGCTGCAGACCCTCTCGAACCACACGCCCTATGCCCTGCCCACTGACCTGCCGGTGGAGCGGGTCACCGGCCATGGCGGTCTCGACGAGCACCTGACGGCCATGCGCTATGCCGACTGGGCCCTCGGCCAGTTCTTCGAGAAGGCGCGCAAGGAGCCCTACTTCAAGGACACCCTGTTCGTGCTGGTGGGCGACCACGGCTTCGGCAGCGACAAGCAGCTCACCGAGATGGACCTGTTCCGCTTCAACGTACCGCTGCTGTTGATCGGCCCCGGCGTGCAAGAGAAGTTCGGCAACCTCAACCACACCGTCGGCACCCAGATCGACGTGGTCCCCACCATCATGGGCCGCCTGGGTGGCGAAGTGCGCCACCAGTGCTGGGGCCGCGACCTGCTGAACCTGCCAGCCGACGATCCGGGCATCGGCGTGATCAAGCCCTCCGGCAGCGACCAGACCGTGGCCATCGTCAGCGACGACCGCATCCTGGTGCAGCCCAAGGGCTTTCCGGCGCGCCTCTACCAGTACCAGCTGGGCGCCGACGCCAAGGTCGAGCGCATCCCCGGCGACAGCGACCCGCGCCTGCAGAAGTACCTGGAAGCCTTCCTCCAGACCGCCACCGGCGCCCTGCTGAACAACACCGCGGGTGTCGAGGACGCCAAGCAACATCAGTGACGGACCTGGCCCCCGCGCAATGCGGGGCCGCTTCTGCTGTTACTGTGGGGGCGAATTCATTGGCTATGTCTGCGTTAGCTGTTGCAATACCGAACAGAAGTGTCTAGCACGGGTCTTTCAGGCCTCCGCACCGGCCTGATACATCCCTCACCCCCGCCCCTCTCCCAGGGGTAGAGGGGTGACTCGCGCCTGATAGGACGCAGCAATTCTGATGCCCAGTCGTTGCCTGAACCTGTGCGAAAGAGGTGAGGCAAGGACCCC